>CAZWKA010000001.1:0-31597 GCA_964634875.1 uncultured Gammaproteobacteria bacterium
AATTTCGATCATGGAGGAATTGACATTTTTAATAGATTTATTATACTGTAAATGCGACAAAAGTGCGAACAGTGCGGGTGTCATATAACGGCTATTATCCCAGTTTTCCAAACTGGTGACAGGGGTTCGACTCCCCTCACCCGCTCATAATAAAAACCACCAGCTCATCGCTGGTGGTTTTTATTATAAAATACGGACGGGTATTAAATTTATCGCTGGGACGCTACCAAGTTCAATTGCACTCGGGTAGCAGGGCCAACGTATCCAACAGTCTGAATTTTATACTTTTTCTGAAAGGCTTTAACGGCTGCTTGGGTCAGTGAGCCAAAATTTCCAGTTGGCGATACTTTCAATAACCCTTCTTTAACAAGTAATTTTTGTAGTTCACGTACTTCAGTGCCAACTGATCCGATCGCAAGGAACTTGGTAAACTTAAAGCTGGACACGACCGGTGTTGTGGGGGCTGGAGTGGTTGGTGCAGGGTTTGTGGGGGTGATGGGGGAGGTGCTTACCGGGTTTGCATTACTGACGTAGAGCGAGCCGCAATTCGTGCTGTCATTTGATGTGCAAACCGTGATTACCGCCGAGCCGAGCGATGCTCCGCCCTTAAGGGCGATGACCGCATTACCGCTCCCGATAGTAGCCGAAACGACGCTTGGGCTGCTGTTAGAAGAAATAAGGTAATTCACGCCAGGTTGCCCACCGGACACGATTAAATTGATCCCTTGTCCTGGCTTAAGGACAAGATTATTTTGGCTAAATGAAAGTGGTACTTGTGTGGCAGTCGCTGTTACATAAATACTTCCGCAGGCCGTGGCCGGAGCGGTGGCGCAAATGGTAATGATCGATGAGCCGCTTGTGGCGTTAGCGTAGAGAGTGATTGTATTACTGCCCGAACTGCTGTTGGCGGTAATAACACTCGAGTTGGTGTTGGAGGAGATGACGTAGCCCGTCCCCGTGCCGCCACTGACCGTGACGGTAGCGGTCTGGCCAGTTGCCACTGAAACCACGTTTTGACTAAAGCTGAGCAGTGACCCTGAAGTATTTGATCCGGTCGGGTTTGTTGTGGTATAGAGATTGCTACATGTAGCATTGACGCTTGCTGAGCACACCGTTATGACGGCTGTGCCGCTAGCTGTACCACCAACTAAGGTGATAGTATTTCCTGAAATACTCGGCTGTACCGTTGCTGCGTTTGAGTTGCCGGAAATATAATAGTTGTTATCCGGTCCGCCGGTAACTGTTGTAAATTGGGTTTGGCCGGGAGTAAGCGCTAGGTTGTTACTGCTGAAAGTAAGGGAATTTGTGGTAGTTCCAGAAACCGTTACTGTAAGGGTGGCGCAATTTGAAGTTGAAGCGATGGAGCACACGACAATGGTCGCTGTGCCAACCGTATCATTACCATATAAAATAAGGCTGCTGCTAAGGCCGCTGATGCTTGGGGTGACTGCGCTTGGGTTTGAATTTGAACTGACTGTAAAACCACCGGATGGTCCAAAGATCCGAACCTCTTGAGTTTGCCTGCTGCTGAGCGAGACACTAGTTTGACTGAGCGAAACCGACGACTGGTTTTGACTGCCGACAGTTACGAGAAGGGTTGCGCAGCCCACGTTCGCGCTACAGACAATTACATTTCCCGCGCCGTTAGTAAGACCGGTAATTCGGAGCTGGCCACTTGTAATGCTGGCACCAATACCTGTTGGGTTCGAGTTTGCGACTAAGCTCAAAGCACTCGAGCCGCTTACTGTTACTGTTTGCCCGGTAGCAACTTGTACGGTGCTTGGTGAGAGGGTTAGGGCGCTAGTATATGTTGGCCAGATCAGCGTGGCGCTGGTAAGGCCATTGCTACTGACATAGACGGGTGAACCTGCTGGTATTCCATATCCACCACTGCTAATGGTCGTAGCCAAACGTCCGTTTGCATCTGTTGTGCCAAAGGAGAGGCTCGTCACTTGCAGTGCGCCAGGTGGTAAAAAAGATAATTGGAGCGAACTGTTCGCGTCAGCGGTAGCGGTTACTTGGACGGCGTCACCGGTTGTCGGTATCACGTTTAAAGTCGGAGTTGTTACAGCCTGTACGCCAGAAGCTAAAAAAGTCAGGCTTACGAGAGAAAAGAAGGTTGTGGCTAAAATGATTTTGAGTTTCATAGCGTATTCATTAAACATTCTAAGGTTAGGTTGGTAGTATACCACATGCCCACGCTACTAAAAAATTTTGTTAAGGAAAAGGAAAGGCTTGACCTGACAAAAAAATTCTGGTATATAAAAGCATCGCGACTTGTTTAAAAGCAAGCCCGAAACAAAACCACTTTTTGAGGTAACACACAGTGGATACCAAAGCAGTGTCCGCGCGAAAGCGTATGACGCGGTTTGATGGTGAAGCATACGATTCACCTGAAACCATTCGGTATGCGGCTAACATCGCGCGACGTACCGCGAACGCGCTCTACATTAATCCGGCCAATCGCGAAGACCTGGTACAGGAGGGGTTGATTGGTCTGGTGTATGCTGGGCGGCGTTATGATGAGGCTCGGGGAACCAGGCTCACGACCTACGTTACGCCACGTGTCCAGGGCGCTGTCCGGGACTGTGTCGGCAACTTTGACCTGGTAAGGTGGCGCCGTACAGTTGATGGCCAGCGGGGCAATTTCCCACAGTTTGTCGGTGCTGAATCGTTGCAAGAAGAGCCGGATATCTACCGGGATAACCCAGAACAGGCGTTGCTCCGGGCGCACGAGCAAAAAACAATCAGGCAAGCCATTGCCGGCTTGCCCGTCCAACAGCAACAGCTGTACCAGCTGCTTTTTGTCCAAGGCCTGACCGGACAAGAAGCTGGACAGCAGATGGGGCTCAGCCGGTCATGGATCAGTCGTTTGCGCAAAGAGCTCCTTAAGAATGTGGCGGCAAACCTCCAAACAATAAAGGATTCGGGCGTACCGCTCAAAGAAGAAGCGGCGCTTGAAACTTTTGAACCCCAGCCCAGCCTGCCCCCAGTCGTACAAAAGAGTGGTGCAACGCAGATGCCTGTCGTGCTGCTCGGTATTGGTGAAACAATACCAGGAGTGCGGTACAGGACACTAAACCGTTTGTTTCCGCTTTTTTGGGAGACCTATGGCCAGTCGTTCCAGCCGCAGTGCCGGACACGTTACCGGGCGTTGGGTTTTGTTTCACCCAATGCGCTCAGTACTGTTCTGCACAAGCTCCAGGGTGTGCTCTTTAGCCGTGTGAGTTATGGTTGGTGGAAGTGGGTTCCTGAAGCGTTGCCGTACAAGTGGCAGCAGGCCATCGAAGCAAAAAAATGTTCTCCGTAACCTTTTCTCCACCAAGAGAAAAGCGTGTGGCGGGCCCTTTTCAGGTGGCCCGCAGATTCAAAAACAACCTTCTTTAGAAGGTTGTTTTTGTTGAGCAAGATCCGGGTTGGCAGTTTGTGGTCTTCTCGGGTAAGATAGGGTCGTACAAATAAATAAACTATGAATAAGCACTATACGACGATCGCTCAAGCCCTCGGGTTCATTGAAGCCCGGTTTCCAGAGCAGGTAAGCTTGGAAGCTGTCGCGCAGCATGTTAAGCTGAGTCCGTTTCACTTGCAACGTTTGTTTACACTGTGGGCTGGGGTGAGCCCTAAAAAGTTTGGTCAGTATTTATCCGTATCTCGGGCAAAAGAATTGCTGCGTTCTCCTGGTATTTCCACCCTGAAAACTGTTGTAGATACCGGTCTTTCAAGTGGTGGAAGACTGCATGATCTTTTTGTGACGATTGAAGGCGTCACACCGGGGGAATTTAAAACTGGCGGAAAAGGTTTGGTAGTAGAGTATGCATTGTTCGATTCTTTATTTGGGCACTATTTAGTGGCGTCGACCCCAAAGGGTATTTGTAATATCATTTTTTATGATGGCTCGTCTCAAACCGCTTGTGCTGAATTGAAAAATCTGTGGCCGGCCGCCACGATTGTCCTTAAAAAGAATTTATTTCACCAGCACGTGGCTGATTTTTTAAACCAAAAAAAGAATACTGGAGTGAAGCCGTTTAAACTCCACCTTAAAGGCACGCCATTCCAGCTAAAAGTATGGGAAGCGCTCCTGACTATCCCCGAAGGGCGCCTCAGTTCATATGGGGCTATTGCCGCAAAAATTAAAAAACCAACTGCTCAGCGGGCGGTTGGTACGGCGATTGGGGACAACCCGGTAGCTTTCTTGATACCGTGCCACAGGGTTATTAAAAATACGGGACGTATCGGTAACTATCGCTGGGGGAGGGAGCGTAAGCTGGCCATGATTGGTTGGGAAGGTGCGAAGAGCGAGTCCAAAGAATAGCGACTCTCAATTTTTGTGCCGGCTGCAACTGAAGTTCAAGGGCAAATTTCTTTGGTAACAATTTTTTGGATTAAGGCCTCCTCTTCAATCCGTACTACGAGTCCGTCTGCCAATCGGCAGTCAAATGTTATATGGTGCGGCCGTTCTATTTTGGTAAATAGATATTTTTTGCTTTCAAAAAGTGTTAACAGGGTTTGGATATCTTTGGTTCGGGAAAAAAATTCAACATGATCAAAGCCGCTTTTTTGTGAACCGTCTAATTTTTGGTCAGAAAGTTCAAGGTACATAAGTGGGCCTGCTAATGTTGCAAGAGGTATTTTTAGTTTAATAAGGGCAATGCGCCGCTTAGCAATAATCGACTGGTACACAAAAGACGCTTCAAATTCAAAAAAAGCGCGTAGGTTTATAAATTCTTCATTGGTTGAGCATCGGTAGCCAAAGTGGTCGGGAAAAATTTTTTCTTCAATAGCGTTACTTTTAATAAAGTCGTTAAAAGAATTGAGTCGTTCTTCGGCTTGAGTGTAAAAATGTTCGAGAGTAAAAAACATAGAGTAAAAATATTCAACTTATTGTCTCATGGAGTATTGCGTAAGTAAAGCAAGTAGCCTCAAAAAATTGAAGTTGTTGTAGTGGGCACGTAAAACATCGAACCCTTACGTAAGTGCCGAGTTATTTTATCCGCTCTCTAAGCTCTAATAAAATTATTCCAAACAACAATTTTACATATAGTGTGCAGATTTTTATAACCGAGTATGCTATAGTTTGTAGTATCGAAATAGATTGGATGAATTGTGATTCATCCAAGGAGACTGTATGGGAGAGAAGATTGTTTGGGGGCTACCGGTTCTATGCTTGCCCGCCGCCTCATCGGTTACGCCAGGCCGTCTGGCTGTTTACCGCGGACAAAATTTGCCAGCTACGGCGCAACCCGAAATTTGGCCGCTCGTGCCAGGGGTAGCGTTGTACCCGCAGCAACTGGCAATCATTGAGAAGGGTGGGGGCAAGCGGTTTCTGGCCTGGGTCGAGACTCGGGTCGGGTCGGGGCATGTGGTGTACGCGCTCTCAGCCTACTTTCCGCCCGAGATTATTGAGCGCATCCTCCGTGGGCTCGCTCAGTTGACCGCTGATTATCCCGAGCTTGGCGAACTTCCCGTGTTTGTAGAACTCTGGTACTTTGACGGTAGGCATGAGGCGCTGTGTCAGGGAAAGATGCCGGTAATCGAGCTCTTGCGCGAAGGTTGTCGGGCTTTTGAGTTGGCTGAGGTCAGAATGCTTTCCCGGCCGCCCTCGTTTATTTCGGTCATCAAGGATACGGGCCTGTTGCTTTAACGGTGTTTTCGAGCGCCCTAAAAAGCATTGCTTCTGCCTTGGTGAATAAGCCAGGCGCACTGTTCGAGCAGTACGCCTGGCAGATCCTTATCATAAAATTTTACAATAAAAAAAGACCGGAAAACATCCGGCCTTTTTATTTTTAGAGCGTGCGTGATGGGGTGAGTATGGTTCTGCGTCCGTCGATTTTATTCCAGTCAATTGCTTTAATAAAATTTTGGATATAGTCCGTACGCTTCGTTCCGTAGTCAATGATAAAAGCATGTTCAAAAACGTCCATGACGAGCAGTGGAACGCAGCCTGCCAAATGCCCTGTGTCATGTTCGTTGACCCAGCAGTTAAAGTAACGATCAGCCAATGGGTCGTAGTACAAAATGGCCCAGCCAATACCGCGGAGGGCACCGGTAGCAACAAAATCTTTTTGCCAGTTTTCAAAGGTGCCAAATTGTTGAGTGAGCGCGGTGTGCAAGGGCGAGCCGCTGGCGAGCTGTGACCCGCCGTTCTTCATGTTCTCGAAATAATATTCGTGCAAACGCATGCCATTGAATTCCCAGCCAAAGCGGCGGGTCAGTTCGGCATACTCTGGGCTCGTCGTCATGTCGCTGTCAAGAAGAGTGCGGAGTTGATCGGCGAGTTTGTTGGTGTTAGTAACGTAACCTTGGTAGAGGGTAAAATGGGTGGTCAATAGTTTCTCGCTGAAACCCTCGGTTCCCATAAGTGCGTCATAGTTTTTTGCTTGGTACATAGTATAATGAGTTAGATCTTACCGACTAAATCCAATCCCGGTGTGAGTGTCGCATTACCCGGTTTCCATTTTGCAGGGCATACTTCTCCACCATGTTCGCGTACGTACTGGGCAGCCTGGAGTTTGCGGAGAAGCTCGTCTGCATTTCGGCCGATACTGTTGTCGTTAACCTCAAAAGCCTTCAAAACACCTTCAGGGTCAATAATAAACGTGCCGCGCAAAGACAAGCCCGCGTCGCCCCCCTCGGTAATATAGGTGCCAAATTCCCGGCACAGCTGGCCAGTTGGATCGGCGGCCATGGGAAACTTTATTTTTTTGATGGCTGGCGAATTATCATGCCAGGCTTTATGCACAAAGTGTGTATCAGTGCTCACGCTCACAACCTCAACATTCATTTTTTGGAACTCTTCATAATGATCCGCTACATCCTCAAGCTCCGTGGGGCAAACAAAGGTAAAATCAGCTGGATAAAAAAAGAGCACGAGCCACTTGCCCCGGTAGTCGTCAAGGCTCATTTGTTTAGCTTGTCCTTCGTGGAAGACTTGAAAGTTAAGATCAGCGACGGGGCGACCAACAACCGGAAGTTTGTTGTTTACAATTGGTTCGTTCATAGGTTTTTTTCGATAATAAATTACAACCCTTTTAGCTTACTCGGGTCTTAAGTTCTCTGTCAAGAACATTAGATGTCGAGATTGAGGTATCGTTTAATCAAAAAGCCGATTCCAAAGTTAACGAGCGCTAAGCCAAGGCTTAGTCCAGCCATCTCCAAGAAGCGTTTTTTAAACGACATGCCTTTGGAGATCGCGGCATAGAAATTGAATATAAGAATGATGACCAAGGCGCTTGCCAGTGTGACGGCAAGGGCAACAAAAGCATTCTTGAACAAAAAATAAGGAGTGATAAGAATGATGACCGCCATTGCGTAGGCGCTGCCTGTAGCTAATGCGGCAAAAAAAGGATTTTTAGTACCTTCTTCTTTGGTCGAGAGGTATGACGAGGCAGCCATAGACATGGAAGCGGCAATTCCGGTAATAAGGCCGGTAACCGCGATCAGTCGGGTATTTTGGAGGGCCAACGTAAAGCCAGCGAGTGCCCCGGTAAGTTCAATCAGGGCATCATTCAGGCCAAGGACAATCGCGCTCACATAAGTTAAAATGCGGTTATTGATGAGTTTTAGAATCTGTTCCTCGTGCTCCTGCTCTTCTTTTATGATATGCGCGATACGCGGGTGCACATCTTTAAGTTCGGTGTATAGGTTAATTACTAGCTTTTCACCCTTTTCCATGAGTTTGAGTCCAAAGCTGAGGCCGAAAATACGGGTTACCCAGTAGTAGAACTGCACTTTGCTATACGATGGAGCAATGCCGCGGCCGGTAATTTCCTTCCAAAGTTCATAATGTGCTTTTTCTTGGGCAACCATGCGTTCAATGATCTTACGGTCAGCGGGGTTTTTAACGATTTTTAAGATTTTTTTATAAATACAATACTCTGTGTGTTCATTTTTTTGGATGGTGAGAAAACGAGGGTCGATCATATGTGCATATAGTAACAGGGCAGGTCACTAGCGTCAATTTAAGCTCAAAATTTGTGATTCTGAGGTTGGGACTCATCCCTCACGTGTGCCGTTGAACGGCAATTCTCTAGCTATATAAAAATCCCCGACATACGGAGATTTTTATACCTCTTACGTGAATATATAATTAGTACTGTCTACAGCTTCTCTTCCTCAGGGAGTGGTTTAAATGGAGGTGATAAACGAAGTTGGCGTACGATTGCTATGCCGGTAATAAATATGAGGGTTGATGTCAGCGCTGAAAGCAAACAAAATTGGCAGTAACTGCGGATAACGAACGCCTGCAAGTAAACAAACCAGAGTGAAGCCAGAAACCCGGTTATGGTGAAATAACCAAGTATCCGTAGCAGGCGCTTATTTTCTAAGGAGAGGCAAACAATAGTGGTGAGAAACACAAAAACATAATACGCGGCGCCAAAAAGAGCTGTTGGTACGCTGTGGAACGAGGCGTATTTACTCGTTAATACTTGTTCACAGCCGTGCACGATGGTACAGGGCGGGATCCGGTTCGCGTAGTGTTCTAGTGTCAGATAGGTAGAATCAAGAAAACCAGCCAGGCTTAAAATCATGAGGAGGTACGGAAGAATTTTTTTTTGCATACCAAGTTAAGAGCCGCTTGCTAAGAGTTCTTTCAGCTCAGCGTAGCTGGCAGGGTTAGCGATTTTTTTACCGTTCAAATAAAAGCTCGGTGTGGCGTTAACTCCGGCGCGAATGCCACCATCAACATCTTCCTCAACCAACTTCTTAACTTCATCGCTGGTTAAGTCATTCGCAAATGCGGTTTCATCAAGCCCTAATTCTTTGGCATAAGCTTTAAAGCTCGTAGCAGCGTCACCTACGTTTTCCCAAGATTTTTGTCGTTCAAACAACAGGTCGTGCATTTCCCAAAATTTACCCTGTTTGCCTGCTGCTTCCGTGGCCTGGGCTGCTAACATGGCATTTTTATGTTGTTCCAAAGGAAAGTGGCGGTAGACAAATAGTACTTGGCTGTCCAGATCCTGCGTGACTTGGCGGATTAATGGTTCGTAAGCAGCACAGGCTGGACACTGGAGGTCGCTATACTCAATTAAAACATTTTTGGCATACTGGTTGCCGCGCGTCCAATCCTGACTCGTTACAGCTGGGGCGTCGCCGCCGCCTGCCCCTGGGTTACTGCTCGCGCCAAGGCGCATGAGGCCGTATACACACAGTGCAAGTAACGCCAAAACGCCTAGGCCAATGCCGAGGCTCTTAAATACTTTATTCTGTTCAGTGTTGTGGGTAGTCATACAAAATATTTCTAAAAAGTAACCTGTAAACTGTACCGCATTTTATAAAAAAAGACAAACCAACATACTAAAACCGGTCGCCAAGGGCGACCGGTCATTCATGTATATAGCGAGGTAATTATTCTTGCGGCGGGACTTCTTCGTTCGAAGAGCCTTCGTCTGGGTTTCCTGCTTCTTCGTCGGGTGCATCTCCGCGGTCTGCTGCCTCGATGACTTCGGCGCGGATTGCTTTCAGGAGTTTCGGATTATCGCGCAGGTATTTTTTGGCTGTTTCGCGACCGACACCTAGTTTTTCTTCTTTATAATTATACGAGTTGCCTTTTTTATCGATTACTTTATACGTTACTGCCGTATCGAGCACATCGCCGGAGACCGAAATACCTTCGTTATACATGATGTCAAACTCAGTAGTGCGGAACGGAGCAGCAACTTTATTTTTAACGATTTTTACTTTTACACGGTTGCCAATTATTTTATCACCTTGTTTGATTTGGGCAGCACGGCGAATTTCAATGCGGACTGATGAATAAAACTTAAGAGCAACACCACCAGTAGTTGTTTCGGGGTTGCCAAAGACGATGCCGATTTTAAGGCGGGTCTGGTTAATAAAGATAACAACTGTTTTTGATTTGCTAATAATACCGGTAAGCTTGCGAAGTGCCTGGCTCATGAGACGAGCTTGTAAGCCCATGTGCTGATCGCCCATCTCGCCTTCAATTTCTGCTTTTGGAACGAGTGCTGCAACTGAGTCAATAACCACAACATCTACGGCGTTGGAGCGAACAAGTGTTTCGACGATTTCGAGTGCCTGTTCACCAGTATCTGGTTGTGATATCAGAAGTTCGTCAACACGCACGCCGATTTTTTTGGCATAATCTGGGTCAAGCGCATGTTCGGCATCAACATATGCTGCAATGCCACCAAGTTTTTGTACTTCAGCGACGATGTGTTGGGCGAGCGTAGTTTTACCGCTAGCTTCGGGCCCGTAGATTTCAACCACGCGTCCGCGGGGTACGCCTTTGACACCGAGAGCGATATCAAGAGACAGTGCCCCTGTGGGCACAGCGTCTACCTGCATGGCTTTGGCTTCACCAAATTTCATAATCGCACCGTCCCCAAAACGGCTTTTGATTTGCTCAATCGCACTTTCGGCTGCTTTAAGTTTTTCCTGTATTTCCTGGTTTACTGCTTGCTTTGCCATACGTTAGATAAAGTTAACCCCCTCGCACGGTTGCCTGAGGCAGCCGGTAATGATTAATAAGGTAATGTGTCTTGGGATAATTTGGTAGCCGCAGCTGCTTCCTTAGATGGATTCAAACGCAAGATAACGTGCCGCGTAATGGTTGTGGTCTTGCCATGCTTCTTTTTGGTTGAGGAGATGGTGATGGTGTTAAGTCCCGCCACCAGGTTTAGTTCAGCCTGGAATTTTCCATCACTCTTCATGATAACACTTTGTCCATTAACAGCGAGTTGTGATTCAGCTTCGGTAACACCTTCAACCAAAGTCGAAGGATCGTTGATGACAGCTCCTTCAGCGGGGGAAAAAACGGTGAGGCTAGGCGGCTCAAGAATTCCCTTGATTTGCCAGCTGAGGTATCCTGCAAAAACAAGTACCAGGCAGGCTGCAACGCTGTTACGCAGGAAAATACCAACTGAACTGAAAGGAAAGTATTTCATCCGCTTAAGCGGGTGGATCATGGCTGTATTTTCAAGCCCCTCTTCCCGGGTAAATTGAGCGATGCACTCGTCAGGTGATAAACCAAGGAATTCAGCGTAGGTTTTAACATATGCCAGCCGGTACGCTCGTGCTCTTGGTAGCTTGCTAAAGGAGTTGTGCTCGAGAGCGGACAGGTACTTAAGGGGTATTCGACAGGCGCTGCTTGTGTTTTCTAGGGAAAGCTCCTTTTCTTCACGGCAGGCTTTAAAAAGTCCTCCAAGACGTACGGTAGAAGAAGTAATTTTTTTAAAACAGAATACAGCCATAGCAGAAAATTATAATGATTCTTCTTGTCGTTCGGGAGGTGCGTCAAACACTGTCCCGCCCGCATCCATAGTCTGCTCTTCTTCTGGCATTTCTTCTTCGCTGCGTAAATGTTCGGTAAATACTTCACGCGGCTTCGCACCATCGGATGGTCCTACTATACCAGCCTCTTCTAGTTCGTCAAGCAGACGCGCGGCACGTGCATACCCAACTTTCATACGACGTTGCAAAAGTGATGCGCTGGCCTTGCCAGATTCTAAAATAATTTTTTTTGCATCGTCAAACAAGGGGTCTTGGTCGTCACTTGGACCGCCAAACAGGCTCATTGTGCCGCCGCCAGCAGTATGGTTTCCTTTGGTGACAATAGATTCATCGTATTCCGGTGGTTCATCACCTTTGAGGTAATCAACAACCCGTTTCATTTCTTCTTCTGAAACATATGCTCCTTGGATGCGTTTGGGTGTCGAGAGATCAGCGGTTAAGAGCAGCATATCACCGCGTCCCAAAAGTTTTTCAGCCCCAGACATATCCAGAATGGTGCGTGAATCAACGAGCGAGGCAACTGAGAAGGCCATACGCCCCGGGATATTTGCTTTCATGAGACCGGTAATAACCTCGACGCTGGGGCGTTGAGTCGCCACAATAAGGTGGATACCAACAGCGCGTGCCATTTGCGCGAGACGGATGATGCCGGACTCAACTTCGCTGGCTGCCATTGCCATCAGGTCAGCAAGTTCATCAATGACAAAGACCAGGTATGGGATTGGTTCGGCAGTACTTTTGTTATATGAGAGAATGTCGCGTTTACCGGCTTTGGACAAAACATCAAAGCGTCGTTCCATTTCACCAATCGTCCACTTGAGCGCATTGACTGTTTTAGCTGCGTCAGTAATAACCGGGGTCAACAAGTGAGGAATGCCATTATACAGTGTCAGTTCCACGCGCTTCGGGTCAACCATAATGAAGCGCAGAGTTGCAGGAGTGTTTTGGAACAGCAGGCTTAAAATGATGGTGTTGATACCCACGGTTTTTCCGGAGCCTGTGGCACCAGCGATCAGCAGGTGTGGCATGCGTGGTAGATCCGCGAGCAACACTTTGCCGGAGACATCTTTGCCGAGCGCAATATGCATGTTATGCTCACGTTTTTGAAATTCTTGGCTTTCAAACAGTTCGCGCAAACTGACCATGGCTACTTTTTGGTTTGGGACTTCAATACCAACTAAAGACTGCCCGGGGATAGGGGCCTCAATGCGTAAAGGATGTGCTGCTAGCGCAAGTGATAAATCATTGCTGAGCGCTGTAATGCGTGTCAATTTAACACCTTTGGCAGGCTTGAGTGAAAATTGAGTGACAGTGGGTCCAACACGTACTTCACCCATTTCGACATCGATACCGAAGTTTTTAAAGGTGTCAGCAATAGTGGTGGCGTTATGTTTAATGTCGCCCGAAGTTGGCTTGCTTTTAGAAGTGAATAATAGGTCAAACGAAGGTAGGCTTTTGTAATGAGCCGGAGGTCGATAAATGGGCATTGTTGGGCCGGTATCCTTTTCATCGTGTTCATCGCGTTTTGTCGCTAGCCGTTTTTCGGCTAAAAGAGCTGCTTCGCGTTCTTCTGCTTCCTCACGCTCATCTTCGTCTTCTTCCTCCTCAGTTTCCGAAACTTCCTCTTCTTCGCCCCGAGCTAGTGAACGGCTAGAGAATTCCGGAGCCGCTGTTTCGTGGGCCCCAACGACACGTACCTGAGCCGGCCGTTTGAAGGAGGCGAAGAAAGTGACGATCTGTTGGCCGATCCATCCAAATGCGAGAAAAACCTTTTTGTGCAGTGAGATGATTTGGGCAAGCGAAGTATTGAATAAAAAAATAATTGAAACTAGGAGTAGGCAGATTAAGATAAAGAGTGCCCCCCAGTGTCCGATGTAGGTGTTTAAGGGGTATGAAAGGGCGAGTCCAACAAGTCCGCCGCCTTCGCCCAGGAGTGCTCGTTCGTAGGTTGGGTTTCCTAAGTGGACGAGACCATTAAAACTTAAAAAAAACAAAATACTACCAATAAAATGTGTCGGCTGATAGTCGTAATCAATATCTTTGATGAGTAAAATGGCGACTACACCGACAATGATTGGAAAAACATACCGAACCTGCCCAAAGGTAATGGCCAAAAGGCCGTCAATAAATTGCCCGGCTACCCCGGCCATGGAAAAAAAACTCAAAGCCGAAAGGCCAGAGACCATGAGGAGTAAAATAGCGAGGAGCCCATGGCTTAGTTGCGGATTCAAATTGATCCGTTCGCTGAGGCTCTGTTTATACGCGCGTCGTCGAGGCATAGTGAAGGTGATTATACCATAGTTCTAAGAAGAAACGAATACTATTGAGAGTGCAGCAAGGTAGGCAGAGTAAGTACTAGGCAGATCTAAGTATATATCACTGCTTACTTTGCCTACTCTGCTTAATCTGCTTAGTACTTGTTTACATCACATAATAAAAAATTCGCCTCGAAAATATATCAAGACGAATCTCATTTCCACCAGTGTTTTTTCCCTTGCTACGCTGCGAGAAGAGCTGCATGTATTAGCTAACGAATCTAATTCTAAAAACGGACCCAAAAAACAAAATATTGTTTTAAGGGAGGAGAGAGATGTTTTATGAATACGACCCGGTTGAGACATCAACTCTATCGCAGCGTAGTAAGGGAAAAATTTTGTTGAAGCAGATGCAATTGTAGTTTTGTGCAGGTGTTGTGTCAAGTGTGGATAAGGTGATTGATTTTTTGATGGAAGGTTTTGAATTTAAAAAATAAAAAACAGCCTGTGTCGTGGCTGAAAAAGAAAGGGAAACCACTGCCCGGGCGAAAGTCGCTCGGGCAGTGGTGCTTAAGACGGGTTCGTCACCGATCAGTCCATCGTCGGACAGCCGCCGTTCGGCAGCGTGTCGTTCTCGTCCTTGCTGGCCTCGGGCTGAGCCGTCTTGGTGACGGTCGCATCGGGTGGCGCCTCCTTCGCGGGCGTGCTGGTCGTCGGGCGACCGGGCGAGAAGGGGATGGCTCGCGCACGCCGTGGCGGGCCGAGGCCGCCGGCGAGGCTGAGCAGGACGACAGCTGCTCCCAACAGGAGTTTTGTTTTCCGTCGCATTTTGTTTCTCCATGCCCCCAGATACTTCGGGGGTGCATCTCATATAGCAATTTTATTTTTTAAAGTCAATGTCCGGTCTTTAAAATATATGTATAAAAAAACCTTATTGTTTAATAAGGTAAAAGAATCTAAAAAAGAGAAAGGTCGCCGGGTTCGCTTCCCCCTGGTGGGAAAGCGAACCCGGACGATCACAGAAGAGGTCAGAACTCGCCGACCGTCCCGGGCCGCTGATTGACGGCCTCGTTGCTGCCTGTCGGCCTGCCACTGCACCCGCTGGTGGGGGTGGGGGCCGCCGTACCCGCATCGGTCGTGGTAGTGGACGCCGTACCCGTGCCCACCACGGTCGAGCTGGCCGCATGGCGGTGGTCATCGGCCTGCGAGGAGCGGGTCGTCAGTCCGTACATGAGCAGGGCAGCGGTTGCTGCCAGCACAAAGGTTCGGACACGAGAGCGTTGCCTGTACATGACGTTCCTCCATCAGCCTGGTGTATCTTGGCTGTACCAAGCAGACAACCAGGTTGCAGGGGTTTTGTCAAGATTACAACTAAAAAAGCAGTCTTTTTTGGAAAAACTGCTTTGTATGGCGGACCGATGCTGCGCGGGTCCGTGGCACGCCTGGTGAAGAATGGTCTAGAGACCCGATAATCGCTTTTCGGGAGTGGGGAGTTCTTTGTTCCTGCCGGTAATGTGGTAGTTGAGCCAGCAGGCTGATGCTTTTCCGGTACGCTCTATGGTACCGTTCATGTTCCCGAGCACAACTCGAAGGTCGAGTTGATTCTGGTTGAACCATCCGGTGAGAAAGACATCGAGCGTGAGCCAGACCTTGTTGTGCCAACGGACACTAACCTGTTCCTTGCGCCGAGTGACTTGCCCCTGGATGGCGCCCGAGCAAGGAATGGCCGGATCAAGACCAGTTGGGTCGCACTTGAGAGTCACGTCCAGCCGGGGTGGGATTATTGAAATAGCCACCTCACTTGGCTGGGTCGGTGAGGTCTTCACGCGCAGCCCAATGATATTGATCGGCATTGCGATGTCGCTTGGTCCAAGCTGGTTGTGGTCGGCCGGAATGCATTGGTTAACCACGCGTGATCCGGTAGTGCGGTCAATTTTCATACGGTACTCGACCGGCGCGTTCTCGGCGTGCGCCAAACCAATCCCCAAGACGATGGTGAAGACGCTAAAAAGCAGATACTGCGTTTGCATGTGTCTTTCATCCTTTCTCGGAGAGACCAGGTATGATGACAGTAGTAAAGCATATTTTAGCTGTTTTGTCAATTTTTAAGCCTTAAACTAGAACCTGTGGATAATTATTGCTACAGACTGCTGTAAAAATATTGTTTTTTGCCTAATTTTAGCAAAAAAAGACTTAATTTATTGACAAAAGATAGTTTTCTACCCTCCCTTGACAACACTTCATTTTTTTCATATACTCAGTCTACTGAGAGTCTGCTTTCGCAAAAGGCGAAAAATGGCTCAACAAAGCACATGTGTGGCCTCCGGTCCGCCAAATGTCCATCCGGAAAAGCTGCGCGCAAGGTATTAACTGTTTGTCAATTTAATGCCAACCTTGCCACGAACAGTCGTAAACGCGCTATAAAAGTAAAGCCTGAAAAGGTTATTACTTATTTTTTGTTTCGTTCCATTTTATTTCAACCGTTTCATAAACTTGTAACCAACGCGCCGTATGTCTTCGCTGTTCAAACATAAAACGATCAAAAATGCGGATCGTAAATTTTTTACCGAGCACATGGAGCACCAACCGCTCCCTGACCTGATCGAACTTCAGAAAAGTTCTTACGACTGGTTTTTGAAATTTGGTATCAAAGAATTATTTGAAGAAGTTTCGCCGATCACGGACTTTACTGGCCGCGACCTTGAACTATATCTCGAAAGTTATTACCTTGACGAACCTCGTTTTGACGAAGTCACCTGCCGCGAGCGCAATATTACCTTCGAAGCCCCGCTCCGTGCCGTTACGCGCCTGGTTAACAAGCGGGATAACCAATCTAAGACTCAGGAAATTTATTTGGGAGACATCCCAATCATGACCGAGCGTGGTACGTTTATCATTAACGGTATTGAACGTGTCGTTGTGTCGCAGTTTATTCGTTCAGCTGGTGCCTTCTTTACCGCCGAACATGTCCGCGGACGCCGATATTATGGAGCCAAAATTATCCCAAACCGTGGCGCTTGGATTGAAGTCGAAACCGACCTCAGTAATGTCATGTGGATCAAGGTAGACCGTAAACGCAAAGTATCCGCTACGTCCTTGTTGCGGGCTTTTGGCATGCACGAAGACGAAAAATTAATCGAAGCTTTTAAAGACGTTAACAATCACCCTACCATCGACTACGTAGAAGCAATGTTCAAAAAAGATATCGCCAAGACTCAGGAAGAGGGTTTGATCGAAGTTTACAAACGTATTCGCCCGGGTGACCTCGCAACAGCAGACAATGCCAAGAGTCTTATTTACGCCATGTTCTTCAACTTTGACCGTTACGATCTCGGTCGGGTTGGTGTCTATAAATTTAATACCAAATTTGATCTCGGTTACACGGAAGCGGATTATGACAAAAAAGAAAACCGCGTCCTGTCGCCAGAAAAATTACTTCAAGTTTTAAAAGAAGTTGTCCGCCTCAACGTTACCCAGGAAGAACCTGACGATGTTGACCATCTTGGTAATCGCCGCATCCGCGCCGTTGGTGAATTGGCGCAAAATCGTTTTCGTGTTGGTTTGGCCCGCATGGAACGCATCATCAAAGATCGCATGAGCACCTACGAGCTCGAACAGCTCACACCAAACAAACTTATCAACGCTCGTCCGGTCACCAGTGCGATCCGTGAGTTCTTCATGAGCTCACAGCTCTCCCAATTCATGGACCAGACTAATCCGCTTGCTGAACTTGAGCACAAACGTCGTTTGTCTGCTCTGGGTCCTGGTGGTTTATCGCGTGATCGCGCCGGATTTGAAGTTCGTGATGTGCATACCACGCACTATGGACGTATTTGTCCAATTGCCACTCCGGAAGGACCGAACATTGGTTTGGTTAACCATCTCTCGAGCTATGCCCGTGTTAATGAATTTGGTTTTATCGAAACACCATACCGCAAAGTGCTTCGTGAGGTGGCAAACGACGGCAAATTAGCCGAAGGTGAAATCCTTCGCGGTGATGTTGGTAGTGTCAAAGACGGCACCAAAATTACCAAAGAAATCGCTGCTAAACTGAAAGGTGAAAAGTTAGAAAAAATTCCCGTTAGGCCGCGTCTCACTAATGAGATCGTATATTTAAATTCTTTTAAAGAAGAAAAGGTTGTTACGGCTGCGGCCAGTGTCAAAACCGACGACGCCGGCTATTTTGTCCACGATACCGTCCCGGCTCGCGTGAACGGAAACGCCGGTGTTTCGGCTTCGGTCGAACTCGATTATGTTGACGTGGCTTCAAACCAGATCGTCAGTATCGCTACTTCGTGTATCCCGTTTCTCGAACACGACGACGCTACGCGCGCCCTGATGGGTACGAACATGCAACGTCAGTCTGTTCCATGTATCAAACCAGAACCGCCACTCGTTGGTACCGGCATTGAACGCGAAGCCGCTATGTACTCTGGTCATATGGTGCTCGCTGAAGCTGATGGTGAGATTACCGAGGTTGATGGCGGACACGTTGTCCTTACCACTCCAAAAGGTCAGAATTATACCTATAACTTAAATAAATTTATCCGTTCGAACGCTTCCACCTGTATTGACCAGCATCCGGTCGTGAACATTGGCGATAAGGTCAAAAAAGGCCAGCCGCTCTCAGATGGTCCGTCCATCCGCCAGGGTGAACTTGCCCTAGGTCAGAACATGCTTGTTGCGTATATGTGTTGGGAAGGTTTCAACTACGAAGACGCGGTTATTATTTCTGAACGTCTCGTCCAGCAAGACTGCTATACGTCTATCCATATTGAAGATTACACTGTGGATGTTTGTGAAACAAAGCTTGGGCCTGAACTGGTCACAGCCGATATCCCGAACGTCAGTGAAGAAAAACTCAAGAATCTTGATAGCGAAGGTATTATCCGTATCGGTGCCGAAATTAAATCCGGTGATATTTTGGTCGGCAAGATTACACCAAAAGGTGAAACTGAATTGTCACCAGAAGAAAGATTGCTCCGCGCTATCTTTGGTGAAAAAGCCCGCGACGTCCGTGATTCTTCGCTCTACCTCGAACATGGTGAACACGGAAAAGTTATCGGTGTACAGATTTTCTCGGCCGAAAACGGTGACAAACTTGAACCAGGTGTGATTAAGAAAGTACAGGTTACGGTTGCCGACCTTCGCAAACTTCAGGTTGGTGACAAGATGGCTGGACGCCACGGTAACAAAGGTGTCGTATCACGCATCGTTCCGGTTGCTGACTTACCGTTCCTTGAAGATGGAACTCCGGTTGACATTATCCTTTCTCCGCTTGGTGTTGTTTCACGTATGAACTTGGGTCAGCTGCTCGAAACCCACCTAGGTTTGGCAGCAAATGCCCTCGGTTACAAGATCGCCACCCCAGTTTTGAACGGTCTTACAGAAGAGCAGATTAAATCTGAGCTTAAGAAAGCCGGTTTCCCAGAAAGCGGCCAGGTACAGCTCTATGACGGCCGCACCGGTGAAGCCTTCGACCACAAAACGACCATTGGCTACAACTATATGTTGAAGCTGAACCATATGGTCGAAGATAAGATCCACCAGCGTTCGATTGGTCCATACAGTCTTATTACCCAGCAGCCGCTTGGTGGTAAAGCCCAATTCGGTGGCCAGCGCTTTGGTGAAATGGAAGTGTGGGCTCTCCAAGCCTATGGTGCAGCGCATACATTGCAAGAAATGCTCACGATTAAATCGGACGATGTCCCTGGCCGCTCCAAAGCCTATGAAGCGATTATTAAAGGTGAGGAAGTAAGCCGTGTTAATATCCCGGAATCCTTCAACGTGTTGGTTCGTGAATTGAAGGGTTTATGTCTCGATGTTGGTCTCTTGAAAAAAACAGAATCTGGTGAGTATTTGCCGGCTGAAGAAGTCCGCGCTGCCGAAGAAAAAGCCGCACCAGTGAACGACGTCATCGAGTATCAACCATAATCTTTTTACTTACCTTCTCTAACATCTATTACTATGGCTCGAGATGCCCTTCATTCCATGGACTTCGACGCGATTCGCCTCAAGCTCGCTTCCCCCGAAGTGATCCGCGGCTGGTCGTACGGCGAAGTCGACAAACCAGAAACTATTAACTACCGTACCCAGAAACCGGAAAAGGGTGGTCTCTTTGCCGAAGAAATTTTTGGACCAGTCAAAGACTGGGAATGCTACTGCGGTAAATACAAAAAAATCCGTTACAAGGGTATTATTTGTGATAAGTGTGGTGTCGAAGTTACTCATTCTTTGGTTCGCCGCGAACGCATGGGCCACATTGAACTGGTTGCCCCAGCTGCACATATCTGGTTCCTTCGTTCTGTGCCGTCCAAAGTTGGTTTAGTACTCGACCTTTCCGCTCAAGCACTTGAAAAAGTTATTTATTTTGCTTCATTTATCATCACCCATGTTGATGAGGATGGAAAAAAGCAAACCAGCGACCTCTTACGCCAAGAATATAAGCAGAAAAAGAAACAGATCGAACGAGAGCGCGAACAGGCTATCAAAGAAGCCCAGGATAAAGATGCAAGCCCAAGCGCTGAAGCACTTGATGCTATTGGTCAAGAAGCCGAACGTAAAGAAAAGGCTTTGGAAGCGGATTTTCAACAAGCAGAAAAAGACCTTAAGGAATTACAGGTCTTACGCATTGTTTCCGAAAATAAATACCAGGAATTATCGCTCCGCTACGGCCACCTTTTTGAAGCTTCAATTGGTGCCGAAGCTGTCCATAACCTGCTCTCTCGCATTAACTTAGAAGAGACAGTCAAGAAATTGACTGATGAGCAAGACACTACTAAGGGTGCTAAATTGGAACGCCTCATTCGCCGCCGCAAGCTTTTGAAGAGCTTGATGGCCACCAAAATCCGCCCTGAATGGATGATCTTAAAAGTTATTCCAGTTATCCCGCCCGATTTACGCCCGATGGTTGCTCTCGACGGCGGACGGTTTGCTACTTCGGATTTGAACGATCTCTACCGTCGCGTCATTAACCGCAACAACCGTTTGCGCCGTTTGACCGAGCTCGACGCTCCGGAAGTTATCTGCCGCAATGAAAAGCGTATGCTGCAAGAAGCGGTTGACGCCCTTATCGACAACAATGCCCGCCACGCTAAAACCGTTACTGCTTCAACTGGCCAGAAACGCCAACTTCGCTCGCTCGCTGATATCCTCAAGGGTAAGCAGGGTCGTTTCCGGCAGAACCTCCTTGGTAAACGCGTCGACTATTCTGGTCGTTCGGTTATCGTCGTCGGTCCGCAGCTCAACATGGATGAATGTGGTTTGCCAAAACGCATGGCTTTGGAACTCTTCAAACCGTTTATCATTAGTGAAATTATTAAGCGTGAACTCGCTCACAACGTCAGGAGTGCTAGTCGTTTTATTGAAGCCGAACACGACGAAGTCTGGGATATTTTAGAAGAATTGACGAAAACAACTCGCGTTCTCTTGAACCGCGCACCAACCTTGCACCGTTTAGGTATTCAGGCTTTCCACCCGCGTCTGGTTGAAGGTAAGGCTATCCAGCTCCACCCGCTTACCTGTACGGCCTTCAACGCCGACTTCGATGGTGACCAGATGGCCGTCCACTTACCACTCACCGCCGGTGCCCGCTTCGAAGCGGAGAACCTGATGGCTTCGGAAAAAAATATTTTGAAACCGGCGACAGGTGACCCGGTTATTACTCCGAAACAGGATATTGTCTTGGGTTGTTTCTACATGACCCACTATGACAGCCGCGATACCGCAGAGGTCACCCGGTCATTTTCTTCAGAACGCGAAGCAAAACTTGCGTATAAGAGTCGTATTGTTACGCTCCACCAACGTGTCAAAGTTCGCTTTACATCCATGGATAAATTTCCGGAAGGCGCTTCTTCTATCGTTGAAACCTCCATCGGTCGCTTGTTGTTCAATGAAGTTGTACCGGAAAAAATGCCATACTTCAACGAGCCGATCAATGTTAAAAAACTTGCGTCCATTATCCGCCTGTGTCTTGAGACTTATGGCCAGGAACGCACTGCACGCTTCCTTGATGAGGTAAAAAATCTTGGATACCGCTACGTTACCAAATCTGGTTACTCGCTCGGTATGGATGACTTCCCAAAGATTGCCGAAAAACCAGCTCTTGTGGCTGCTGCTGATGAACGAATGAAAGATATGGAGCAGCAATTTCAAGAAGGTTTGTTGACCCAGGCTGAACGCCACGCTACCATCCTTGAAATTTGGACCGATGCTAAAGATAAGATCGTTGCCAACAACCAGCGCGTCCTCGATAAGAACGGTCCGGTTTACGCCATGATCGACTCTGGTGCCCGTGGTACCTATGGCCAGCTCGGCCAGGTGATGGGTATGAAAGGTCTCGTTGTATCTCCGTCTGGTGATATTATCGAACTCCCGATCAAAGGTAACTTCAAAGAAGGTTTCGATGTGCTCGAATTCTTTATTTCGAGCCACGGTACGCGTAAAGGTTTATCTGACTCGGCGCTGCGTACTGCTAACGCCGGTTACTTAACCCGTCGTTTGGTTGATGTTTCTCAGGACGTCGTTATTATTGAAGAAGATTGTGGTGATAAGACCGGTGAAGTCTTTACGGTTGAACAATCCAAAGAAATGGGTGAAAAACTTTCTGCCCGCGTTTGGGGTCGCTATATCCTGAGCGATCTTACCCACGATGGTAAAGTGATCGTTAAAGCCGGTGACGCGATTGATGACGAAGCTACTCGTACCGTTGAAAAACTGCAAATTCCTTCTGTCCACGTCCGCAGCCTGCTGCAGTGCAAATTACCAAAAGGTGTTTGCCGTAAATGTTATGGTTTTGACTTGGCTCAGAATAAACCAGTTGAATTCGGTTCTGCGGTCGGTGTTATTGCTGCTCAGTCTATCGGTGAACCGGGTACACAGCTTACCTTGCGTACCTTCCACTCGGGTGGTGTCGCTGGAGCTGATATTACCCAAGGTTTGCCTCGCGTAGAAGAATTATTTGAAGTCCGTTCACCAAAACACCAGGCTTTCCTGGCTGCCGTTACCGGTAAAATTGAAATTGAGGATGCTGATGGTAAAATCGTAATCGGTCCGACCGGTAAAAAGATCTTTGAAGGCCGCACTGGTCAGAAGATCGTCAAAGTTCACTTTGAAGGCATGGAAGAAATGAAGCTTAAAACTAAATCTGGAGACGAAGTAATGGTAAAAGACGGCGATCATGTCGCTCTTGATGCCACACTCGTGGTAAGCGGCTCCTCTGGTGAAGAAATCAAAGCCAAATATGCTGGCCAGGTAAAGGTTGGTAAAAATACCATCACTCTTAGCTACGAAGGGCCCCGTGTTCATGAACATGTCATCCCAATGGGATATAAGATCTATCCTAAAAATGGTGATATGGTCGAGAAAGGTGATCGCTTAACTGATGGCAGTATCCACCTCCAAGAGTTGTTCGAACTCAAAGGCCGCCCAGCTGTCCAGCGCTATATCCTTGAAGAAGTACAAAATATTTATTCTTCCCAAGGTCAGAAAGTTAACGACAAACACGTTGAACTTATTATCCGTCAGATGTTCAGCCGTGTGTATGTCGAAGACGCCGGGGACACCGAACTTCTCCCAGGAGAAATCGTTGAAAAGGCTCAGCTTGAAATTGGCAATCGCCAGACCAAGAAAACCGGTGGCAAACTCGCTATTGGTCGTGAGCTTCTGCTTGGTGTCAGCCGTGTTGCTCTCTCTACGCAGAGCTTCTTGTCGGCTGCATCGTTCCAGGAAACTGCTCGCGTCCTTATTAACACTGCCACAACCGGCAAGATTGATTACCTGGATGGCCTTAAGGAAAATGTCATTATTGGTCGCCTTATCCCGGTCGGTACTGGGTACAACCAGAAAGAGAAAGAGTAACACGTTTCACCAAACAGCCCTTCGACAATGTCGAGGGGCTGTTTTTTTATTCTGAGTCTTGATTTTGTTTAGGTTTTGTGCTAGTTTAAGGCTATAAAACGTGAGGAGGATATAGATGCACGGGCTCATGGTGAAGCTGTTCGCTGTGGCGATGCTGCTTTTGCCAAGCGTTTCCCTGGCTGGCAAAAAGAAAGCTGCTCCAACCCAGGAGCAGTGCGAAAAGAAAAGAGGGAAAAAAGCCAAGGCTCAGTGTTTGGCGCTCATACCCGCGCCACCTGCTGTAGAGGCGCCTAGTGCCCCGGCGCTGCCGCCCGTTCCTCCTGTCCTCAAAGAGGAGCTGTCCGAGTGCCCTGATGCCCGTCGCACCTTTCGCCGCGGGTTTATCGATGGCTGTATGAAGGATAAAGGCGGAGAGCTGAGGTACAGTCTCACTTGGAGCGAGGTGCCCGCCCGAGTCTTCGAAGAAGAGCCGACCACGCGCGCTTGCCAAGAGTACGCCGGTCTGCACGGCTATGAGCTGTGGGCTGCTGGCAAGGCAAAGTGTGAGTATCTGGCCAAGCAAAAGACGCCGCCGCCCGAGGTGCAGCGATCCAAGTAAGCTTCTTTGGTCGTAACACCCACCCCTGGCCCACCTCCTTTGGCCAGCTATTCCTTAGTTGAAAACGTTTTCATTTGAGGAGTGCCAAAAACCCCTTGTCAGAGGGGTTTTTGCTATATTGCTTATTTCATAAAGCAATGCTACACTCACCAAAACATTAGTTTTTTAAATACTTAGTATGGAAAATTCGAAGCGCAACTTCATTATAATCGCTCTGTGCCTGCTTGAGGCGATTTTAATTGCTGGTATTGTGTATTGGGTTTACCGTACTAAGGCTCAAACGCCGCTTGTCCTTGATCCTCAAGCTGCCCCACAAGATACGGTTACATCATCAGTTGGTACACCAGTAGTCGAGGTGCCTGGTGTCGACACAAGTGTGTCCGGGACAATTAGGTACGCTTCGTTACCTGTTGGTATTGCCGCGGCGATCAATTGGAATAGCCCCGAGCCAGCGACACGTCTCGGGCTTATGAAAGTTGACACCTATTTTGATTATGAAAATAACGCTACGTATTCCCAAATTGGTACCTTTACCTGGGAAGGTAAAAATGGCCGGGTGCTTTTGATAAGCGTTCCCCCGGAAGGTATGGGTTATGATACGGCCTACCGTTTGGTAGATTTTAATGGTCAATTATATCTTTTACCGAGGTACTCTGATTATTACGAGACCTATTTTGGGACAAAACCAGGTGAGGAAAAAAGTTTGGATGGTTATTTTGCGGCCTGGAAACCAGAGGCCTTTAAGAATGTCGTTTTGGATAGAAATTTTATCATTCCTGCACTTGAATTTCCTGGTCAAGTAGTTGGTAAGAATAGTCGTCAAATTCTAACAAAAGAAGAATCAGTGCCGTTTTTTGGAGGCGTCAAGATAAACCCGGCTGATCCGGTCTTCCAGACTGATCCAGCCCACGGCCCTTTGTACAACTCAACAACTACGAATGCTTTTTATTTTGTGACTCCCGATGGTTTTCCAGTAACCTACGCTTTGCAGCCAGACTTCTTTGGTAGCCCAAGTAAGAATATACCGGCGATAACCTGGAGTGAGGGTGGTGAAAATACGGCTGAATATAATTATGCCTCGGTCGGTGGTTGTGGCCGGTCGAACTATCTATCGGTAATTGCTGACAGCAAAATAAGTATTGCCCGTGACCTTAGGGTGGTCGGAAAAACAAGCTATGGTGATACGATCTATGAGCTTAAAGATGTCAACCATCCGGTGCTTAAAGAATTTTACGAAAACAGCTATTCTATTGGCCGTGAAGGAAATAAAATAGAGTATCCTGAATTTATTACCAAACACCCGCTTCTTTACTGGGTAGATCCATTTGGTCGCTTGGTGGAATTGGCTAAACAAGAGTTTGGTCCTCTGGCTGAGTGTGGTAAACCAGTTATTTATCTTTATCCTGAGAAAACAACTACTGTTTCTGTAAAAGTGGCACCTAAAGGCGGTTTTACCTTCACTGATCCACCGTATAATGGTGGCTGGAATGTAGTTGCTGAGCCGTCCGGCAAATTGACCGAACTTTCGTCCGGCAAAACATATCCGTATTTGTTCTGGGAAGGCCGCGGTGGATTGTATCAAACACCCAAGAAGGGTTTTGTGGTGCAACAAAGCGAAGTTAAAAGCTTTTTGGTTGAAAAACTCGCCCACTTAGGGATGAATAATGCAGAAACGGCCGACTTCCTTGAATTCTGGTTGCCGAGAATGCAAGAAAAACCGTACTATTTCATCACATTCCTCGGCACACAGGAAATGGATATGCTGGCACCGCTCACTTTGTCGCCACAGCCCGACACCGTTGTCCGTATCCTTATGGATTTTATGCCTCTTGACCAATCGATTACAGTTGAGCCGCTTCGCCTCGGCCGTACGCCTGAACGTAAAGGGTTTACTGTTATTGAGTGGGGTGGTGTTTTGCGCTAAAAATAAGGTTTTTAAACAAGAAGGACGGTAAACCGTCCTTCTTGTTTTTTTATAGTTTCTAGGTTAGTATAAGTTTAGTATGGTCACAAAATTTCTCCCTAAAATACTCGGTCTAATCGTGGTTATAACTGCTGGTGTGGCTATTTCCTTTTTTTTCTTCCGCGACACTACGGTCGGCTTGGCGGTTGATGGTTTTGCCTCGTTGATCGGCAAAACAAGTACTCAAAGCGGTCCCGAACATTTGGCTAGCTCCATTGATCCGGGGCGCTATGACGGTTTTTTTGCTGCCGCTGATAAAGATGCTGTTTTTCAAGAAACACAACAAGTCGTGTCTGGTGTAGTGCCACACCATCTTGTTGCGGGCATTGCCGAAGCGCGGTTTTTTAAACAAATTGCTGGTCAAGATCCGCCAGTTGTTGTTCTCATCGGCCCGAACCACCCCCAGGCCGGCCTCGAGCCGATTGTAACAAGTTTGGGGTATTGGAAAACTCCGTATGGGAACCTGCCAGTTGACCAAAATCAAGTTAAAAAACTGGTTGAACAAAAGTTGGTTGTCGTTGATGAGCAAATAATCGGTTCTGAACATGCTATCGGGGCGGTGGTTCCATTTATTGAGCATACCTGGCAAGATACTCGTTTGTTACCGCTCGTCATTAAAGAAAATACACCCACCTCAACGCTTGCCAGGCTGGCCCAAATGCTGGTGAATGAGCTGCCTAAAAATAGCCTGGTGTTGGCGAGCGTAGATTTTTCACATTATTTGCCGGAAGCTGTCGCCAGTTTTCACGATGAGTTATCGAGGAATGTGCTCGCTGTCGGCGATAGTGATCGGGTAGAGAAGCTCGAGGTAGATAGTCAAAAAACCCTCTATTTTTTATTAGAGTACAATCGGTTGAAAGCCGCCCAAAATTTTACCCTCGTCGCTTCTACTAATAGTGCGACCATTAGTCTTGTTCCTGAAACGGCCGAGACAACGAGCCATATTATTGGGTATTTTTCTCCTGGTACATCAGTGGAAACGCCTATCACTACTCTTCAGTTTTTTGGCGACATCATGCTCGATCGCAGTGTTGCGAAAGCAATGGGAAATAGGGGTCTTGAGTATCTATTTGAGAAACTCAAAGGTCAGGAAAACCGCTTTTTTTACGGTATGGATTTATTGGTGGCTAATCTCGAAGGACCGTTTGCCAAAACTCGTGTCTCAACCACTAAATCAATTGCCTTTCGTTTCGATCCTGCTCTGGCCCCGGAGCTAAAGGAGTATGGTTTTGATGTGCTAAGCCTAGCCAATAACCATACGCTTGATATGGGTTGGGCAAATGTGGATTTTACCCATGAAACACTCAATAAAAATGACCTGGGCCATTTTGGTGATCAGATACGCGAAGGCAAAGAGTTCACGTGGTTTGAAAACCTTCCGGCAACAAATGAAAAAATCGCGTTTATCGGGCTCAATAATACTGACCACCCGCTTGATATGGATAAAGTTCGGGAAAGTATTACAGATGCCAAAGCTAAAGCTCGGTATGTAATCGCCTTTATGCACTGGGGTCCGGAGTATCAGCGTATTTCGCGCGAGCAAGAACGCGTCCTGGCACGTCAGTTGATCGATCTTGGAGTAACTACCGTTGTTGGCGCTCATCCGCATGTTGTGCAGGAAATCGAGCTCTATAAAGGAAAGCCAATTTTTTATTCGCTCGGTAACTTTATTTTTGATCAGTATTTTTCAAAGGAAACTCAAGAAGGTTTAAGTGTTGGGTTGGTGCTCCAAGATGGAGAAGTTAAAAAGATTTATACTTTTCCAATTTTTGGCGAAAAGTCCCAGGTGCAGCTGATGAAGGGTGTGCGCAAAGCTGCGTTTGATGAATGGGTTAGGAACAACAGCCGGGTTCCTGCCGATGCATTTGGTGTTCTAATCAAACAATAAGTATGTCATATATTATTTGTGACATTGATGGGACGCTCGCCAACGCAGAACACCGCATGGCAGCAATCCAAAAAAAACCCAAAGATTGGACATTATTTTTTTCTAAAATCAGCGAAGACCAAATCTGTCCTGAAGTTGATTTTTTGCTCAAACACCTGGCGGGCACTCAGCTTGTTTTTGTAACTGGACGACCCGAGGAGTATCGATCCCAAACAGTTGCGTGGCTCGCTCGGTGGGGGTACGAAAAGTATACATTATACATGCGTAAGACCGGCGATTTCAGGCAAGACAATCAGGTGAAGCAAGAGATTTTTCAAAATGAGGTTAAACCAATGCGCGGGGCACCGGTCTTTGTGGTTGATGATCGTAATCAGGTGGTTGCTATGTGGCGGTCACTGGGGTTAACTTGTTTTCAAGTGCGGGAAGGTAACTTTTAATAAACCAAATATGTCCGGACACTCTAAATGGCATAACATCCAAGGTCGCAAAGGCAAGCAAGATGCGGTGCGTAGTAATTTATTTACTAAGTATGCTAAAGGCATTACGATTGCTGCGCAAAAAGGTGGTGACCCAACTGCTAATTTTTCGTTGCGTTTGGCTATTGAAAAAGCCAAGGAAGTCAGTATGCCCAAAGACAATATTGACCGGGCAATCAAGCGCGGCACCGGGGAGCTGGATGATGGCGCCCGGATGGAAGAGTTGTTGTACGAAGGTTTTGGGCCCGGTGGCGTCGCGATTCTGGTGAAAGCAGTGACGGACAATAAAAATCGGACTGCCCCCGATATGAAGCATATTTTTTCCAAATACGGCGGAAATATGGGTGGGGCTGGGAGTGTGCAGTGGATGTTTGGCGAGTGGGGTATGATAACGGTGGCACAAAAGTACTTGGTAAACGGGCGATTAGAGCTCGAACTTGCGCTCATCGAAGCGGGGGCTGAAGACATTCAGGATGACGAAGAAGGAATTGTTGTAAAAACAAAAGTAGAAAATTTACAGAAAGTACTGAATAAGCTCAAAGAACTGAATATTGAGCCGCTCCGCTCGGGTATTGAGTGGTTGGCTAAAGATGCGGTGTCAATTGACGAAGAAACAGGTGGAAAATTAGAAGGGCTATTTGGTGAGCTAGAAGACCACGATGATGTGGAAGATTATTTTACTAATGCAATATAAAACCCTCTATGAACGCTTCTCATGAGTCGTTTGCACACGCTGATACTTTGCCGATGCGTAAAGTTGAGCTAAAAAAGTTTTCCATTGATGAGCTCCTTAATGAAAGTTTGGGTGAGGTCGAAGCTGTAATAAAAATGTTAGAAGAGGAACGTAAAATTTTGGTAAAACGGCAGGCGGCTATTACCGCTCCAGAAGAGGGGCGTTTAACAGAAGAGCGACAGGATACCAAGTATCAGATTTTAATACAGTCAAATCAAATTGCAGCGATTCAAGATAGGCTTCTTGTTTTGGGGAATCATTTAGAGTTGGCTATGAGGCAGTCGCGGAGTGAGTTTGAAGTCGAGAAAGACTTGGCTCGAGAAAGCGTTAGTTATGCCCTAGAAGCCCTTAACAAAATTGCCGAGTCCAATTTTAAACTGAATAAAGAGGATGATGTGGGACCGATACCGGTTCAGTATGCTAACGTTCTCGGCACCTTGAAAGATAATATTGAACCTCTTTTAAAAAAGGTCTATGAGCATCTCGGTGGTCGAGAGCAAAACTAAATCTATGCGTATTTTAGGTATCGACCCCGGCTTTGGCCGCATGGGGTATGGCATCGTCGAGCAGCGCGGCAGTGAGTGGTGTTGTGTTGAGTATGGTTGTATTGAAACTGACGCGAAAACAACATTCCTTGAGCGCTTAGCAGAAATTCATCGGGAACTTGAAAAAATGATCAAAGAATTTAAGCCATCGCGTATGGCGGTCGAAGAGCTTTTCTTTTTTAAAAATGTTACTACAGCTATCCAAGTTGCCCAAGCGCGGGGAGTTATTTTGCTGACTGCTATTGAAAATAGTTTGTCGGTGGACGAATTTACGCCGTTGCAGGTGAAGCAGGCAATGACCGGGTATGGTCGCGCTGAGAAGGGGCAGATGCAGCGAATGGTGCAAACAATTTTGGGCATGAAAGAACCGATTAAGTCCGATGACGCAGCCGATGCTTTGGCAGTTGCTCTTTGTGCCGGGCAAACGCTTTGGATGCAGCGATTAAAATAACTCTATGTCAGAATTACCGCCATTTGTCCTCGTAATTCCCAATATTCGCAGCGGTCACAACGTTGGTGCCATGTTTCGCACGGCCGATGGCGCGGGGGTGGAAAAAATATATCTCACCGGCTATTCTCCGTGCCCACCGCATCCTCAGGTCGACAAAGTATCGTTAGGTGCTGAGAAATTTGTTCCATGGGAGTATGCCAAGCAAACTGGAATGCTGCTTAAAAGACTTAAAGCTGCTGGCTATACGATCGTTGGTTTGGAGCAAACAAAAAAGAGTGTTAGTATATACTCGTATGAACCACAATTCCCGCTTGCATTAGTGGTCGGGAATGAAAAAACTGGATTAACGGCGAGCCTTCTTAAATATTGTGATACGACCGTCGAGATTCCTATGCGTGGTAAGAAAAATAGCTTAAATGTAAGCGTGGCAGCTGGTATTACGCTCTATACACTAAGCGAAAGTTTCAAGAAATAGGCGTATCATTTTTGCCTGGTAGGAATGACACTTTTTTAAAGTACGTGTTTTGACTCTATTATTATGCAATCAACCGTCGAGCTCTTCCGCCACCTCTACAAAAATATTCCTCCGCTTTTTCCAGCCGAAAGCAGGCAGAAAATGGCTCATGCCTTAGAGCATCTTGAAAACGATCAAGCCATTACACTGGGGGAGGTAGAGGATACTATGATTGAATTTGGCAAAGAACTCTGGCCGTGGAACCAAGCCTACAAAGAATTTTTGGCTGCGGCTGAAAATGCTGTAGGCGAACATTTTTTGCTCCCACGCCTTTCGGATGGGCTTCATAAAAAATACATTGATTTTAAACATTATGGAGGCAGCCTGCGCGACCTGCATTCCGGTCGTCCGGCGGATTATTTTACTGTTGAAGAGCGTCAGGAACTCAGTGAAAAGTTAGTTGACTTGCAGCAAGATCTGTATAAATACGCCGGCCAGGAAATTGTTGGCCTCAGTAAGAATAAATACCTGAAACGGGTCGAAGAGTTCCGTGAATTACTCAGCAAGATTGAACAAAGTCTTGGAGTGCTTCGTGTGCTTGCGGATAGCGAGCAAGACCATCCAACCCTAGCCAACGAGATCCGTTCTAAAGTAAAAGGGTTTGAGTATGGTCTCTGTCTTCTTGGGCCTGAGCTTGATTATGAAGCAGTGTTCCAGTCGATAGATTTTTTCCATGGCCGTAAGCAAGACCTTAATCGCCTCCGGGGTATCCACGAACCAAAAGAATTTGATTTTTATAGTGAATAAGATATGCCGAAGCATTCCTGGTTCAAAAAAATGCTTCGCTCCGGGATAGCCTATTATGTCCCAGTTTCGTGGCAAGGAGCGCTCAGCGTCGGTGTCTATTTCACCATAGTGTGGTTTGGTTTAAGGCCGCAGCGTGGATACTAGGTATTCCGCCGCTTATAAAAATAATCGGCTACTTTATTCTAAGTTTAAATCTGTTTTCATTATTTTGTAAACGTCATAGTAACTAAAAAATCCCACCGATTAGAGCGGTGGGATTTTTAATGTATTATCGGGCTGGGTCAATAGCTGGAGTAGGAGGGTTCGAGACTTCAGGTCT
>CAZWKA010000001.1:31697-34848 GCA_964634875.1 uncultured Gammaproteobacteria bacterium
TGTATTATCGGGCTGGGTCAATAGCTGGAGTAGGAGGGTTCGAGACTTCAGGTCTTGGTTCGCTCTTCAACATCACATCCATAGGCATTGGCTGTAGGTCAACCGGAAGTGGTTTATCAGCATTAAGAAGTAATTCTTGTACCAAAGGTACCATAATGCTGGTTGGCGGGTAGTAGGGCATTATTTTGGCAGCGTCAGATCCGGCTGCTGGTGTTTTTACCGGGAAGATATACACCGGTACATAGAGCTCTTCCTGGGTTTGTCCGTCTTGGTTCTGATGCCACATGCGGGCGAGACCAATAGATGGCGTGCCGAGCTCTACTTCAACAGCATTTTCTGGGCGTGGGTATGACCCGTACAGGTTGCCGCCTTGTTCGGCGATTTTGATAAGACGGGCAGTATCAGTTTCAGCAACATATTCAGAACTTTGGAATTGTTGGCTGCGGATATCCCAAGCACCGATGGCAGCTTTTTCGCGGATGTTGACAGTAACACGCATGCCGGTTTTGCCCCCACCAAGTTCGTGGGCGGTCTGGCCATTAAGCTGGGTCGGGTAGATAACATTAAAGGTTTCAGGGACATAGTTTTGGTCGCCACCAATTCCTTCGCGGGCGCTCATGAGGTAATAGCGCTGCTCGGCTTCAACTTCCGGCGCGCCGTACCCTTCGGTTGAAATGCCATAACGAGCGATGAGGTTGTTGGCCAGGGCGATAATTTCTTCGTCGCTGGGAATATCGGCTGAAGTGAGAGGAGTATATTCAGGACAAACTCCATTTTTACAATTATTCCAGCGTTCCCAGTTTTGGGAAATAGACACTGTGCCATCGACCAGATTAATATTAACGATATATCCGCGGTCACGGTCTTCAACGATCTCGATGTTGCGAGCTGAAGCGTTCGAGAAGCGTGAAAGGTCGATGAGATTATTTGACAGGCCACCAAGGTCATTTACACTGACACCGGAACCCGGTTTGATGCGTTTAAAGACCTCTAGCTGGTCACTTGAAAGTGCAGGAAGTTCGTCGCCGGTGTAGCGATAGGTAATTGGGCGATACATTTCCGGTGCAATCATCATGCTGTCGGCTGGGTTGGCAATACGTTTGTCGAGGGTTGCAGCAGTCGTGCCGCCACCACCTAAACCACCAGTCATCATAGGTGCGGGCGAAGCGGCGTTTTCCCTTACTGCGCCAGTTTGGGTAGTGTTGGCAAGAGACCCAAAAGCCATTTTGCCAACAGGTTTAATTTCGTAGGCGAATGCTAGCGAAGGGTTCCGGCTAAATGGCAGATTGGTAACGACGAGCGCTAAAGCGAGAACGCCGGTCAGGCCGCCCATGAGTATTGATTTGTTAAGGCGTAACATAGTACGTAGATTAATAATAAATCCTGGGGTTTCAGAAGTAACTGCCCGCTTGGCCAGCTGCGCTTTAAGACGTCTGGCAAAAGCTGGGTCAAAACCCGTAGAGGGTTTGCTTTCCACGATTTTGCCAAAGGCACTTTTAAGCGCGGCCTCGTGCTTTTTAAGCTCGGGGTCGAGGCGGTAGAGTTCGTTGAGTGTTTTGTTTATATGGTCCATATACTATGTACTACGAATGGGGAGGCTAAAAGTAACATTGCCCCTGACCCTAGGTCGCTACGCAGCTTTTCTAGCGTACGTTTCAGACTCATTTTACAGCTTGCTTCGCTTTTTCCCATAATAGCGGCAACTTCAGCAAAGCTCATCTCCTGCCATAGCCGAAGGATTATGATGTCGCGCTGTTCAGCCGAAAGCGTTTTCAGGTAAGCTTTTACTTTAGCAAGTTCAATACGATTATGGGCGTCAATTTCGCCGTTCTTGCCGTCATGCAGATCCAATGCTTCCTCAATATCGCTATGATGTTTTTGGGTGCGATAATGATCGGTTACCGTGTTCCTGGCAATCCGATAGATCCAACTGGAAAATGTTCCTTGTGTTGGATCACATTTGTTAATTGAATCAAGAGTCTTAAAAAACGTCTGGCTGGTCAAGTCTTCAGCAGTTTCTTTGTGATGTGTTTTGTAAAAAATAAAATTATAAATCGGCTCAACAAAGTGTTCGTAGAGTTTACCAAAAGCTTCGCTGTCACCGCGGTGGCAGGCGAAAACAAGATCGGATTGTTCTGCTGGAGTGAGGTTCATTTAAAAAATTTATAGTTCTTCGGGTACAATGGTCTTAAACTGCTCTATGCTAGCAAGAAGCTGCTCTGTATCAAGAAGTCCTTCGTGGGGGCCATGAGCCCGGATAACACCGGTGCTGTTAGCTGTACCCCATTGCAGCGCCATAGCTACCGTGTGCCCATACAAACGGGCGGCCAGATAACCAGAAGAAAAAGCATCTCCAGCGCCGGTTTTAGAAAGCACTTCAACGGGGTAAGCGGCGATGCTCCATACATGCTCCTCTGTTCCGGCCCAGGCACCGCGTGGACCGTCGGTCAGAACAACCTCTTTGACTCCGTGTGATACTAATTTTTTAACAAGCTGACGCATACTTTTTTCTTTTGCCAAGGTGGTTCCGGTAATTTTCTCTGCTTCCTCCAGGTTGACGATCAAAACATCGGTGTGGGGAAGTACTTCACGAAGTTGTGCTGTCGCATATTTAAGGATATATGAACCAGGATTCACGGCTAAGCGCGTCGTAGGATGCTTGCGGAGGTAGTCAAAAAGTTTTTCTTGAATCACTTCAAAACCCTTGGAGAGACCGGTGTAATAGATCCAATCAGTACCCGGCATTTTTTTGGGCCAGCGGTAATTTTTTTCTTCTGAATAGGAGAGAATCGTTCGTTCTTTTTTATAGTTTAAAACAATTGAGTAGCGTGTTTTATGGTTTTTGTCTTTAGTAACAAGGGTCGTGTCTACCCGATTTTTTTTGAGTTCTTGCGTCACTAATTTACCATACGCATCAGTACCGATCGTTGTTAAGAGAGCGCTGGTAAGTCCTAGTTTTACTATTCCCGCTGCCACATTTGGTGCGTTTCCACCAAGAGACTGAAAGCTATCGATGATTGGAATTTTGTCGCCATAATTAAAGCAGAGCTGGTCGCGATGTGAGGCAAGTATTTGGCATGAATCGCATGTTTCATCGATTTGAACATGCGTGTCAATTAAGGGGTCGCCGATGGCGATAAAGTTGAACATA
>CAZWKA010000001.1:34948-213888 GCA_964634875.1 uncultured Gammaproteobacteria bacterium
GCGCCAACATCTTTATGTTTGCCCATGATAATCTCGGCGAACTCAATTGCGCTTGCAATAGCGATACCGGCCATGGCGAGGATAAAAATAAGATTGTTAATCCAGATTGCATACGGAAGCATGCATAGCGATCCAATAATACACACGAGGTCCTGCCGCCGTTCTGCTTCGAGAAATACTGAGTAGGTCAAAAGGATCGCGCCCACGACTGCAACGACATAAATTAAAATTTGGGTGAGGGACCAGGTAGAGTAATCAGGAACGATGGAAAGAATGTAGTTCATACGTAGATATTAAGAATTAATTTTTTTAATTTTACGCAATGCGTATATTTCGTATAGACTTGAGGTGATGAAAACTATTTGTAGTGGAATGAATACTGGGTCACGTAAGTGCCAGCTATACACCAACAGGCATAGCCCTCCAGCTACAAATAGCTCATTGCGCAAGCGTGCTTTTTTAACCAGCACAGCGTAGGAAATGATCACAAGTCCGACGGCTGCAATGACGCGACAAAACAACAGCATAGTTATTCCTTCCACAAATTAATATATTCAATTGCGGCCAGCGCAGCCACAATACCTTGTCCAGCGGCAATTCCGATTTGTTTGTAAGGAATATCGGTGACGTCACCGGCGGCAAAAATACCTGGTACGTTCGTGTGGCATTTGGTGTCGGCAATAATTTGGCCCTGCTTGTCCAGAGCAACGATGTCTTTAACAAAATTTGAATTAGGAATCATCCCGATGTGAATCATGACAGCATCAAGAGCCAGAGATTTTGTTTCGCCGGTGGCGGTTTTATATGTAAGTCCGTTTACTTTTTGCTCACCGGTAATTTCTGTAGTGATTGCCTCGTATAATATTTCAACATTTGGTAGTGCCTTGAGTTTATCGACCAAAATTGCCTCGCCTTTTGGAAAGCCCCAGGCCGCCTCAGCGGTGTTAGGGTATTTAGTTAAAAGATATACCTGTTTGGCAATCCCGGCCATCATAAGGGCAGATTCAAGACCGCTGTTACCGCCACCAAGTGTTGCGGTGATTTTGTTTTTGAAGAGCGGGCCATCGCAAACGGTGCAATACGTAACACCTTTGTGGTCAAATGTATCTTCGCCCGCCACACCAAGACGTTTTGGGTGGATGCCTGTGCCAATGATAATGGCTTTGGTTTCAATCGTACGCGTTTCTCCGTTCGCCTTAGTTGCCGTAACAACATGGTAATTTTGGGTTGGCACAATCGAGGTTACTGTCCATCCTTCTTCAATATTCACACCATAACTTTTGGCATGTTCGGCAAATTTATTCGCCAGCTCAAACCCTTGGATATCAATAATCCCGGGCCAGTTACCGACTTGTCCGGACAAAGCCACTTCGCCACCGATATTTTCGGTGATCATGATAAAATTAAGTTTGCGACGAGCGGCGTAGACAGCGGCGCTGCAGCCAACCGCGGCTCCTCCAATAATAACGAGATCAAGCATAGCCATATGATGTTTAAATTTTAAGCGTGGTTGTGAGTTTCTGAAAAGCTTCTACGGTGTTGGGCGCCTTCAAAAGCGCGCTACCGACATTGAAAATTTCCACCCCCCAGCTTGTGAGTGCGGGAATAGTATGTTCGCTAACTGCGCCGTCAACAGCGCAAAGAGGCCGTTTTTTGAGGGTGCTAAACTCGGCAATTTTTTCACCAACTTCGGGAATGAATGCGCCGCCTTGCCTGCCAGGAACAACGGTCATGAATTGAACGACGTCTATTTGTTCGTAGTAGGGCTCAACTTTGACAAGTTCGGTTTTAGGATTGAGTGCAATTCCGACTTCCCAACATTTGCCGCGGGCAAATGCGATGCAGGCGGCTGGGTCGCTGCTTGACTCAATATGGAAAATAACGCGAAAAATATTTTTTATTTCCTGCCATTTTTGCATTTCGGCTAGGGGATTGGTAACCATTAAATGCAGTTCCCATTTGAGCGGTGAGTGGAGTTCGTTAATTTTTTCAATATCACCAAAAGAAGTTGTGGGTACAAATCCGCCGTCCATTATATCGATCTGCGCGTATTCAAAAAGACCTTCGATTTTTTTAACATCTCGGGCAAAGTCTTCAAATGTGTGTTCGAGAAGTGCGGGGGCAAGCTGCATACTATTTTTCCAAAGCCTTAAGTTTGTCCAGGCGACGGACACGTTTTTCTTCACGACTAAACTCTGTTTCGAGAAAAGTTTTTACAATAGCTGTTGCATGTTCATCGCTCATCGTTCGGGCTGGCAAACAAATGATGTTGGCATCATCCTCGCGGCGGGTAAATTCGGCGCTCTCGATGCTGTGGCCCAGCATGGCCCGAGCGCCCTTGATCTTATTTGCGGCCATACACATTCCTTGACCGTTACCACACAGGAGTATTCCGAAGCTGCCTGGCTCCGCAGCTACTTTTTTGGCTACCAGTACAGCAAAATCGACAAAATCATCCTGATCGTCGTAGTCAATTGCGCCTAAGTCCACCGCTTCACGTTTGAGTTGTTTTTCGAGGAAGCGGAGGAGGTATTTTTTGAGAGCGTGCCCGCGGTGGTCGGCGCCAAGGTAAATCATAAATCTGTTTAAATATAGAGAAAGTATAGCAACTTATGGGCTGTCTAGCAAATTAAAAAACCCTGCGGATATCAGGGGGAAATGAGGTCAAAGGTGTTGTTTGCTTCTCCCCAATTCAGTTAGGAAAACCGGGGAGAAGCGGTGAATACGCGTATCAAGCAAAAGTGCTTAGCGGCAGAGCTCAACAATGTAAGGCGGGCTGAGCGACTGCATACAGCTGCAGTATGCCTGATAACCGTGCTCTTTACGAACCTGCTGGCAGGCGAGCATTTCGCATCCATACTCGTTCTCAGGCAGGTTGTGGCTCCAGTTTGGCTCCAGGTTCATCGAAGCCTTGATCTCCTGGGCGTCGTCGCTCTCGCGGCACAGGTCTGGTGCAGCCAGCCACTGCTGCATGAGCAAGCAACGGGCAGTGATGGTGTCTCGCTCGCCCTGAGCCTGGGTGAACACCTCGTAGGCGTTTCGCAATTTGCTGCACTTACCCTTGCAATCCGGTGCACCAAGCAGCGCAAGAGCAGTCAAACCGATGCCTAAACGTTGACAGAAACCTACAGCTCGCATGGGGATCCTCCTTTAAGGCCAATGTAAGCATAAAAAGGGCAAAGAGTCAAGATTGTAAAGTTGTATTTTGACAAAAACCATCATTTCCACTATAGTAAAAGTACCCACAGAACTTCTCGCTATCACCGAGGAATCCGCCCAAGGCGGACTGTCGAGAAAAGAAATTGGCTAAATTTAGCCAAAAATAGACTTCTCCGGGTAAGCCCGTTATCGCTATCAAATGAGTATAATGCCGAGATGGTACCGCCCACTAGAAGGGCTCTCGCACGCTAATTTAAGCGTGTTTTTATTTTTGTATGCTGTATAACGCCAACAACGAAGAACAAGCAATCCTCAAATTTTGGGCAGAAAACAAGATTTTTGAGAAATCCATTTCCGAAAAATCGGCTGACAAGCCCTATGTTTTTTATGACGGCCCGCCGTTTGCTACTGGCACGCCGCACTATGGCCACTTTGTTTCATCGCTCATGAAAGACGTTGTGCCGCGCTTTTGGGCTATGAAGGGGTATTGCGTGGAACGCCGCTGGGGTTGGGATTGTCATGGGCTCCCGATTGAAAATATCGTGGAAAAAGAACTCGGTACCAAGAGTAAAAAAGAAATTGAAGCCTTGGGCGTCGCTAAATTCAATGAACTTTGTCGGTCGAAAGTGCTTGGTTATGTTGATGAGTGGAAAAAAACTATTACTCGTCTGGGTCGCTGGGTCGACATGGACAATGCCTATCGCACCATGGACAAAGAGTATATGGAATCGGTCTGGTGGGTATTTAAACAGCTCTGGGATAAGGGGCTTATCTACGAAGATTATCGTTCCATGTACATTTGTCCGCGCTGTGAAACTACCTTATCGCAGCAGGAAGTGAGTGAAGGTTATAAGGATGTTAAAGATATTTCGCTCTACGTAAAATTTGAGCTCACGAGCTATTCGCCGGAGATTTTTCAGCATGTCCCGAACGAACTCGACCGCAAATTCATGAGTGAACAGAAGGTGTATCTGGTCGCCTGGACCACGACACCGTGGACACTCCCGGGTAACGTACTCCTTGCGGTGAATCCAGAAACGCTGTACACAATTTGCACCATTGAAAACGAAGCCGGTGTTTATATCATAGGCAAAGATCGGATTGCCGAGGTGCTCGAAAGCAAAAAATACACGGTCATTACCGACATTCCAGGATCGCTCCTTGCGGGTAGCGCATACGTTCCACTATTTCCGTATTACCAAGCTACGCCGAACGCTTTCCGTGTCGTTACCGCTGATTTTGTTACAACCGAAGACGGCAGTGGTGTGGTGCATATCGCCCCGGCGTTTGGCGACGATGACTTTAAAGTCGGCAAACGCGAAGGCTTGCCACTCGTACAGCATGTTGGTATGGACGGTCGCTTCAAACCAGAAGTTACTGATTTTGCAGGCCAAGAAGTGAAGCCGCGCTCAGACGACGACAAAGTTCGCTTGGCTACCGACATTGCTATTACCAAGTATTTGCAGGGTAAAGGTTCTTTTTTGGCGAAGAAAAATATTGTCCATAGTTATCCGCACTGCTGGCGCTGCGACACACCGCTCATCAATTATGCAACTTCGTCTTGGTTTGTAAAAGTAACTGCAGTTAAGGAAAAAGCCCTGGAATTGGCTAAAGAAATTAACTGGTCGCCAGAGCATATTAAAGAAGGACGCTTTGGTAAGTGGCTCGAAGGAGCCCGCGATTGGTCGATCTCTCGTCAGCGGTTTTGGGCAAGTGTTATGCCGATTTGGATGTGTGAAAATAAAGGTTCGTGCAGCGAAACAGTCGTTTTTGGTTCGGTTGTTGATTTAGAAGAAGCGAGCGGTCAGAAAATTGATGACCTGCATAAACACATCGTTGACTTGATTACATTCCCGTGTGCTAAATGCAGCGGTGTTATGAAACGCGTGCCCGATGTTATCGATACCTGGTTTGATTCCGGCTCCATGCCGTATGCCCAGGCACATTATCCGTTTGATAATAAAGCTAAATTTGAGGGTGGTTTTCCGGCACAGTTTATTGCCGAAGGCCAGGATCAGACCCGTGCTTGGTTTTATTATCTGCATGTTTTATCAACGGCGCTTTTTGGAACGGTCGCATACAAAAATGTTATTGTGAACGGTATCGTGCTGGCTGAAGACGGTAAGAAGATGAGTAAAAAACTGCAGAATTATCCTGATCCGAACATGCTGATCGAAAAATATGGTGCTGATGCACTTCGCTACTACATTTTGAATTCCCCGGTCATGCATGCCGAGAGTCTTAATTTTTCGGAAGATGGTGTTAAAGAAATGTATAACAAGCTGATCAACACTTTGTGGAATGTTTTTGAGTTCTACCAACTCTTTGCCAAAGACCTGCCAAGTAACAAGCCGTTCAAGTCTGCTCATGTTCTTGATCGGTGGGTAATGGCTAAACTCCACGAGACTGTTCGTGAGGTTACCGAAAATATGGAGCAGTATAATCTGGCCGAAGCAGCGCGTCCGATTATGGATTTTGTTACGGAACTCTCGCAGTGGTACGTTCGCCGTTCGCGTGAACGCGTGAAAGGGGTTGATGAAACAGATAAGCATCATGCATTGTACACACTGCGCGAAGTCTTGATTGTGGTGTCGAAATTACTGGCTCCGTTTACGCCGTTTATTGCTGAAAAAATGTATCAAGAACTTCGTTATGATGAAATTGGCGGCAAAGGCTGGGCTAAAGAAAGTGTTCACCTGGAACACTGGCCTGCGCTTCACGACGAACATCATGACCAGAGCGTACTTCAGGAAATGATCGCGGCTCGCAAGATCGTGGAACTGGGGCTTGCGCTCCGCGCTGAAACCGGGCTCAAGGTTCGCCAGCCACTGAACACACTAGCCATTAACAATGAACATTTGAGTCGGGAACTCCACACGATGATCGCCGAAGAGTTGAATGTAAAAAATATCGATGTTTGTGAAGTTTCTGCTGGTGATACTTGGAAACTCCGTGAAGACGGCGAGGTGAAGGTTTGGCTCGATACTGTGGTCGATGAAACGCTCAAAAAAGAAGGCTTGGTACGTGACGTAATCCGCGCAATTAACCAATACCGCAAAGAAAAAGGTTTTACGATTGAGGATCGGGTCTGTGTCTATTATGCCACCTCAAACGAGGAGTTGAAAAAAGTTTTTGTGGACTTTGCCGAACAGATTAAGTCAGCTGTGCTGGCTGACAGGCTCGAAACCGGGGATAGTGGTGACGTTTCGACCGTGCCGGATTTGTTCTTATCGCTTGAAAAAATATAGAATACTAATGCCTGGGTGTTCCTTGCGCGCGCAGGGATACGTTGAAAAGTAGGTTCAATTTTTAGCTATACATAGCAAAAAATTGCTTACAATTCTTGACAAGAAGCTGTGAATATAGTTAAATACAAACTTAATTGCTATCGGTTCATATGGAGTCTAGTTCACTGGACGACCCTGACCCTATCACAGTACAGCTGATCAGTCGGGGTAAGGAAACAAAAGATTTGCTTAACCCATAACCCAAACAGAGTTACCTGTTTGGGTTATTTATTTTTGTTAATTATTATGGAGCGAGCGCTCAATGGTTCAACAGTGCTTTTGGTGCATGCCGGTTCATTAAGCAAGCAATTCATCCTCGAACGGGCGAAAGCGCTCGGTGTCCGCATCATTTGCTTGAACAAAAAAAAGGAAGCTTTTGCCGAGCCTTTTGTTGATCACTGGATTTTTGCTGACCTCAAAGACGAAACAAGCTGTTTTAAAAAAATTACAGAGTTTATCGTAGCTCACGCGGATATTAAAATTGATGGAGTAATTACCTTTTGGGATGAATCCGTTGTTCTCGCCGCACACATCTCGGAACAATTTTGCTGGATAGGTATTTTGTCAAAAACAGCTGACCGGATTAAGAATAAATATGCTTTTAGGGATGCCTGCCAAACCGAGGGTATTCCCGCCCCACACCACCTCCTGCTCAATACCGAAGCTGACTTGGCGAAGGCTGATGCGGAGCTTGAATACCCAGTGGTGGTAAAACCGGTATACGGCGCCAGCAGTGCGTTTGTGGTACGCGCCGACAACCTTTCGGAATTAACGACTGTCTATAATGATCAAATTAAAAATATCCATACGTTTTGGTTAGCACCAGAATGGAACAGTCTTCAGGTGTTGGTTGAAGAGTATATTGACGGCCAAGAAGTTGATATTGATATCCTGGTTCAGAACGGGGAAGTTAAATATATTTCGATTATTGATAATAAAGAAACCAACGAACCATTTTTTGTTGAAACAGGCTGGTCGTCTCCTTCGAGATTGGGAGCGAAAGAACAAAAAGAACTGGAAGCGATGGCAGTTTTTACCCTGAAGGCGCTCAAGGTAGAGAATGGTTGCGTTCACTTTGAAGCGAAATATGGCAGCAAAGGTGCTGTACCGATTGAGATTAATTTGCGCATGGGCGGTGGAGAAGTGTACCTCTATTCCAAGCTCGTCTGGGGTGTTGATCTGGTTGAAAATGCCCTGAAGATTGCGCTCGGCCTGCCAGTTGTTATTGATAAGCCCGATAAACCGATCTGTCATCTGCTCTCGTATCGTTTTCTTCCGGAAAAAACCTGCAAACTGACTAAGCTCCGCGTTGATGAGGCGGTGTACGGTCAGTCCTCGGTAGTAAGTTTGTATTTTGAAAAACAAGTTGGCGATATTTTTCTAGCGCCGCCGGAAGGGTATGACCGCTGTATTGGTGTCATTACGGTAAAAGGTGAGAGCCATGTTGCCGCAGAAGAAAATTTGGCCAAAGCCCTAAAGTATATTAAATACGCCGTCGAACCACTTAATCACATCACTATTTAATACATCACGTATGCATAAAAAGCAGGAAAAAATTTTAGATGTACGCGGTTCTTTTACCAAAGACGGTATTCGTATTATTGTTCGTGGGAAACGTTTTGATATTGCCTTTCCGGCGGCTATTTGGCAGAAAACACCGGCCGAAATCAAGCAGGTTTTACTTGAAAATTTAACCTTCGGTAATACCCACTTTTTGCCGGTGACGCTAGGGTATGATCGTATTAAATATAATATTCCACTGCCCCTCCTCGAGAGCCTCTTGTTTAGGAATCAGGCGGTATCTATCGTAAAAGCAGAAGTGTACGACAAAGTGAAACCGGCTACGTATTTAAAAGCGTTCTTCAATACACAGTATGACTTTGCTCCCGGAGCCGGCGCACTGCCCTTTGGTCCGAAACGCCGTCAGTTCAAGAACAAAAAGCCAATTGCAATTTTACCATTTACTTTTGGTAAAGAAAGCTTGTTAACCTTTGCGCTCTGCCGTGAGCTTGGTATTAAACCTGTGCTTGTGTATTCCCAGGAACCTTCTTCGCCCTATGAAGAAACTTATAAGAAAAAACAGTTAGCGCTGTTCTCTAAAGAATTCAAAGTTGATACTCATTTCGTAAAATACGAACCAGGTTTATTCCGCTACGATGTTGCCTTCAAAGAAAAACCAGGTACTGAAGTGGGTTGGGGGCTCCAAACCACGCTCCTGTCATGGCAGATGCTCCCTTTTGTTTTTGCCTACGGCGCCGAATATATTCTGTTTGGCAGCGAACACGCCAATAATGAGTATGAGATGAATGAAGATGGTTGGCGTGTACAGCTCTCCTACGATCAGAGCAGCTTCTTTACTATGGAGCAAGATCTGGCGGTGCGTACAGTTACGGAAGATAATTGCCGTGTCCGCACGAGTTTAGAACCAATGGAAGAAACATCTATTCTCTTCATGCTCCATACGCGCTATCCTGAAATTGGCAAATACCAGTTTTCTTGTACTGGCGAAAAACCGCTTCTCGCGGGTTCGCAGTGGTGCCATAACTGCTACAAGTGCTGGCGCATGTTCCTGATTGCCTGTGCAGTTGGTGTTGATCCGTATTCATTTGGATTCAAGAAAGATATTTTGAATCAGACGGGAATCTTTACCAACTACTTTGGTGAAGATATCAAAAGCGGATCAAATAACGAATTAGATTTCTGTTTTTATATTCTTCACAAGAAGAATTGGCAGTCACCATATGTCGAGCTCTTCCGTAAAACAAAATTAGCTGGCCTAAAACCGTGGTCAGAATTTGTAAAAGAATTTACAACGGTTCAACCGGAGCTTAACCTTCCTGCTGCCTACCGCAATACAATGATGAGTATCTTCAAAGAAGAGTTAAAAAATTTAAAGAAAATACTGCCTCGTTAGTAGAGCTAAGGTTGCAGGGTTTTGAGTTGACAGTCCAAACTTTTTGCTCTACAGTAGGGCATATTTATTGTACTTGATAATCATATGATGAGTGTAAAAAATGTCTTTGATCTTGGTGTAAAAATTGCTGTGTCGGCTGATCCGCGCGGGAGCAAGGGTGTCACCAAGTACCTCGAAACAATTAAACGCGAGTACGCTGAGATGAAAGAAAGCGATAAGAAGTATTTTGACATTTCTCGCCTCACAAATCCGTACCCGGACAGCTGTATCCATGTGGATGATGGATGTAAAGAAGTGAAGCGGGTTCTTGCTGGTATCGATATTGACGCTGGCGAGATCCTGTTAGCCAGCCAGTTGAACGAGCGTGGTAAGAAAATTGATCTCACGATTTCGCATCATCCGGTGGGCAATGCGCTTGCTGGTCTTCACGAGGTTATGGAGATGTCCACATCAATTTTTGAGAGCTTCGGTTTGCCGATTCATGTGGCCGAAAAAGTAATGGGGGATCGTATTAGCGAGGTTGGACGAAGCGTGCACCCCATTAACCATCATCGTGGCGTTGATATCGCCCGTATCTTGGGGATTAATTTCATGAGCACGCACACGATTACTGATAATCTGGTCAACAAATTTTTGGAAGACCTTTTCAAAAAAGAAAAACCTGAAACCCTTGGTGAAATTATAGACCTCCTTATGGAGGTGCCTGAGTTCCAGGAAGCCCGCCGCCGCGGCGCGGGGCCTCGAATTGTTGCTGGAAATCGTAAAAAGAAAGTTGGTCGTTACCTGGTAGAAATGACCGGGGGCACGGAGCCACAGAGCCAGGTCTACGAAGAGTTCTCACGGATCGGTGTGAGTACGATGATTAGCATGCACATGCGAGAGGATGCTCTTAAAAAAGCTAATGAGCAGCATATGAATGTCGTTATTAGCGGGCACATGTCGTCTGATTCTGTTGGTATGAACCTGTTCCTCGATGAGCTCGAAAAGAAAGGGGTAGAGATTATTCCGTGCGGCGGACTCATCCGTGTAAGCCGGAATAAGAAACGGTAAATTTTGTAATAAGTTTGTAGGTCAGTAAGTAGTTAACTATTTACTGACTACGTTACTAACGCGCTACTTGCTAACTTACGTTATGATCTCGCTCCTCCAAGGAAAAATTATTGCCAACAACCAGGTTGAAGTTGTCCTCCTGACCTCTGGGGGAGTTGGCTATAAAATACTCATCAGCTTGCGCGCTGCTGAAAAATGCTCTGTCGGAAACGATGTGCTGCTCGAAACGTACTTGGTTGTACGCGAAGATGCCTTGGAATTGTTTGGTTTTGAGAACGCCCGCGAGCGGGAATTGTTTAAGCATTTCTTGTCTGTAAGCGGTGTGGGGCCAAAGACGGCCCTGCACCTTTTGGCCTTGGGTTCGGTGGATGATATTACCCGAGCAGTTGGTCGCGGCGACGTAGCGTACCTCACCAAGGTTAGCGGGATTGGCAAAAAAACAGCTGAACGTATCGTGGTTGACCTCAAGGCCAAACTGACCGGCGTGGAATCGTTTGACAATGCCGTGCTAGCGGATACCCCGGACAATGTTGGTGACGTTATTGACGGGCTGATTGCTTTGGGCTACTCTGCGGGTGAGGCTCGGGAGGTAGCGAAAGGGCTCGATAGTAAGGGTAAAACAAGCGAACAGTTGTTGAAAGAAGCTTTACAGCGAATCAAATAAGATTTATTTTTAATACTCAAACGTATGGGGTTTCTCATCATTATCCCGCTCATTATCCTCCTCCTCGGCCTGCGTATCGTCCAGCAGTACCAAAAAGGCGTCATCTTTCGCTTTGGTAAAATTGTCGGTATTAAAGAACCGGGTTTAAACTGGATCATCCCTATCGTTGACCAAATGCGAAAAGTCGATTTCCGTACAGTTACTTTGCCGATCCCGCCGCAAAAAATTATTACTAAAGACAACGTCTCGGTTGATGTTTCGGCCGTCGCTTACTACAAGATTGTTGATTCTATCAAAAGTATTGTTGGAATCGAAAACGTGATGAGCGCTATCAATCAGATTGCCCAAACGTCAGTGCGCAATATTGTCGGCAAGTTTCAGCTCGACGAAATTTTAAGTGAGCGCGAAACGATCAACAAAGAAATTACCGCCGTTCTCGACCACCATACCGAAAGCTGGGGGGTGCTTGTGTCTGTGGTAGAAATTAAAGACATTGAACTTCCAGAAGGCATGCAGCGTGCCATGGCGAAGCAAGCTGAGGCTGAACGCGAAAAACGCGCCAAGATCATTGCTGCGGAAGGTGAGTTCCTTTCAAGCCAAAAATTAGCGGATACCGCGGATATTATGGCTGCCCATCCTATTGCGCTTCAATTGCGTAATCTCCAGACCATGGCGGAAATTAGTATTGAAAAGAATTCCACCATTATTTTCCCGGCGCAGTTTATGAGTACGATTTCCGAGATAAAACAATTCATGCAATCGGAGCATAAATAAAATTTGCTAAAATAAAAACTCTCCGAGCAATCGGAGAGTTTTTTAAATTCGTGCAGTGTTTTTTTGACGGAGGTAATCGGCGGATCTGTAAACCCAATTACTTTTGCGCCCAGCGTTTGCATGGCGGTTTCAAAAGTGAGCTGTGTGCGGGCTGACGGTTCAAAGAAACAGCTGGCCATCACCTGCCCATCGAGCAGATGGGGCTTGAGGTGTTGTTTTATTTTTTTGCTTCACTTAAAACCTGAGTATTGCGGGTTTACTGAGTTCGCAGATCGAAATGATGTCCTGGTTTTTAAAACAAGGAAGTATATCAGTCGAATGATTATAAAAAAGCCACCCTGTATAGGTGGCTGATCAACGAGGAAAGAAAGGGGTTGTGGGGGAGAGAACGTTTCGTGTGATGAAGTGTAGCAGGGTACCGCACAAGCGTCAAAGGTTTCCTGTCCACAGTTTTGTGGGTATTAAAAAACTTCCCTAAAATGGGAAGTTTTATTTCTGGTGGGCGGGCAATTACTTCACCCTGCTACCCACAGACTCAGTAGGTTGAGTGTGTGGGTAGGGGCAGGGCGAGGCGGTGCTCGCGGGTGAGTAAGGACGAGAGTTGTTCGTCAGCGACGAGGGGCGTGCCAGATCTGCACGTGGCGGATCTGCTCGGTCCGGAGGCTCTGGTAGGCCTCGAAGGTGAGGTTGCGCTGCATGACCGTGATGATGGCCAGGGCGAGGAACAGCATCGCGAGCAGGAGCGTGAGCAGGTTGAGGTGGGTCTTCATCTGGCGGCCCTGGGTGGTCAGGGCGCTGACCTGGGTGAACAGGGTGTTGACCTGTGTCGTCTTGGTCGCGAGGTCGGCCTCGAGGGCGGCGATGCGGCGCTGCTCGGGGGTGGGAGGCTCGGGCGGCGTCAGCTTGTGCTCGCCGGTGTCCTTGGGCTCCGGCGGCGACAGGTCGATTGTGTCGGGGGCCTTGGTTCCGGGGTTTCCGCTCTGGTCGTTCATCACTGTAGCTCCTGTTTGCAGTTGGGGGCAGCAGAGGCTCTAATAAGATATGTTTTATTAGAACTTTCGCTGCCCAACGAGCTTACAAGAACGTGTTACTATAGCACAAAACAAGGTTTTCGTCAAGGGGTGTAGGGTATTTTTTGGCTAAAATAAGGCAAAAAATAAAAAACAGCCCTGTGTTTGAGCTGTCTTTTGAGCGATTCCTTATTTCATTTTATCTCGTAAAAGTTTCTCCGCTACTTGTGGGTCGGCGCTGCCTTCGGTGGCTTTCATGAGCATGCCAACCAAGAACTTGATAATTGGTTCCTTGCCAGCCTTAAATTGAGCTACTTGTTCTGGATAATTTTTGATTATTTCGTCAGCAACTGTTCCAAGTTTGCCTTCGTCACTAATTTGGCCGTACCCTTTTTCTTCCATAATATGTGTTGGATCTTTGTCTACACCTGATTCGATCATTTCAATCAGGATTTTTTGAGCATTGGTAGCGTTGATTCGATTGGTGTAAATCAAAGCCATGAGTTCAGCAAAATTTTCTGGTTTGACGCGCAGAATGCGAATGTCGATTTTACGCTCAGCCATGGCACCCATGAGTTTGCTTGTCATCCAGCCGCCCGACAGTTTAGCGAGCTCACGTTGTTTTTGTGCGGTCAGTTCTTCGGCGGCTTCCTTGCTTTCTGGTAAATGACGTAGCCAGTCGATAAGTTCGCTAACGACCTGTTCAGTAAATTCAGCCCAGTCACGGTCGCTCGTCAAAATATGGGCATCAGCTTTTGAAAAACCATATTCACTACAAAAACGGAGACGCTTGGCTTGTGGTAGCTCGGGGAGTGAAAGCGCGTCTGCTAGCTTGGCGGGGTTGAAGGGCGGAATATCGGGCTCGGGGAAATAACGGTAATCGGCAGCTGATTCTTTGGTGCGTTGATGTGCTGTGCCTTGTTTTTTTTCATCCCAGCCGCGTGTTTCCGGCACCCAGCTTTCACCTTTTTCAATAAGTTCGGTTTGGCGTTTGATCTCAAATTCAATTGCCTTCTCGACGGCGCGGAATGAGTTGATGTTCTTTACTTCAACTTTTGAGTTAAGGGTGACGCCTTCGCTTGGTACGATGACTCCGTTCTGGTTAGTGAAGCTTCCCTCGTACTGAACAGAAACATTGGCTTCGCAGCGCATCTGGCCTTTTTCCATGTCAGCGTTGCTGACTCCAAGGGTGCGGAATAACAGCTGTAGTTCTTGGCAATAGGCTTTAGCTTCAGCAGCGCTTTGTATGTCCGGATCAGAAACAATTTCTACGAGAGGTACTCCAGCGCGGTTAAAGTCAACGAGCGCCGTTCCGCTAGCCGCGTGATTAAGCTTGGCAGTGTCTTCTTCCATGTGGACACGGGTAACGCCGATGCGTGCGGTTGAGCGATGGTTCGTTCCGGCTATTTCAAGTTCGATTGTGCCGTGTTCGCCAATCGGCTGGTCGTACTGTGAGATTTGGTAACCCCTGGGAAGATCCGGGTAAAAATAATGTTTGCGGTCGAACTTACTTTCTGTCGCTATCGTGCAGTTAAGCGCGCGTGCGATTTTGATCGCGCCTTCAATGCCGGCCTGGTTGGGTACGGGTAGAGTGCCTGGGTGGGCAAGACAGACTTCGCAGATGTTCGTGTTGGGTGTATCGATGAAGGGGTCGTTCACACACGGACAAAACATCTTGGATTTCGTCTTGAGTTCTACGTGGATTTCAAGACCGATGATCGGGATAAGTTGGGGCATAGACGAAGATAAAAAGTACTGGGATACTATCAGTTTAGGCTTCTTTTGGCAAATAAAAAATCCCGGAATTCTCCGGGATTTTTGTGTCTACTAGTTAGGTGCGAGAAGCACTGGCCGTGGGCATTTCTGCGACAGGAACAGGCTTGCTGCGGACATCGAGGTATATGAGGACGATTGCTATAGTCGCAAGTGGGGCGGCAAAGGCTGAAGCTAGGCTGCTCATAACACCGACAACCATAGTCAGAACAACTTCTGAAGTGCTAACCGTGCGCCCGGCCTCTTGGAACGCGGCGACCTCTGGGCTATTCATAGAAATCAAGATCGTGAAGGGGGCGGTAAAAGCGAGGATGATAATGCTGACTAAGAGTCCAAATAAAATACTGGTCACACCTACTCTCCAGGCGATTGCCCACCAGCGCCCTTTGACGAGTTGCTTGCTGTAGCGCAAGGCTGCTAAGCCGCGCTGTCCGTCAAACAGGGTGGCGTAAGCACCGAAGACGTAATAAACGCTGAAAATAATACCGGGGATAATGAGGAGCAGTGTCCAAAGGCCTACAAAGATGCTGGTAAGGAATGAAACCCAGAACACCGGTATCAACGAACCTTTAATGTTCATCATGCCTTGTTTCCAGGGTAGGGTTGGGCGTCCTTCGGCGATGTCTTTGATTGCTTGGGCAAGTGCAAGCATGGCCCAGAAACTAATAAACCAACTGCAGAAACTGAGGATTACGGTAATGATGCTATTGAGCAAGTTCGTCGTTGGCAGGATAGTAGAAAGATAAGCGCTGCCGAGGCCGAGTAAAGCGAGGACTGCGCCAGGGACAAAGACCACAGCAATATACGGCAAAATAGTGCGCCAATTTTTGCCGTAGATACTAAAAGTCATTCTCAGGATCTCGGTTACTTTAAGGAGCATACGTTGGGTTTAGGAATAAAAATGGATTGCTTTAGATGCTCTGGCGAGCCAGGATTTTCTCAAGCAGTTCAGTGGATGCTTGGGTTATTGTAGCAAGATCAGTACCTGCTGACAAGTAATGAATTGTGGTGCCCAGATCCTTAAAGATGTTTTGAAATTCTGAACCCATGAATTTGGCGTAGGCCTTTTTTTGAAAATCAACCTCTTCAAAAATCGCATTATCATTTTTATCGAGGCGCGAAGCAAGGCGGGCTAATCCCTTTTCGGGATCAATCTCAAAAAGAATGAGGTCGGTTGGTGGGTGGGCGAGAGCTACGGCATTGCCCGGTAGCGTCCGGATGATTTCGTAGGTGATCGTGGGGTCGCTGATAGTTTGGTAGACAAGCGAGGTCGAGATCGAACGATCCGAAATAATTGTTTTACCGGCAGCTAGTGCAGGAGCAAAGAATTTTTTGTAGAGGATCATGCGGTCGAGCGCATATGCCTCGGCTATTGCCAGGGACGGATAATCAGTGCCTTTGGCGATCAGTTCTTCGCGTAGCACTTTGCCGATACCGGTATAGGTCATCTCGGCGCTAAAAATAATGTCAGCAGCCAAGACTTCTTCAGCGGGTGGTTGTTTGTCGTATTGTTTCCAATAGGCTTTGAGGTCGAAGATTTTTTTGCCCTGTTCTTCCAAATGTTTTTTCCAAAAATCAATCACGGTACTTTTGCCAGACCCTTCGGTACCGTCGAGGACGATGAATTTACCGGTGTAGTGCATAACAAAAAAAACGATTATTTTTTATTGTAGGTAACAAAACTAAATCCGTCACGATCGTCGCGCGCCACTTCTTTCCAGATACTTAGGTCGATGGTTGGAAAAAAGGCGTCGCCATCTATGGTTTGGTTAATATGCGTAATTTCTAATCGATCGGCATTGGCTATGGTTTCATTGTAAATTTGTGCGCCACCAATAATCCACAAATCATCGTTGGCGTGATCGTTGAGCGCTCGGTCAAGTTCATGAAAAATTTCGACGCCATCCGGCGCAACAAAATCATTTTGTTTGGTAATAACAATGCTCTGTCGGTTGGGAAGCGGTTTGCCAATGAGTGCAATAATTGAGTCAAATGTTTTGCGTCCCATGAGGACGGTTTTGCCTTTTGTAAGTTCGCGAAAGTGTTTAAGGTCTTCAGGAATATTCCAAGGGAGCGTATTATTTTTGCCGATACAATTATTTTTGGCGATAGCGGCGATGAGTGTGATCATACGTTAGACGGCAATTTCAAAAGCAATCCTTGGGTAACTTTCATACCCAACCACCTGTGTATCTTCGGCCTTCCAATCAAAGATAGAGGTAAAATTTTCGGTAACTAGCTTGGGTAGTTTGTGCATATTCGGGTCACGCGTCAGTTGTTCGCGCGCGCCATTTTGATGGTTTTTGTAGATATGAACGTCGGCTAGGAACCCTGTCAGCACACCTTCTTCGAGACCTGATTCTTTGGCAAGGAGGTGAAGTAGTAGGGCGTAGCTCGCAATATTGAACGGTAGTCCGAGCATCGTGTCGACGGAACGCTGGTTCCAAAATAAATTGAGCCGCCCTTTAATTACTGTTACCTGGTAGCAGTAATGGCACGGTGGTAAACCCATTTCTGGGAGCATGACCGGATTCCACGAGTTGACGATCATGCGTCGGTCAGACGGATTTTTTTTGAGCGTGGTGACGAGATTTTGTAGTTGGTCAACGCCTTGTCCGGTATAATCAGTATCGTAGGAAACATAGGGTGCTCCAAAGTGTCGCCATTGAAAGCCATAAATTGGGCCGAGATCGCGTTCTTCGCGCATGCGTTTTTTGCTTTCCTCGTCATGTCCATAGGGGGCTTTTTTGGGGTGAGCCCATTCATCCCAAATATGGTTGTTGCGGTCGATCAGCCATTGTTTGTCGGTGAGGCCTTTGATAAAAAATTCAAGCTCGGTGGCAATGAGTCGAAAAGGGATTTTTTTGGTTGTTAGAAGTGGGAAGCCATTCTTGAGGTCATGCTGAAATAGCGCACCGGGAATAGCAATGGTACCAACACCCGTGCGGTCATCTTTTTCCTGACCGTTGTCTAAAACATTTTGAACAATGTCGAGATATTGTTGCATAGTAGCAAGTGTAAAGTTGAAAGCGAAAAGTTAAAAATAGTTTTGCGCTTTTCGTTTTTAGCTTCGCTATTTCCCCGTGCTACCAAATCCACCCCGACTGGTAGCTTGCGGCATTTCGGTTACTTCATTCCAAGCTGCTTGTTCAACCTTGATAAAAATACCCTGGGCAATACGTTCACCACGTTCAACGGTAACTGGTGTGTCAGTAAAATTGTGCACGGCAATTGAGATTTCATCTTCTGGCCCGCAATAGTCGCTATCAATAACGCCAATGCCGTTGGCCTGCTTCAAACCTTTTTTGAGGGAAAGACTGGAACGGGCAGCCATCATAAGCATGTACCCGGGCGGGGTAGCGATAATCAAATTAGAAGGAATTTTGGCGAGGCTGTGTGGGGCGATAACCGTCGCTTCACGAGCGTAAAAATCAAAACCAGCCGCGCCAGAGGTATGGTAGTCGGGGAGTGGGAGGGTTTGGTCGATGCGTTTAATGGTGATGTGCATAAACACTGTCATTGCGAGGAGTGAAACGACGAAGCAATCCCCTGGATTAAGAATGTCTATTTAAATACTTTGCTGCAAGCGAGGGGGTTGCTTCGTCACTCGTTCCTCGTTGCTCGCAATGACAAATTAATTTATTGGTACTTTGCAACGAGTACATCAAGTTGGGCAAACAATTCCTCGCTCGAACCATTATTATCAATCCGTTCGGTCGCCTGTGCAGCAATTTCTGCAATACTCATTTCAGTGGAGCGTTCGTGATTGGCTTTGAATTGTTCCATAGTCAGCGTTGCGTCGTCCGGGTTTTCGCCGCGCTGCTGAATGCGCTTGAGACGGATGTCGATATCGGCGGTTACTTCGACCAGAACAAATTCAGGAAGTTTAAACAAATAAGCACAATCCGCAACACGCCGGATGCCATCAATCATAATAAGCGGAGCATCATTCGTGCCAACGTCTTCGGCAATAACGCGGGCGAGCGTTTCTTCGCCAAACGTGGCGCGCACCATTTCTGATGTTTTTACCATGGTATCTCGACTGGTCGGCAAGTAGAGGCGACCTAGAATATCGCGGAGGATAGTCGAAAATTTATACGTTTTTGCACCATGCTTTTCTTCGAGATATTTGGCAGCCGTTCCTTTGCCTGAACCCATTTGTCCAACAAAACCAAAAATAACTTTTTTAGACATAGTTTAAGGTAAAAAATTTTTCCACATCTGACTGGCAACTGGTCGGTTGTCACCAATGTATTTGCTTCCTTTATCCATCGAATACGGTTTGGCGCAGGGACTCGACAGGTGTTCGAAGGCCATTTGGGCGATCGGCATTTTATAATAGAGCATGATGGGCATGTTGGCGACGTTGTGCAGTTCGAGCGTCATCTTAAGGCAATTGCCAGGGTCAAGGAATCCGGCAGTGACATGGATGAGGAGTCCCATGCGCCCGACGGAGCTTTTTCCTTCGAGGCGTGCCACCATGCGGTCGTTAACACCGGTTTTTTCGTAAATCATCCCAAGCGCAAATTCACCGGGGTGCAAAATAAATGGTCGGTCTTCGCCGATGTCTACGGGCACCATAATATCGTCCATTGGCTTTTTAGGATCAATCACGTAGTTATTTTTGGTATCAAAAACCAAAAAATGCTTATCAAGGTGAAGGTCAATTGACGCTGCCTTAATATATTTTTCGTCAAATGGGTCAACGGTGATCGCGCCCTCCGCAAGGGCCTTTTTGATGTCTGTATCTGAAAGAATCATAGTAAAAAAGGTTCGCTTGGATGATAGCAGAGGGTAGCTTGTTTGGCAATAGAAAAAAAAGAAGGCCAGAGCCTTCTTTTTGATACGAGCATGTTTATTATTCCAGGTTGTGGGTGTAGTCGTTCAAGAGTGGTGTGATGCGTTCTGCAATAAGCTTGTCCCAGGTTGTAGGTGGGTATTTATTTTGGACAAACTGGAGCAGTTCTTCGTACTTTCTTTGTTCCGCCAGGCCCTGCATTTCTAGTTTTTCGTCATCGCCAAGCCATTTGTGTGCATCTTCGAGAATGGTTAAAAAAATGATCGTCGAAAGTTCGGTTGTATATTTTTGTTTGTCAGCTGCTGACAAAGAGTATTGTTTGAAAAGTCCGTCAAAAAATTGTTGCAGTGTCATACAATGGGCTAAATAGTTGTTTTTGACCACTGTTCATGGTTGCGCTCGTCCTTGGCCCGTTTCATCCGGACTGCGCCTGCCAGACTGAGACTCATTAAAGTTGCAGGTATGGCAAATGGAATGGCGGCAGCAGGATCTTGTTCCACATCATCCAAAGTAACTTTTTTGTCGACATAGGCTTCCTCTCCTTCTTCCCGGGTCAGGTCGTGTGCTCCGATATAGCCGGTTGCGAGCAGGAGCGGCATCATCATTTCCATTGTTCTTAGACCCACTTTATTTTTTTGAAGCCACTTTTTTATCCAGCTATCATGTTTTTTGCTGGGAAAATCACTTTTATTTTCCTTGTGTTCCGAGGCGTTTTCACGGGAATGAGCCATAGAGATGGTGATGAGGTGCTAAGGTTAAATTTGGCTAATTGTAGCCAATAACACATGTAGTATAGCACATTTTTAGCATTTTGTCAATGGTAAATTGGCCTAGATCGTTGACAATAGAGCCAAAAAATGCTAGGGTCAGGTGTGTTCTTTTACAGTTTGGAATCTAAGATAGTTGGCGCTCACGGTGAGTGCTGAAAGCGAGGAAGCATGAGAGTTAATGTCTTGGGTGTTCTGAGTGTCCTAGGGCTTCTTTCGGGCTGTGTTCATCAGCCCGATCTGCGCCCGCCGCTTGGATCAGAAGAGGTCGAGCGGATGTATGCGCAAAACGAGATTGATTGTGTCGAGGCGCCCTGGCGATACTGCATGGTCGCCGCCTTTGCGCAGTTCAAGATGCCGAACTACGGGACGGAGGGGCGGGAAGGCCTTGCCGCCGAGATCGGTGCGGCTGCTTTCGTTGCCGACGATGGCTCGCCCAACGAGGATTGGTTTGGCAAGCTCCGGCGTGAGGTCGGCAAGCTGAGCCTCGGCGAAGTCAAGTTGGAAGAGGCCGATTCGTCCGACTTCGGAGCGATCCCCAAGGGACGCGCTGCTTTCCTTGTGTTGAAACACCGGGATGGTCGTGAGTTCTTCTTCATGATTACCCCGAGCAGGCATGGGGTGGTCTACGGTTTTAACAACAACCGGTGGATGCGAGCCGCTACCACCCCGTAACTTCTGTGTAGCTCACCCCCCCCCCTCGCTCACTTCCGAGCGCCACTACTATCCTAGGTTCTAAAAAGTTATTTTACAATTTTATACATTACAGTAGTTGGCGCTCGTAGTGCTGTGCCTACTGAAGCGTATAAAACGCCCTTTAAAAATCAAGTTTATAATCTAAAGTAGCCGGCGCTCCCAGTAAGAGCGCTTTGCTAGGAGGAAATTACAATGCGATTGAGAAGTGCTGCTCTCGTGATTGGTCTGGTTTTTCAGGGCTGTGCCCACCTGTCGAACACGGATGATTCTTCCCCCAAAAAGGAAGCGGCCACGACGCCGGATGGAGGCATCTGCTACCGGCCCCGGCTCAATTATGGAGGGTATGAATATCTCAATGTGGAGGGTGGCGTCTATCCGCCGTATTACTACGTCCGGCTCCCAGGCGGCAACATGCCCGAGTTTACTCGGCTGCTCCATGCTGCCGAGTATGAGGTGACCCGCTGGGCCGATGACCACATTGAGGAGCTCGACAAGGGGTGCCATACGACCCCTGAGGGCTTGAACGTCCGCATCGAGGTCTTCGTGGCGAAAACGCCTGATGGTCAAAGCTATGTTACTCGGGCAGAGTTCGTTGCGCCTCCCGTGGTTGGTAACCGGCGGCGGGCCTGGGGAAAGCCTGGCCAGTATGTGCTCAGTGAGGTTGGAACCGTGCTCGACGCCTCGCTTGAAGCGCTCCTGACCGAGATCCCCCACAGCTAATCGTTCCTCGCAGCTCCTAGCGACTCACCGCCTCATTGTGGCGCCATCGCGAGCGCCGCCCTACTTTAGGTTATAAACATGCCCTTTAAAAATTACGTTTAGAATTTAAGGTAGTCGGCGCACGGAGCGTCGAAGGAGAGAAGAGAAAATGTTGCTTCGCAAGGATTTATTTTTGGCTATAGCTATAGTTGTCAGCGGTTGCGCCTCGCGAGGTGTGGTTATCGAAGCTCGCCCGGATGATCTGCCGAGCGTGAACGGGCATGAGTGTACGGGCCCTGGCTGGACGACCGTTTCGCCCGACCCCATTACCGTCGAAGACAGCAGCGGGGTGATCTGCCGGAAGGGCGGCTATCACGTGATCGTGAACGCTAGCTCTAGCGGCCAAGGCGTGGCGTCGTATGTCACGTGCCCGGCTGGTTTTGCCTCGGATAGCCAGGAGTGGAAGAATGGCCTCGTCAGGGCTGGTATCCTGAGCTGTTACAAGGATGGTCCGGATGAGACTCTGCTGGTCTGCCAGATCAATTCCGTGACGATACAGACGAGCGCGTGCCCGGTAGACGAGCTGAAGACCTGGGAGCCAATCAAGAGGGGTATGAGCCCTGCCGCTCGCTCGAAGTGTGCGCCGCAGCAGTGTGCTTGTCGTGACTACACTGCCTTGGAGGTTCTGCGGCACGTGAAGGTCGATGCGCGTCCGGAGTGTTGCTCTGACTACTCTGGTCCATCTTCCGGCTGCGGTGAGTAACCGAACCTAAGCTCCAGACCACCACCCCTTCCGAGCGCAATCGCTTGCGTTCGCCGTCTCTACCTTAGATTCTAAAAAGTTCTTTTACAATGTAATTATTTGGAAATACATAGTGGGAGCAGCAGTTGTACCCAACACAAAGGGGGTCTCAGATGCACGTACGAAATGGTTCCGTGGTCGCCGCAATGTTCACTGTTTTGCTGGTTCTGTCTGGGTGTTCGGCCATGTTTGTTGGTGCGCCTAGTCGGACAAGCACCGAGTGGCTTGGCTGGTACCATAACCAGACCCAGAACATGTTGATCACGGTCGGCGACGAAAAGGCTGATCTAAGTGCTAGCGATGAGCGGCGCACGTCATATGTTGCCACTGCGTCGCTTCAGTTTGACGGCATGGTGAAAGGTACCTTTGCGCACGAAGAGATATGTGTTTCGTTCACTATGCCTGCCACAGACGACAACACCCCGATCTATCGGCGCATCATGATCGGTCGACGCACGCACGGTATCACCCCGGAGTTGCCCGTTGGCCACCTGACCATCGTCGAGTGTGCCTCACCATCTGGAGCCATTGTCGTTGATCTATACGCTGCCCCGCACAGCCAGGGAGTACTCGTCGGATCACTGCCATAATTCCAACTCCACCCCATCAATGGCACCCCTGCTGCCCTTCTCCACTATGGTTTCTAAATAAAAAAATATCCCGGACATTTGTCCGGGATATTTTTTTAAGAAGATTTTTTATTCTTCACTCGCGATGCGGATTGCAGGACCCATCGTGGTGCAGATGATCAGGTTTATAAGGTACGTGCCTTTGGCCGTGGCTGGCTTAGCGCGCTTCAAGACATCCAGGAAAGCAGTCAAGTTTTCTTTGAGTTGAGTCTCGGAGAAGCTTACTTTGCCGATCGATTGGTGGATGTTGCTGGTGTCGTCGTTTTTGAAAGTAATCTTACCTTTTTTCAATTCTTCGATCATTTTTTTGATGTTCGGACTAACCGTTTCGGTTTTAGGATTCGGCATCAAACCTTTCGGACCAAGTACTTTGGCGACGCCAGCGAGTTTGGACATCATGTCTGGTGTTGTTACGGCAACATCAAATTCGATTTTACCAGTATCTTTGATGCGTTTAATGTCTTCTTCGCCGTAGACAAAATCTGCCCCAGCGTCTTTGGCTTCTTTTTCTTTTTCAGCCGAAACAAAAGCGGCTACTTTTTTGGTTTTACCAGTACCGTGCGGAAGCGAAGCGCTGGCGCGAACCTGTTGTTCACCTTTCTTTGGATCAATACCAAGGTGGGCGTGGACTTCTACGCTAGCGTCAAATTTAACGCCGCTGGTTTCGCGGACGAGCTTGATTGCGTCGTCCCAGGAATACACGCGGGTTTTGTCGATTTTCGCGGCGATTTCCTTCATTCGTTTGTTCATAGTCCTTGAGTTTAGTGGTACAAGCCCTCTGGATGGCAGAGGTCCCACCGAAGTTAAAAGTAGGGAAAGTATAGCTAAGTACTGGGTTTTTGTCAAGAATACGAGCGGCCTCTCAGGAAGGGCCGCTCGGTGGGTAGTCGTGTTTAGGAAAGGCTGGGTGCTCCGGCTGTGCTGAATTTGCGCCGCGGCCTGAGATCCCAGATGATGTGGCAGCGTGCGAGCAGCCACAAGAGGTAGTAGGAGAGGTCGATCTGCCACCAGTGGTGACCCTGACGCGCCGCTGACTTGTCGTAGTGGTGGTTGTTATGCCACCCTTCGCCCATCGTCAGGAAGGCGATCAGGGCATTATTTCGGCTTTCGTCGCCGGTCTGGTAGGGCTTAGTGCCCCAGACATGGGCCAGACTATTCACCATAAACGTGGCATGCCAGAAGACGAGTGTCGAAGCGCCCATCCCGATCACGACACCGCTCCAGCCTGCGATCAAGTAACAGAGGCCTGTCAGTAAGAGGGGCGGCAGGTAGTGATAGTGGTGGAGCCAGTGCAGCTCTCTGAACTTAGCGAGATCCTTCACGACAGCTAGATCAGTGTGGCCGCGTTCAGCGTCACCGAGCCAGCCCACATGTGCCCACCAGAGACCGCGTTGGACAGGCGAGTGGACATCCTCAGGCTGGTCGGCGAACTGGTGGTGTCGGCGGTGGTGCGCCGCCCACCAGAGCGGGCCTTTCTGTACGCACATACACCCGAAGAACGCGATCAGAAACTGGACGAAGCGACTGGTCTTGAAGGACCGGTGGGCGAAGTACCTATGGTACCCCGCAGTAATGACAAACATGCGCGTCCAGTAGAGCACGATAGCCAGGGCTACTGCCCGCCCGGTGACGCCTGTCCAGATGGCAAGGATTGGTACAAGATGGATTGCTCGAAACGTGATCCAGTTTAGCCAATCGGTGGCTTTGGGCAGGACTTTGATTTCCGCTTCCATGGTGAATGGTGCCTCAACTTTCTTGGGCGTAATGATAGTCTCGGTAGTCGTGAAAGTCAATTGTTGTTTTTAAAATATAGACAAAAAGTATGCTTTAGCGTAGGATACAGTAACTTTTAAAATATGTTTTCCGGTATTATCCAAACAATTTGCAAAGTAGAAACTCGTGCCACGAAAAATGGCTCGCTTTTTTTAACCATAGAAAAACCAAAAGGTTGGAAAATTAAACCCGGAGACTCGATTGCGACCAATGGTGTCTGTCTCACTGTCAAAACGCTGAATGGAAAAAAATACACGACTGAACTTATGCCCGAAACACTTGAGCGCACCACCTTTGGTCAAATTGTTCCCAAGCTCGTGAACCTCGAACCATCGCTTACATTGAATACGCTCATGGATGGCCACCTTGTGCTCGGACATGTGGATACGATTGGAACAATTACCAAGCTTCAGGATAAAGGCCGCTCTCGGATATATACCGTACGTTTCCCCAAAAAATACAGCAATCTGGTCGTGGAAAAAGGTTCGATTACAATTGATGGTATTAGTCTTACGATTGTTGGTTGTGGCAAAGACTTTCTGACCGTCTCGCTCGTCGATTATACTATTCAGCACACGACACTCGGCGCGAAAAAAATCGGGGAAGCAGTTAACCTCGAATTTGATATCATGGCGAAGTATGTCGCCCGAATGCTTAAAAAATAAAATTGTTTGTATATGCAGCACTCGAGCAAAGGACAGTTCAAAAAATTTAATGCCAAAGAATACCGGGTTGCTATTGTAGCCGCTCAATTTAATCGCGACATCACCGAGGCGATTACCAAACACGCTGTGGCGGCGCTTACCGATTATGGTGTAGCACCTGAAAACAGGCCGATCCACCGCGTGGCGGGCAGCGTAGAAATTCCGGTTATTTTAAAAGCGCTTGTTGATACAAATCACTACGATGCGGTTGTCGTCGTTGGCGCAATTATTCGTGGTGCCACCGACCACTATACGCATGTAGCCAACATTGTTGTGGATGGAGTCAATCGGACGATGGCGGCCGGGCTTCCGGTTGGGTTCGCGGTACTTACTGTTGAAAATCATGCTCAGGCAGTAGAACGACTTGAAATTGGTCGTGATGCTGCGATAGCTGCGCTTCAGGCAGCCAAGATCGTTAGCGCTATTGAAAAAATTAGTAAAAAATAATTCCTTTCACGTAACACGTAGCACATAACACGTAACCCACGGCAATTGTTAGGTGCTACGTGTTACGTGAATTGATACAATTTACTTCTATAGCATCTGAATAAATATGGAACTCAAGCCACTCACCCCTGAAGAAAAAAATGTTATCATCGACAAAGGCACTGAACGCCCTTTTACTGGCGAATACGATGATTTTTTTGTGGAAGGCACGTATCTCTGTCGTCAGTGCGAAACGCCGCTCTATACATCGGATAGTAAGTTTCACTCTGGGTGCGGTTGGCCGAGTTTTGACCAGGAAATTCCGGGCGCGGTGAAGCGCACCACGGATGCCGACGGTAGTCGTACCGAAATTACCTGTAACACCTGTGCCGGGCATCTTGGTCATGTTTTTACGGGTGAGCAGTTGACTGCCAAAAATACTCGTCATTGTGTAAATTCATTGTCGCTTAAATTTATCCCTAAACAAGTCTAAATTGCTAAAAGCTTTTTACTTAGCCAAAAACAGCCTAAAATAGGCTGTTTTTGTTTTAGTTGAGCCAAAATACCCTTGACAAAACCTCAAAAATATGGTAGCGTTCAACGCTTTGCGTTAACGCGCAAAGTTTTTTTGTACGTTGAAAATTTTTAGCAAACAGAAGTTGTTTTAGCAGAAAACGCTGGTGTTGTGCGCCGTAGGTTTCTGCTAAAACAACAAACAGGGGGTAGCCCATGACATTCCAAGAAAGTTATCGTTGTGCGCTCTTGTTTCTTGTCCTTGCCGCTTGCGGCGTGGAAGGGGTCTTTGTTCCAGGATATGTTCATCCGGATGGTGAACCGCCGAGTACGCCTCCGGCTGGTCAAACCCGCTCGCCATCACTGGATCTTTCCAGTATTTGTCGGGATCTGCCGGCTGTTCGCGCACCGCTTGACGAGACTCGGTGGGGCGAGGCGCTCTGGAAGCCGCTCATCGCGGATAACATCGTCGAGTACGTGCGGTTGAGGGGGCTAACGACGACGGACCAGGTCGGTCACGCAAGTCAGGTCCCGCTCATCAACGATCTCCACGAGCCAGAGCGAATGCGCCGGGCCATCCGGGAGTTTCTAGGTGACAGTCTGAAAAACACCTGTGTGCCGATTTTGCCCAAACTCGATGCGCACGATCTCGGTCTTACCGAAGCGCAGAAGGAGCTCGCCCACATTCATCCATTCGAGGATGGTAGCGGCTTTTACCAGGAACCCTGGCTCGTCATGGCAAACGGGAATCCGCCACGTGAGACGCGGGTTCGGGTGTTGCGACTCACGATGCAGAACCTGATCGGCAACCAGAGCCAGGCGTTCGTGCTCGTGCCTACAAGTCCCGGGCCGCACCCGGTAACACTCGTCGCCCACCAGACGCTGGCGAAGTGCGGCGCACGTGAACCGGTCGGTGCGTGCACTCCCGAAGAAGACGGTCTCCCGTGGCAGGCACTCGCCATGAAACTGGCCGGTGACGGTTTTATCGTTATCGCGCCTGACATGATTGGGTACGGTAGTGCTTATGATCCGGCGGTTTTGGTTAGCGAATACGACTCAAAAGAGATGCAGCGGATCCGCCAATACTTTCCGAACATATCGGTGATGGCAGTCGAGATGATCCAGCTTGAGCGTTTCGTCAAAGCGCTCTACCAGCTCGGGGACGCTGGCCACTTCAAGATAAAAGGGAAAAAGATTGCCATTGCCGGTCACTCCAAGGGTGGCTACCTTGCCGTTCTGTTTGCAGCGCTCTATCCAGAGTTCGTCAAAATTGTCTTCTCGAGCGCGGGAGCTTTCAACTATCCGCTCAAGGGGCCGTATGGCGACGATCTCGGATTTACTGAAGCGAAACCGTTGCTGCTTGGTATTGACGGACGTATCTGTGGTTGGGGGTACTCCCAGGCCGAGTGTGCTTTTGCTGGACGAAACCAGCGCTACCTCGCCATCGACTTCCCGGTTCTGGTTCGCGCCATGCTCGGGCAGGGGCAAGCGGTCTACCTTATTGCCATCGAAGACGATCGGCTCTACCGCATACCAGCTGTGGAGCAGATTCGTCTTGCGGGCGAAGAAGGGGCGCGTCAGGCTCGTCTGGTTGGCGGCGAATTCTGGTACGGCATTGTGGAAAGTGGTCTGAGGGACGGAGACGGTAGCGCCTGTCGAGTGAAAGCCGAAATCCAGCACGAACAAAACCAGCTCGCCTGCGAAGATGAGCCCGAAGAAACTGATCGGGAATTCTGCTCTGGCAAGAGTGACCACGACTACTACCGCGAGATCTTCTTCTGCCAGCTCGTCCACGGGCGGAACCACGGCATCTACTACGATCATGTTAACAGAGGTCTCGATGCTATCCGCCGCGTGATGCAGACGGACGTGGTCCGTGACTTCACCGGCGAAGTCTACCGCTCGAACGGTTCACCTCGCAACTATCAGTCCTTCTAAATTCTTTTGCGCGGTTTCGATTTCTCTCTCACCACCCGCGCACTTAATCTGGCGAACAGTCACTGTTCCCTAGATTGAGCGGGTGGTGGCTAGAAAGTTTTTGCTCAAGCCCACATTTGTTTAGTAAAAACTTTTTAGCTATGGTATTCTATATATATTCTTAACATGCGTGTCTATGGCTCGACAACGAAACATATCTTCTGATGAAGAAGCGGCGCAGGTTGCCCGGTGGCTTGAACAAAATGCCCAGGCTGATTCAGCTCAGCAGGTGGAAGATGTCTTAGTAAAAGCCCAGCGCGCTCACCAAGGAGATGATGAGGCTGAGTGGCAACGGGAAATGGGTGGAGGAAAAGAAAATGATAAACCCTCACAAGATGCTGTTCACCTCAGCCCGCTTGCCAAAGAGGTTCGAGAGATAGCGGCGGCGCGAAAAGCACAACAACGAAAAGAACAGCCTCAAGCCCTGGGTTCTAAAAAAGAAAGTTGGATTGATAAAGCAAGAAATATTTTTAGATAGCAAAAAAATCCTTCCCGGATAACCAGGAAGGATTTTTTATTAGCGGTTTTTATTTTTCATTTGTTCGCTGCAGAAATATGCGATTCCGTCGCGCACCCACGCTGCGAGCCCGGGTCGGAATTTGTCGTAATACGCTGTAAAGCGCGGATCGTCCACATACATTTGTCCCAGGTTCTGGTACATCTCTATTGGGCAGTCGTAGAAAAATTGAATGCCTTGGTAATGTTCGGCCACGAGTCCTTGCGCTTTTTGGCTGTCAAAGGGCATGTCCATTGCTGCGGCAAGTCGCTCTGTCAGATTTTTTTGTTTTTCTTTGAGTGCTGCCATTTCGGCCTTAGTCATCTTGGCGACTTTCGCCGTACTTTGTTTGTACGCTTCGGTATTTCCCCAGCGTTCTTTCACTTCGGCTTGGTACTGTTTCACGTCGTTGTCTTTGAACGCGTCGTAAAGTTCTTCGTCTTTAATGGGTTGATTATTTTGCATAGTAGTAATTGTTGTGGTGATTGTAGTAATAAGTTTGTCCAGTCGTTTGCGTTTGAGCTCGATCATTTTTTTCTGTTCCTGAAGCGCGCCAATCACACTATAGTTAGGGCGATTCAGAATTTCTTTGATTTCGGAAAGTTCAAAATCAAGTTCGCGAAAAAATAATATTTGTTGCAAACGAATAAGCTGGGGCTCTTCGTATTGCCGGTAGCCATTTTTTTGGATACTGGCAGGGGAGAGGAGGCCAATCTCGTCGTAGTAATGCAGTGTGCGCACGCTGACGCCGGCGAGTTTGGCCAGGTTGTGGATTGTGTAAGGCATAGTTTTTAGTAGCTACTATAACCCAGTTTAAACTATTACGTAACGTTAGAGTCAAGAAGGGGGTGTGGATAGGTTTATATGTGATCACGCTTTAGCCAAAAGCCGGTTACAGTTGACATTACGCTGGTTGTGTAGTATATTTGCGTGTTCTAAAAATAGAACAAAGGCAGTTTTTTTAGCTATACATGGCTCAAAAAACTGCCTCTGATTGTAGGGGCAACCAATAAAAAAGCGGAGGTTTGCCATGGTCGATCGAGACAAGCTGGCTCAGATGCTGCGTCGTGCTCAGCCCGAGATCATGCTGATCATTACGTTTGCTGACGGAAGAGTTGAGATTGGTCTGCACTTTTTGTACGTGCTCCACCAGAGCGGGTACGTTGTGATCAGTCCTGTTGATATCCGGCAAGTTGAGGCAGACCTTAATCTGAGGGGGTATAAGTCGCCTCAGAAGCGCTCGGTGCGTTTTCGAATCTGCTCGAAAGAAGGTTTGTTCGAGAACATGCTTCTCCTTGTCGATCATACCGAGTCGATAGGTGCGGCTGACGATCATCCGCTCAAGGCGCTAGTAACTCGTCGGATAGAGCTGCAGCGCCGGTTGGCTGATGGTGTCTTGAAGATTTTGGTAACCCCAGTGGTCAAGGTCGAGGCATCGAGTTGGGGCCTCACCTTGTCGGCAGCCTTCAATGCTGTTCAGGATTTCCCAGCGTTCACGGTCGACATTATGAACGGTGCCGCCGTTCAGCTGACGATTACTGTGGACTGCTGGAGTGGTGGTATTTTTGCGGGTGAATGTTACCTGGCGCGTTATGCGGGACCCGACGCGTTGGAGCACCATCTCATTACTCAGTTGACAGCGGTCGCTGAAAAGCTCGCTGGCTAATAGGCGCCCCTCCACTACCACAACCTATCACACGCTTCCAATCTCTCTGCCCCATGGCGGACAAAGAGATTGGCGTGTGATTTTTTGTTTATAAAAATACTCCTTCAGTTAAGAAGAAGTACTGTATATCTCGGACCAGTATCGTTGGTCCGCTGACGCTGAAACAAAAAATCAGAGAGGAACTATAGTCATCCAGTCGTGCGGATCGGAGTCCGGCGCGCGCTGGATGCTATGGTAGCGATCGAGCAGAAGACGTGGCACGGCATGCTCGGCGCTGGTTGGGATGAAGGCCTGGTCGCTGCCCCGGACGAGCTCGGTAACAGCACAGATGGTGGCCGCAGTGCCTGTGCCAAAGAGCGAGTGAAGGCGACCTTGACTGTATGCTTCGAAAAGCTCGTCGACGGTGAGGCGGCGTTCTTCCACTTTCCAGCCAGCTTCGCGAAGCAGAACGATCGCGGTTTCGCGCGTCTGACCCGGAAGAATGGTGCCATCGAGTTCGGGGGTAACAACAGTGTCGCCAATAACAGCGAAGAGGTTCATTGATCCCATCTCACCGCAGAACTGGTGCGTACGGTCAGTCCAGAGCACCTGCCCGTAGCCGTCTTCTTTGGCAATGGCTGTGGCATCGATCGCAGCGGCGTAGTTGGCACCGGCTTTGACCTCGCCGAGTCCGCCCTCTGATGCGCGCACATGCTCTGTTTCGACTTTGATCCTAAGACCGTTCTGGCCGTAGAGGCTCATGATCGGTGAGGCGATAACGATAAGCAAGCACTCGTTGCCCGGGTCGATGCCGAGGTAAGGCTCGGTACCGAGAAGCAGCGGGCGGATATAGAGCGAACAGCCCGGTTCCGGAAGTGCCCAGCTTGACTCGATCTTGATGTACTCGAGAATCGCCGTGGCCAGATCATGAATTTCCGGGCACGGTAGACGGAGTCTCGCGGCACTTTTTCGAAAGCGCTTGAGGTGTTCGTAGAATCGAAATATCCGCACACGGCCATCGCTGCCCGGGAAGGCTTTAAAACCGTCAAAAGCAGTTTGCGCATAGTGAACGCCGCAGGCTGCCGGCGAAATCGAGATGTGTTGATGGGGCTGCAAATGGCACGGCCCCCAGCCACTCGTGCTCGTCCAGCGCATCACGAGCATGTGGTCGGTGAAAGTACGCCCAAAGGGGAGTGGTTTGCCGGCCACAGGCTTTTCTTTTGGCTGCAAAACAAGATCGGTAACGAACTGCATAGCGCCACCTCCTGATGTTCACATAACATAATCGTATAGACCCGTCAAACCCAAGTTATTGACGCAACGTCACTCCTGTGACAAGATGTGTAAGTATTTTTAAAGTATTTGGTATGGAAAAATCTCTTAAAGAAGAAACTAATAATCGGCTAGAATTTTTGCTCGCCCTTATTTTTTTTAGCGTCATGGTTGCAATAAGTTTTGCCTACACCCAAGCGCCAGTCGGTAGTTTTAGTGCTATTAGTGTTTTTGATTTTTTTATTATTGTCCTGGCCGTGTTCCGCTTGACCAGACTTTTTGTGTATGATGGCATCATGCAGTATGTTCGCGACCTATGTCTGATTAAAGAGCGGGTTGTCGATGCTGTAACGGGGGAGGAAACAATGCGGTGTGGCAAACCGACCGTCGGTTTTCGGAAAGTTGCCTCGGACTTGTTGGCGTGCCCGTGGTGTGTAGGCGTCTGGTTGGCGGCGATCGTTATTATTTTTTATACGGCGCTACCTGCGAGTCATTTAATCATTATGATTCTGGCTGTCGCTGGACTCGCTTCGTTTGTCCAAATTACGATCAATGCCATTGGGTGGAAAGCAGAGCGGGAGAAACTGGTCGTCAAGGACAAGGAAGAAAGCCAGGAAGCCAAGAAAGTGTGATATACTAAACAACGAGTATAATTGTCATTATTTTTATGCCCGACCCTAAAACACTAAAGGAAGGACTGGAAAAACTAGCTGATCTTACACTCAATCAGTCAGACGCCCAAAAAGGATTGTTTGCAGGCGAAGTCTACAAAAAACGGTATCGCAATTTTTTTACGTTGCCTCTCTACTGGGCAGTCATTGGTTTTTTTATCTGGCTCGGCATGCGGTACAAAGGCAGCTTTTCTCCGCCCGCTTGGTATATACTCATGGGTTTGTCGGGATTTTTTTTATTGTTGAGTTTTTTTGTCTGGCTCTCGTACGGCCATCTTATTATCAAAGGTTTAAAAAAACGGCCACCAGAAACTGGTAGCCGTCCTTAATGGTGTGTTTCGCAGGATTTAGGGCACGAATTCAAACGTCGCTTCTTCTAAAACAAACTGGTTCCCTTGGGTTCCGCTTGCGGGAAGTTCAGGGGTGCCGGGGTCCGGGATATATTTTTTGCTGACCAAAACTCCGGTCGCGGCAATTTTTGCATCTCTCAGTTCGGCTGGCCAGCTCGCCAGGTTGTTGATATATATAACCTGCGAATCTGTCCGGAGGATCGCTCCGGCCTGAGCATCCACTGCTTTGCCTACGATGGTTACCCGTGTACCAACGACATTTTCGAGCGAGGCGGTGTTGTCTGCGGAAAGGATGGGGGGAGCAGTCGTTTGGTAATGTTCAATGGCATATGCCCCGGCGCCCAAGACTAAAAAGGCCAAGATAAGGAGCCAGATTTTAGTGGTGCGTTGCATACGCTGATGGGATTTAAGAATTTTTTTCAGCGATGTCACCGATTACAGGTAGCATGACTTTTTCGCCTTGGTAAGCTTTGATAATCATGTAGATGGTAAGGACGAGCGAGGCAAGTCCAACAACACCGCGGAGCATGTATAGACCAGGCAAGATGCCGACAACATAGTAAAGCACGTAAACAGCGATAGAGAGCAGAATTGACTGTAGGCCGTGGAAGCGGGCAAACTTATCTTTGTACACGAGGTAAACGATCAGTCCGCCAACGATGCCAAACAAGTAAGCAAGGGCGGCGGCGAGGTTTGATTTGACGCTGGCCTCGGGTGGCTGTGACTGAGGGGCGACTGGAGTAGTGTTCTCCATACGAAAGTAGGTTTAAGAATAAACTGCGACTATTGTAGCATCGGGGCGTAAATTTGCCAATAAGGCCAAAGTCGATTGTTTTTTCGGTAAATTTTGGCTCATTCTTTAGGTGTGCGTTAGGGAGTATTCATTCGTTCGGACAGCAAAATTTTTTTGGCACTAGGTTTGATTGCTGCGGTCCATAGGGCGTGTATTTTTTTTCCAGGATGGAGTCCGTCAGCTGCAAAAAGCGCTCCGTCCATTCCGACTGCCCGGGTTTTTTGGGTTATATCAACAAACACTGCTCTTTGTTTTTTGGTTTCAGCGCGCGCAATATCGTTGAAGCGGTCAATTTCTTCGGCAATGGTGGTTTGGTCTTCGTTTCTGCCAAAGGGTGTCGCGCTCCAATCTGGAATAGAAATAACGACCACGTGGGCAGGAGTATTTCCGGCTAGCTTAATTGCTTCTTGAAGTACTTTTGTAAAAACGCGCTGGTACGTTTCGCTCGGTCGGCCTTGGAACTGGTCGTTCACGCCGATCATGAGGGTGACCAGGTCAAACGGCTCTTGGGGTGCGGTATTCTGCAGAGCGTAATCAAGGTCGGCAGTAGTCCAACCAGTTCGGGCAATAATAGTGGGGTCATCGATCGCAATAGCTTGAGTCCGTAATTCTTGGGTTAGCTGGGTCGGCCAACGGTCAGCGGCACTAACGCCTTGACCGATCGTATATGAGTCGCCGAGCGCCAGGAATTTTTTGGAAATTATTTTTTGAGGCACCGGTAGCGTCGGGGTTGCTTGCAAAGAGGTGGTGGTAGGCGCGTGGGGTGCGTCTCGCGCAGTAGGGGTTTTTTCGGAAGGGCTTTGTGGCAGCGGGGAAGCGGGAGTCCGAGCGCAACCGCCAAGTAGGAAAGCGCTGGCTATAAGTATGAGCGTGGGGCGTAATTTCATAGTATTGATTAGTACACGAGAACGTATACTATCACGAAGTACTCGTGGTTCAAAATTGGCTAAGATACAAGCATTTTCGCCCAACATCCTTGACAAAACCTTGTTTTTATGCTAGGGTGCATGATCCCTTAAACCGAGGGAAAGTTCTTTTATAATCACCAACTCCTCGAGCAATCGAGCGGTTGGTTTGGTAAGTATTGTAAGTATTTTCCAGACCAAACCGTTCGATTCACCAAGGAGTATGCCTATGAGCGCCGCGACCATTACTGCTGACCACGATCCGCCCCCGGCCTCCCTCGCCCAGTCGCCCGCCACTGAGCTGGACACGCCCACGAGCGTGGAGACTTCCACCGACAAAGCGGCAGATCCGCCGGAGGATGAGCCGTTCTATGTTCGGCTGCAGAAAATTGGTGGGGTGAACCCCGAAGCCCCGCTCCGCAAGGTCCCGCCGTCCCGGCCGTTCGTTTTCGAGCTCGAAACTCCTGCTGAACCGCCTATCCATAAGGCGGATATACTGGTTCCGCTCGGGAGCGTGCCCGCATCCAATGAGGCCGACGACCCGGCTCTGTGGCTTCCGCAGACGTCGCGGCTGCAGCTGTTGCTGCAACGCCCGAAGGAGGAGCTCGCGCGAGTGCTACAGCTCTGGCAGCAGCGCTACCACCCCGCCATCGTGCTGCTCTCGTTTCTGCTGATTGTCTTTGGTTTGGGTCTCATCTGTTCGGCGAGTGTCGGTATGGTGCTCGCCTTCCAGACCAAGCTCCGGGATCTGCAGGTGTCCTCCGCTACCACGGAAGCCGCTCTGCGCGCCAGGATCAGTCAGCTCGAGACCCAGAGTACAGCTCCCATCGCGAAGTCGCCGACCCGCGAAGAGCTCGAGATGCTCGAGTACGCCCGCTGTAGCAAGGCACTCGGCGAGGCGCTCAAGCCGCCGCTGACGATCGCGCGCCAGACGAACCTCTGCCGAAGCGAGTACCAGCAGCGTACGGGTCGCGCGTTTGTTTCGCGCTGATCACAAACAACTTCCCGACGCGGAAGTCCTACTCTCCCCGGCGGTGCCACGCACCGCCTCCCAAAACTTTCTATTTTCTCGAAGATATAAATAATGGGAAAAAAATATCCCGATCCGCTGTGGCGGACGGGATATTTTAAATTACCTGTAAAATAATTATTTTGTTATTTTCGTCCGGAAGAAATATGCGGCGAGCGGAATGGCAACTACAATGATCCCTACGCACCAAACAATGGAAAGCCAGATGTGATTACCAGGTGGCGTGCCGACCATGAGTGCGCGGATCGCTTCGATCACATGTGTTACGGGTTGGTTCTCGGCAAAAATTTTGAGCGCCCACGGCATACTTTCGGTTGGGACAAAGGCCGAGCTGGCAAACGTTAGAGGGAAGACCGCGACAAAACCCATCCACTGCACTGCCTCGATACTTTTCGCTAGCAGCCCCATGATCGCTGCGATCCAGGAAATGGCAAAGGTAAATAAGAGTACGATGCCCCAAATAATAAGCCATTCGGTGAACGAAGCAACCGGCCGGAAACCGATAGCAAAAGCGACTGCAATCATGATAATTGATGAGATCGTATTACGTACCAGGTCAGCTGTAACGTGCCCGATGATTACGGCCGAGCTCATGATCGGCAGCGATTTAAACCGATCAATAATGCCGCGTTTCAAGTCGGCGGCGACGCTAAGCGAAGTGGTGAGCGCACCGAACGCGGCGGTTTGTACCAAAATGCCGGCCACTAAAAAATTTACATAACTCACACCGCCCGTATTGATTGCACCGCCAAACACATAGCGGAACAAGAGCATGAACATGATCGGCGAAATAGCCACCGACAACAATTGGTCCATGTTGCGGATAATATGCCGAAGGCTCCGGCGAATGAGGACGCTCGCATCACTTGCGCCCCAGCGGATCTTGGATCCAAGGGTTTGAGAAGTTTGAACAGGGGAAAGTGTAGTCATATATTATTGAGTTTCTTCTTGAGAAGGAGTAACTTCGCGACCTGTAAGGCGGAGGAACACATCGTCGAGAGTTGGTTTGTGTACCGACATACTGTCAATTTCAATCTTGGCTGTGTACAGTGCGTCGAGGATGCGTTTGACTTCGCGCACACTGCCGTCGGTCGGCACACTGATGCTGCGTTCCTCGTTGTTGGTCCGGGCAGTAGCGCCATCCACCGCGCGCACGGCTTCGTCAAAATTACTCTTCGCATCAATGACTAATTCAATTCGCTCCTGGCCAACATTATTTTTGAGCTCATCAGCCGTACCCGAAGCAATCACTTTACCATGGTCAATAACCATAATGTGGTCGGCGAGCTTGTCCGCTTCTTCCAGGTATTGGGTCGTCAGTAAAATCGTCGTCCCTTTCTTGGCCAGTTTTTCGATCACTTCCCAGATCGCGATACGGCTGCGCGGGTCAAGTCCGGTGGTTGGTTCATCAAGGAAAATAACCGGCGGTTCAGCAATAAGGCTTGCCGCGAGGTCGATGCGTCGGCGCATACCACCGGAATAAGTTTTGACCGCCCGCCCCGAAGCTTCGACTAAATCAAATTGCTCAAGTAATTCTTGGGCCCGTTTTTTGCTGGCAACTTTCCCAAGGTGGTAGAGTTCGCCCATCATTTCTAAGTTTTCCCGTCCTGTCAGGTATTCGTCAACCGCCGCATACTGCCCGGTAAGACCAATCAGGCTCCGGACTTTTGCGGGGTTGTTAACCACGTCGTGGCCATTGATATGAACCGTTCCGGCATCTGGTTTAAGGAGGGTGCTTAAAATACGCACAATGGTTGTTTTGCCAGCGCCGTTTGGCCCGAGAAGTGCCAGGATGGTGCCAGTTTTGACGCTGAGGTCAATGCCTTCCAGGACTTTGAGATCTTTAAAGGATTTAAAAAGTCCGCGGACCTCAATCGTATTCGCTGTGTCTGTCATAGGTTGGTGAAGAAAAAGTAATTATACATATATAACACGCGAAGCTAAGGAGCGCAACTGCCAGGGTTAATTGAAAAAAAGGATTACATAGATGGGTTAACCCTTTACAAAACTGCCATTTTGTGCTTAGCTGGTAGGACCAAGCTGATCAGTGTGATTGGCAAAACCTAGGAGGTACATGATGAAATGGTTGGTGTTGTGGAGTTTGTCTGTAGGCGCTTGCGGTGGGGTTGAGCCTGCTGAGGATCCTGGGATGTACAACTACCGCCTGGAGTTCAAGTTGCCGCGCGGGGTCGGTTTCCACAAGATCAAGATCGTTCGGGTGGGGGATGGCGCCCAGCCGGTCGAGATGCCGGGCTGTACCGCGGTTGACCCGATCCCCGGGTGGGGCACGCTGACCTCTCACACGTGCTCGGTATGGCTGCCGACTGCAGTCCCGGGCGAGTTTAACGTCGCCTTGACGACCGGCATGACGGAAGATAACCCCTATGTGTCTGAGATGGGGTCGTATTTTACCCAGCGGCACCCGGCGCTCGGTACGCTCGATGTGTACCGCAATGGCGCCTTGTCCAAGCTGGTGTATGTGAGCAGTGCTCCGACGTCTATGGAAGGCATGAAGCCGCCCACCTACTACCATCCGAATGTCTGGGATACCGGTTCGATGTGTCCGAGCCGTTTCCCCGCCAAGAACGATCGGGGTATCTGTTCCTTCTGGTCGCCCGAGATGGCGTGTGGCACCATCGAGATCGCGAACATGAAAAATTTTACGCTGGACGTGGGAGGACTGCCGGTTGTTACGTTGCCCGAAGTGCAGACGGATGTTTACACCAAGCCGGGTGAGAGTCTGCTCGGCGTCTTCGACTTCGGCGCGGCCAAGGGGCAGTACTGCTCTTCGGTCACCGTGGATGACTTCAATCTTCGCTTCGAATATCCGTACGATACAACCGTGCCCGGGCGTGCTAACCTCGATCTCGAGCTGCGTATCGGGGAGCGCGACTACTCGGCGCCGCTCACCGCAAACGGCGGCTCGTGCCCTGACACCGGGTGCGTCAAGCACTTCGTAGCGTTCGGTCAGTCGAACCTTGACCCGTCGCGAGAAAAATTTCCAGTCGCGGTGGTGTGCAAGAATTGCCGCGGGGTCGCGATGGGTATCGAGATCACCACGATCTTCACCGGCAACGTGCACTACCGCGTCGGAGTCGAAGAGAGCTATCGTGCCCAGCTCCCCGAGCTGAGGAGCACGGCAGTCATTCGCTAGTCGCCGTCCCAATCCCCCTTTTTTGATTTTTCATCGAGGGGCGCAAAAAAACAGGCCCCTCTTCCTTTGTCTCTAAAATTTTTAGAAATAAAGGCAGGGCCTGTTTTTTATTTTTGTTAGTAGAGATCTGTCTTTGGTCGGCTGCGGTTTCGGGTGTCGATGGGGTTTACCATCCGTGTATTCATTTTTTGTTTGGCGCGGAGCGCTTCAGCTGCAGACAGTTTTTTGTCCGGGACAACAGGCTCCTTTTTTGCCGCTTTTTTCTTCGTCCCTTTTTTAGCTTCTAAGATTTCAAGTTGTTTTTTATACCATTTCATAAGGGTAGTTTAATGCGGGTAAGTGTACCAGATTATGTTCGCGCTGTCATTCGCTGGCTGTCTCAGAAACGATGCTTTGTAACAATAACTGTCCTTTGGCTGCCGAAATTACAAGCCCCAGGGTTTGTTTTTCAAAAATATACCCATCCACAATATACGCTTTTTCATGCGGGTCTTGGGTGGCCGCTACTTGCCGTTCAAGTATGGCAAAATGGAGTTTCTCACGGACGCCTTCGTCATCAACCTGGAGCCACAGCTGTTTTTCAACCACGTCGTTGATGCTGGATTTTGCGGCGATCCTTTTTTCCAGGTACTTTACCAATTCTGCTTGGATGGTAGCAAGCGACAAAGTAGAGGTGCGTACCACGGCCGGGGTAGTGAAGGTAGAAAGAAATTTTTGTGGGTCATCAAAGTCAAAATGGAAATCGGTGACAGCTAAGTGTGATTTTAAACGTAACTGAATCCGTTCGGGGTGCTCGGCCAACCCTGATTCTTGGAAAGCCTTCAGGAGTACGTAGAGCGAGGTAAAATCAATATCTGCTTCGGTGTACGAATAGGCGATCTTTAATAAGGGCAGCATGGCGGCGTTGTTCAGGCTGTCGATTTGTCTGAGGAGCAGGTCTTTCATGAAGACTGCTTGGTTGTGGCTGCGCTGCGGGTCGCCAATCGCAAAACTCTGGCGGTTGCGAAGCCACTGCAGCGATTCGGTCGCTGGCATCTTAAAAACACGAAGGATACCCATGGTTTGAGAGAACCCGACTTTAACCACATGGTCAGCTTTGACGCCCAGTATTTTTTCAATTTGTTTGATGGTATAGGCATGCCCCGCGAGCTCACAGGCGTTTCCTAGGTAGTATTGGTTTGGGGCATAGTTACCGGGCGGGATATAGGTGTACGTGCCGCGTGGTATCGAAGTTATGTCCACGGTCATTTTTTTAAGATCCAGCGTGAACAAATGAATGGCATCGCAGTGCGGTGAGGTAGTTGAATTTTTGCGTGAATCAAGGCCGAGCAGCAAGATATTTATTTTTGAGCTGCCAAGGAGTTCGCTGGCCTCGGGGGTCGTTGTAGCGGTTTCGCTGGGGGTGCTTGTTGTTACTTCCCTTTTTTCAGCGGTTGTTTTGAGGATGGTATCGACATTGGTTTTGGACACCGCCCTCCATTCGCGGTGCCAAAAGGCAGCAAAGACAAGAATCCCCGCAAGGACGATGCCGGCGGGAATGATGATGTATAGGGTCTTTTTTGACATATCAGAAGTTTAAACACTACAGCTAGCGTCAAGTATGCCTGGTTTATCTTGGTCTGTAAATAATAGAGGAGTGAATAAAAAAAGCAACACAGCCAGGGGCAGTTTTGGGTAGAGACAGGCGCTAAGCCCTTTGTTTAGGCTCTGAGGCCGTGGCCGTACTTTTTAATCAAAGGCTCCAGGTTTGGAATACCAAATTCAGCGGCCAGTTTTTCAAACGTAGCAGGTTTATCAGCACCAAATTTTGCACTCTCGGTTTTGTACCATTCAAATGAATTAAAATAAGGAGCAAATTTTGAATGGAACTTATCAGCGTACATAACCAGTCTTTCTTCGGCTGTTTCGGCAGTATAATCGGCGGCTGGCAGCGACAGGTGTTGGTCTTGGATATTTTGTTTTGTGAGTCCAAGTCCGGTATGGTGAGAAGCAAAACGCCAGAGTCTTTGGGGCAACTGTTCAGTTTGTAAAATGTGTTCGCCCAAAATGCCGTGGGTAATATACTGCGAGGGATCTTTTTCTTTTCCCGCGGCATCAAGCAGTGGGTAGACACCAATATCGTGAAGTAGACAAGCCGCTTTTACGAGCTCAACGTCAACTACAAAACTGCCTTTCGCAATCAGTTGTTCGGCAATCGCCCCTACGATTTGGCAATGGGTAAATACCGTGGCAAATGCTGCAGGAGAGGAGGCATATTTTTTGTGGAGCATTTCGATTTCGGCGATGGTGGGTAATTGCATAAAAAGATTTTGAAACTACTATATTTCCTTTGTATTAAAAATGCAATACTTAGAATAAAAAAAGAGCCTTCAGCGAAGGCTCTTTTTTACAATGGTTCAGGTGTTTCGGGGCAACCCGAAACACCTGAACCGGTTCTTGTTAGCAGCGTACGATCTCGACGTTCGCCTTGAGGCGTTGGAGCTCCCGGACGACGTAGCTCTCCCAACTGATCCGGAGACTCATAAGCTCGCGCTCTTCGGCGCTCGGCTGGTTGATGGTTGGCAGGCCATTCGCTGCGAAGAAGTGGTTGACGGCGATGGTCATCGAGGTAACCGGGAACTGCTTCCGGACGTCGGTGTCGATCCAGAGCATGCGACCCTCGCACTCGCCGGTGGTCAGCGCTTCGAGCATCGTGTCGAATGATGCGCTCGGGTAGTGCTGCTGGATCCAGCGACGCATGCTTGCGATCTTGTTCGTACGGCTCGGATCCATGTTGGCGTCGAAGAACGCCAGGGCCGTTGTAGGTGAGATCTCTTTGCCGGACGCGATGCGTTTGCAAAAGACACTGAACATGAAGTAGAGGCGTGGTGGCTGCTGCTGAGGCATGTTTCCCCTCTGTGTGTTGGTTAGCCCAATTTTGGTTATAAAACTGGGCTAACCAACACAATCAAAAAGAGGATAGTTTTTAAAGAACAGTAAACTATAGCCTAAAAGAGGCTATTTGTCAATAGAAGAAGCCTCAAGCAATCAGGTTCGTGCATTACTTTTTTTCCACTCAATCAATTTTCCTGCCTTGCGTTCCATGCCATCTGCCGGACGGATCAACCGAATATTTTTCTTTGGCACAAGAGTATGGTGCACTGAGGTGTCGATTGCTGCGGCAATATGAAATAAATCTTCATCCGCTGTTATCCATTGCGTCCCCAGCTTCTTCAAGTTAAAGGGTTCCGAAAAACTACGCAATACTTTTTTACCATTTGAGTCCAAAAAATATTCATGGAAATACGACAGAGCCAGTTCGCGAAGCGTTTTGTATACCGGGTCACGAAAACGCAACGATGTATGGTTCGTTTTACTGATCGCTCCCCAATAGCCATTGCGTTTGTAGAGCGCGACGACGTGATCGTCGTCACCTTTGGTTTTAAGGTCCATAAGGAGCGCTGGTTCGCCGCGCAGCCAGAGCGCTACTGCGGCCACAAGGGCACCCTCCAGGCAGTGCATCTTACCTTCTCGTAAAGTTCGGCGGGGGGACATGTACGTCTCGCCTTGTTTTTCGTGATTGATTGGAAATGTATCCAAGAAGTCTTGGATTTTTATGGGGCTAGAAAGTTTTTTGAGCGTCGTAAGCTCGCGCGCGGTAAGGCCGAACATGAGGGAACTACGGTTGCTTTTCGAATGTCTGACTAATCAGCGCATAGATATCCTGCGGTATCTCGTCTTTGCCGGTATCCAGCAGCCATTTTTCCACACTGCGTCCTGGGTCGCTTTTGTAAGCAAGGTGCGGGTTTGGTTTGTCGATATACGATCGGCTGTCGATCATGGCCTTGCCATCTTTGTTGTAGGAAAGGATTCCATCAAACACATTTATGGAAACCGGAAAACCCCCCTCGCCCAAAGGCATGTTTTGCTGAAGAGCCGCATTCAGACCGTGGTAGCCGAGCGGAATAATCTGTTTCTGCCAGGTTGTATCCTCGAGTAGTTGTATTTTAGTGGTCAGTTCGAGTTCTTCAAAATCGGTTAATTGCCAGCAGATATTGTCTGGTCTTCCCGAGTACAGAAGTGCGCAGACGTTCGTGCCAGGCACGGGCGCGGTGTTGGCGCTCAGAGGCATAGCCGCTGGTTCCGGGGCAATTTTTTGCGGTGAGGCGCAACCGGCACCCAAGCTAAACGTAAGAGCCAGGCCGATAATAAGGGCTGGGTATTTCATAAACATGGTTAAAAATATATATAGTAGTATGTCTTTTTTTAGAATAAAAAACAAGGCCGAGTAAGCCTTGTTTAAGGGGTAGTGTTCTGCTAGTTTGCCTGGAGCACGCTTAAAATATTTCCAGCCGGGTCTTTGAACCACGCCATGGCCTTGGGTCCTTCTGTTCCTCGGGCAATACCTTTCGCATCGGTTTTGAGATAGGGCAGGTTGTACTGTTCCATCGTCACACCTTTGGCTATAAGTTCGTCAACTATTTTTTCTACATCCGTCACTTCAAAATTTAGCACCGTAAAATCCGCTGGTTTATTGGTGGGGGATTGGTAGATAAACACATGTGTGCCACCCGCCAGGTGGAGTGAAAGTCCTTCGCGGGTTTTTTTGGTGGTAAGGCCGAGGGTTTCGCGGTAGAATTTTTCGGCTGAGTTGATGTCGGGAACGGAGAAGCTTGCGAAAGCGGGGGAGGGGGTAAGCATAAAGTTTTGATTAAAATATAAGTTGGTTGCCGCGAAGTAATGAAAAACCTTTCTTAATATTTTGAATTTCCGGATCATCACTCACTCGCTGTTCACCCATTACTTTGAGAGTTTCAACTTCGGAAAACCAACCCGCTTCCGAATGATCGTTTGTGTTAAGTTTTACATTTTCAACCGAACCTTCAAACTGTACAAAATAAAGTACCTCTATAGAATGGGAGCCTTTGGTTTCGTTAGTGTAGGTGAACGCTGCAAAAGGATCTCCGACGTTTACGGTCATTCCAAGTTCTTCCTTAATTTCACGCTTAAGTCCGCCAATAATATCTTCGCCGTATTCGATATGCCCGCCCGGCAGTTCATACACCCCCGGTAGAAATTTTTTCGTAGCAGCACGCTTCGGTAGAAATACCTTTTTTACGCCATCAAAAGTATGGTGGATAAAAGCGCAGGCAGTGATTACTTGTTGATTAGTCAGAGGTGTTTCGCTGTTGTGGTTGGCCATAGGCTAGGTTCTTTAAGACTATATAGATTTTTAATATAGGATAACCTTATCCTATATTCCTAAAAGTATCAATTAAAAAATGGCTTTGAAAGCCATTTTTTAATTGTAAGGGTTGCTTTATTTTTTATCGTAATTTAGCATCCACGGCATTCCAAATTTATCCATCAGCATCCCAAACGTCGCGCCCCAAAACTGCGTGGCGAGCGGCATGGTTACCGTGCCACCTTCGGAGAGCTTGGCAAAGCAGGTGTTAATTTCTTCTTCGCTGGTGCAGTTGAGCGAGAGAGTAACGTGGGTGCCTTTGATCGGTTCATAGTCCTTGTTCATCATGTCTGAAGCCATAAGGAGGGTCTGGCCGTCCTTACTGAGGCTCGCATGCATAATCATGTCGTGCATTTCGGCAGGCATAGTGTCTTTCATTGGTGACTCGCCAACGGTTTGCAGTGTGAGCTCGGCGCCGAGGGCTGCTTTGTAAAATTCCATGGCTTCCCGACAGTTTGTTGTGAAGCCGAGGTAGGGGTTGATAGTGAGCATGGTACTTTAGTTATATGAATTAGCGGGTAAAGTTTGTCATTCCTACCGAGGCGGGTTCGCTCGGAATGACAGCTTAATTTAACCAAGCACTGGAGTTCCAATACTTTTTTTAGAGAGCGAGTACGACATCAAGACCAGTCCCAAGAAAATAAGGGGCAAGACCACGTTAAACACTGGCCCACCAACAAATATCCATGACACTGCTGCGCCAATAAGATTGATCGCAAACCCAGCGTAAGCCCATTCTTTAAGTGTGGGGTATTTTGGTTGCAAAAGCCCGATAACGCCGAGAAGCTTGCTGACGCCCACAATAGTTAACAGATACATCGGGTACCCTAAGAGACGCATGCTTTCTTTACCCGCTTCCACCTGGGTAATGCCGCCAATTCCGTCAAAGATGAAGAAGGCACACAAGAGGCCGGTAATAGTCCAATACATTATTTTTCTTGTTTTGGGTTGCATAGGAATGCTTTACATTGAAGAAGAGGGTGCGGTGGCGTGTACTTTGCGGTGGAGGAGGTACGAAACGGTCAACATGATAAGCGGAACAAGTGGTGCCAGCCAACCCTGTGGTCCGTCGCCAACTGCGAGGTGGGAGATGAGCGCGCCAATTAAATCAAATGCAATGCCTGCGTATGCCCATTCGCGTAGGGCCGGGAACTTTGGTTGCCACACACCAATCACGCCAAGAATTTTGGCCCAGCCAACGATGTAGAGAAGGTAGATGGGGTATCCTAAGTGGATCATCATATCTCGGGCTGCCGGTACAGCGAGGATATCAAACACAGAACCAAAGGCAATAAAAGCCGTAAAGAGGACTGTGACAACGTAGTACGCGATTTTGGTTTTTTTCATACGCAAAGCGTAGATAATTAAGAATAAGTTATATACTTATAAAGGGAGCGAAACCGCCGTAGTACATTTTTTTCATATCAAAGAGGGGCGCTGATTGTTCCATCATTTTATCCATCGCTGGGTCGGTGAACATTTTTTTATTTACCTCATCGCGGTGTTTGCGGGATTTGAATTCTGCCATAGCCGTAATGATGATTTCATTTGATTTGACGTTGACCAGTTTTTTGTACGACGGACAACCTTTGATAGTAAGATCATCGCCTTGAAATTCGCGGTACGCAAGCCCGCCGTGTTTTTTGAAGAGTTTGGCAAATACCGCGGCTTGTTTACGATACTCGGTCAAGTTTTTCTTGGGAAGCGTTAGAAGGTACATGTCGACATAGCCTTTCATACTGATACGCATTAATAATAATTCGCGTATTATGACATTTTTTCCATACATTCCGCAAGGCGTTCCCAGCTTTCCACCGCTCCGCCTTCCATGCCCGAAGCAACCATGCCGTCCAAGTCTTCGACACTCGCATATTCAGCTGTGCTTGTTACCTTGGTCTTGTCACCCAGGTCTTCAAACACGGCGGTCTCCACGAGAATATGCCCGGCCATCAGTTCGAATTCAAAGGTATTACAAATTCTTTCTGGCGGTGTTACTTCTTTGTAAACGCCATTAAAGGCAAACTCGTTACCATTTTCGTCGCGTTGGATAAAACGCCACGTGCCGCCGACGCGTACATCCATACTTTCAACGGTTGTAGTTAGATTCCGCGGTCCCCACCATTTGGGGAGGGTTGCCGGGTCAGTGAAAACTTTAAATACTTTTTCACGTGGTGCATTAAAGATACGTTCAATGACGACCTTGAGTTCATCGCGTTTAACGGTAAAAGTTGTCTGAGGCATAGAGGCAGGGTTATTTATAATGAAGTGTCCATTTTATCAAACGATTGATTCCAGCCCTCAGTCATTTGATTCTGCAACTCCCCAGCAGGCATACCAACATGACGCAGGATCATTTTGGTTTTGTCGCCCAGGTCTTCGAATGTTATGGTTACTTCCATTTCGAGTGGATGAGCGGGCATGCCGTATGCTTCAGCTGATACGATATTCCCGTCTTTGTCGGCAAAGCTGTCAGTACAAACAATTTTTTGCATTGGTATAATTTCTTTATATGTACCGGTACTCCAAAAATCTTTGCCCACCATTTCCGCCGGTAAACCTTCTTCGGCACGCATGCAAAAAAGGTATGTACCACCAACACGAAAATCAATCTTCATGACTGGTGCGCTAAAGTTTTTTGGTCCCCACCATTTCTTGGCTTGTTCCGGCTGGGTCCAGGCAGCCCAGACACGGGCGATTGGTGCGTTGAAAATGCGTTCAATAACAACTTCGTTGTTCATATGTTTGTGTGTTACATGAGTAAAAATTAGATCTTTTTTATTTTTCTTTCCCTTCAGTAGCTAAATACACTTCCAAAGCATCGAACCGGTCATTCCACAGTTTCTCGTAGTGCCGCAAAAATTGGTTTGCCTCTTTAAGCGCGGCGGGGGAAAGTTTCACCATCTGTTGTTTACCGATACGGCGCTTGGTAATGAGCTGAGCCTTTTCCATGAACTTTAAATGTTTTGAGATGGCGGCGTACGTTAACTTGTAGAACTTCGCAATCTCGCCAACTGTCAGTTCGGCCTTTTCCAGGTGCCGTAAGATATCCCTCCGGGTAGGGTCGGCAAGGCAGCTGAAAATGGAATTAAGGCGAAGAGTATATTCAACCATATAGTTGAATGATACTGTAAAAAGAAACCCGGGTCAAGCCCGGGCTTATCCACACCTTATTTTTTCCACCGTGGTGCAAAGCGTATGCACCAAGCAAAAAATTTGGCTTTCAGCTTGTTCATCCCGCCATGGATCATGTTCTCGTAGCACACTTTTTGAAATTCTGTGACGTCGGTACCTTTGTAACAGAGTTCGCCATTTTTAAAACAGAGGCTGCAGTATTTGTCTGACTCGCGCTTGCCTGGATCGTTGCTAAAGGGCATGAGGCAGCTTTCGCATTTGGTGGTGCAGGTTTGGTTTTCCATAGGTAGTAAGAGAATTTATATAAAAATATGTTACGTGCTATACATGGATTTTGGATAATTTTTCATATATACCTTCGGACTCTTGAGTTGCCGTAGGGCGTCGTTGCCGATCCATCGGGCGCTCGGATGTTTTAGCGTGCTTAGTTCCTCGGCCAAAGCGCAGGCTAGTTTGAATAAATCTTTGTTGCGTTTGCCGATTTGCCTAAGTGCCCAGTTAACACTTTTCATCACGTAGGTTCTTTCGTCAGTGGCGTGTTTTTTTATGACCTGAAAAAACTTCTCGAATACTTCGTTACCAGCTTCTTTGTTCGTAAACGAATATTGCACCATGCACACAAAGCCAGCACGTTTGTGGAACTCCGCTTTTTTCTTGCTCCACTCCAAGGCCTTGGTAGTAGTAAAGGCGCTTTTCCCAAACAAGTTCATACAAAAAGTATCACAAATTTCCCAATTTTCAAATGTCTTCGCCCAGGTGTCCATCAGGCGTGCAGTCAGATTTTTTGGGTTAAACAGCATGCTGGCGAGAAGGCGCGCTTCGTAGACATCGGTGTCAAAGAGTTCGATTGCCAGCGCGTCATTTTCACCAATTTTCTTGGCATACTTCCGAAGGTCGGTCAGAAATATACCATGAGAATTTTTGGCGGTGATGGCAAAGCCTTCTTTAATTTTTTTCACTTTAGGGCTGCCCATGTTCTTGAGCCGCGCCAAAATCTGTTGTGTGGTCATACCTTAGACTGTCTGTAATTCATACATTTGGATCAAATTTCCGCATGTATCATCAAAAATAGCCACGGTCGTTGGCCCACTTGCGGTGGGCGTTTTCGTAAAGATAACGCCCATCCCTTTTAGTCGTTCATACTCGCCGGCAATATTTTCAACTGCAAAAGCAGTGTAGGGAATACCTTTTTCAACGAGTGTTTTTTTGAAATTCTGTGCCGCCCCTTGCAGTGTTGGATTCCAGTCTGGTTCGAGGACAAGTTGTGGGCCGTTGGGGTCGCTTGGCGACACGACCGTCAGCCAGCGGGCGTCACCCATGGGTATATCCATCTTTTTAACAAAACGAAGTTTTTCCGTATAGAATTCCAAAGCTTTTTGTTGATCGTCGACGAGAATGCTGGTAAGGGTGATTTTCATAACAGACAAAGTTTAAATAGTTTAGTGTGTATATGTATAGCATAGGATGGTGCTAGTGCAAAGCCGTGTTCATTGACAAAGAGAAAAGGGTATGGTTTGGTGGAGAAAACTCCAGCGTGAGGATTCCAATGCCAGCAAGCCAAGTACAGTCCGCCCCAACTGCTGATTCCGCTCCTGCACGTGAGCGGCGGCGCGTGCTCGTGCGCTCCCTCAACCGAGCCTTTGACGCCCTCCAGATCGGCAAGCTCACCGAGCAGGATCTGGTGGATGCCTGGTTCTTGGTGGAGGAGGATGAGGACGTCAGCTTCTATGGAAACTACTACCTCACCGGCCAATGGCCTTCGGTGCGCCATCGGGTCAACGCCCATATCCTTCGCCGGGCCCTCGTTCGCGCCAACCAGGACGGGCGAGTGGTTTGGAAGAATACCAGAGAAAATTTGGCCGATAAATTCAACGAGCTCCTCATCAAGAACGGCTGCGCGTCGCTTCCTCCCCGCTCCGGGTTTCAGCAGGCACTGGCTATGTCAGCCTTGGTACTTAGGTGTGGTGTTGCTCTGAGGCTCATCAGCTAGTATCGCCTGCGACCGATACCGACCACCTACAACACATTCCATCAAAACCAGCTCTCCTTCCTGTGGGCATAGGACACTACGTGCCTAAAGGAAGAGCTGGTTTTTTTGTTGGCAGCTTATTTGAGTAAACCGGTAATTTTTTTAATATAGTGCCGCCATTTAAACAGTTTAAATTCAGCTAGTACCAAGGTTGCAGCCAAAATGATGTCCACAAAAGCCAGTGATCCCCGGGCGCGTGGAGCAGAGGAAGTCTGAGGTAGGCCGACGTACTCAGCATATTTTTTTGGTTTCGGCAGGCCGTGGCGTTCTTCGGTGTACGCTTTGGTAAATTCGACACCAAAAAACATGATTTGGGCGGAGTAATTAACCCAGACGAGCAACACAATCAATGATCCGGCAACGCCGTAAGCGGAAGTAAAGTTTCGTTGTCCCAAGTACCAGCCCAGCAAGCTTTTGCCGGCGGTAAAAAAGAAGGCGGTAAGCACGGCGCCTACGATAATGTGTCGCCAGTCCAGGTGGACATCGGGCAAATATTTAAAAAGTAAAGCAAAAAGTGCGGTTGTTACCACGAGCGACACCGCAAGGTCGAGTAGTGGTAAAAGCGTAGTGAGCCAGGTAAGGTTAGTCGAAGCGATTTCAATAAAAAAACTGACCCCAGCGGAAAGCACGAGTGACACCATAAGCAAGAACCCAATGGCTAAGATGAGGCCGAATGAAAAAATTCTTTTTAAAATTGTCGCCACCAGGTGCCCCTTTTCTTTTTTAAGCGAAACTTTCCAAATAGAATTAAACGCATTTTGAAGGGCAACTAAGAGTCCTGTCGCGCCGATAATGAGGACAAGAATGCCAACAGCCGTTGCTGCGAACGAGCGAGGGCTTTGCTCGGCTGCGCTGAGCATGGTACTGATTGCCTCCGCGCCTTCAGCGCCGACCATAGTTCCAGCCTGCTCGATGATACGTGTTTGGACAGTTGCTGAATCAAAGAAAAAACCGGCTAGGCTAATAATAATCACCAAGAGAGGGGCGAGTGAGAAAATTGTATAGTATGCAGTTGCAGCGGCGAGTTGAGGTGCTTTGTCGTTTTTCCAAGCCGTGAAGCTGGTCTTAAAAAGCGAGAGATACTGCATAGTGTAACGTTAGAGGTAACTACATACTTACTGTAGCGCGCTGAGGCGCGGTTGTCGAATGGTAATAAAAAACCAACGCTTTGCATCGCGTTGGTTTTAGGTATTGATGCTACTTTCGCTATTGGGCAGGATACCAGTTTACCAGCACAACTTCGATAGTTGAATCACCAGTATTCACGAGTTCCTTGAATGTATTCACGTCAGCCAAGCCGTCTTGTCCGCGATAGTGGTACGGGTAGACTTTTTTTGGTTTAAAATCGAGTACTGCGCTGGCCGCTTCGTCGACACCCATTGTAAAGGGTAAATTCATGGGAATAAAAGCTATGTCGATGTCGGTGAGGGCGCGCATTTCTGGTGTGCCAGCTGTGTCACCGGCGACATACACGCGGTAGCCATCTTTTTCAATCACATAGCCATTGCCGCGGCCCTTGGTGTGGCGGCTGTCTGCTGTTTCCGGCAGGTTGTACATGGGGATGCCTTGAAACGCAAAACCTTGTTCAGTGAGTGTTGCACCGTTGGCCAAAACTTTGGCGCGTGCAGCCAAAGTATCGGGTAACAAATCTTCGACTGCTTGAGGTACTATGAGGACAGCATCACCAGTAATAGCTTCAAGCGTGCTCGTACTTAAATGGTCGCCGTGAATGTCGGTTACCACAATAATATCCGCAGCAGGCTGGCCAGCAAAAGCCGCTGCGCCGCCTGTGGGGTCGGTGTATATGACAGTGTCATCCCACGTGAGAACAGCTGTGGCGTGGGAGATGGGAGTTACTTGGACGGGTGAGGATTGTTCCATAGTTTGGTTATTGGGTTGGGGCGGGGCTGGTGGACGTGTGAAGGCGTAGAGGGCAATAAGTACGATGACCATTGCGGCAATGATCCAGATAAGTGATTTTTGCATATGGTTTTAAATAAAAGTTTTAATACATTGTCGTACTCTTTAAACTAGTACGTAGAGTTAGCTTATAATTTATTTTTCAAAAAAGCAAATAAGCCTAAAGCCGTTCAAATAAGAGTTTGAATAATTTTCGTTGAAAGTTTGCCAGCTTCTGATGTTCGATAATAATACCCGTTTCGCTTTCAAAGTCTACGATAGATATTTTGGTATCGTAAATCATCAATTGAATATTGTCGTCAAAGAGAAGTTTCTGGGGAACGGTTTTTACCACTCGGTTCATGTCTTTGCTGTAGGCTGAAGCGCGCTCTGTGCTGGTAATTACCAATCGTTGGAGTTGTTTTCGGTCACGGTCCCGGACGAAGTTTGGCGGGCGCAGTCGTTCAATATCATCAAGCGTAGTTTTTGTTTTTCGCGATCCATACCGGTAATAAACCGACCCCGGCTTAAGCGTTGTCACCAGGTCGCTGATTACTCGCTGTACACCATGTTTACCTTCAAAATAGAGTACTCGCGGCCGCGAGCGTCGTTTTTCGTAGGCTGCTTTTAGGTCGTGTACGGAGTCATCGATCGAGGCTTTGATTGCTTCGATTTCTGGGATAAGCGCATCTGGTGGAGCGGCTACGTACTTGATTCGTTTTCCGGAGGATCGTTTACTGACGAGTCCGTGGCTGGCCAGGAGGGGTAGGGTTTTATAAATCGCGGGGCGATGCAGGCCAGACTCACGCTCAAGTTCTGCAATCGATGCTGGTCCGTGTTCTACGAGGCAGCGATACAGGAGGGCGAGTTTTGGCGGTAATCCAGCTAAGGTTAGGAGGGTAGTCATTTCCATAAATGTACTATTTAGTACAAATTAAATATGTCAGTATTTTAGCTTATTATAGTTATTTTAGTAAAGTTAATAGTTACTAACTACAGTATATGTACTTTTTATACCATAAAAAGAGATGCAACGTGTAGGATGACTGCAGACAAGGAGGGCACTATGCCGCAGATCATTCGTACCATTACGTTTGTCCGCCACGGGCAGAGCGAGCAGAATCTTATTAAGCCTGACAAGCACCCCGTAACACCCGAACAGCTCAGGTTGTTCCGCGAGCGTGAAACTGGCGACCATCGCCTCACCAAGCAGGGCGTTGCCGAAGCCCGTCGACTGGGCGAGATGCTTCGCAGCCTTAAGCTCACGTTTGATCTCTTGGTTACCTCGAGCTATGTGCGAGCCCAGGAAACCCTGCTCGAAGCGGGGCTCGAGGGTTCAATCGAAGTTTCGCCGCTCCTCGACGAGCGCTACTCGGGTGAGCATGAACCCCTCCGGCATAGCGAGGCTCTCGAGCGTTTCCCCAGCGCTGACCGCGACCGGCGGCGTAAGGAAACCCGTTGGCGGCCGGAGAATGGTGAGAGTATGCGTGACGTTCTTACGCGGACACTTCTGTTTATGGGGCAGTTGCACGAGCTCGAGGGTGGTAATGGTAATGTGCTTATCGTTTCTCACTCGCGGGTTATCGCCTCGTATATGTGGTGGGCCGAGCAGCTCGAGGACGGCCAGGTTCCGGGCGCAGCTGATGGCAGTGGTGGCGGGATCGTTGTTGCGAATGGCGAGGTCACTCAGTATGGCTGGGCAAAAAACTCGCTCCGCCCCACACATAAGCGCTCTTTCTTATCGGGCCAGCTACAGAGTCTCGATTGGCAGCCGCTTCCCACGAGCCCTCGCTTTTCTCCGGCTGACCTTCGCCGGATGGTCGAAGCGTATCCCCGGATACTCTAAAACAAAAGGACGACGCCCTGCGTCGTCCTCTTTCTATGCTCATGCTTGTTTCAGGTATGAGCGCAGATGTTCTTTAGCGATGGCTGCAACCTGGCCAGCAACAGGGACGGTTTTTTCCAACTAAAAGATCGTGGCCAACCCGTTCGATGCGGCCATTCCGGGTTTCTATTTTTTTGGCGGATTCAATAAAACACAGCCACTCATTGCGGGCGAGTGGTGTAATAGCGTTCCAAGCTTCGAGTACCGTAGGTTTGGAAGTAATGAACTTTCGTAGATCTGCGGGCACTCGGTGCACTACGCCACTAGCAATTTCTTTTTTGGTCATATGTGTGCTTTTTATTTTCTGGGAAATTTTTCATCTTCCTGGTGTGCTTTTTCAATAATGAAGCAAAATTTTTCGAGTAAATCAGGGATATCCTTTAGACGCGCGGTTTCTAAAGCCGCTTGAAATGCTTCATAACCCGGCCGTATCCGTTCAACTTGCCGACCCGAGTCTTCTCCGGTATATTCTTCCCACAAACCTGCAATAGTGCCTACAATAGTGGTAATACCTTCTTCTCCAGAGTCTAATCCGTACGACTCTTTCCAGGGTGTGGCCGCTGATTCTTCGCCAATAAATTCAAGCCGAGCTTGCGTTAATTCCTTTTGATACCTCACCTGGGCGAGGAGTTCAGCTGGCACGCGCTCTTTTGGTCTAAAAAATTCAGCTACTCTACTTCCAAAACTGCGAAAATTTTCGCTCATAGGTTATTTTTTAATAAGTACAGATCTCAAATTAATACCTGCCGTTATTTTTATTAGTTCTCGAAAGTGAGATTGCAGCAGTTAATTTGAGAGTAACAGTTTGACTGAGTGTTGTAGGCTTACATTTTTCGACTATCGTATGCCCAGTGGAGTAGGGCTTGTCGTTGGACAGGGCGGCAGGCGAGGTCCTTGGGTCGGCAGTTCTTTTTAAGCTGGCCAATGTGGCGACGGATCGCTTTCCAGCGGCCGATTTGGCGGTGGTCTTCTTTGGGGATGCGCCGACCTAAGTAATACCGACAATACCACTGGAACCAGCCGTGCGGGTCGCACAATGTGATCCATCCCTTTTTTTGCCAAACACTTAGGGGTTGGCTGGCGTGAACACCAAAAAAATTTAAAGTTTTTTCTTTTTTAAAACTCTTGGACAGACGAGCTCCTTTAAACCAAGACTTTGGCAGATCGTCGGGGATAAGTCCGGGTACGCCAATAAAATAAGCGCCACCAAAAACGCCAAGAGCCAACATTTCTGAGGGCGTAAGTTCCGGTTTAAATTCAGGATCAAACTGCTTGCCTGTTGGGGCAGAAAGTTCGTAGGTATAATGACTCTGGAAGTTGTCTGATTCGGTTCGGAGGTTGCTGTTTTTTGGCATATAACAAGAGCGTGGTATGGCCTGGAAATGGATTGCGTTAATTAATCCGGTTGTTAATTTGTCCGCTTATAAAACTTTTAATATTTTCAGCGGTTACGTCTATAATTCGTTCTAAGGCCTCAATGCTATTAAAAGCATTGTGCGGAGTAACGATGGTGTTGGGGTGGTCAATGATGAGATTATTAATGAGGGTGGTTTTTATTTTACAGTTGGCATCCTTGCAGCGCATCACTTCTTCAAAATTCTGTAGCAAATTTTCATCCTCGAGCACATCAAGTCCGGCGCCGGAGAGTTGCCCTGTGTTGAGGGCTTCGAGGAGTGCCTCTGGATCAATAAGTGCGCCGCGGGCAGTGTTGATGAGCAGGCTGCCGTGCTTCATGAGGCCAATTTTTTCTTTGTTGATGAGGTGGTGGGTGCTGGAAAGAAGGGGGACGTGCAGTGAAACAATGTCGGATTGTTCGAGGAGTTTTTCGAGTGTGGTATATGTAAATCCAATTGTTGTGGCGGTAGCTTGGTTCGGAAATGCGTCGTAGGCGAGCACCTGCATTTCAAAACCCTTGGCGATGCGGGCAATATGCGCTCCAATATGTCCGGTACCAATAATACCCAATGTTTTATCTTTAAGATCAATTCCCCGCAAGCCGTGAAAATCATACGTTCCCTCCTTGACCCGTTTAACCGACTGGAAAATTTTTCTGGTCAGGCCAAGAATCAAAGCAAAGGTATGTTCAGCTACGGTATTTTCACCGTAGGTTGGTACGTTTGATACTGCAATACCGCTTGCCTTTGCTGCGGCGAGATCAATGTGGTCGTAGCCGGTACTCATGGCCGCAATGTACGTAAGTTTGGGCAAGTGGTCGAAAATTTCGCGGGTAACGGGCGACTCGATAAACAGACCAAGTATGGTGGCGGTTTCATCTGCGTTTTTAAGCGTAATCGGTTCGCTGTGCAGGGTGGCTGGAAGGTCGCCAAGCTGCTTCTTGGTATACTCGTGAAGCTCTGGCCATAAGCCGTAAAAAACAATGTGAGGTGTAGAGGGCATAGAAGTAAAGCGTTCCAAGTCCGAATTAAAATAGTTACCATTATTTAGCTGGTTTTTTTTCGGTGGTTTTTCCGTCGAAGTGTTCGTGATCTGCTTCGGCTTCGGCTTTGGTTCGGTGAATAACGCCGTCGCGATGGTGTGGTGGTGCATACAAGGTGTACAGTTTCATGGTTTCAGCACCGGCCATGATGTTGTGACGGGTTCCAGCGGGTACGATAATCACGCTGCCATCGCCAACGGCTTGGGGTTCGCCATGTATGACCATTGTTCCACTTCCTTTTTCAATGCGGAAAAATTGGTCGACATCATGAACCTCTTCGCCAATTTCTTCGTGCGGTAGTAGTGACATGATGACAAGCTGTGTATTTTTATCGGTGTAGAGCACCTTTCGAAAATGAGGGTTTTCGACCGAAAGCTTTTCAATGTTCGCAATATATCCGTGCATACAAGTTATTTAATTAAAATGGCGGCCATGACCCCGGCTGTTACCAGGGTGCCACCGATAATATTTCCGGCACTTGGTTTTTCACTTAAAATAAAAAAAGCTAGTAAAATACTAAGTGCAACGCTTAATTTATCAACCGTTGATACCCGGCTGACAGGTCCGAGTTGCAGCGCTTTATAATAAAAAAGCCACGAAAGGCCGGTGGCAAGAGCTGAAAGGGCAATGAAAAGATATGAATGTTTGGAAATTTTGAATATGTCACCGGACTTTCCTTCGAGGAATACGATGCCCCAGGCAAAAAAGACAATAATAAGCGTGCGAATTGCAACTGCAACATTGGAGTTAACGTTTTGAATACCGATTTTGCCAAAAATGGCCACCAAAGCAGCGAACAGGGCTGAGAGGAGAGCATAGATGATCCAGCTCATAGGTGATGTTAGTAATTAAGTATACCAATATAGTATACCAGTTCGCAAAGCAGCACCAGGTAGTGTGGTAGTACTATGAAATACTTCTGTGCGCAATAGAAGAGCGCACGGAGCCTGTTTGGCGTCCGTGCGCTATGTTGTTGCGGAGTCGTTCTAGTTTTTGGCAAACAAGCTAAGCCCGGCCACTGCTATGCCGCCCCACCCGGTTCTGGGGTCGTACCCTTCAGACGGGGTTCGTGTCTGAACCGCAGATATTTCTACGAAGGGGTGTATTGGCCAGTTGTTTGGGTTTGCTGAGAAAGTAACAGTTCCGGCGAACCGAGAGCCATCGACGACGAGAGCTGGGATTTCTGGTTTACGCACTTCGTGGCAGCCGTCGGCCCTGGCGGACACAGCTAGCTGCCAGTTGGCTAGCTTGGGGGTTTTGGTGCGTACATCGGCCACCCCGCATGTCCACACCCGCGCATTTGCTCCAGTTTCGCCGCCAGCGTTCCAGTGGAGGCGTAAAGACCACGGCCCCATAGCTGAGAGCGCCAAGGCGACATCGCCGTCAAAACGGCCGCCACCAGGTTCGGGACGCAAGCTGAACATGTAGGACAGGTAGCTGTTGGGGGTTGTATGGCGGATGCCGGCGTAGTAGGTAAGGCCTTCCGGGTCACGAGAAGGTGTTCCGCCCCAGCTAGGCGTCATGCCGACTGCTATAGTCAGGCCGCCCGCATGACTGAGTGAGAGTTCTGCGCCCGTGTTCCAGTAGGGCAGGCCATAGGTGGGGAGCGCGTGCATGATGTGATACCGGTCGGCCATGGCACTCGGGTTCACGGGTTCGTAGCCCCGGTGGCCCGCGCAGTGTCCGCCAGTTGCGACCGCACTCCACTGGGTAGTGAGGTTCGCTTTGAGCGTGAGGCAGGCTACCTGAAGGCCGGGGACTGTGCCGATCTTGTCCGCCATGGCACCAGTCCAGGGTACGACCGTCAGCGAGATTCGTTCGTTGAGTGCGTTCAGGTCGATCTGCAGCGCAGCCTGGTGTAGCACAGGGAAGGGTGCTACCTCGGTGGTCGCGAGAGCCAGCAGGTGCGGCGGATTTCCGAACGAGCCTCCCCAGGTGAGGTCGAGCACTCCTGCGACTGATCCGGTGATGAGCGGTTTTTTTGTAGTTTCCGCCGGGGCAACTTTTGTCCAGGCAAGCATGACAATTACGAGTAGGGCGCTCAGGCGCATTGTTTTCTCCTCTAGAAATTATAGGGAATTTTTCATGCCCCGTGCAGTTCTCTTTTTAAAAAAGAGAGCCGGACGGGAGATGAACTAAATTGTGGTGCATAAAACCTCCGCGGTAACGGAGGTTTTTGTTCCTCTAAATTCAACGAATTGAAGGTAAAGGAAATGGGGACAGAGAGGTGTGATGCGCGACTGGTCCCCGGGCAGTCGTTATCGTGCCAGGGCAACCATGATCGCCAGCGCGATGATGTGGATCAGCGCCGTCGGGTAGATCTTCCAGGACGAGCCGAGCCACTGCCCCGCGCTCACCCGCAGGCTGCGAGCCAGCGGGAAGTTAGGCAGGTTCGCCGGGATCGTGAGGAATCCTCCGAAGAGGGCCCCCAAGATCACCGCGGTCGCGAGCACCTCGGCGGGCGCCTGTCCGAGCGTCGTGATCATCGTCACCGGGATGGCGATGAAGACGCGCGAGGCCAGGGCGTTGTCGGCGAAGTGGCTGACGATGGCCGTGACGAAGAAGAGGGTCACGGCCAAGGCGAAGAGCGGCATCGCCGAGGGGATGAGTCCTGCGATGGACGCGATCGTCGGCGTTGCCCACAGGCCGATCACCTCGAGCGCCACGAGCAGGATGCCCAGGATGAGTGGCTGCCATGCTGCGGCGTGCGCCTCTTCCCGGCGATCCTCCTCCGCGCCCCGGTACTCGCGCTTGGCGAGGATGAGGTTCGTGAGGCCGATCGCGAGGTCAGCGCCCAGGACGAGCGGGTTGTCGGTGGTGAGGATGTGCAGCGTGACGAGTGCGACGAGCGGTAGCAGAGGGAGGAAGCGCTGGGCGCTCAGTGGCGCGCGCTGGATCTCGGTGGGAGCCTGGAGATACTTCAGCATGATCTTCGTGCACACCACCACGTGCGCTGTGCAGACGAGTCCCGCCATGAGCAAGAGTCGTCCGATTCCCCAGCCGAACTGCTGCTGGAGCGTGCCCCAGACGATCAGCACGGGCGGCGCGACGAACGGCAACAGACCGTTACCGCTTCCGATGGTGGCCGCGAGTAGGGTAGCGACCTTCGGGCGATCCTTCTCCTTGCTCCGCGTCTTGACGTATTCGGCCATGTAGAGCGACGCGGCCGGTCCAGTGAGTGCCGAGAGCAGAGAGCCGACGGCGATGGCGAAGCCGCGGCCGCCGACCCGCTCTAGCAGGGACATGATCTCGTTCATGCTGCGCGTCGCCAGCCGGGCGGCCGACAGTACGCCGATGATCGTAGCCATGCCATAGATCGGAAGATGGGGCAGGTGGCCGTTGGTGAAACCGTAGAGGACGAGGGCGATGAACCCGACGAGGATGCCGGCGAGCTCCCCCTCGCTTGTAACGTGGTGGAGCCAGCGAAGGCTGGGGTGTTCCTTCCACACACTCGGGCCCTGTTCGGTCAGGAGGTTCTCGGTCCGGGCCAGACCGTTCATGGCCAGGACGGCTGCAACAATCAGTGCCGCGCCTGCGGCGACGGGGTGGTTACCCAGCCCGAACGTCACAAACAGCACGAGGGCCAACAGGCCAAGCCATGACTCGATCACGGCGTTTTTGGCAATTTGAAAAACGCTTTTCTTCGTTTGCATGAGGTACGCTCCTTGCTGGTGGTTGTCCAGAGACTATCAATGTAACAACCAAGAATGATTATTACATTGATAGTCTCTTTTTTCGTTTTTTTACCTCTCTGTCAAATTGTAAAGAGCGTTTGTCTGTAGCAAGACTTTGCAGCCTATCTATAGAACAGCGTAGCATAGCACAAAAAACACTTTTTGTCAAGAGTCTTGTTCAGTAAAAAAAGCCGTTTTTAAGCCAAAAAAGGCGTTGTCAGCACGCCAAAAACAAAAATCGAATGCGGCTAGAATATTTTATTTGACGCAGTACTCACTTCGCACTACAATAGCACTACTATTTACTCATCAATTATTTTCTATGAAAGTCCGCGATATCATGGAAACAAACGTTATAACTGTTTCGCCCGATACGTCGTATCATGATATTGCCCGTATTTTGTATGAAAAAAATATTAGCGGTATGCCGGTAGTGGATGCTGCGGGCGAGGTGCTGGGTATTGTGTCGGAAAAAGATATCTTTCGGGTACTGTATCCTTCGTACCAAAATCTCTATGATGACATGGGTGCGGCAACTGCGAGTTATTTGGAAGGGCGTGAAAAGGAAGCTCAGCAAAAAGAAAATATCCCGGCCAGTGCTTTTATGACCAAGAATGTTATTCAGCTGCATCCGGACGACCCGATCATGAAAGCCGGGTCTCTCATGCTCGCCAAAAATATCAGCCGTTTTCCGGTTGTCGAGAACGGTCGGGTGGTTGGGGTCATTAGCCGCAAGATGATTTACCGCGCCATTTTAAAGAAAAGTTTTGGGTTTTAAGTGTGCTCAAAAAAATAACCCCGTAGGGGGTTATTTTTGTTTACCAAATGTCAGTCGTTGTGGTGGTTTCAGGTGCTTATGATTTTTTCTCCTTATTTGGCTTGGCGCGACGAAATTTATCAAATAGAGCAGTCCTCGTTACCGTATTTGGCTCGCGCGTCTGTACAGCAGGAGGTTTAGGTTCGTGCTTGGGAGCGTGCTCAAGTTCCTGAAAGGCAGCGAACAGCATGCCTATCGAGATGCCTATTGTAGCTCCGTTCAAGGCTACGGAATATTTATTTTTTAAAAGACCCTGTACGGTGGGACGAGTGATGACAGTGTCCAATTTTCCGTCTTCCACCCTTAGGCGGCAGTTTTCCTGAAGGAAGTTTGGTCCATTGCCTAGTAGCGTGAGGGAACCAGCCTGCATAGCAAGCAAAAGAGAAGACGTGACGATGGCGTCTTCGATCGCAGGATTGTTCTTGAGTACATCTTTGCCGTAGAGCTCGATCGCCAGGTCGGAGAGAACTTTTTGGCCGTATAAGAAAGCGGCTACATTGTCCGCATATGCTGAAATTGCGGCTTCACTTGTAAACACGGCTGTAGCTGCGGCAATCATTTTCGATAATCGGGTGGGCAGTGCATCTTTGGTGGTTTCAAGTGCCTTAAGCAGGCTCCATTTTACGGTTTCAGCCATGGGTTCGACACAGGGCATCTGACTGCCGAGCGCATAGGCGACTTCTTGTGCCGCTGGGCTGAGGAAGTGTTTCTCCGTTTCTTTGCGCTCAGATCCTTCCGCCCGCTCTTTCAACGTAAGAAATTTTTCGACCGCCATTTTGAGGTGCGGTTCCGATATTTCGCCGATCTGCGCGAGCGTTGCTGTTAATGTATGAGGCTGTTCGTGCAAAATCCTTTTTTCAATTAAAAGTTGTAAAATTTCTTCCTCAAGCTTTTTTAGTTCGTCGCTACGCTGCGGTTCATTTTTTTCCTGCAGCGCGCGTTCTGCTGGGCTAAGGACGAATGGCATGCTGCTGCGCAAATCCTGCACCTGCCGGGTAATTCGATCAATCGTTCCTTGGTGATCTTTCGAAGACGTATCTGATTCGTCTTCAGCTGCCGCTGTCACCTGGGTGCGAGCAATATCCTGTTGGAGCGAAAGAAGTTCTTGGGAAATTTCACCACTCGACATTTCGAGGTGTAATTTCATGAGGCGCGCCAAAGATCCTGCATCTCCAGTTTGCGAGGCGGCAGCGATGATTTCTGGTGTAATGGCCTCGGGAAGTTTTTGTCCCAACAAAGGGGAAACTAATTTTTGAAAGCCGATATTTTCTATGTTGCGTAAGCCATCGAGTTTGCTGTCGATCCATGCTCCGATCGAAACTTCTATTCCCGGTCTTTTGAGGCGTCCAAGTGCCTCCCCGACTTTGGCAAAGCCGTCCTCATTTTTGCCCATGTCTTTCAGGGCTCCCACCAGTTCTTTGAAGGAAGATGTGTCGACCTCGCCCGTGGTAATTCCGCGAAGTGCCTGAAGCGTTTTCTTTTCCGCTTCTAAAAATTTGCCACCAAAATCGATGGGGGAGACTGTAGTAGTCCCGCTAATTGATTTGTCACCGATACCTGCTTCGTTTAACCAGCTGGCGGCTATGGTGTGCGATGCTAGTTGGCTATTGATAATTCCAGCAGCTTCAATCTGAGCCAGGCGCTTGGGATTGTTCAGGTTTTGGGCGTAGGCAACGATTTTTGGTGGATCACCAACCAGGCTAGACCCCTGAGTATTGCATGAAAGGGTAACTACCATTTGTTCGAAGTTCTCCATGAGCTTGTTGGCGCGCTCCACGCTATTTCGTTGCATTCGCTCATCATCGCGTTCCTGGCCACAGGCGGTCAGGGCGTGCCGAGCATAGGACTGTTCGAACAAGAGAGAGAGGACACTTTTCTTTTTTTCATTAAAAGCATTCTTAAGCTGGTCCGCCGCACCAGAAGAAACGTAGGTCGTTAAAAAGGGGGCCAACACTTCGGTCAAACCCAAAAGCTGAGCCGTTTGTTCTACGAGCTGTTCATTTACTTTTTCTAAATGTTCAGCCCATTCTCGTTTGTATTCAGTCGCTTCCCGGGCATCGAGACCCCGCTGTGGTCGGGCGGGTAAAAGCCCGCGTTCACTCTGGGCTGCTCCGACTTCGGCCGCCTGGCCAAAGATGCTGTCGGCGTTGATTTTTATCGCTTGGCTGGCAAAGTCGGCCGCAACGACGAGTGGAATGGTTATGGCGTAACCTTCGAGCAGTGCATGCTCCTCGTGTTTGGCCAGTTCCTGGCCTTCTTTACCGCCGCCCCATTTGAGGGCTTCGCGCCGTGCTGCATTCACCAGATTAAGTTCAATGATTGAAGCAGGGCCAAAGGAAGCGGAGCCTTCCTTGCATTTTTTTACCCATCTAAAAAACATCGCGGTGCTGGCGGCTGCGGTGCTGATATTGATGCCTTCAAAAAGGCTGTTATTACTTTCCTTAGAATCTTTTTTAGATTCGTGGTTGAAAGGGTTTAAAAGCTGCTCAGCTTTGCGTGCTGCCAGAGCTGTTGCGCCTGCTCCGGCCATTTTTAATACATCCCGTCGGCTGATGCCATGCCCATGTTCTTGAGTAGGGGGGTGGTCGCCATCATGCTTTTCTTCCGGGGTATGTACTTTCTTGTTTTTGCCTTCTTTTAAAAAAGTACCGATACTCTCCCTGAGGCCGGATAGGCGCATAGGATTGCTATTAATCCTTAAGGGGTTATTTTTTTTCTTCGTTTTTTTGTCCGCTGACTACCTCTATCATTTTGGAGAGCGCCTCGCCATGTTCTTCGAGGTACGTTATCTGAAACGGATTGAGATCTGTTGTGTTAGACAGTTTCTCGAGGATAAATTGCTGATATTCGCGGATGGTCTTTAGGTCAGCGTGGCTGACCAGGTCGCAGCCAGCTACCAGTACAGTAGTGTGGTTTTTTATCCCGTCCACGATCACGAGGCCGTTGCGCATGAGGTATTCTTCTTCGGAGTTTAGCGTCCGGACCAGTGTATTTGAAAAAGAAATAGTTCCCATCAGGCTGGCGTGCTGGGGCAAGATTTCGAGGTCGCCCGTTTCATTGGTGAGTTTGAGTGACACAACTTCCCCGTCGTAAGAGACGTGTTCAGGTGTTTGGATAGTAAGGTGGAAGGTGGTTTCAGCCATAGCTAATTTTTTTGTTCAGCGTGGCGTTCAAATACCTGGTCAATAGTGCCGGCCATGTAGAAATGCTGTTCGGCAATTTCATCACATTCGCCATTGAGAATTTTTTGGAAACCAAGTACGGTGTTGGCGCGGGAGACGTATTGACCGGCGGCTCCAGTGAAAATTTCAGCTACAAAGAAATTCTGTGTCAGGAAGCGCTGGATTTTGCGGGCGCGTTGCACAGTGAGCTTATCTTCTTCCGAAAGCTCGTCCATACCCAAAATAGCAATGATATCCTGGAGTTCTTTATAGCGCTGGAGTGTGCGCTGTACTCTGGTTGCAACTTCATACTGCTCAGCGCCAACAATTTCGGGTTTGAGCGCGAATGAGTTGGAATCAAGCGGGTCAACTGCCGGGTAGAGCCCCATTGAAGCCAGTTTACGGGACAATACGATGGTAGCGTCGAGGTGGGCAAACGTGGTGGCTGGTGCTGGGTCAGTCAGGTCGTCAGCTGGTACGTACACGGCCTGTACCGAGGTAATGGAACCCTTATGGGTGGAAGTGATACGTTCCTGGAGGCTGGCCATTTCGGTGGCCAGGGTTGGTTGGTAGCCGACAGCCGATGGTAAACGGCCAAGAAGAGCCGAGACTTCGGCGCCAGCCTGGGTGAAGCGGAAAATATTATCGACGAACATGAGGATGTCTTTACCTTGTTCACGGAAGTGTTCGGCAATGGAGAGACCGGTAAAGCCGACGCGTAAACGGGCACCTGGTGGTTCGTTCATCTGACCGAAGACCATGGCGACTTTGTCCATAACACCTGCATGTTTCATTTCTTGGATGAGATCGTTTCCTTCACGGGAACGTTCACCAACACCAACGAATACTGAATAACCACCGTGGGACAAGGCGACGTTATGGATAAGTTCTTGGATGATAACAGTTTTGCCGACGCCAGCACCGCCAAAGAGGGCAACTTTACCACCTTTTACAAACGGGGCGAGCAGGTCGATAACTTTAATACCAGTTTCAAAAATTTGAACATTTTTGCTTTGTTCGGATAATTTAGGTGGCTGGGCGTGGATAGATCGGCGGGTAATTTTTTTATCAAAAGTAGGCCCGTTGTCGATCGGTTCACCGGTGACATTGAGTACCCGGCCCAAAACAGCTTCCCCAACAGGAGTAGTAATAGGGGAGAGGGTGTCCATCACTTCCTGTCCTGCGCCAAGCCCGTCGGTAGAAGACATGGCAATCGTGCGCACAACGCCTTTACTCAGGTGAGCCTGGACTTCGAGTGTAATCTTTGGATCAGACGTGGTAACCAATGCTGAAAATTTTTGGGGCGTATGGTCGTTAAACTCGACGTCGACGACGACACCGACCGCGCGGATGATTGTTCCTTTAGGATTCGTGCTCATAGGATTAATATACTTCAAGTAAAGCTTCTTCGCCGATAGTGGCCTCACTTCCAGCGGCTATTTCACATAATTGTTGTGTGATCCCGGCCTGCCTGGTTTTGTGATACTGCAAGGTAAGTGATTTTATCATGTCGTCGGCTGCTTCAGTCGCTTTTTTCATTGCAACCATGCGGCTGGAGTATTCGGCGGCTTTAAACTCATTAAACGACTGCATAAACAAGCTGTGAATCAATTGGTGTGCTAGCGTTTCTATGACTCTGCCTTCGTTTGGTTCGAAAAAGAAGTGCTGTCCGACAGTGTTTGTATCTTCTTGAGTGTTCCGCATCGTTGCCCGCCAGTTCAAATGTTCAGCAATCATTTCGCTTGAAAACGGGAGGTAGGTTGAAAGCCGGGGTATGCTCAAAAAAGGATTGACGTAGTGCGTGCTTACCATGTAAATTTTTTTCGCTTCGCCTGAATCCCAGTAGCTGGCAATGGTGTTGATCAGGTGAAACGCTGTCATGGCATCAAGTCGCTCACTAATTCCAGGGAAATGCGCGGCAATCGGAATATTCCTTCGGTTCATGTAATCATAGCCTTTGCGCCCGATGGTGATAAGTAGTCGTTCGGCTTCTGGGGTAGTTGTCCATTCTTTGCTCTTGAGCAGATTCTGGATCAGGCGCACGTTGAGCGCTCCGCAAAGACCCTTGTCAGACGTAATTAACACAAAGACGTTTTTCCCGCTGTTTCTTTTTTCTGCTAATGCCAAATCGCTCAGGCGGTGATGGCAGAGCGACATGGCCTCAAGTAGTTTCCAGGCATATTCACGGTTATGAGTCGCTTGCCGTTGAAAGTACTTCATTTTATTGGCCGCCACAAGTTGCATCGCTTGGGTAATTTTGCGACTGCTATTGACCGATTCAACTTGTTTCTTGATTTCGGCGAGAAACGCCATACGTTATTTTTTAAAGAAATCAGTTGCCGCGGCTGCTAATTCGCTTTCAACTTCGGGAGTTAGGGTTTTACCGGTTTCGATCGTCGTAACCAGTTGTGGTTTAAATGATTCTACGTGTTCCAAGAATTGGATTAATTTGTCGGCTACCGCTGCTGTTGGAGTTTCGTCAACATACCCTTTGAGCGTAGCGTAGAGCACGGCACATTCCTGCCACAGCGGTCGAGGACGGTTTTGTTTTTGTTTGAGGGCTTCGATAAGACGTTCGCCGCGGGTCAGTTGCTTTTTGGAAGAAGCATCAAGTTCGCTAGCAAACTGGGCAAAAGCAGCGAGTTCGTAATATTGTGCCAGGTCAAGCTTGGCGCTGCCAGACAATTTTTTCATGATGTGAGTTTGGGCGGCCGAACCAACGCGTGATACCGAAATACCAACGTTAATAGCCGGACGGATGCCGCGGTAGAAAAGACCGGGTTCAAGGAAGATCTGACCATCGGTAATGGAAATAACGTTGGTTGGAATATAGGCAGAAACGTCACCAGCCTGCGTTTCAATAATAGGCAGAGCCGTGATAGAACCGCCGCCATGTTCGGGATTAAGTTTTACAGCGCGTTCGAGCAAGCGAGAGTGAATATAAAACACGTCACCAGGGTACGCTTCGCGACCTGGGGGTTTGCGCAGCAAGAGTGATACTTCACGGTAAGCGATGGCATGCTTTGATAAATCATCGTAGACAACCAGCACATCTTTTCCTTGTGCTAGGAAAAATTCGGCAATTGCTGCTCCGGCATACGGCGCAAGAAACTGCACAATGGCTGGGTCTCCGGCCGAAGCGGAAACCACGACCGTGTACTGCATCGCTCCAGTATCGGTGAGTGTTTTGATGACTTGAGCGGTTTTAGAGTCGCGTTGGCCGACAGCAACGTACACACAGATCATGTTTTGGCCTTTCTGATTGATGATGGTATCAAGGGCAATGGCAGTTTTACCGGTCTGACGGTCGCCGATAATAAGTTCACGTTGTCCGCGACCAATAGGAATGAGGGAATCGATTGCCAGGATACCGGTTTGAACCGGTTGTGAAACGGACTCGCGAGCCATAACACCGGCGGCTACGCGTTCAAGTGGCATTAAGACAGTTTTCTGAAGTGGGGGCTGTTCGTCGAGGGGCTTTCCGAGCGGACTAACAACGCGGCCGATAATCTGGTCGCTGACCGGGATAGCAAGGGATTTTCCGGTGCGGACGGCTGCAAACCCGGTGCGGAGCTCGATAGAAGGATCAAGGCTAACGGCGATATTGATATCACGGCCGACCTGGAGCACCACCGCTTCAGTACCGGTTTCTTCGATAGTAACAACCTCGCCCATGGTAAGACCGGAAATATTTTCAATTTCCATGACGCCATCCTTAATTGAGCGGATAATACCCGCTGATTGCCATTGTTTTTTGTCTTCCATCTGCGTGATTGCCTTGTCGAGCATCGATAGGATTTCAGGCAGGTTTTGTTTAGATTTCATAGCTAATAGGATGCAAAAGAATAGCTGTTAGCGCAAAGCACTGTGAATTTGACCTCTCCAGCTGCCGTCTATCATTTTTCCATCTTTAAAAATGCGGATGCCACCCAAGAGGGCCGGCTCAACCACAAAAGAAACTGCTGCGTTTGGAAACAAAGAAGCGAAATGCTGCTCCATGCTTTTTCGCTCGTCCGCTGAGAGTGAGAGTGGGGACTGGACTGTGATTGCCTCTGACGGTCTGCCTTTGCGTCCGGAAGCGGAAAGGGTGTTGAGGAGTTTTTCTGTGCCAAGACCCTTCTCCATCACGTGCGCCAATGTCTCAAACGAGTCAACAAGCTGTTGTAAATCTTTAAGCGCTTCTTCGCTGCCTACAGCTTTAATATATTCAGCAGCATGGAGCGGTAAAAGGTTTTCTTTTTTGCCCGGGTCAGATAGGTGATTGTGGGTGTCGCGAATCCAAGCGAGCAAAAGATTTTTAAGCATAGACAATATTAGGGGGTGATAGATTCCCAAGCTTCAGAAATACTTTTCTTAACTACTTCTTGCGGAACATTCTTTCCAAGAATTGTGAGGAGCATTTTTTCAATACGTTGTTTAATTTCGGTCTCGATTTGACGGTAGACATCGGCTTTGAGAGCAACAATTTCCTGGTCAGTTTCACGCAAAAGGCGTGAGCGTTCCTGCTGTACTTCGCGGATCATGTCTTCGGCGCGATGTTCGGCCTGCTCTTTGACTTGGGCGATTTCCTGGCGCATTCTTGTCAGAAGGGCCTTTGTTTCATTTTCTTTGGCGATCAGCTCGGCGGAGAATTTCTTTTTTAACTCCTCGGCTTCAGAAATGTTCTGGCTGATAAGTTCGCGGCGTTTGTCGAGAAATGAGAGTAGGGGGCGGTAGACAAATTTGCGCAATATTAAAACAATCACGCCAAAATTGACTACGTAGATGAGTAACGCCCACAAATCAATGCCCAACCCTGAAAGGACGTTCATAGGAAGGAATTTTTAGATAACGAATAAGATGATGAGCGAAATAACCAAGGCATAAATACCGGTCGATTCACAGATAGCCATGGCGACAACCATGTTTGGAATGATCGCGTCTTTGACTGATGGATTGCGTCCGATGGCTTCCATAGCTTTTGAAGCTACCATACCTTCGGCGATTGCTGGTGCGATAGATCCGATTCCCATGCAGAAAGCTGCGGCTATTACTTTGAACGAAACTACATCCATATAGGTTACTTAGTTAAAATAAGTAAATTAAATTAAATAATTTTAAATTTTTCGTTATACCGTCTGCGGGGCTGTTTGTTCTTGGGCGGCTTGTGTTCCGATCGTTCCGGCAATGAACTGAATTGACAACAACATAAACACGAAAGCTTGCACAAAACCCGAGAAAATACTGATAATCATGAACGGAATCGGTATAAAAAAGGTGGTATATATAGAGAGTCCAGTAATTACCGCAACCAGCACTTCTCCTGCAAATACGTTGCCAAACAAGCGGAACGACATGGAAAGGATTTTGGAGATTTCTCCAATAATATCGAGTATTCCAAGGAATAAATCTAAAAATGCGTTCCCAAAAGCAGCGGGGGTTCGTGCTTTTAGTAATGGGCCGATTTTAATGTATTTTCCAATATGTGTGAGCGGGGAAGCCGCAAAGGCCAAGACCTGTGCAGAAATAATCATGAGCGCTGCCATAGCGAGGGTTAAAGTGAGATCGCTGGTAGCGGTTCGCAGCACTGCTTTGCCTCCATAGGTTATCTGGTACAATAATGGTACCATCGAAAATTGGTTGGCAATAACAATAAATAATAAAACGGTCATGATGACCGGAAAAAATGCTCGAGCTTTTTTTTCAGAACCAAAGGCTGTTCGGAGCTGTTCCAAGACAAATTCGGTGATGATTTCGAGGAGTACTTGCAGTCTTCCGGGGATAAGAGCTAAGCGCTTATGTGCCAAAATCGAGCCTGCCGCTATAAAGAGCGTAATAATAAAAGCAGACAAAAGACTGTTACTAATGGCCAGGCTTCCGATATAGAATACTGGTTCGGCGGCAAGCGATACATTTATCATAATGCTTCTACCAAATTAAGACCCACATAGTATAGGCCGAATAATCATGGTTTGTCAAGTATTTTTTGTTTTTTCGATTCCAAGATCTTTTTGAGTATTTTTGCGGTAATAATCTGGTTAAACGGAAACGAGATCAAGAGGCCGGCGACCATTAATTTTGGCTGGGTGTGGAAAACCTGATCCGCCAGGTACCCCGCGCCCATAAATATTCCAATAATCAAAAGAGTGAGGCCAAAAACCTTAAACCTCATCCCCCAGGTATATCCAAATATGTTGCCTGCCATACTCGCTATAAGTATTTAAGAAGCCTATTTTAAACTAAAACCTTATTTTTTACAATACAGAGGCGGGGTGGATGTTGGGGTGAGGAGGCGGTTTTGAGCTGTTCTAAGGTCTTTTTAGCGGCAATAGTTGTTCTCAATCACCATTGCTCCTCCAACAAGGTAGAAGCTGCCAGGACTCCCATCAGCTTGATTCATGTTAATACAGCCTTTGCTGGAAGCCAGATCCAGCTGCCCGACACTGACCGTGGTGGTGCTATTTGCTCCGGAAGACACATGTAGTTTGGAGGAGGGGGTAGTGGTGCCAATGCCGATATTTCCTGTTGAAACCGTGGTTCCAACGCCAAAGATCCCGGTGCCATAAATAATATTGCCAATATTGAGTTGGCCCGAGGCTGTTCGGGAGGGTGGCGCGATGTTGGTGCCGATTATGATATTCTGCGAGCCAGTCGTAATGTCGTTGTTATATGCTGCTGATGATGTGGCGGCACCGATGATGATGTTGCTTGGGCCAGTGGCACTGCTTCCAGCATTAGCACCAACATACGTGCTATAATCCGAATTATTGGCCACACTGCTGCCGGCGTATGAACCGAGCGCTGTAACCATGTTGTAGCTGCTGTCCAGTCCACCTTGGCCAAGCGCAGCGTATCCGACGCTGGTATTATCACCTCCGGTCACATTAAAAACCCCGGCATTTAAACCTATGCCTGTATTTCTTTGGCCGGTAGTGTTATACCCCAGGGTGAGTTGGCCTATGGCAATATTGCCGTCACCAGTTGTATTGTTGAGCAGAGCGCTGTTACCAAAGGCTGCATTTTGCGCACCTGTGGTATTTGCTGTCAGCGCCTGATAACCGAAAGCGTCATTGGCTGTCCCCGTATCGTCACCAATGGCCGTATTGGCTTTGAGTGCTTGGTACCCAAAAGCACTGTTAGAGCTGCCTGTCTCAGGATTGTTTAGGAGTGCTTGGTGCCCTACGGCAGTCGAGAAGTTGGTGCTTGATACTTGGAGTATCAGATTGCCATCAATTTTGTATCCGCCCGAAGTACCGTTCGTGTCCACAGCCCCCGTCGTCGAGATGGTGCCGCTCGTGCTTATGTTGCCCGTAGCCACCAATGTTCCGCCGGTAGTGATGTTATTACCGATCGTGGTGGCTGCAAGAGCCGTACCGCCAAATGCCAGGCCAACTCCGAGTACCAGGAAAGAAAAATGTTTTAAAGTTTTTGTCATACAAATAAAAAAATATACTAATATAGTATACCAGAAAATTATAAATTTTGCTTATGAAACGTTGTAGAGAGTGATTATGTAGTATTTTCTTCTGATCGAACCAGCGAAATCCACGTTAACAGTTTGAACAACAGTGCGCTGGTGGAGTTTGCTGTTAGGGCATAGCTGCCAGTCAGATAGACAGGTGAAATAGACGATGGTAGAGTAAATTCGATTTTAATAAATTTTATGGAAAGTATTGCTACCTTACTCTTTGATGTTGATGGCACACTTCTGGATACACGGGAGTTTATCCTGCAAGCTACGGAGCATTGTTTGTCAGTGCACGGGTTTGCAGTTCCGGATCGTTCAGTGATCGCGCCTTTGGTCGGCAAGCCGTTCAACGAATATTATGGCACGCTTACCGGTCTCGAAGATACCCTCGTGCTGCAGAACGAGCACCGAAATTTTCAGCTGGCTAATATGCACCTGTCGGTTCCATTTCCAAAAACACTCAGTACCCTACAAACACTTCAGGAACGCGGTTATAAAATGGCAGTAGTTACGACTCGTTCCAAAAAGACCTCGCTGCAGACTTTGGAGCAAGCTGGGTTGGCATCATTTTTTACTGTTGTTATTTCGGCCGAAGATGCTCCTGAGCTGAAGCCACATCCCGCCCCACTGTTAAGAGCTCTGGAATTGATGAATGAATCCACAGATTCAGCCACCATGATCGGCGACAGCCATCTAGATATTGAGGCAGGAAAAAACGCTGGTATCAAAACCGTTCGCGCGACGTATGGATTTCACGCCGATCATCTCCATGAGCCGGAACCAAATTTTTTTATTGAGGATATTGGTGATTTGTTAAAACTATTTTAGTGGTATTTTCTTAAATTAAGAATATCGGCAAGTAATATTTTTACCTGTTTAAATTTCTTTAATTAACGTAATTTGACAAACATTTTTAATCATAGTAATCTCAGTATATGAAAAACTCACGCGCCAACAATTCGAATAATAATATCCTGCTCCGCTAGGGTGAGTTTCTTGTTACCAAAAACAAACTCTCCCGACGCGGAGAGTTTTTTAGTTAGCGACGAGGCGAGGGACGAGTCCGTCTGGCTGACTATCCCGACATGGTCGTGGGTAATTCCTCTGTAGTTCAATGGTAGAACACTCCGCTGTTAACGGAGGGGTTCCTGGTTCGAGTCCAGGCGGAGGAGCTTGTAGTTTTTATCTTTTAGTTAAGCCGTTAAAATGTGATAGGGTAATTTGGGTATAAATCTATAAAATAAACCTATGAAAGAAATGCAATTCCTGATTGAGATACATGCCGCCAAAGAAAAGGTCTGGGATACGCTGTGGCAAGACGAAACCTTTCGGCAATGGGCAAGCATTATTGACCCGGGAACATACATGGTTGGCGATCTAAAAGAAGGCAATGAGGTGCAGTTTATCTCTGCTGTAAATGGGTATGGCGTAACAAGCTTGGTTCAAAAGTTGACGCCCGGTGAATTTTTACGGCTACAACACCGGAGCGATACTAAGGAAGACGGAAAGCAGGAACGAAAAAAAGAATGGACGGGCGGCGAGGAAAGCTACTGGCTCAAAGAGCAAGACGGCTCAACAACACTAACTGTTGCATTCAATGTTCCACCAGAATTGGAAGAATATTTTCAAGCCAATTACCCGAAAGCTTTGGAGCGTGTAAAATTTTTAGCGGAGACAAAATAAATTTATACGTTTTAATGAAGGTAAAAAAAATCAGCTTCTCTGACTAGGAAGCTGATTTTATTTTTTCACTATTTTTGTTTTGTTCCGGAGGTGTTTTGGACTGCCTTTGCTTTAGAAGTTGCTTTAAAGACATCTTCCATGCCATCTTCTGCGCGATAAATGTTTCTAATGTATGCCTGGAGAAGTTCTTTTGAGGCCGGGATTTCAAGTTGGCTGAGCTGATTGATTGCCCAATCCAATTTTTTTATATCCCTACGTTTAATGAGGCGTAAAAAATCATCAATTGCCGGTGTATCTGTCACGGCGTAGCCGATGCGGTGAAGTTCCGCGATTACCTTGGCTACAGCGGTATCAATTTCTTCTTGGAGAGCGTATAAACCTGCTAAATGATCTATCGTGGAATTTTTGGGAAGTTGGTCAATTTCTTTTTGGTAATGAGCAATATTGTCAAAAAGTGACGGCATTGTTTGTGCGCTGCCAACCTTTTCCAGCCCCGCTGGGCTTATTTGTTCGTGCATAGTATTGTGGGGGTTAATTATATTTCTTTGCGACGAGCTAGTTTCCAATGGAAGACGAAGAGTGGAATACCAACAACCAACATAGAAATATCCCGTACCAGGTCGCGTTGTCGCTGGCTGACCTGATTTTCTTCGGCCGCTGTTTTTGCTTCACGTTCGGCAACAGCGCAATCCTTGCCGTCATAAGTTGTGGTTGCTCCAACCGGGCAAGCTACTGGTGAGTTGTAGTAAAGGTAACTGTCGGCTTTGGTAAAAATAAAAGTTTTTAAAACAATGTTAAGGAGATCGACTGCCGAAACGACGAGCATCATGAGGGCTACAAATGAGACGAGATAGAGATAGAGGGTCTTAATGAGAGCTACTTTATTCGTCGTCGGCGTAGTGTTGTCCATACACATTTTGATTAAAAAATAAATAAGTCCAAAAAAGATAAGGAGTACGATACTTATTCGGATACCGACAAAAGCGAGGTCGAAAATGTCTGCCTGAAGATCCATAGATAGTCTGTAATTTTTTGAGGGGAGGGGTGCGGCCGATCCCCCAATCGGCCGTAGGAAGGCTAGACCGCCTTAGTGAGTATGTACCCTTCGTCGTCGACCGTGACGCCGAGGGTGGCGGTTGTGTGGGTGGGCGGAGGGTCACCATTGGCAAGTCTGCCGTGGTAGCGTTGCCATTGTTCATAAAGTCGATCGGCCCAGCGCCAGAGCGTACTGACTTCCCAGTTGTAGTTCTCGTTGCGCCGGTGATGGTCCAGATGCGGGGTGGTCACCCGAGTGACATAGCGCGCCCAGAGCGTGCCAGCTTCTGGTTTGTAGGAGCTGCAGTGCGCCAGGTAGTGCATCTCCTCTTCCCAGAGAACCCGGAGAAAGACGAAGCTGCAAATATCAGCTACAGCGACCAAGGGGAAGGCAGTGAGGGTGCCAAGGAGTGTGCCGAGCCCCGAGAGCCCGAAGACAGTGAGAAGCGCGGCAGCGAGGGGAATAAAAATCCACTCCACGCGGGCTTGCTTGCGGTGGTGAAGCCGGTGATGGCGGGCTGAGCTCGTGTCCGGCACGTTGATAACAAGGCTCCAGAGAGCAATCTTCCGGGGAAGATGATGAAGCCCGTATATGTGGGCCACCAACTCTGTCGGTGAAACGAGAGCGATGAGGGCTGCGAAGAGGGGCGCTTCCCACCACTGCAAGGATCCGAGAAGTGATCGCACGCCAATCCAACAGAGTGCGCCCGCGAGGAGGAGGGCAGAGGTGAAGCGCAAGAACACGACGCCTTGCACCTGCAGAAAGGTCTGGGGTTTCGGGTTTTGCCGAAGCATTTTTTTCAGCATGACAGCCTCCAGATAGTTTTGTTTTCTTCAACAAAAATTTTTCAAAGAACTAGCGGATGCCGACCAGTTTTCGAACGTCGTTCATGGTTTTTCCGGCGACTATTCGGGCTTTTTCCGCCCCTGTTTTGAGGATAGTTTCCAATTCTTGGGGGCTGGCCAAAAGTTCGCCTCGACGAGTACGAAAATCTGCGAAATAATTGGCAACGGCTGCTGCCAATTCTTGCTTTAGGTCTCCATAACGAATGGTACCATCCCTTTCGGCTTTGGCAAGGCCTGCGTAGGTTTCTGCGTTTCCAAATTCTTTGAGGAGTAACAAGAGGTTTTGAGCGCCGGGGGCATCTGCGCCGCCTTCGGTGGCAGTAACTGCTTTTTTCAATTTTACTTCAATTTGTTTCTGGTCTTCGCACAGTTCAATAACGTGACCGGCGCCAAGCGATTTGCTCATCTTTTTTGTCGGCTCGAGCAAGCTCATGACTTTGGGGAATTCGGTCAAAAGATGTTTAGTTTCCGGGAAGTATTCACCGTAGCGTTTGTTGAACGCTCGGGCAATAACGCGAATAAGTTCGATGTGCTGGACTTGGTCTTGGCCAACCGGAACCAATGTACCGTGGTAGAGAAGGACGTCGGCTACTTGAAGGATAGGGTAGGTAAACAGTCCGGCGTTAATATTTTTTTCCTGGCGGGCGGATTTGTCTTTGAATTGCGTCATGCGTTCGAGTTCCGCGACGGGAGTGATACAATTAAAAACCCAGGCAAGTTCGGTGTGCTCGGGAATGTGGGATTGTACAAAAAAAGTAACGCGGTCTGGGTCAATCCCCAGCGCTAAAATTTCTGCTGCCAGGGTAAGTATTTTATTGCGTCGGTCTTCGGCCGTGTCTTGTCCGGTAAGTGAGTGGTAGTCAGCAATAAAAAAATAACAATCGTATGTGCCGCTATTTTGGAGTTCGATCCAATTTTTGACCGCTCCTAAATAATTGCCAATGTGGAGGTTGCCGGTTGGTTGGATCCCAGAGAAAATAACAGGTTTGGACATAACAGAAAAATAGTTTATTTTTTTACAGTAATAGTTTTTTCTTCTCCAGTTGCACGCTTAACGCTTTCATCTTCCAAGTTAAAAACAAAATTTTCGTGCCAGGCAGGTTGTCCAGGTTCAGCAGGTGCGACAGTGAGCGTGAAGTAAATTTGTTTTAAATTCGGACTGATTCCGCGTACGGCCAAGCTTGCAGTAGGGTATATTTTGCAGGTGTTATCAAAGTCTCCGTTTCCGCCGCACTGCAGGCGGGTAGTGACTGGAAACATATTTTTACCGTTGACGGTGATTGTATTGATGGTGGTTTCACCATCGGCCCGGCAACTAACAATCCCCTGTGCGTTCGTGGTGGCGCAGGGATTTTCATAACCATATTCAATCGTGAACGTTTTTTGTTCCGGTGTGGTTATGTTTAAACGCGTCTCAGCACAAGGATGGACTAGGTGGATTTTAGTAACTTCTGGCAAATTGTTTTTTGTGGAAATATAATAGTCCGTTTGGTACCAGCCACAAACATCCCCGTCACTAGTAGTAAGTACTGTAACTGTAGGGTCAGAAGTAGAAAAGAAGGTCGGTTTGTCACCGTTATTGCTGATAAAAACATTTTGTTCAAGCACCTTTCTTCCGCCGTAGCCGTCAGTGTAGAGGTAGACTGTTCGGTTTGGCTCGTATCCGAGCGTATGGGTGCTGTCAATTTTCCTTTGGACTGATAGGTTTTTAATGTCCGGATTTGTTGCCTCGGTTTCTTGGGCTATTGGTTGAATGGAATTGACGGGTAAAAATTTTTCTTGTAACTGGCGTTCCAAAACAACAATGCGTTCTGAAAACATTTTGGTGTACAGTATTCCAGTATAGCCGCTGACGACCGCTGCGATAACAGTGGTAAGCGCTAATCCGCTAATAAAATAAATAATGATTTGTGGTCGAATGCGACTCATAACAACGTTTACTGCAGCAGATTTTTAAATTCTGAAACTTTGATAATTTTTTTAGTTTTGACGTTAAAGGCGAGGAGTATGTCTATAGGTTTTTTATTTGCTGTTTCGGCATCACTGCCAAAGTAGTCTGCCCGGGCTGAAAAATATAGTGTTGCGAGTGTTGTATCGACTCCGGCAAATTCGAGGGCGTTAACATGGTACTGTTCAGGAAGATTGGGGAGGTAGGCAATAGCCGTGCCAAGCATGATCGCTTTATTTTTTTGGTCATAAGAAATACGCGAGATAGCGCGGGCGGCATCGGTGATAATGAGCGCTGCATCACTGGTCTGGTAACTCGTTTCAACTGACAGGGCAGTTGCAGCTGTTGTGTCAATATAGTGGAGCTCTCGTTTCGCAAATTCTGTTAGGCCATTAAGCGGTTTGATGCTAAGAACCGAAATACTCGGTAGGCTCGTGGTAGAAAAAAAAGGTGCCGAAAGTGCCGCGTTCCAGCTGAGGTAAGCGTCAATACGTTTGGAGGGTTTGTCGGTTGTATCAATATTGAGTTCGTGGGTGTAGGTAGGTTCAACGCGTAAAGCAGTCGTTTGATTGATTGGGTAGCTGACCAGTTTGTCGTTCCCGGGGCTGCAAAAACTACCGGCGCCTGGTGTGTCATCGGTGGCGAGGTTATTTTTGAGCCGCAAGGTATCGAGTGCCAATTTTTGCGCGGCAAATTCTTTTTGGTAGAGCGCGTAATTTTCCTGAAGCGCTGTTTCGAACAAGCTGTGCTCCAAATTGTAGACCACTGCTCCACTCACAACTGCGGTGATGAGCATGGAGGCGAGAAGTGCAGAACCGCGTATGTGTTTATGCATAAGACTTTAGTTTTGTCATTGCGAGGAGTGAGGAACAAACGACGTGGCAATCCCCTCGTTTAAAAGTAGTATTTATTAAAAAAGACTTCTTAGATTCAAGAGGATTGCTTCGTCGCTCCTCTCCTCGCATGGACAAAAATTTAATAATGATATTTTCGTCCGTCCGCAATCATCATAGCACGATACAGTTGCTCGAGCAAAAATACCCGCGCCATCTGGTGGGTGAAGGTAAGGTTTGAAAGTGAGAGAGCAAATCCGCCGGGCCGTTTGCCGATGCCGAGGATTGTGTCATCAAGCCCGAGGGGTCCGCCAATAATGACCGTGAGGGCATGGAACTCTTCTCGCCAGGTGGTGACGAGGGTCGAGAGTTGTACTGAGTTCATGGGACGCCCACGGCCGTCGAGCACGAGTACGAAGGTATCCTTGATTTTGTTAAGCACCCCGACTATCTTGTCGGCTTCGCGCGCTTTGACGAGTTCGACCGGGTCTTTTTCATTAAAACTTTCTTCTTTAATTTCATGGATGACAACTTCCGCCCAAGGCGTGAGGCGTTTCAGGTATTCGGCTTCGGCTTCTTGCCAGTATGATTCTTTGAGGCGGCCGACAACGATAAGGTGGAGTGTAGTCATAGTGCCACTAGATTACTGGATTTTGAGAACTTCAGCAAGCGCTTTGGTTCAGCAAAGATGTTGTAAAAAGAGGTTCAAAATGCTACTATGCGAGTACTCATTATTAAACAAGGACTATGAGCGATCGATTTGGTGCTTTTCGCGCTGCCCAGGAACAGCAGGAAGCGCAGCATGGCAATAAGTATGCAAAATGGGCCAAGGAAGCCTATCCGGCCAAAAAAAAAGCTGCGGGCGGACATGGTCACGACCATGGCCCTGGAGCCGGTAAGCATGACAAGCACGGTGATCACGGACACGATGCTCATGGGCCAAAAAAAGAAAAGCCGTTCATCAAATTTGAATATGAGAAAGCCCTGGGGACAGCTCCTTTTATCGCTTTTGCCGAAAAATTTATTACCGAGAACAGCCTTGATAGGGAAGTGTTGCTGAAAGACAAGCATGAGCTCGCGCAAATCTGGGATCGTTGGCAAACTGCCGACCGAGCGGCTGCAACCATGAAAGATTTTTATAACAACCTTTTGCGACATGATTTGGAAATACACACCAAAGATGAAGCTGAAATACAGGCTGCACTGGCAGGAATCGAAGCGTATGTTAACAAGAAAGCCCTTGTTGTTGAACGTGACCCTAGTCGCGGCTCCGCACGTGAGGCTATCCGTAAAGCAGGTCTGAAAGCGAAAGAAAAGCTTGCTGTTCTCAAACGCGTGCTCCTCTTACCTGAAGTTGAAGGTTATGCATTGCTTGAAAAAGAAGAAATGGCTGATGAGTTTGCGCCTACCGGAGCAATAGATGTTAGCTACCTTGAGAACATAGAAAAACCAAGGTTGCAATTGATAATTGATCAAAATGATTTGAGAAAAAAACGCGAAGACCTGCTGCAAAAATTGGGCACCAAGAAAAGCGCTGGTACGATCCGCACCGGTCGGCATATAGTCCAGGCTGAAAAAGATACTGATCCGGAAATTGTGGCTGCTCGGATCGACCTTATGAATGTTGAGCGGGAAATGGGCGAAAAAGGAATCCCCATTGAAGATCCAACCGCCGACGGTCTCGAAGAGATCGCTCAGAAGCTCAAAGATATTAAAGAATTCGAGAGCCATGAAGCCCAGATTAAAAAAACCAGCAAAACGCTGAAACAAGAAGCTGAAAGTTGGCGCTGGGGAGGGGATGACGAAAAAATGATTAAAAATGCTTCGGAACGTCTCCAAAAATTAGAAGCTATTTTAAATTCAAATAGTAAAAAGGAACAGGTTCAAATTATTAATGAGCTCAGCCTTCGCCATCGGTATATTAAAGGGCCGGGTATTTTTAATGCCCTTGCCCTTATTGATAAGGTAGATTTGAATATCCTTAAAGATGATATCAACCGGCTGCGGGCGGGTATTAGCCAAGAAAAACCCGTCAAGAAGTATCAGGAACAAGCCGCCAGGATTTTAGATAGTGCTGGAGAACCTGATCCGGCCAAAGACCGCGCTCGTGAACTCGAGCGTATTGAAAAAGAGCGTCCGGCACTGCAGCTTGCAGAAATTAAAGCTTTGGGGCTTGAAGGCCGTTATCTCGACTCATCTGGCGCTATTAAAGACGATGTTCTTCGCAACGACGTCAGCTTTAGCGTCCAGACGCTCGACAAGCGTAAAGCTATGGCTCGCGCTATAAAAGAAAACCTGCTCGCTTTTAAGGATGCGGGTCAATCAGTCCTCGAGGCGGCCCGTGAAACGGTAAAAAAGAATGTAGAATGGCTGGTGGCTGAAGAAGGGAATATCGAGACAGAAAAAAGTGAGTTGCAGGAAGACGTAGATGCCTGGGAGCGTGAGTTGCCGGAGCACTCCAAAGCCTTAGCCCAAGACGAGGCTGAATTCAAAAGCCGCAAAGAGGCTTTTGTTATTGCTGAGGATACTTATAAAAAAGATTTGAAAGCACTGAAGGATAAGCCGCCTAAAGATGCTGCGACCGTTGATGCCGAACGTAGCCGTTTAGAAGGAGAAAAAGTCCGTCTGACTGGAGAAGAAAGAGACATCCAAGACCTGGAGTCAAGGACAAAGCGACTCAAGAAAGACCTGGAAGATGTGTCGCGGGAGTTTGCAGAGCGTGAAAAAAAATTGGCTGAGAAAGTTCGACGTTCTGAGGAGATACTACTACATTACCGCAAAGCCAAAGATTCAATCCTGGGGTACGATGAGCCGATTAAGGCCGACAGTGCTTTAAAAGACGCGGCAGACAAGCTTGAACAACGGCATAAAGACCGTCATATGGCTGAAGTAAAAAGTAAGGCTGATACAGTGGTGGCGCTTTTCGCCGATGCCAGTATCAAATATGATGATGTCAAAAAGCGGATAGCTGCTGCCAAGTTTTCTCTAGACGAAATCAGAGGGGTGCTGAGAAAAAAAATTCAGGAACGCATTGATGCTGACCCGAAACTGCCACTTGATCGGATGGGTTTGGCAAAAAAATTACTTAAAGAATTGGCTAAATAAGTATGGTTACCGCTGCTGAACTTGAAACCCTGGTAGCCCAAGAGCGCTGGGAGGAAGCGCTCGCGAGTCTGGAGGAGTCACTCCGTAGTAGTTTGACCCCGGAAGAACACACGGCTGCTGCAGTTGAGTTGGCGCTGTTGTATGTGAAAATTGATAATGCGTTAACCGGCAAGTATCTTGAAAAAACAGCTGAAATCGATGAGCTTCTCAAACAGATTGATGTCCGAGAAGCGGAAATAAACAATGAAGAATCAATCGCTAAGATTAAAGACCATATTGATAACCTTTAAATAAAAGAGCTGGGAAATTATTCCCAGCTCTTTTTAAATTCGAGAAAACAATCGTTTTTAATTGCTGCCCGGGTCTGTTCCATGAGCTTGAGGAGGAAGCTCAGGTTGTGGATGCTCGCCAAGCGCAGTGCTGTCAGTTCGTCGGCGTCAAAGAGGTGGTGCAGGTAACTGCGCGTATAGTTTTGGCAGGTCGAACAGGCGCAATCCTGATCAATTGGTTTTGTGTCTGTTTTGAATGAACCATTTTTAATATTCAATCGATGTTTTTTGCTGCTGTCTTTGGTGTAGAGCATGCCGTGGCGGGCGAGGCGGGTGGGGGCTACGCAGTCAAACATGTCCACACCGTGTTCAACCGCAACGAGCAGGTCAAAAGGCGAAAGGCCGACTCCCATCGCATAATGCGGCTTATCTTCGGGGATAAGCGGGAAAACCCAGTCCAAAATTTTGGCCGTTGCTTCCATATTGTAGCCAATTGATTCGCCGCCAATAGCAATGCCATCAAATGGGAGGCTGGCAATAAATCTGGCTGATTCCTCGCGCAGACCCTGGTGAAGCGCGCCTTGGATAATCCCGAACAAAAATTGGCGGTAGCCGTGGTGACGGGTATTTTTCTGATGTTCATCAATACAGCGTTTGGCCCAAGCATGGGTGCGAGCAAGTGCGGTCTGCGCATATTTTTCGTCGGCATCATCCGGCGTACATTCGTCAAACGCCATGATGATATCTGCCCCAATTTTATGCTGGGTAACAATTGCGCTTTCGGGTGTAAAACGGTGTTTAGAGCCGTCGATGTGCGACGTAAAAGTTACGCCGTCGTCATCGATTGAGACCAGCTTGCCCTGACTTTCGGTTTTAGATTGCTCTGGGGTTGATTTATTTTCCCCTGAAGTAAAGGTGCCCTGGCCAGCTTTTTTTTCTTTTTGTAATCCAAGACTAAACACCTGGAATCCGCCGCTGTCGGTGAGGATGGGTTTATCCCAGTGCATGAATTTGTGGAGGCCACCTTGAGTATCGAGCAGATCTTCGCCAGGTCGAAGGTGAAGGTGGTAGGTGTTGCCGAGGATGATTTGGGCGTCAATGTTTTTTAAATCGGTTTGGTCAAGCGTTTTGACGGTCCCCTGGGTTCCAACCGGCATAAAAATCGGCGTTTCAATGTCGCCGTGGTCAGTATGCATGATACCGGTTCGTGCCTTCGTGGCGTTGTCTTTGTGGATAATTTCGAAAAATGGTTTTTCCATATGGTAGAGATACTAAACTATCTTGCCGCTTGGCGCAAGGCGTGGTATTTTATGACGACTATTCTTATTTTGATGGTATGTCTGAACGCGAAATGTCTTATGAAGAATTAATGGAGGCAATTAAAGATCAGCCCGAACCAATCAAGCAACACTCCGCCGAAGCGCAGCGTATCGAAACTGACCCAAACCTGCGTATTGTCGCAACCTACGGATCCGGTGAAAAGGTAGAACGTTTTGGTGTTGTTCTCGACGAAAACGGTCGCAGCAATCTCAAAAATGAAGCAGCTAAAGAAGCCTTTGATAAAGGCTGGATACGATTTACCGATACGCCCGAAGGACGCCGGGTTGGTCTGACCAAAAAGGGGAGTCATTATTTAAATGAGCTAGCGGAAGATGAGGCGGGGCAGTTGCGTTCCCTCGATATTGACCCACGCGCCCATGTTGAAGTCCGTACGCGTTTAATAGAAGCGATTAAAGATCCGGTTCAGCGTATTTTGAATACGTTTACGGCTCGTTATAAAACATATTTAAGAGACCAGTACGGCCTTGAGTTTGAGGTGGAGGAAGAGCTCGAAGAAGGAAGGTGTCGAGTGTATCTTATGAATGTTCGAAATGGCGGTAAAAATAGCCGCTCAGTCCAAGAGGATTTTGTTATCCCGTGCCAGAGCGATCGTGTTTTTAAGCAAGCCTGCACCCTCCTACACGACCGTGTTGTTGATCGCTATAATGTGCTCGATAAAAATTTTCCGACAAAAAGAGAAGAAAAAAATGAGGAAGATAAAGTTGCTTAAATACAATGATTAATTTTGCTCACGAACTTAATGATGAACAGCTCCGTGTTGTCGAAGCAGGCGATGGCCCATGTTTAGTGTTGGCCGGAGCGGGTAGTGGCAAGACCCGTACGATTACGTACCGGGTAGCCTACCTCCTCGAAAAAGGAATCCATCCATCACAAATTTTACTTGTTACGTTTACCAACAAAGCTGCCCGTGAAATGAATGAGCGTCTGCACGTGCTCACGGGTGCAAAGTTGCCGTGGTCTGGAACGTTCCACCATATTGCGTACCGGCTTTTAAAAATCCACGCTGTTCAGCTCGGGTACAAGAATAATTTTAGCGTTCTTGATAGCGATGACAGTAACGCGATCATCAAGACCTGTGTTAAAAATGTTAAACAGGTAAGCAAAAAATTTCCGTCGGCGAATGTGCTCCATTCGATTTTGAGTTACGCCAAAAATACGGAACTTGCCCTGGAAGAGGTGCTTGAATTGAAATATCCATCATGGCTCGCGCTTGCAGAAGACATTCAAAATGTCGGGCGGGAGTATGAGCAAAAAAAGAAAGAGGGGAATGCGATGGATTTTGATGATCTGCTCTATAACGCAGCGATACTTTTAAACCACCCTGAAACGCGGCAAAGGTATGCGGAGCAGTTCAAGTATATTTTAGTTGATGAATACCAGGATACGAACAAGTTGCAGGCGTCGCTGATTAATCGTTTCGCCTCGGTACACCGTAATTTATTGGTAGTAGGGGATGATGCGCAGAGTATTTATTCGTTCCGCGGGGCCGATATTAATAATATTTTGGAATTTGAACAAGACTACCCGCAGGCAAAAATTTTTAAATTAGAAACCAACTACCGTTCGGTGGCACCGATTCTTGAACTCGCTAACCAAGTGATTGCCAATAATACCAAGCAGTATAAAAAAGAACTCCGTACCATCAAAAACGAAGGTGACCGGCCTGAGCTCCGGCCGCATGTTGACCAGGGGTCGGAAGCCAGTTTTGTGGTGAAAAAAATAAGTGAGCTGCTGGATACAGGGACATCACCAAAAGAAATCGCCGTGCTCTTCCGCGCTTCGCACCATTCACAGCGCCTGGAACTGGAATTATCGCGGGCTGGTATTGTGTATGAATACCGCGGTGGTTTGCGTTTTTTTGAGCGTGCGCATATCAAGGATGTGCTTTCGTATTTGCGTGTTATTGATAACCCCGTTGATACAGCGGCGTGGCTCCGTATATTACTCCGCGAAGATGGTATTGGCCCTTCGGCAGCAGACAAATTGATTGCTGCTATTCGCCAGCTTGATTCCTTGGATAACCTGGAAGGATTAGGTGTAAGTATCCTCAGTAGTAAGGCGTTAGTTGGTTGGAATAATTTTATGAGTATTTGGAAAGCGTTAACGCTGTTGCCTGAAAAAGATCCAAGCATCATGATCGAAGCGCTTTTAAAATCGCCGTATCGCGAGTATGTCGAGACGGAATTTATTGATAGCCGCGATCGGCTAGCAGATATCGAAGAGCTCAAATCGTTTGCCGAAAAATACGACGACCTGAATACTTTTTTGTCCGAAACAACACTGCAGGAGTCTTTTACCATTGCCACTGGCGCATCAGTACAAACGACCGACCCAAAAGATAAAATTGTTCTATCAACTATTCATCAAGCCAAAGGGTTGGAATGGGAATATGTTTTTATCGTAAATCTTGCCCGTGGCGCATTTCCGAATGATCGCTCGCTTCAGGAAGAACATGGACTCGAAGAAGAGCGCCGGTTATTCTATGTGGCAATCACCCGTGCGAAACAAAAATTATTTTTGACGTATCCCTTGGCGAGCGGCAGTTACGGAGATTTTTTGGCTGGCCCAAGTTTGCTCTTAGAAGAAGTGAATCCAGAGCTCTACGACGACCACGCACTGCTTTCCGTAAATACAACTGTTTTGAATGACCCTACCAGCGACATTCGGTATGTTTCTGAAGACGAGGAATTTAAAATAAAACCAGGTAGTTTTTTGCGTGATCTTGATGATTTATAAATAGTAGTGCTGGCGAACGAATGTCGGGCTTTGCGCTGGAAAAAATATATTTTTAGTTTTAGTACCTATAAAAATAATCCCGAAACTCGGGATTATTTTTTTCTTCTGTTTACCACGTAGGTGATCTGCAGAATGAAGTCTCGGACGTCTGGCGGGGTGCCAGACGTCCGGTGGTGTTATCTGAGCCGCTCAGCGCCGAAGCGCTCGCGGTGCTTCAGCTCGCTGAGCCAGCTGAAGCCGTAGAGCCCCAAGCCGACCGCGGCCAGGCCGAGGCAGGGTAGCATGAGGCGGCTTTCGAAAATGCTGCCGGCCAGCACGTTCATGAGCGTCAAAAAGCCGATCACGATCACGCACGCGAGATCGTACAGATCGAAGTGGTTCCGATCGATGCGCGTTGCCTGGGTGAGCTTCAGGCACGCGAGAAGTACGGTGCTGAGGAGCTGGACTCCCGCCAGCAACTGGAACTCCGGGGTGGTGAGGCCGCCAGTGGCAATCAGCGCCCCGATCGTGAGCGAGGCGAAAATACTGGCCTTGGCGGACGTTTCGGCTATAGTGTGCTTGAACATTGTTGTGATCCTCCCCAAAAAATGTGGTTTTCTAGCTGAAAAGAGAGTTTTTAACTACCTTTTTAGCTAGAAAACAAGGTAAAGAACAACGAAACACCCTAGCACATTTTGAAGGTTTTGTCAAGACTCGGTTGCGTTGTTTTAGCCAAAAAAGCTATTTAGTAGACCTGCTTAAAATTGAACACGAAATGTTGTTGACAAAAATGAAAAAAACAGGTATTGTATTAATCTTCCTGAAATTCAAATATTGAACACTAAGGAAGCATCGTTCATTACATTAGAGAAGAAGAGCAGAAGTTAGGCAAATTTCCTGAAACAGTCAGAGAAAAAATGTACGGTATGGGCAGAATAATCTGTCTATACCTATTGGGTACATTGGTTTTTTATCTGTTTCAGGATTCGGCTCTCGCAAGAGCTAACGCCCGTTATCATCTGTGGAGGGACTTTGATGCACAGCCAGACCAGCTATTTTGCTGATATCTTCGGGACGCGCCAGAACAACGAGCGGTTGCGGCAGCAGACCTGGAGCCAGCCTTCGTGCTGCGCCGCCTGCTGCGGGCCGTCCACCTACAAGGTGGGGCACGCGCTCCTCGGCTTGGCGCTCTCACACGCCCCGCTTCTCTTCCTTCTCTTCGCCTAGGCGGCTTAGTCGCCTCCCGCCCGCCGCGTCTCTCGCCGCGGGCCGACCTTCATGTATCATTCTTGTTTTGAATGCTCCGTGCCGGGCGCTTCATCTTTCGGGATGGAGCGTTTTTTTAAACAAAAACCCCTGCTATCCTCATCGCTTAACCAGTGTTAAGAAATGGGGAAAGGGCAGGGGTTGGTGTGGGAAGGGCGGCGTCAGAACGGGCAGACGTGCGCTGCTTGGTCAATCGTATAGATCGGGCTGCCGCCATAGCGGGTAATAAGCGGGCCGGTGATCGCCTTCCGCTCCAGCAGCTCCAGCAGTTGCAGGGTGCCATCGATGTCGATGCGGCCACCTGTGGCCACCATGATGACGAGCCCGTTGTTGAGGTGGCCGAACAATTGCCGCATCTCCTCGATAACAGCGGGCGTTCTCCGTTTTTGCTCCGAGAACATGGTAATGAGCACGAGCGTGCTGAAGCTGCCAATACCGGTGTTTTCAGGCGTCACAGTATCTCCGAGGTAAAGGGTGGTGGGGCTGCTCTGGTATCTGGTGTCTAGAATAAAAAAGCATCCCCACCGTTTTGAATACGATCTCAAAACAAAGTACTTTACGCTAAAAGTCTATTCTTGTCAAACCTAAAAGGTTTTTTGACAAATTTTTTTGTTAGTTCCATTATACGAACTAATAGGGAGACGACAATGTCAAATCAAGCACCACAAACGCTATCGCCTGAACTTCCCGTCCTGCTTGAGCACGCCACAGGAGTTGCGAGGGGAACTGCCCCTAACTGGCCCGTTCCTGTGTTATGGGTGGTTATGGTGGTTGCGCTTGGTGCCGCCGGGTTCCTTTTGGCAACTGGCCCGCCGGTGTGGCACGCGCACAATCCGCCTACCCACCACCCCCAGTATTGGCCGCTCTGTCTCGGGCACCCGCCAGTTATCGCGCCCCCGCCCGGACAACCAGGTCTCGTCCCCTTATCGCCCAGCCAGTAACAAGTTGGCCTAGCCCAGCTTGCCTGGCCTCCTTCCTATAACCAGACTTGTTTAGAGGAAGGGGAGACGCTTGACAGAAAACCACAATTCACGTACTATCGAGGCACAAGAACGTACCAAAAATCGTGGCTGATGGAGTAATACGTTGCTTTTTTATTTACCAACCGGTTTCGGTACGCAAGGAGCGGCTTAGAACTGCCCGCTGTTTACAGACTGAAATCATCTAAATACGCTATGCCAACAACAAACCAAATGATCCGCAAGGGACGCACGCCGAAAGTACGGAAGACCAAAACTCCGGCTTTGCAATTTACGGTAGATAACCTCCACCGCAAAGTAACCTATTTCCGCAAAGGCACCAGCTTCAAACGCGGTGTTTGTACCAAGGTCTATACCACTACTCCTAAAAAACCTAACTCAGCGCTGCGCAAAGTCGCGAAAGTCCGCCTGAGTAACGGCGTTGAAGTTATCGCCTATATTCCGGGCGAAGGCCACAACCTCCAGGAACACTCCATCGTGCTTATCCGTGGTGGCCGTGTCAAAGATTTGCCAGGTGTCCGCTACCATATCGTACGCGGTATTTATGATACTCAAGGAGTAGCGAGCCGTCGTCGTGGCCGCAGTCTGTATGGCAACAAACGTCCGAAAGCAGCTAAGAAGGCGTAAGTAAACAGTAAGCAGTAAACAGTAAATAGAAATACTGGTACTGCATAAACTGTTTACTATTTACTGTTTACTATTTACTACTATGCGTGGAAAACCAGTCAAAAAGAGAGATATTCTTCCAGATCCTAAATACGGCAATCTTGTCTTAGCCAAATTTATCAATCACGTCATGAAGGGTGGTAAGAAAACGACTGCTCAAGGCGTCGTCTACCGTGCGCTCGAAGTTGTCAGTGAAATGACTAAGAAAGATCCTCTAAAAGTTTTCGAAGAAGCCATGAAAAATGTGCAACCACAGGTAGAAGTACGCTCTCGCCGTGTTGGCGGTGCGAACTACCAGGTGCCAATGCCGGTTCGAGGTGAACGCCAGGTAGCGCTCTCGTTCCGCTGGATTATTGATGCTGCTCGTAGCAAAAAAGGCCAGCCTATGCACCAGCGCCTTGCAACTATTCTGATTGATGCCCAGCAAGGACTTGGGGATGCTATCAAAAAGCGCGACGACATGCACCGTATGGCCGAAGCTAACAAAGCGTTTGCTCACTTTGCACGTTTCACCAATTAATAATGTGTGACCAGGGTAAACAGTAAGCAGTAAACAGTAAAAAGAATTTTTACTGTACGCTGCACCTACTGTTTACTATTTACTGTTTACTATTTACTTACACTATGCCCCGAGAATATTCACTCGAAAAAACGCGTAATATCGGCATCATGGCTCACATTGATGCTGGTAAAACGACTACCACCGAACGTGTGCTTTTTTACACCGGTAAGAAACACAAGATTGGTGAAGTGCACGAAGGTGAAGCCACTATGGACTGGATGGAACAGGAAAAAGAACGTGGTATCACCATTACTTCGGCTGCTACTACCTGTTTTTGGAAAGGCCATCGCATTAACATTATTGATACACCAGGCCACGTAGACTTTACCGTAGAGGTAGAACGCAGTCTTCGTGTACTTGACGGGGCGGTTGCTGTTTTTGACAGCTCCCAAGGTGTTGAACCTCAGAGTGAAACTGTCTGGCACCAGGCCGATAAGTACCATGTTCCTCGCATTGCCTTTTTAAATAAAATGGACAAGCTTGGCGCTGACTTCTACATGAGTCTTGCTTCCATCAAGGAACGCCTTACCAAAGAAGCCTACCCAATTCAACTTCCAATCGGCCAGGAAAGCACTTTTTCTGGGTTGATTGATCTTATTGAAGAAAAAGCTTTTAAATTCGAAGGCGACAAAGGTCAGAATATTATCGAGATGCCGATCCCGGAAGATATGAAAGAGCAGGTTGCTAAATACCGCGCTGAACTTATTGAAAAATGTACCGAAGCTAATGATGCCTTGATGGGTAAAGTCCTCAATGGCGAAGCGCTGACGATTGATGAAATTAAAACCGCTATTCGCACACTCGTCTTGAAAGGCACCATGTACCCAGTGCTTTGTGGTTCAGCTCTTGCCAACATCGGTGTACAGTTCATGCTCGACGGTGTGGTAGCGTACCTCCCAGCTCCAACTGATGTAGCTGAAATTGTCGGTACCAATCCAGATACCGAAGCTGAGGAAACACGCAAACCAAGTGACAGTGAACCTTTCTCTGCGCTTGCTTTCAAAGTTGCAACTGATCCATTCGTCGGTAAACTTATTTTCTTCCGTGTCTATTCTGGTGTGGTTACTGCTGGTAGTTATATTTATAATTCAAGCAAAGGAACCAAGGAACGTATGGGTCGCATCGTCCGTATGCATGCTAACAGTCGCGAAGATGTAAACGAAGTGTACGCTGGTGAAATTGCGGCAGCGATTGGTCTTAAAGACGTCCGTACCGGGGATACCCTTTGTGACGAAGACAAGCAAATCGTCCTCATCCGCCCAACGTTTGCTGAACCGGTTATTTCGATGGCGATCGAGCCAAAAACCAAAGTTGACCAAGAAAGAATTGGTATGGCTATGGCCAAACTCGCTGAAGAAGATCCAACGTTTAAAGTACACACCGATCAGGAAACCCTCCAGACAATTATCTCTGGTATGGGTGAACTTCACCTCGATATTATCGTTGACCGCATGAAGCGCGAGTTCAAGGTGGAAGCTAATGTCGGTGCGCCGCAGGTAGCATTTAAAGAAACCATTCGCTTGTCAGCGGAAGCTGAAGGTAAATATGTTAAGCAGTCGGGTGGTAAAGGTCAATATGGACATTGCTGGCTCCGTGTGGAACCGCAAACTGACCCAACTAAAGGCGACTTTGAGTTTGTTGATGAAGTTAAGGGTGGTGTGATCCCGCGTGAGTTTATCCCGGCTATTCAAAAGGGTGTTAAAGAAACTCTTACTAAAGGTATTCAGGCTGGTTACCCAATCGTGAACATGAAAGTGACGTGTTACGATGGTTCATACCACGATGTTGACTCTTCAGAAGTTGCGTTCAAATTAGCTGGTTCGATGGCCTTCCTCGCCGCCTGCCGCAAAGCTAACCCGGTGATTCTTGAGCCAATCATGAAAGTTGAAGTGGTTACCCCAGAACAGTTCATGGGCGACTCCATCGGCGACCTTAACTCCAAGCGTGGTCAGATTCAGGAAATGATTGATCGTGGTCAGATGAAAGTTGTGAAAGCCATGGTGCCCTTGGCAAGTATGTTCGGCTATGCCACAAGTTTGCGCAGTATGACCCAGGGTCGCGCGAGCTATAGTATGGAATTTGATCATTACGCCGAAGTTCCAAACAATGTTGCCGCAACCATTATTGCTGGTAGTCAGAAATAATTTTAGATCCAAGTATTACAAACCACCCTTCTTTGGAAGGGTGGTTTTGTTTTTGGTTGAGACCTCGATTATCTTGACGAATGGGGTAAAAAGTGGTAGTAAATCGTCGATAGTGGAGGCAGGAAAACCATGCAACGACGAAGTTTGCTTCGGGTTCTCGGGCTGACTGCTCTAGGTGTGCTGTCCGGTTGTAGCCTCTTGAGCCGCAGAGACGATGATCTGCCAACTGGCAACGGCTCGTATGTGGATACCAAGACGGGCTGGGTTAAGCGTCCTGACGGGACCATGACCGACGATATCGACGTGTACAACGGGGCGCTCGATGAGATCTGCCAGGAGCACTTCAAACGCTCTCGGGTCATCCCCGCCATGCTCGGCTCGCTACGGTTCAATTTCATCGAGTCGGACTTTAAGTGCCCCAAGTGTAAGGTGGGGATGCTGGAAGCCAAGCCCCTTGAAGATGAGTTTATCCCGCCGGAGCCGGGGGATAAGAGCGGTGGCAGGGGTTTCTTTCAGGTCTATGGCTATTGTGATCAGTGCGGGGAACGCTCGCCGGTAAAAGGCGCCGTTGTTCCTGCGCCCGCGCTCGCCATGGTCTATGAGGAGGAAGCCTCGGGTCTCGTGATCCCGGTGCCGATTGGTGGGTGGCTTGCGCCCCGCTTCTCTGGTATCCGGCTGCCGTCATTGCCGCCGCTGCGCGTCCCTCTGGAGCCAGTGTTCGTACCCTAGCACCTCTGCGAAGAGGTTCTCTTTCACACCATAATTCCCGCCCACAGCCGACCTCACCGTCGGCTCAATAAAAAACCACTCAATCTCAATTGGGTGGTTTTTTATTCCTATCTTGACAAAACCCTGTTTTTCGGGTAGCGTAAAAAAGTCCCAATTGAGGCTTCAAACGATCGTCATAGGAGGTCGTCCCCCATGAGTACTGCCAGTAAGAACGTTCGTACCGAGCATGATTTTGATGATGAAATCACTGATCCTGAGTTCGATGGGCGGCTCAGTGATCTGGATCTGCAGTTGTTCCAGGCCGCGACCACCTCAGTCGGGCCGCGACCCACGTCTGAAGTGCCCCCGATCCACACGGGCTCTCTGCGTACCGTGGGTTCGGGTCAGCATGGCAGCGCGAATGCCGGCCGTGTTGACTATCGGCCGCCTTCGGACAACGTTCCGGCCATCATTCCCCCGCAGAAGCGAAGGGGCTGAGACCTTTTTTGCCGGGGAACCCGTCTAGCTACTCTTTTGCCCTACCGAGGGATGGTATCCTTGTGGTTGTGCAGAGCAGTTTAGACGCGTTCCTCGGTTCTTCTTCATCTTATTTCTTAATGCCCTAAAAAGGGTATTTTTTTATTTTTAATAATATTTTTTGGCTAAAAATATGAGTTTTAAAGTTCCCCACACCCCTATCTATTGACAGGTAGGAGGTGTCGTGCTAGGGTGATTTTGCCAATCTTCTTTTGATCCTTCCCGTCCTCAACAGCGTTCAGGAGGTCACTCGTGAAGAAGTCCCGCATCTGCAGCAAGTATTCGATTCTCGGCGGCACGTCCATCATCGACTACGACAGCGGCGAGGCCTGCACCGGCGGCGTCCAGCACGGCCAGCGCAGCGGCAACTCGCGCGCCGGCGGCGCGGGCGACGGCCTCCACGCCAAGTAAGGCGCGGCGGCCACGGTTCGGGGGCTCCAACCAGTAAGTAAGCAGGCGCGGCAGCCAGCGGCGTGACAGCGATGTCACACCCCGCGGGCGCGGCGCCGGCAACTTCTGGAAGGAGCCCCCGGGCCCTTCCTTTCTTAAAACATGAATACCTGACCACAGGTGTTTTTTTATTTATACAGGCCAAAGCGCTTTATTTGTGGGTAGTTTGACCAAACGGGTAAAGCGTTTTATAATGGCAAGTAATGGAGATTTGCTTCTTTTCTGCTTTAGACAATTATGAAAAATAACCAAATAAACCGCGTTATCAATTTGGTTCGTAAAACTGGCGACCGCGTCGTCGTCATGGACCAGGAAACCGAAGAAGTGCTGGTCATGATGCGTCTTGATGAATATGAGAATCTCATGGATTTTGCTTTGCCTGGTGGAGAAAGTGGGCCTATGCCTGACTTTGAATCTTGGGATCATGAAGCCGAAGGAATGGTCGCTGGAGACGAATCAGATGAGCAGTCGTTTGACCTGGCCGACCACGCTGCTGAATTGAAATCGCGGGAAGCCGTCGCCCCAGTGGCAGCGGTGAACGAAAAAAAGCTTGAGTTTAGTGAAGATTGGGAGAAGCCGGTGTCTACCAATGTACCCGAAGAAGACTTGTCAGATGTGCCGGAAGACGAAGAAGAGCCGCGTTTTTACCTGGAACCGGTCGAGTAAAGCATTAAAGCCTTGGAAAAACAGGGGTTTGTCCACATCCCTCGCTCTTGCCAAGGCTTTTTTTATTTGCTATAGTGTCGCCACGTGTGTGAAGGCCTCTTTTTAGGCGTTTTTTGCGCGTAGTGATGCCTTGAACACAAAAAGTACTCAACTATTTTATTAAAAATTAGTAGCAGCGGCTGGACATAAAGCTGAAGCGACCACTCGCCAAAGCGCCGCGTAAAGTTTTTTAATCATATGGCCGATTTCGTCCGAAATAAGCCACACGTCAACATTGGTACCATTGGTCACGTCGACCACGGTAAAACTACGACCACCGCAGCCATCCTCAAGGTTTTGACTGCTCATGGTCAGACTGCTCAGAACAAAGGTGTCGATGATTTGGATAAAGCCCCAGAGTCAAAAGCTCGTGGTATTACCATTTCAACTGCTCACGTTGAATACGAAACTGCCGCTCGTCATTACGCTCACGTTGACTGTCCAGGTCACGCTGACTACGTAAAAAATATGATTACTGGTGCCGCCCAGATGGACGGTGCTATCCTCGTTGTTTCCGCAGCTGACGGCCCAATGCCTCAGACTCGTGAACATATCCTTTTGGCTTCTCAGGTAGGTGTAAAACATATTGTTGTTTACCTCAATAAAGTTGACATGGTTCAAGATAAGGAACTTGTTGACCTCGTTGAAGAAGAAGTCCGCGACCTTCTCAAGAAATACAAATACCCAGGCGACACCGTACCGGTTATCCGCGGTTCTTCGATGAAGGCCCTCGAAAATCCAACCGATGAAGCTGCTGCCAAACCAATTCTCGACCTCATGAAAGCGGTTGATGAATATATCCCAGACCCAGTCCGCGCCACCGATCTTCCTTTCCTTATGCCGGTTGAAGATGTCTTCTCTATTGAAGGCCGTGGTACTGTTGTTACTGGTCGTATCGAACGCGGTGTTATCCACGTTAACGACGAAGTTGCTATCGTTGGTTTGAAAGAAGATGTTGTTAAGACTGTTGTTACTGGTATTGAAATGTTCAACAAAAGCCTCAAAGATGGACAAGCTGGTGACAACGCCGGTCTCCTTCTTCGCGGTACCAAGAAAGAAGATGTTGAACGCGGTATGGTGCTTGCTAAACCAGGTTCCGTTACTCCGCACACTGAATACGAAGCTGAAGTTTATATCCTTACCAAAGAAGAAGGTGGACGTCACAAACCTTTCTTCAAGGGTTACAAGCCTCAGTTCTATATCCGCACTACTGACGTTACTGGTGAAATCGAACTTCCAGCTGGCACCGAAATGGTTATGCCTGGAGACACCATTAGTATCGTTGTAAAACTTATCGCCCCAGTTGCGCTCGAAGAGAAGATGAACTTCGCTATTCGCGAAGGTGGTCGTACCGTCGGTGCTGGTGTGGTAACTAAGATTCTTAAATAATAAGCGAAGGGTCGTCCCGACACATGTCGGGACGACCCCTTTTGCTTTGTTCATTCAGTTCTTTATCTTGCGTAACATGACCGCTACAAGCAAAACTGTACAGAAAGATGAGGGTATTAGCCGTATTCGCATCAAAATCCGCGCATACGACAACCGCATTATTGATCAGGCCACCAAGACGATCGTCGAAACCGCCGAACGCCACGAAGCCAAGGTAATTGGTCCAGTACCGCTCCCAACGGAGAAAACCAAGTTTACCGTTAACCGTTCTACGTTCGTCCACAAAGACGCTCGTGAGCAGTATGAAATGCGTGTGCATAAGCGTTTGATCGACATTATCAATGCTAGTCCGAAATGCGTTGATGCCCTTATGGGTCTCAGCCTTCCCGCTGGTGTCGATATCGAAATCAAGATGTAAATCGTCCAAAGTGTAGCGGCCCTACCGAGTAAAAGAGTAGGGCCCGCAAAATAAGGTAAAATTTCGTTTTCCACAGCCTTGACAAGCCGTTCTAAATGCGGTAAGCTGGTGGAAGTTAAAAAAAGAGCCCTCGCTCAACTTAATAAGATCCCTGCAGTTAGCCAAGAAAATGGGAAAACATTAAGAAGAAACAATGGCTCACGAGGAGTAAAAACTTGAAAATACCAAACCAAGCCATTTCCTAGAAAATCGCGCTCTGGTACTGTATATTCGCGAGACTTTAGAAAGGCTAGAAGCACTGTATGCTATCAACTCAATTGTTGATTGCGTCCTGGTGCTTCTAGTTTTTTGTTAAAATGACAAAAATAAGAAGCACTACAACAAAGTTAGTCACGAATTGTTTTCAATAAGTTACCAATGTTGCACACGTATATGAAATTCATTCTCGGCAAAAAGATGGGCATGACCCAGGTTTTCTTAAAGAGTGGTGAGGTTGTACCGGTTACTAAAGTTGTTGCTGGCCCGTGTCAGGTGGTCCAGGTCAAACAAGACCAAAAGAACGCCACGACAGCGCTTCAGTTAGGTTTTGGTGAAAAGAAAGAATGGCGTCTAGCAAAACCAGAAGCAGGACATTTGAAGGGTTTAGCTCCCGTCAGTGAACTCCGAGATTTTGTATCTGACCAAGCAGGCATTGACCGCGGTGACGTCGTTACTGTGGAAACATTTGTTCCAGGTGATCTGTTAAATGTTGTTGGAACTTCCAAAGGTAAAGGTTTTGCCGGTGTTGTAAAACGCCATCATTTCCGTGGTGGTCCAGCATCCCATGGTCACAAAGATAACCTTCGCGCCCCTGGTTCCATTGGTGCTGGTGGTGTGCAACGTGTTTTTAAAGGTATGCGCATGGCTGGACGTATGGGTGGCGAACGTGTCACGGTTAAAAATTTGGAAGTTGTGGAAGTACATCCAGAAACAAATGAACTGTATATCAAAGGCGCTGTTCCGGGTGGCCGCAATGGCCTGCTCCTTTTGAGCGCTCTGGGTGAATTGAAAGTTACCAAGAAAAATGCTCCAGCCGCTCCAGTCGAAGCTGCTCAAACTGAAACCGCTCCTGTTTCCGAACCAGCGGTAGAAGCACAAGCAAGCTAAACTTACCCGTTACAAGTTACATGCATATGAAAGCAAAAGTCTACAATCTTTCAGGTAAAGAAACCGGAGACATGGAACTCCCGGAAGATATTTTCAACATTGCCGTTAAACCAGAAGTAGTGCACGAAGTTTTTGTTGCCCAAATGAACAACCAGCGTGAATCTTGGGCAGATACCAAGAATCGCGGTGAAGTTCGCGGTGGTGGTAAAAAACCATGGGCACAGAAAGGTACTGGCCGTGCTCGTCACGGTTCGATCCGTTCCCCGATCTGGAAGGGCGGTGGCGTAACCTTTGGTCCATTATCTATTAGAAATTATAAAACAAAAATTAATAAAAAGACCCGTCGTTTGGCAACCCGCATGTGTCTTAGCGACAAAGTCCAAAGTGGTGCACTCTTGATCGTGGAGAACTTTACTTTTGCTGAATCAAAAACCAAACTGATGGCTGCGGCTCTCAAAGCCCTTCCAACCAAGCAAAAATCATTCTTGATTGTATCGGCTGCTAACGATGAAGCGCTTATCAAAATTTCCCGGAATGTCCCGCGCGTTAAGAACCAGGTTGCGACCGACTTATCAGTCATGGATCTTCTACAGAGCCAGGCTGTCGTGATCACCAAAGAAGCCGTTGAAAAAATTGTCGCCACCTTACAAAAATAATCTACTTACCTTAGACAGCAGTATATGGGATTACTCGACCGTTTTACCAAAAAACAAGTTAAAGAAAAACTTGACGCCACCAAGGCTGATTCGACCGATACCAAACCGGCTGTTTCTAAGGCTGCAAAAAAAACTAAAACTGAAGAGGCTCCAGCTGACAAGAAAAAGGCCTCGTTGCACGGAACTTCATACCGCGTCTTGGTTCGCCCTCTGGTGACCGAAAAAACTGCCCGCCAGGAAAGTGTTAACAAGTATACTTTTGTGGTGGAGCGTTCAGCTACCAAGCTAGAAGTAAAACGTGCAATCAAAGAATTGTATGGTGTTATGCCGGTAACTGTAGCTGTTTCCAATTTGCAAGGTCGTCGTGTCCGTTTTGGCAAGTATGCTGGCCGCCGCAGTGATTACAAAAAAGCAATTGTTACCTTGGCAAAAGGCAGTTCAATTACCATTCACGAAGGAGTCTAATTCTCACCCCCTGTATGGCTATTAAAATTTACAAACCAACATCCCCTGGCCGCCGCCAATCAAGTGTCGACGCATTCGCCGACATTACTAAGCACAAACCAGAAAAAAGCCTGATCAAGATTTTGCAGCCAAAAAGTGGCCGCAACAACCAGGGTCATATTACGGTTCGCCATCAGGGTGGTGGTGCCAAGAAATTTTATCGTTTGGTTGATTTTAAACAACAGCGCTTTGGCGTTGAAGCAACGGTTTTGGCAATCGAATACGATCCAAACCGCACTTCCCGCATCGCCCTTATTGAATATAGTGACAAAGTTAAATCGTATATCCTCGCTCCTGAAGGTTTGACCGTGGGAGACAAGATTCAATCAGAAAAGGGTGTGAACGAAGCTAAAGTCGGCAACCGCATGCCCCTTGAATTCATCCCAGTTGGTTTGTTTGTTCATAATGTTGAACTAACACCCGGTAAAGGAGGGCAGATGGTTCGCGGTGCAGCAATGGCTGCCCAGCTCGTCGGTAGTGAAGGACGGTATGCTCAGTTGAAATTACCTTCTGGTGAAGTTCGTGCGGTTTTGAAAGAATGTGCTGCCACAATCGGCATGCTCGGTAACTCAGACCACCGCTTGATCCGTTGGGGTAAGGCCGGCCGTATGCGCCATCGCGGTATTAAGCCAACGGTTAAAGGTAAAAATATGAACCCTGTCGACCACCCGCACGGTGGTGGTGAAGGCCATAGTCCGATTGGTCAGAAACGTGGTCCGCAGACGGTTTATGGTAAAGCTGCTCGCGGTGTCCGTACTCGCCAGCCACAGAAATGGAGCAACAAGTTTATTATCAAGTCCCGCCGCGCTCGCGCCTAACTATATCCACTTTAAAGTTACTACTGTATGTCTAGAAGTCTTAAAAAAGGTCCTTACATCGATCCACGGGTCGTCAAAAAAGTGACGGCACTCAAGGATAGCGGCAAACGCACGCCAATTAAAACTTGGTCCCGCGCTTGTGTTATTACACCAGAAATGGTCGGCGTTACCTTTTTAGTACATAACGGTAAGGACTTTCTGACAGTATTGGTTGAAGAAAATATGGTTGGACATCGCCTTGGTGAAATGGCGCCAACGCGCAAGTTTATTCGCCATGGTGGTAAGATGGCTAAGGAAGAAGCTGGCAAATCAGCTGCTCCAGCCGCCCCCGCTGCTAAAAAGAAATAATCTTTGCATATGAAGGAAGTACAAGCCCATTTACGATTTTTGAGACAGAGCCCGCGTAAGGTTCGTTTGGTTGCGGATCTTATCCGTGGCAGGCGCGCTGAACGTGCGGTGAATACATTGTCGCTATTGAACAAGGTTGCTGCTGGCCCGCTCTTGAAACTTTTGAAATCAGCAATGGCCAACGCCACTCACAACTTTTCTCTCCCTGTTGGGACTTTAAAAGTAGCCAAGATTACGGTTGATGGTGGTCCAGCCCTGAAACGCTGGATGCCGAAAGCCCATGGCCGCGCTACTCCGGTTCGCGAACCTACTTCACATATTACGATTGTGTTGACTGGCGAAGGGGTTGAAAAACAAGAAACCAAAACAGAAGAAAAAGTAATTGATGCTACCGAAGTTGTCGAAGAAAAACCAAAGAAAAAACCGGCAGCTAAAAAAACCGCTACTAAAGCTAAGACTAAATAATTTTACTCCACATCTCTAAAGCTCTAATGCTATGGGTCACAAAGTACATCCGAAAATTCATCGCATTCCCTTTATCTTCCCTTGGGATTCCCGTTGGTTTGGCCGCGGCCGACAATTGCCGGAATTTTTAAAGCACGAAGTGCAAACCCGCCAATACCTCATGAAGAAATTGCGCGATGCCGGTATCGACTCTATCAGTGTTGAGCGTTCACCAAAAGAATTCGTGATTACGATCCTAGCTGCAAAACCAGGTGTTATCATCGGACGTAGTGGACAGGGTCTCGAAGATCTGCGGAAAGAAATTGAGAAAAAAATCTTGGGCTTCAAGCTCAAAGTAAAATTAAATATCCAGGCAGTTACGAATCCCGCTCTCTCTGCTGCCATCGTGGCTCAGAGTGCTGCAGACGAAATTGAACGCCGCTTGCCTTTCCGCCGTGTTATGAAGCAAGCAATCCAGAAAGTGATGTCTGCTGGTGCCAAGGGAGTTAAGATGAAAATGGGTGGACGGTTGAATGGTGCTGAAATTGCCCGTACCGAAAAATTGGCTGATGGTAAAATGTCCTTAATTACGATCCGCAGCAACGTTGATTACGCTACTGCGGAAGCTCAGACCATGTACGGCAAGATTGGTATCAAAGTTTGGATCTACCACGGTGAGACTTTTGGCCGCCATGATAAGTTTGAAAAGAAAGAAACTAACCAGAATAACGAACAGAAACCAGCTCAGCGCCAGACGACTACAAAAAAATAACCTTTGATATTACGAATTTGGATTTTGAGATATGCTTTTACCTAAAAAAGTACAACACCGCAAATGGCATAAAGGCCGCCGTCGCCAAAAAGGCGTCGCTACTCGTGCTAACAACCTCAGTTTCGGGGACTTCGGTCTCAAGAGCGAGAGTTATGGCTGGGTAACGAGCCGCCAAATTGAAGCGGTCCGCCGTGTTTTGACGCGCTATGTCCGCCGCGGTGGCAAGATCTGGATTCGTGTATTCCCAGATAAACCAGTTACCAAAAAAGGTAATGAAACCCCGATGGGTGGTGGTAAAGGTGCTCCGGATCATTATGTAGCCGTCGTAAAACCTGGTACCATGCTATTTGAGATGGTTGGTGTAACTCCGGAAGCAGCGAAAGAAGCGATGCACCTGGCCGGTTACAAATTTGGGTTAAAGACCAGATTTATTGAAAAACAAAAATAAAATCGTATGGAATTTGCTGAACTTAAAAATAAAAATGTTACCGAACTCAAGGAAATTTTGGCCGATCAGCGTGCCCTTCTTCGGGAATACCGCTTCAAAGCCAAAGCGAACGCCTTGAAGCAGGTACACCTGGTCCCAGCTGCCCGCAAAATTGTCGCCCAAGTGGTAATGCTGTTAAAAGATAAACAAAAAGCTTAATATGGAAAAAACTACTACCCCCATTAAACACGTTCGCCAATTTACCGGCCTGGTCGTATCAACTGGTATGCAGAAGACTATTACGGTAAAGATTGATGCGATGAAAATGCACCAGAAATACCAGAAAAGCTACCGGGTTAGTCGCAAATACCATGTGCATGATGAAAAAGGCGATGCCAAGGTGGGAGATATGGTTGAATTTAAGGAATGCCGCCCCTTGTCTAAGACCAAACGCTGGACACTGACCGCTGTTTTAAAAAAGTAATGTAGTGGTCATTTCGAGCGAAGCGATAAATCTTTCGAAGAAAGAATTAAGGTTGTAGAAAGATTCCTGGCTTCGTTCGGAATGACAGTAAAAGAAAATAAAGAATTTATAATTTTGATTGTATGATCCAACACCGCTCAATGCTGAATGTCGCCGATAACGCCGGAGCTAAAAAACTCCAGTGCATCCGCGTCCTTGGCGGCTATAAAAAACGTTATGCCCAGATCGGGGATATCATCACCTGCGTCGTCAAAGAAGCAGCTCCTCGTGGCATCGTCAAAAAGAGCGAGGTGGTCCATGCTGTCATTGTCCGCCAGCGCAAAGAATACCGACGCGTTGACGGTACCTATATCCGCTTTGATGAGAATGCCGCTGTAATTATTGACCGTAAGAGCAAAGAACCGAAAGGTTCGCGCATCTTCGGGCCAATCGCCCGCGAGCTCCGCACCAAAGGTTTTCAAAAGATTATTTCCTTAGCTCCGGAAGTTTTATAAACCTGCTTCCAACTCATATCGATTATGAAAATTAAAACTAACGACAACGTCAAAGTTATCAGTGGTAAAGACAAAGGAAAGACCGGCAAGGTCATCCAAGTTTTTAAAGCTGAAGGAAAAGTTGTTGTCGAAGACGTTAACAAAATCAAAAAACATATCCGTTCCCGGAAGCAAGGAGAAAAAGGACAGGTGATTGAGCTCTCTGGCCCGATGGCCGCAAGCAAAGTCATGTTGGTCTGCCCACGCTGTTCAAAACCAACTCGTATTGGCGCCAAAATCGATGGCGACAAAAAATTCCGTGTTTGTTCTAAATGCCACGAAGTAATCTAGCTATTATATGACGAAAAATCTGTACGAACGCTACAAAACCGAGATTGTGCCAGCGCTCATGAAAGACGCGGGCTACAAGAACGTCATGCAAGTACCGAAAATTACCAAAGTGGTTGTCAATGTTGGTGTTGGCCGATTCGTGAAAGAAGCTAATTTCATTGATAACGTTGAAAAAGTTTTAACTAAGATTACTGGTCAGAAGCCAATCCGTACCAAGGCCAAGAAATCTATTTCCAACTTCAAAATCCGTGAAGGTATGGAAATTGGTGTGGTTGTAACCCTCCGGGGTCCCCAGATGTACCAATTCCTCGAAAAACTCCTTCGTGTTACTTTCCCTCGCGTCCGTGATTTCCATGGTATCTCTGACAAGGCCTTCGACCGCCAGGGCAACTACACGATTGGTTTCAAAGAAAACATTGCCTTCCCGGAAGTAAAGATGGAAGAGATCGACAAGGTTCACGGTCTCCAGATCATTGTTGCTACAACTGCCAAGAGCAAAGAAGAAGGAAAAAAGCTTTTGGGTGCACTCGGTTTCCCTTTTAGTAAATAATTTCTTACTCGTTACTCCTCTTACGTATGGCTACTCAAGGACAAATCGCCAAATCAAACCGCAAACCAAAATTCTCTACCCGTATTGTACGACGCTGCTGGAAATGCGGCCGTCGCCGCGGGTTCATGAGGCATTTTGAGTTGTGCCGCATTTGTTTCCGAGAGCTCGCAAATAACGGCAAGATTCCGGGGATCCGCAAGTCGAGTTGGTAATTTACTTTTTCAAAATCATATCCAATCTAAAAATACTTAACGTATGATGACTGATCCAATCGCTGACATGTTAACCCGCATCCGGAATGCCTCAATGGTTCATAAGAAAGAAGTGGCTATTCCGTTCTCCAAAGTCAAAATGGCTATTGCCACGATTTTGGTTCGCGAAGGTTATTTGACCAAAGCGGAAGAACTGGTTGACAAACACCCGTATCTTTTGGTGACCCTGAAATACAATAATGGCACGCCAGCGATCCAGCACATCAAGCGTATTTCGACTCCCGGCCATCGACAGTATATCAAAAAGGACAGCATCAAACGTATTTTGAATGGCTACGGGATGGCAATACTTTCCACTTCGCAGGGGATGATGACTGACCAAGAGGCCCGCAAGGCAGCCGTTGGCGGCGAGCTTATCTGCGAGATTTATTAAACTTTTTTACGCATATGTCTCGTATTGGAAAAAAAATCCTCACCCTTCCCGCTGGCGTAACTGTGGAGATCAGCGCGACAAGTATTTCAATGAAAGGCCCTAAAGGCGAATTGAAGCTTGCATTGCATCCGCATATTAGTATCGTAAAAAACGATGCTGAAATATCGGTAAAAACGGTCAACGAAGAAAACAAGCGCGACCGTGCCCTCTGGGGAACCTTTGCCAGCCTTCTCGAAAACATGCTCGAAGGCGTTACCAATGGTTTTAAAAAGCAACTTGAAATCAACGGTGTTGGTTACAAGGCTGCACTCAAAGGCAAGGCTTTGTCTTTGGAAGTTGGTTATTCCCATCCGGTAGAATTTGAAGCGCCAGCAGGGATTACCTTTAGTGTAGAAAAAAATCTCATTACTGTTGAAGGTATTGATAAGCATTTGGTTGGTGAAACGGCTGCACAGATCCGCGCCATCAAGAAACCTGAGCCGTATAAGGGCAAGGGTATTAAATATCTTACCGAAGTCATCCGTCGCAAGGCTGGTAAGACTGCGGCAAAGAGCGCATAATCAACGTATACTCCTATGAAACGATTATTGACCACAACTAAAAATAAACTGCGCCAAGTCCGGCACCTCCGGGTTCGTGCCCTAGTGAAGGGTACTGCGATGAAGCCTCGTCTTTCTGTATTCCGTGGCAACAAAGCTATGGAACTCCAGCTGATTGACGATGCAGCAGGTAAAACACTGTGTGCTGTTAAAACGACTGAAGTAAAGGCAAAAGTGGCGGAGGGACGCAGTGCAAAAGCCTCGCTCGGTTACTTGGCCGGTAAACTCCTGGCCGAAAAAGCAGCGGGGAAAGGTATTAAGGCTGTTGTTTTTGACCGCGGCGGATATAGCTATCATGGACGCGTAGCAGCTGTTGCTGATGGTGCCCGTGAAGGCGGTTTAGTTTTTTAGCTCTCCTTAGCTTCGCTCTGGTGAAGCAAATTTTACAGATACTTATAACTTTCTATTAGAAAAACTACTTAAACAGACTATGCAAAAACCATCCGATCACAAACGAGGCCGTCGCAATGAGGAAAAGAGTGAATTCGAGCAATACATTCTTGATTTGGCGCGCGTCACTCGTGTTACCGAAGGTGGCAAGCATATGAGCTTCCGCGTCTGTATCATCCTCGGCGATCGCCATGGCCGCGTTGGCTACGGTGTTGCAAAAGGCGCAGATGTCCAGTTGGGCGTTGAGAAGGCTGTGCATCAAGCCAAGAAGCGTATGATCACTGTGCCGATCATAAAAGAAACGATTCCTCACGCTGTGGTCCGCAAGTTCAAAGCTGCCGAAGTCATGTTAAAGCCTGCCCCTAGAGGTTCTGGTATCATTGCAGGCGGTGCTGTTCGTTCGGTGCTCGATCTGGCTGGTATTCCAAATGTTTCGTCTAAAATTTTAGGTAAAACTAAAAACAAGATCGCCATTGTTAAGGCAACCTTTGACGCTTTAAAGAGTTTCAAGCGTGTGGCCCCAAAGAAGCGTGAAGATAAAGTGTAAGGTAAGTAAGGGTGTCATTGCGAGCAAAGCGCAGCAATCCCCTGGATTAAGTACTGGCTATTTAAAAAGTATTTCTAAAACCGAGGGGATTGCCACGTCGGTCGTGCCTCCCTCCTCGCAATGACAAATTAATATGTTACAACCCCACACAATCAAAGCGGCCAAAGGTGCCAAGCACCGCGTAAAACGCGTCGGCCGCGGTAACGCTTCGGGACACGGTACTACAGCTACCCGTGGTGGCAAGGGTCAAACTGCCCGCTCCGGTGGCCAGCGTGGTAACCAGGCTCGCAGCTTCAAACGCCTCTTGCAGTCCACACCAAAACTGCGCGGTTTTACGAGTTTCAAAGCCCGCCCAGCCGAGGTGTATCTTGAAGATTTGGAAAAGCATTTTGCTGCCGGTGATTTGGTGACACTTGTCACGCTTCATGAGAAAAAACTCATCCCAACAGCTGCAAAGTCCGCTAAAATTTTAAACTCCGGCAGCTTGACTAAGAAGCTTATATTTCAGGGTATTAAAACAACCAAGGCTGCCGCTGAAAAGATTACGGCTGCAGGTGGTGAAGTGAAGTAAAAACATCAAGGTTTCGCTTCGCTCCACCTGTCTACCGGCAGGCAGGTTCGGGATTACAATAAGGTAATTACCATTCTTATGTGGGAAAAAATCCAACAAATTTGGAAGATCAAGGACATCCGCAATAAATTGCTGTTTGTCTTGGCTATGCTGGTGGTCTATCGTTTGGTTGCCCATATTCCGATCCCGGGTGTCAACGTTGAGAACCTCCGTACATACCTTGCTGGCAACCAGATCTTGGGGCTTTTGAATATTTTTTCCGGCGGTACGCTCCAGAATTTTTCGATCATCATGCTTGGAGTTGGGCCGTACATTACCGCGTCAATCATCATTCAGCTTTTGACCATGCTTATCCCGAGCATGGAAGAGCTCAGCAAAGAAGGTGAATCTGGTCAGCAAAAAATCAGTCTCTACACTCGTTGGCTTGCTTTGCCTCTCGCAATTTTGCAGGGGTACGCTACTATCAAATTATTGACTCAAACTTCTTCGTTGCCAATTTTGACTGATTTGTCGATGTTCCGTTTGGTTACTATTTTGGCTACCATTACTGCCGGAACCATGTTCCTTATGTGGATTGGTGAGCTTATTAATGAAAAGAAAGTAGGTAATGGCCTTTCACTCCTTATTTTTGCTGGGATCGTGGCTTCGCTTCCGGGTACTGTTCGCAATGCCCTCATTAACTACGACCCCTCAAATCTTTCTCTCTTTATCGCTTTTGGTATTATCGCGCTCATAACGATTGTTGGTGTAGTTTTCATCAGCGAAGGGCAGCGTAATATCCCGGTTACCTATGCCAAGCAAATGCGTGGTCAATCATCATATGGCGGCGCTTCAACCCATCTACCGTTCCGTGTTAACATGGCTGGCGTTATTCCAATTATCTTTGCGATCTCACTGATCCTTTTCCCATCTATGATTGCCCAGTTTTTTGTCAGCGCTAAAAGCGTCTGGCTCTCAAACCTGGCAGTCGGTACTATTAAGTTGTTCCAAAACCAAATCTTCTACGCCGCTTTGTACTTTGCGCTCGTTGTTGGCTTTACCTATTTCTATACGGCTGTTATTTTCCATCCGCAGAAAATTGCCGAGAACCTTCAGAAACAAGGTGGTTTCATCCCCGGTATCCGCCCTGGCAAAGAAACTGAGCACTACATTGGCCAAACTATGAACCGCCTGAATTTAATCGGAGCGTTGTTCCTTGGTTCGATTGCTATTTTGCCCCTCATCGTTCAAGGCTTTTCTGGTACGCAGGCCTTCACTATCGGTGGCACCAGCATGCTCATCGTAGTAGCAGTGGCGATTGAAACTGCTAAACAGATCGATGCGCAGCTGACAGTGCACGAGTACGACAAGGTTTAAATAAATTTTCAAAATAAAAAATCCCGGCTATGTCGGGTTTTTTTATTTGGCAGTTGGTTCAACTATATCAATTTCGAGTGCGAACAGGTGCCCTCCCCTGTGGTAATCGGTAGTGCCAAGAAGGCTTTTTTTGAATCTTTTCTAAGATACATGGGCACAAACCTGGCAAGCAGGGATTATTGCTTTATGTAAACTAGAAGCTTGATTATTTAGAGGGTATTTGATACGCTAGGTCGGTAAAATAGCGACAGCTAAAGGCTATTATTTAGTATGAAAAAAATAATTATCCTGGTTGGTCCGCCTGGCTCAGGCAAAGGTACTCAGGCTAAAAAAATTGCTGAAAAGCATAACTACCGCCATATTTCGACGGGCGACCTGTTGCGGGCTCTCGATGCCGACGAACAAGCGGTGCCCGAGGAGCGCCAGGCAATGAATGACATGAAGCAGGGCAAGCTCGTGGCCGACTGGCTCATTTTCCGGCTCGCTTTTCGCGCTATTGACCGCGCCTTGTCCGAAGGTCGAGGTGTGGTACTCGATGGGGCGATCCGGAATATTTCCCAGGCTGAAGAATATCAGAAATATTTTAAGGATAAGGGTCTCGAACAGGAAGTGGTGGCTATTGAAGTTGCCCTCTCTGACGAAGAAGCCTTTAACCGACTTGGTTACCGCCGGGTGTGCAGCCAGTGCGGCGAAATCGTCCGGGCGATCCCGGAAAATACAGACTCCACTTGTCTCAAGTGCGGAGGTGTGCTGACTACCCGCCCTGATGACGCCGAAGCGGTGGTAAAAAAACGGATTGCCCAGCAAGGCAATGTTGCACTCACGCCGATTGTTCAGTTTTATAAGGATGCGGGAGCGTTAGTGTCGGTAGACGGCGCACAATCAATTGAAATGGTAGAAAAACAAATAGAAAAAATTTTAGTTTAAAGTCCTAAGCAGAGTAGGCAGAGTAAGTACTAAGTAAAATTTGTACCTACACTGCTTAGAACTTACTCTGCCTATCTTGCTTCACTAAGCAAAAATATGTTAATCAAGAGTAAAAAAGAAATCGCCCTCATCGCTGAAGGCGGAAAATTAATGGGTGAAATCTTGAGCGAGCTCAAAGTGTTGTGTAAGCCAGGCATGTCAACGCATACCATTGATCTTCTGGCTGAGAAAAAAATTCTCGCCGTTGGCGGCAAACCGGCTTTTAAAGGCTACACCACTCACGCCACTGACATTCCGTTTCCGGGAACGATTTGTGCTTCGGTGAACACCGATCTTGTTCATGCTATTCCCCGTAAAGATGTCATCCTCAAAGATGGTGATATTTTTACGATTGATATTGGTATGGAATACCCAGCGGGAAACAGTAAGCGCGGCCGCGGTTTTTTTACCGATACAGCAATTACTTTTTCAATTGGCGAGATTCCCCCCAAGACCAAAGAATTGCTCCGGGTTACCAAAGAAGCGCTTGAAGTTGGAATGCGGGCGGCAAAGCCTGGTAACAGTGTTGCGAGTATTGGTAAAGCAGTTGAATCGTATGTAAAAAGCCAGGGTACGTATGGTGTGGTGCGTGATTTGGTTGGGCATGGTGTTGGTCACGAAGTTCACGAGCAGCCGAATATTCCAAACTATTATGACCCGGGGTTGGAGTCAATTATCTTGAAGCCGGGTATGGTGATTGCTATCGAACCAATGATCTCGATCAGTAAAGAGCATCGGGTAGTAGCCAAGCCCGATGGTTGGACGATCGCTATGCGCGACAATGCGCTCTCGGCTCATTTTGAGCACACACTTGTGATTACCGCGAAGGGGAATGAGGTGGTGACGAGACGGCCGGGGGAGAGTAAAGAGGTACTTTGGTAAATGCCAAAATCCTAATTTCAAATGACAAATAAAATGTCAAAGGCTCAAAATCAAAAGTATGATTTGGAAGAGCGAACCGCACAGTTTGGGGAAGAAGTAATCCGCTTTCTTCAGAAACTAAATAAAGATATAGTTACGTCTCCTTTAATTAGTCAACTTGTTAGATCGGCTACGAGCATTGGTGCTAATTATTGTGAGGCGGATTGTGCGGAATCAAGAAAAGATTTTGAATATAAAATAGGAATTTGTAAAAAAGAGTCTAAAGAAACAAAGTATTGGTTTAGAATGCTGGCGACAGCTTTGCCTCAAGAAAAAGAAAAATGCCGTGAGCTCTGGAAAGAATGCAATGAATTTAACTTGATATTTTCAGCGATTATCAGAAACTCTCGTAAAAATAAAAATTAGAGCTTGGGATTTTTGTTTGACATTTGAAATTAGGATTTTGACATTTCATTATGAATATTCTCGCCCTCGATTATGGCCGTAAACGCATTGGTGTTGCCTGGGTAGATACTGGGATCAATGTTGTCTTGCCGCTTGGAGTGATTGAAAACACTGGCGAAGCTGTTTTTACAAAACTTGCGGATTTGATAAAAAAAGAAAATGCAGACACGGTGGTTATTGGTTTGCCTACGGGGATGGATGGCAGTGAAAATGAAAACACTAAAAATATTCGAGCTTTTGGTGAAAAACTAGAAAAGTCAATTAGTACTCCAATCGTTTTTGTTGATGAACGTTTTTCTTCGCGCCAAGCAGATGCCATGGGTCAAGGGGTGAGCCGGGATGAGAAGTCGGCGATGGTGATTTTGGACAGTTACCTTGAGAGCGTAAGGCGAAAAGCTAAAAATTAAAAATAGCAGAGTCGCCGCGGCGACACGACAGTTTTAAATTTTTCGTTGTAAGCTTTTAGTTTTTACACATGTTATCCATCGTCCTCAAACGCCACGACTTCCGGGAAAGCGACCAGTTCATCACTCTGTTTACCGACGAGTCTGGCAAGCGTGAAGCCTTGGCGCGTGGTGTTAAAAAAATTACGAGCAAACTTTCGGCTTACCTGACGCCGTTTTTTATTATTGAAACAGAATTAGTGCCGGGCAAGGAAACCGATCTTTTGATCATGGCCCAGCCGTACCAGGTTTTTCGCAACATTCCTGTTGATTTTGAAAAGATGTCGGTGGTAGGGTATGCTGTGCAGTTGGTTGATGCGCTCACCGTACTCAAGCACCCGGAACCACGGATTTTTTCGCTCCTTGCAAGTTTTTTAGCGGCTTGTGACGGGGGTGGTCATGACTCCGAGACTGTAGTTGCCAGCTTTACGCTTAAACTGCTTGCCCTGCTGGGGTGGCAGCCAGAACTGATGAAATGCCTTGTTTGCGGCAAGGTTTTGGGTAACGAACCTGGTCAATTTAGTGTGGCCGAAGGAGGGGTGCGGCATGCGACGTGCCCGAGTGTACGGCAACCTGTCGCCGGAGTGCCTGATGTCTTTCTATCATCTGCCGATAGAATTATTTTTCAAAAATTATTGACTGGCTCGTGGGATGAGCAGGTTAAAAAGGTTTCAGAACAAATCCTTAGTTTGTCGTATGTATATTTTTTGTACCATCAGCAGGGCTCCACTAAGATCGGCCGTTTTAGATTGACAGTCTAAGCTGGTTGTGGTAGGTTGAATTTTGTTTTCAGTACGTGGTGGAAGAAAAAAGTATCTTTTGCCACTGGCCTAAAATCGCGCGGAGGGCGCGAAATAGGGCTAGCGGTCTACAATCAAGAGGAGACCCTTCATGAAGAGCACCTGGTTACTTCCTTTGCTTTTTGGCTTTGGCTGTAGGGCGGCGCCGCTGCCCATCTCTGATAACCCGGTGGCTGTCAGGGAGACAGTGGCGAGCTGCGAGTCGCCGCAGCGTACGTGGTCGGACTGCGCTGTGGCCTGTGTCCGCAAGGTGAATCTGGATCACGAGTACGACCCGGCGATCGACCTCTGCCGGCGACAGCACCCCGACAACGTCAAGGGTGTGGTGGCTTGTCTCAACGACAAAGTCCCCGACTACACCGCCGCCTTCCGCGCCTGTACCAAGGACGACGGCTGCGACAAAATCCGGGAGAACCATCCCGGCTGCTTCGGGCCTGAGGCCGTGAACCTGCCTTCGAGCTAGTCTCGGAACAACTGCAGCTTCCTTTTGACCTGGAGCCGACACTGTCGGCTCCAGTACTGTTTAAAATTAGCCGCTGACATTTTGGGAATAGTCATTAGTCGATATAGTTTCGTATAATGACTGGTTCTAAGGCGCATGTGCTGCGTTGTCGAAGCCAGGGTTTTTATCGGAGGGAATCATGTGGAAATTATACACCGGATTGTTGGTGGTTGCTGCTGGCTGTACCTCGCTGGCAAATGTTCAGCGGCTGCGACCAGATACGCCGGTTGAGCCGTGTCACGAGGTGCAAAAACGCTACGGCGATTGCAGTCTGCTGTGTGCACAAAAGGCAGATCCTACCCAAGCAACCAATGCTGTGCTCGACAGTTGTGGCGAGAAATTCAGTGAGAGCATTGATCGGATGTTGGCTTGTTACGAAGCGGAGGCTCCGGAACAAGCGGTCGCTTACCGTTCGTGCATGCAAGACAGCGGTTGCACGAACGTCCGAGAAAGTCGGGCCAGCTGTTTTGGAGAAGGTGTGCCAACAGGTATAGCTGTCCAAGGTGATGGTCGCGATTACGAATCATGCCGAGAGGTTGAGGTGGCGTACAATGCCTGTGCGCTGAGCTGTGCTGAGCGGATTGATCCCGATGGTCCGACAGCCGATTTAATAAAGCGTTGTGCACGTGAGCTACCACCGGACACCTGTTATCGCGAGGGTAGCCCAAAAGCGCCCCAGTTCATGTGGTGCCTAAAAGCGAATGGGTGTATGGTGCGCCGCACCTTGCGTCCCGAGTGCTTTGTTCCGACTGGTGAGTAGGACAGTTCACGATATCTTCGTCCTAATTAGAGAGCCGACAAACGTCGGCTCTCATATTGTTTTTGTATTAAAAAAACCACGTTAACAGCGTGGAAGATGGAAGTGTTGGATTAAGTTCTCCCGCCCCAAGAAAGTGTTGGGACGGGAGAACTTATGGGTGAAAGGAGCGCTTATTCGATGTAGCGGTGGGTATCAAAGCCCTCCGGCAGTTCGATCTCATCCAGGTGGAGGAAGGCAACTATCGCGATGCGCAGCGCATCGGGGTGAAGTTGCTTGGGCTGCGGAACCTGGACAACACCGTGGTACAAGGGCTTCAGCCGGCCGCCGGTCAAGAGGAAGGGTTTGCAGGCGTTGAAGAGAAGGGGGCGGTTCGGCTCTGAACTGATCGGTACCCACTCATACGGCTTGCAGGGGTTGAGCCCGGGCGGATGGGGTGTCGTCAGAACATGGTCCAGATGTTCGCCGCGGTCGTCATGAAGCGCTTCCAGAGCATGTCGTGGTTGCGCGCCTTGCAGACCGGGCCCGCTTTCGTAGGCCGCATAGGTGAATGCCGAGCGATCGTTATGTCTGCCACCGATTTCGCCCGTAGTATCTTTTCGACGGCCTGTATAACCGAGAATCCGTATCACATCAAAATTGTCTCGACCCTCTCGCCCGACCAAGGGAGTCATCTGCGTGCCCAACAAATCATCAAGCTCGCGCACGATTCCACGTGCATGATCTTGAAACCGTCGGAGCAATGACTGGCAGCTGAAGAGTAACCGCCGATGTTCTCTGAGGAATTCGGGGTTGAACTGGGTCAGCTTGTCGAACAGGGGAGCGCGGAAGTGGAACGTCTTTTTGTGATCCTTCTCCCGCTCAGGATTCGTTGGATCCGGTTGGCCAACAGATTCCCAGAACCCAGTATCCCAGTCTGGGGGCTGGCCAGGCTTTGAGATCATATTGAATGCCCAAGCTCTCGGTTCCTTGGGGGGATTGTCGATCAAGTCCAGAAAATCCCTGACGATCAACGGAATGAGGTCGTCCGTTCTGAGTTCAACGCGCGTGATTCGGTCGCGGAGAAGTTCTTGTGCGTGGGCTCGATTCCGTGCAAGGTCCATTGTCATGGGCACACTCCTTCTAACTCGCCAGTATAGCCGAGCCAAATATTTTTGCAACTCTATTTTCCATTTATTTTTTATGCAGTGGGTATATAAAAATAAAAACAGCCTTTTGAAAAAGCTGTTTTTAAGGGAGGCCGACGGTGGTATCAGCAGGAGTCAGCCGTTTGAATGAGCGTTGTTAGGTGTGTGGTTCTTGGTCTCTTGGGTGCTACTCGCATCCCCACGACGTGTCGCCTTGCCACCCGGCGAAGCGGGTGTCGTCCGTGTCGCCCCGCACCTCCTGGGTGGGCGGCTCCTTCGGCTCGTTGCAGGTGAAGCGGCATTCGGCCTCAATGTGCACATCCGGCTTCGTGAACATGTGCATGTCGCGCCGCTCACCAGTCTTCTTGTTGACGGCGACGGCGCTCGAAATCATCTGGGGGTGGGTAGTGAGCTTGTAGGCGGTCGCGCCCTCGCAGAACGGGATCGGATTCGGGTTGCAGAGGGCGTAGAAGGTTCCTGCTGGCGATCGTGAGATCTCGAGGATGTAGACCTTCTGATCCTTGTTCGGGGCGGGCGGCACATTGCAGGCGAAGCTCTTGCCGCCGTCATTGTTCGCTAGCACCACCTCCGGCTCAGAAGACCCCTCCAGGAAGGCTGAGTTCGTAGTATCGAGTGGGTGCTCCGTCGCCACGACTGCTTCTCGCTGCAAGACCGGCGCGGCGCATGCGCCCGCCATCAACGCTGACACTGCCATCCAATTACGCATGCTGGTCATGAACGTACCTCCTTGAGTGCGCTGGGCGGTGTGCCCAGCGCAGGAAGTATACTTAACACATTTTTAGAGAATGTCAAGATAGTTCACAGATAATTTTCCACTTGCCTTTTTGGCTAAAAAGGGCTACGCTAAGCCAGTGCTATGTTACAAGTACTTAGTACTTAGTACTTAGTACTTGGTACTTACAACTTACTACTCGTTTTAACCGTATGTCCTCAATCTGCCTTTCCAAAAATCTCCACGAACACATCGGTGAAGAAGTCGTTATTCGCGGTTGGCTTTATAATAAACGTTCCAGCGGTTCGATCGCTTTTTTGGAAGTCCGTGATGGTTTTGGTTGGGTGTCGGCCGTCGCTTCTAAAAGCGCAGTGCCCGAGAGTGTCTGGGACGCTATTGAAAAACTGACCCAGGAATCCTCGCTCACGCTGAAGGGTTTGGTTAAAGTGCACCCGAAGCGTGCTAATGAGTATGAGGTTGAGGTGCGAGATGTTGAGATCATCCAGCTCGCTACCGAATATCCAATTGCCAAGAAAGAACATGGCCCGGATTTTTTGATGGAGAACCGCCACTTGTGGCTCCGGAGTAAACAACAGTGGGCAATTTTGCGTGTGCGCGACGCCATTATTATGGCCATCAACGAATATCTACATCAGGAAAATTTTATCAAAGCCGATAGCCCGATTTTTACACCCAATGCCTGCGAAGGGACGACGACTCTTTTTGCTGTACCGTATTTTGATTTAGGCACGGCCTATTTATCCCAATCTGGGCAGTTGTATATCGAAGCAGCGATTGCCTCGGTGGGGCGCTGTTATGATTTTGGTCCAGTTTTTCGAGCGGAAAAAAGTAAAACCAAACGTCATCTCACTGAATTTTGGATGATGGATGCCGAAGGTGCCTTTGTTGAACATGAAGAAAATTTGCAAATTCAAGAAGGATTGGTGCGCCATATCGTGCGTTATTGTTTGGAACACTGTAAACAAGAGTTGGCTATTTTGGAACGCGACACTGCCAAGCTCGCACAGGCTGACGCACCGTTCACGCGCTACACGTATGACCAGGCGATTGTAAAATTAAACGAACTTGGGTCTGATATTAAATATGGTGAAGACTTGGGCAACGATGATGAGGGGCTTTTGACCAAAGACAGTGTGGTGCCGGTCTTTATCGAAAAATGGCCCAAGGGTATTAAGCCGTTTTATATGAAACGCGACCCGAGTAACCCCGAACTAGTCCTGAATGATGACCTGATTGCGACCGATGGTGGGGGAGAGTTGATTGGGGGGTCACAGCGTGAAGAAGATGTTGACGTGCTCATTGAACGTATTAAGCACGAAGGGCTCAACATGGAAGATTATGAATGGTACCTCGACCTGCGTCGCTATGGCAGCGTCCCACATTCTGGCTTTGGCATCGGCCTCGAGCGGGCGGTGCGCTGGATTACGGGTGTCGAGCATATTCGGGAGTGTATTCCGTTCCCACGGACGATTGGCCGTTTAAAACCATAAAATTGATAAGCAAAAAAATCCCTCTAAAAAAGGGATTTTTTTGCTTAGTATAGCCAAAAAAACACGTGGATAACTAGGGGCGAGTCTATCTTGACAACAGTCCGGTTTTGTGCTAGGGTCAGTAGTACTCGATTTTGAGTATAGCTTTTTGAAAAATAAGGCCTTGAGGATGGGTACGAGCTTATTTAGCTATAAATAGGCTGCTATCCCGCCTCGAGACCTTCAACGTTCCAGTCTATCAACGTTCCAGTCCATAGGAGTGCAAGTCATGAAGAACTCTCGTTTCCCGAACGTCCTCGTCCTCGCCCTGGGGCTGCTCGCCCTGGGTGCGAACTCGGCCAGCGCCGAGGAGCACTTCACTGGCCCCTACCAGGACGTCACGCGCGCCGTCGTGCCCGACAAGCCCGCCGCCCCCAACTACAAGGAGATGGGCGAGAGCCTGTCGTCCTGCACGCCGCTCTACGGCGACGCCGAGTGCCGCAAGCGCCTCGGCCTGCCCGCCTCGGCCGCCCCCGTCCCCGCCGCGCCGTCCGCCACCCAGAAGCCCACCGCCCCCGGCACCAAGGTCGTGAACAACAACCGCGTCGTCGCCGGCGGCAGCAAGTCCGTCGGCTCGGCGGCCCGCGCCACGGGCCTCAGCGAGGCCATCAGCGGCCGCGGGATCTTGGGCAGGGGCGGCAAGTACTTCGGGTTCGGCATCTACGTGCCCATCACCATGCTCCGCGGCTACGATGGCTTCGACGCCCGCCAGGCGCCGGTGCTCGGCGGCCTCGGACTCATCCTGCGCGGCGAGATGTTCAGCATGCTCGGCCTGCCCATCGGCTGGCAGATCTACGGCGGCTGGGAGAAGGGGTCAGTGCTGACGGTGCGCCAGGTCGACCTCGCCAAGGGCGAGATCAACGAGGCCTCCGGCGGCAACAACGCCGACCATCTCACCATCGGTGCTGCCCCGACCATCGGCCTGGGCCCGTTCAAGGCCTTCCTCGGCTACGCCTACCGCTACCGCCTCTCCAGCGCGACCGGCCCCAGCGATGACAAGCTCGTCGTCGTTCCCTCGGCGTCCGGGCACGCCTTCGAGATCGGTGGCCGTGCTGACCTGTTCGGCGGCAGCGTCTCCATCTCCGCCCTGGTCGTGCCGGGCTGGGGGGAGACCTTCTACCCCGACTCCAAGGATCACCCCGGCGCGCTGAAGCTCAACCTGCCGAGCCTCGGCGACCGCATGTTCCCGGGCAAAGCGGGAGATCTCGTCCAGACGAACGAGAGGCTGATCCTCCTCCAGCTCAGGATCGCCTTCTTCGGCTAGACTGCCGCTATCCACACCCATCCCCGCCGCCGGCGCACCACTCGTCTTCCAAGACTTGAGTGGTGCGCCGCGGCTCTCCAATTAAATTTCTAAGGTTCCTTAGAGGTTTTGAGGAGAGAGAAACTTCTTAAAAAAAGCCTGTCACCAATTGGTGGACAGGCTTTTTTATAAGCATTGACAACTTGGCTTAAATATGGTACCCCATAAGCTTCCCTGGTCAAAATAACCTTTTTCACCTAAAGGGGTGAACATGTACTTTGTCAGACGTTGTGCTCGTTTTCTCGTGGTCGCTGTGGCTCTGGTTCCGTTGTTTAGTATTGCGGGTTGTAACTTCCTGCGCTGGAACAGCGGAGGGAGCCAAGGGGACAAGCCGACCGGGAGCGACACGGTTGGTAGCAGCGGCTGTGAAGGCCGTGAGTTCTGTGATGACACCACCGGCGACACAGAGGCCCAGGCAGCCTGTAAAGCCTACCGCACGTGTCTTGCAGTAACAGCTGTCGACGATCCGATGGGCTTGGGTGTGACCAAAAGCCCTGGGATTTCTGAGCCTGCTGGTACTGCCGCGGGTGCCAATTGCAATGCGGTTAAAGAGTGTCCCAAAAGTCCGACAGGCAACCACGTGTTCCGGCCAGACGATCCGCCTGAGTTTACCTATGAGGTAGACGATGACGGTAGTTGCACCAGGACCAAGATGTTCCACTGCATCTATTGTGGTACTACCTACTCACATGCCGCGCCTCCTGAGCAGGTCACCTTGTCGGACATGCTGCGCGACCATGAGGCGGCTCTGCGACAGCAGAGCCCTGCAGCAGGGCATATCGCTTCGGTCATGCAGACTGCTGAGATGGTCGCCCGGCGACTGAAGTTGCCTGGGGTTTGTTCGCCAAGCCGCTAGACAGCATCCTCATTCTTTTCCATCCAACCTATCGTAGCGGCCAGTAGCGCCGCTCTTCTGTGCCACGCATGAGCAGTTCGTGCTGGGCAGCGAAGAATAGACATTTTAAAAAATGGAGGGAGCCAAGATGATTCGAAGACACTCGCGTTACTTCGACCGTTGCGCGCCAGGCGTCCTTGGTTTGGCACTTGTCCTTTTTGGCGGTTGCAACTTTATCGGCAAGCTCGGAGGCGCCTCCGGAGACAAAGGGGGTGCCGAAGCGCCGGCTGCGAATCTGCGCTGTGAGGGACGGGAGTTCTGCGACGACACCAGCACCGACCCCGAAGCGCGCGACGCCGCGAAAGCCGCGTGTGAAGCGTACCAGAAGTGTCTTGCTACTGTTGCCGTTGACGATCCACAGAACTTGGGTGCGGCAATGAACCGTGGTGGTTCATTAGGTTCAGGGCCTGCTGATGAGGCTCGGTGTGATGCGGTTCAAGAATGTCCGCATAGTCCAACTGGTAATCATATCTTCAAGGGTGAAACGCCGCCCAAGTACATGTATACCGTCGACAAAGATGGCGCCTGCTGGAAGCAGGAAAAGATGGATTGCTCCGTGTGCGGCACGACCTACTGTGGCTATGCGCCGAAAATCAAAATCGGCCACAACGAGCTCCGACGTTCTCGCGCGGAAGCCTTCCAGAAAAGCAATGATGCCAACGCCGCCTACCAGCGAGCAATGGCGGATGGTGTGACTGGGGACGCCTTATTCGCGTTCCAGTGGACGGCTGAGGTTGCACGGCAGTACTACACCGTTTTATTCGGCGCTTACGACACCGCCGAGACGTTTGCGATTGATCACGACAAGCCGTTTCCCTGTGCACCCATGGAGTAGTTCCTTCATCGATTCGTCCTGCTCAGGTGGTTGTTGAGCGGGTCGTAACCCTGCCGTTCTTACAACGGCTTTCTCATTCATAGTCTAAGTTTTTAGCTTGGAAGATGAGTCCAGAAAAAGCAGTTCGTTAAGACAATCAAAACCCAACAGCGAGGTGAATGTTATGCCTATTCGTTCTTCAGCTTTGCTCTTCACGATGCTGCTGGCAGGCTGTACCTGGTTGACCCAGAAGAATCCACAGCTGGAAGGCCAGTCCAACGGGTTGACCGGCCTGGTGGCTGGCGCCATTGCCGATACCTTGATTGAAGGCCTGTCGCCATCGTGTACAGACACCGGAGCTTGCCAGGAAGATCCGAACGGGCAGCTGTGCAAGGAGTATCGCCAGTGTTTGCAGGCAGAGATTGACGGCTCGAAAACCGGTTTGGCTGCTGGCCCCATGCGCGGCGGCCGTCGCCGGGGCAAAGTTGCAGCGATCACTCCCGAAGGCGAAGCTTGTGATACCGACACGTCCTGCCCGCATACCATGTTCAAACCCGGCACGCGAACGGTTAAAGTTTGGGTCGAGCCGCGCATACTTGGTAGTGGCGGAACCTATGGCCGGTGCTGGCAACAGGTTACGGCTATCTGCGCTGCGTGCGATCAGCCCGTTGGCTCCCCGCCAACTCCGGCTTCGGTTGAAGAAATCAAGAAGCTCAGCCAGATCATGTTTCCGGGTGACATCTGGAACGAAATTTTTATGGCGATGGTCAACCAAGGGGGTTGTTGGGACGAGCCCTGGGTTCCGGCTTTCCAGTAGCCCTGCCCCCCCACAAAAGCGGCCGAACAGGGTTCGGCCGCGCCCTTCAGTACTGTTCGCAAGTTTTACTTGCGCCCAGTAGTGAGTGACACCAATCCACGAGGTGCAACATGGTCAAAGTAGGAGTATGTTACAAGCCCACACTTGTCTTGATGTTGTTGTTGGGTGGTTGTAAGTGGTTAGTTACTCCAACAAATCCCGAGCTTGCCAATGCTGGCGGGGGTAGTTTTGGAGGCTTTGTTGGCGGTTTGATTGAAAAAGGTTTGCAGCCAACCTGTCAGCGACCCGAATCTTGCGATAGCGACCCTGATAGCCAAGAGTGCCGTGACTACCGCCAGTGCGTGGTGGATGAAATCAGGAATGGCGGTGGTTCTGCTGAGTCGTCGGGTAGTGGGGGATCAGATCCCGCTGCTCCCGGAGCTGCCTGTGGCACCGATGTCACGGACTCCCCGCCAGAAGACGAAGCGGAGGAGAAGGAAAAGGCTCGCTGTCCGGTTTGCGGAGGTCCGATGAAGCGTAAGTCGCGACCGATGGTCGTAGACTTTGGTGCAAATCCCTACCGCATGTGGCAGTACCAGTGCACGAACCGAGGTGTTTCGCGCGGCGGGCAGTTCGGTCACGGCGACTTTTCCGGTCGACGCTGGCCGCTCAAGCCCGCCGAGTAGCACCATCCCCATCCCTGCCTTGACAAGCCAACGTTGATCGCATCTGCGATCCGTTGGCTGCTTATCCTGCACGCTAGTAAGTTGGCGTACGGGATAAAAAGAAAATCACTCGGAAACGAGTGATTTTCTTTTTCTAAGGCATTAAGGCCTATCTTGACGATAGTCGGTTTTCGTGATACCACGTTCTGTACAATCATTTTTGCCCTTGGGGGCAGGAGAAGAAATCCAATGAAGCGACGACTTTTGGGTTCTGTTGTCATGTTTTTAGCTTGTGTGACAGGTTGTGCTGCGTCATCGAGCTATCAGTCAGAGCCTGCTTCAACAGGTGTTGAGCCAACTAATCCCCATCCCGCCTATTGGGGCCAGCTCCAGGCAGGGTTGGTTGATACAGGTCCGGTGCTGGTTGATCGAAGCTGTGACGACGCGGACGTAGTTGGTGCTGCGTCTGCGGCCAGCGACGAGGAGATCCCAGCGTGTGTCCACCCGCTCGCCCAGAATCCATGTCTCGTTGATAGTGAGGAGCAGTCGTATCAGCCTGACCCGGTTGGGGTTGGTGGTGAGGGCCGTTTCTTCGCCGGCCAGCGCTATGCGCTTGTTTTTGAGGTAAGCAAGGCGGTTGGCTGCCGGGCATCGTTGCGCTGGCTTTGTGGTACAAGTCGGGTTCTGCGGTGGACCAAGGTGGCGCGAGATCGCCTGCCACCCGAGCTCAATGAGTTGGCTACCCACATCGGCGCCTGCCAGTAGTAAGCTCGCTTCGCAGTGAGCCAACGTCGAGCAAACAGCTCGACGCCTTCCTCTACCTTCTGTTAGGGAATGTAGCGGAAGGCAAAAAAACCTGACCACAATGGTCAGGTTTTTTATTTAAGGTTGGAGGGTGATGATTGCTACTTCCGGTGGGGTCAAAAAACGGATCGGCCCGCCAGACTCACTTACTCCGACGGTAGTAAATAATTTCTTACCATCAATCTCAGTCAGTCCGCGGTAATATTCAGGGCCTAGCTTCATGGCGGCATGCCCCAAGGGACCAATTATGGGCAACCAAATTTGCCCTCCGTGCGTATGCGCCGCCAGTGTTACTACTGGTTGGGTTTCGGTGTCTGGCCATAACAAGACCCCATCGGGATTATGGACAACCAAAATAAGTGGGGCAGTCTTGTTCCATTTTTTTAATTCATCAAAAGTATTCATCTCGCGGTAGACATCATCCATGCCAAACAAGCAAATTCTTTGCTCATTAATTTTTGGGCAACCTAGTTGGTCTTTAAGGAGTGTCAGCCCCATATCCTTCATTTTTTTCTCAACAACTGTCGACTGGTCGGCGGCCAGCTGCAGGCCGTAAGCGGCATACCCGTATTCGTGATTGCCCATGACATAGTATGTTGGGAAATGTTTGGGCAGTTCACGCAAGGGCTCTAGATATTCGGTTTCGTCCAAGCTGGTCCCGTGGTTGTAGACGTTGTCGCCAGCGATGACGACCATATCAGGTTTTGCCTCGATAATTTTGTTGACTACTTTTTGTGCCCAAGCTGCTTTTTTATGTTCGCCGACATGGAGGTCTCCGATAAGGGCGATCCGAATTGATTTTTTGATGTCGGGAGTAGTAATTTTTTCTTCGTGGATAACTAATCGATTAATTTCAATAAAGCGCGCATCAAACGCCATAAGTATTCCACTGCCCAAGATTCCAATACAGCCCCAGGCAATAATTCGGTGGCGGCCTAAAAATACCGTTTTGCTTTTTTGGTCACGATAGAAAAAATAAATAAGAATTCCGGCAACGAGTACGTATCCGTAGAGTATGATGAGATACACATTCATAGAAAAGTGAAGCTACGCTCAAAGTATAACATACTTTAATTTTCCAAACGAGATTCCCCCCCCAACCTGTGTTCGTTTTTTCTTAAAAAGTAAAATAAATACAGCTCCCGGTTGGGGAGCTGTATTTATTTTGGTGCCCAGAGTGAGAAGCTCACGCGTCACTTCGTTCCTTCACGGCAACCTGCGGGTTTCCGTGTGCCTTCCACCGCAAGTAGGGAAATATTTCCCCTACCACCCTTTGTTCGATTCTTATTTTAGTGCCCAGAGAGAGAATCGAACTCTCATGATGTCGCCATCGCGGGATTTTGAGTCCCGTGCGTCTACCAGTTCCGCCATCTGGGCCTGAAAAATGCAAAGCGTAAAGTGAAAAGTGTAAAATACACATGTCGCAAAGCGACTCCTTTATTTTTAACTTTTCGTTTTTAGTTTTGCGCTTTAATAATAGTCCAATATTGTTTTTCTGTCAACGGTTATGCTATACTATGAATACTTTTATTATCCGTGGTATGTCCGTCGTCATTTCTGTCGTTAACCAAAAAGGAGGGGTTGGTAAGACCACAACGGCCGTTAATTTGGCTGCAGGTATTGCCGAAACCGGCAAATTTGTCTTGCTTGTGGATCTTGATCCGCAGGGGAATGCGACGAGCGGTCTTGGTCTCAAAAATGAAGGTCTGGTGCGTGGCCTCTACCACGCCATCATGGGTCAAGAACGCCTCCATGACGTTATTTCAAACACGGCGCATGCCGGTCTCCGGGTTGTGCCAGCTACGCCTGATCTAGCAGGCGCCAATGTGGAATTGGTTACGGTCGAAGGCCGCGAAACCAAACTTTCTGACATCCTCAGTGAAATCAAGCATGCGTACGATTACATTATTATCGACTGTCCGCCATCCCTGGGTATCCTTACGCTCAACGGTCTGGTTGCTGCGGACCATATCCTGATTCCGGTCCAAGCTGAATATTACGCCCTCGAAGGCTTGGGTCAACTCCTCAAAACCATCGAACTTGTTCGCGACAATATCAAACCTGAGCTTAGTGTCCTTGGGGCAATTCTTACCATGTTTGACACCCGCAACCGTCTGAGCGAAGAAGTTTTACAAGAGTTGTATAAATATTTCCCCAACACCATTTTCCGCTCCGTCATTCCGCGCACTGTTCGCCTTGCCGAAGCCCCCAGTTATGGTAAGAGCATTTTCCATTACGAACCGAGTGGAAAAGCGGCGAAGGCGTATGAACGGTTAACCAGAGAAGTGCTTGAGTATTTTGACAGTAAAAATAGTTAGTTTTTAATGATAAAATCCTAATGTCAAATGTCCAATCATTTGGAATTTGACATTAGGATTTAGAAATTTACGCATATGTCCCTCGGACGCGGCCTTGGCGCCTTGATTACTCCTACAACAAGCGGACGGAGCAAAACTCCAGCAGCTGGCAAAAGCGACGAAAAAGTCTGGCAGATACCGCTGTCAGATATTCACGCGAATCCTAGTCAGCCGCGCCGTACGTTTTCGCCCGAAGAATTGTCTGAACTCGCCGAATCCATTAAGGAACACGGCGTTTTGCAGCCTATCCTGGTCAGCGAACTGCCAACGGGCGGCTACGAGATTATTGCTGGTGAGCGGCGTTTTCGTGCTTCCCAAATTGCCGGCCGTTCCACAGTTCCGGTCATTGTCAAAGAACTGGCTGACCGTGAAAAATTAGAAGTCGCCCTCATCGAAAATATTCAGCGCCAAGATCTCAACCCGATCGAAGAAGCTGTTTCGTTTCAGCGGCTCATTGATGAGTTTGGCTTAACTCAAGAACAGGTCGCCGTTAAAGTCGGCAAAAGTCGCTCTGCTGTAGCCAACACGGTGCGCCTGCTCGACTTACCTGAGGAAGTGCAGACAGCGCTCGTCAACAAACAGATCACTAGCGGTCAAGGCCGTGCGCTTCTGGCGCTACCGAGCGCAGCCGACCAGCTGGATACATTGCATTCGATGGTGGGTAAAAAAATCACTGTTCGCGAACTGGAACAAACTGCTGCCGCCAAGCGACCGGTTCAAGGTGCTCTTCGTCGTGACCCTAACATTGTCTATTTTGAAACCCAAATCCGTTCGTCACTCGGCGCCAAAGCCGCTATCAGCGAACGTGGAGGTAAAGGTGTGATCACCATCCAGTTCCATTCACCCGATGAGTTGGCTGATATTGTTAAAAAAATAATCGAAGAATAAAAAGTAAAAAACACAAAGTACAAAATACTTTGTGTTTTTTATTGTAAGTTATTTTTATTTTTTATCTTTACTTTTTGGCAAAATAAATTTAAGCCAATTGCTGAGTGAAGTATTTTTAAGTCCGCTCTTGATTTGTCCCTTTGCCAGGTGTGTCTTCACCGACTTCAGCCAGTCCGGGGAAGGTCCTTTACGGTTTTTATCTGTGATAATTTCGACGACGTCGCCACTTTTGAGGCAGTCGCTCAGTGAGACTAACTGATCGTTGACGCGTGCGCCGCTGCACTTATTGCCGATCTCACTATGAATATGGTAGGCAAAATCAACGGGTGTGGCATTCTCGGGCAGGTCAATGACGTCACCCTGAGGTGTAAAGACAAAAATATGATTTTGAAAAAAATCCACCTTAAGCTCTTCGAGGTCAGATTCTTTAACTAAAATTTCTTTTTGAATGCGTGCCAGTTCCTTGGCCCACGCAATATCTTTTTGTGGCAGCCGGGCACCTTGTTCATCGTACAGCCAATGCGCGGCCACACCAAATTCTGCTTCGTCGTGCATGGCTCTTGTACGGATCTGGAATTCCACGATTTTTCCGCCCTCGCAAAACACCGTCGTATGGAGCGACTTATAGCCGTTGGGTTTCGGCTGGGCAATATAATCTTTGATGCGACCCTTGAGTGGGCGCCATAGTTTGTGGATGATGCCAAGTGTGGCATAGCAGTCGCCAACGTTGCCGACAATAATCCGAAGTGCCACGATGTCGTAAATTTTATCAGTCTGCCAATCCTTTTTCAGTAGTTTTTGGTAGAGGCTATATAATTGTTTTTTACGCCCATGCGTCTCGAGCAACTTCACATCAGCCTTCAGAAGTTCTGTCCTGATCTGAGCCATTACTTTTTCGACATAGGGTTCTTCATCACTAAAAACACGGTCGCGCAGGGCAACGGTGCGTTCGTATTCTTTGGGGTAGACATACCGGAACGACAAATCTTCGAGCATCCCTTTGAATTCACCCATACCCAGGCGGTGGGCGATTGGGGCGTAAATTTCCAGACTTTCAAGCGCAATACGATAACGCTTTTTTTCGGGCAGTGAATCGAGGGTGGACAGGTTGTGTACGCGGTCGGCGAATTTGATGATCATGACCCGCACGTCTTCGGCCATGGCCACGAACATTTTGCGCAGGTTCTCGATGTAGCGTTCCACGCCGCGGTACTTCAGTTTACCCAATTTAGTGATCCCTTCGATCATTTTGGCAATATCCGCGCCAAAGTTTTTTTCAATTTCAGCCAAGGTTACCGGGGTATCTTCGGGTACGTCGTGGAGCAAAGTTGCCAAAATAATACTTGGATCCATCCGCATTTTTGACAAGATATACGCTGCCGAAAGCGGGTGGATAATGTAGGGTTCCCCGGTTTTTCGGAATTGTCCTTCGTGTGCCTTGGCCGCAAAATCATACACTAAACGCACCAAAACAGAATCTGTTGTCGGGTGGTAGGATTTAATTTCCCGGATGAGGTGGTCAACCGTAAGGTCTGGGGGAATAATGATTTTATGGCTCATGGTATGGTCATAAGTTAGTAAGTAGTAAGTTTATAAGTATTTTAAAACTTTTAAAATTACTGCTTACGGCTAGTACGTTACCTTAGCATTCTAGAGAGGTCTTGACAAGAAGCGAAAAATGTGCTATACTGTACTTGTGATACTAAGTTCAAAACTTTAGCGCCAACACACCACCTTTGTTAGTAATAACAGAGGTGATGCTGTTTTTAAGGGCTTTTTAGGCCTAAAAGCTTGCTTTTTAAACAGTTTTGTGCTAGACTGGCTTTCGTAGGCTCTCTACAGGGCCTTAGTATCACCATTGGCATCAAGGTTTTCCTTAGAGGCCTACTAAAAAATCCCTGGTAACAGGGATTTTTTAGTTTGTATTTTTTTCTTCAGAGAAGTACCGAAATTATTTCAGTTATTCATTTGAAGGGCCGGACGCTTGGGGAAGCGTCGCGGCCGGGTAGTTCCTGGGTGCAGGAACTGGGGGGCTAGTGGGGCTTGAGGGCAAGGTTCTGGGTGGCCGGCACCCGTCCCTCGCGGCCGTAGAAGTCGGGGCGCTCCTGGTCGCCGTAGCGGCGGCGCACGGGCATGTCGACGGGGGCGTGGTCACACTCCCGGGCCGGCGGCGTCTTGCGCGGGGTCTGGGGCGGCGGGGTGTCGAAGACGACCTTGCCGTTCTCAATGCGGAAGTGGTACTGGGCCTGGCCGTGATAGGCGAAGAAGTGCCGCCCATCCGGGATCATGCGTGCCGTCGCCACACGCTGCGCCTTGTTGAGCGCGAGCTGGTGGGTGTGGCAGAGGCTGGACTCCTCACACGGCGTGCCATCCGACCAGATGCCGGGGCAGCGCTCGGGCGTCGCCTCGTCGTTGGCGAGGCGGACGAAGCGCCCGCCATCGTCCATCTTCACTATGTACCAGTGACCCTGGAACCAGAACCGCTTGCCGGCCCGGAAGTTGAGGCTGCGGGCGTGCCGGAAGGCAAGGTCGATGTCAGGCTGACTGTGGGGCTTGACGAGCATGGGAATCCTCCTCAGTGTACGTGGGTGCTGGCCCTGGGGAACCAGCTTGAATCGGCGTGATTATGACCTAGTATGGACAGGATACTAGGTCATAATCACGCCGATTGGCAGGCAAACCAAGGAATATTGTTAAAAAGAACAACTATGCAGTATAGCCCAAAAACCGGTTTTTGTCAATAAGCGCCCCCCCCCAGAATAAAAAACAGCCCTAGGGAAGGGCTGTTTTAGAAAATGAGTGGGGCAGGTTACGGCGCATCAGCCGCGTCCGAAGCTTCTTTTTTATACTTGCATTCTTTGCTGCTGCATTTGATAACGCCTTTGGCAGCGTACACAAGTGGGTCGCCGGAGTCTGGGCACATTTCGCCGGTTGGTTTTTCCCACAGGGCAAATTCGCAAGCGGGGTATTTGTTGCAGGCAAAAAAGAGTTTACCGCGCTTACTTTTTTTCTGTATAATATCTCCCTCTTTGCATTTTGGACACTTGAGATTGGTTTTAATTTCAATTGATTTAAGATGTTTGCAGTCTGGATATCCGGTGCACCCCAGGAATTTACCAAACCGTCCGTGCTTAATCTGCATCGGCTTGCCGCATTTCTCACAAATTTCGTTTGTTGTTTCCGCTGGGGCAGGGGTTTCGCCGTCGTTCGCCAGTGGTTTGGTGTTTTTGCAGTCCGGGTAACCAGTGCAAGCTAAAAATTTACCAAAGCGCCCTCGTTTGATGATCATGGGCTTGCCACACTTCTCGCAGACTTCGTCTGTGGTTTCTTCGGTCAGTTTTTTCTTGTCGATCTCAGCATCTTTAGCATCCAAATTTTCTTTGAACGGGTGGTAAAAAACCGAAATAATCGGCTGCCATTCTTTGGTACCTTCGGCGATCTCGTCGAGGTTTTCTTCCATTTGGGCAGTAAACTGGAAATCCACGATCTGGGGAAAGTGCTCCACCAGCAAATCATTTACCAGGTAGGCAATATCTTTGGGCTGCAGCTTTTTTTGTTCATTACGCTCCACGTAACCGCGGTCTTCGATCGTGGCAATCGTTGGGGCGTAGGTGCTCGGGCGGCCGATACCAAACTCTTCGAGCGCTTTAACCAGGGTCGCATCTGAATAGCGGGCGGGCGGTTCCGTAAAATGTTGTTCTGGTTTTATTTCTTCAGCCGTAGCCGTGTCGCCAACATTCACTGTGGGCAGCAAATTTTCTTTGGTTTTTTCTGGGTAGAGTTTTAAGAAGCCATCAAAGGTAATCGTTTGGCCGGTCGCATGGAAGACATAGTTATTTTTGCTTTCTACGTCAATCGCGACCGAATTGAGTTCGGCATCAGCCATCTGAGTGGCCACCGCACGGCGCCAAATTAAGCCGTACAATTTGGCTTGGTTTTTTTCGAGGAACGGTTCGACCGTCTCGGGAGTACGGAGAGCCTCGGTCGGCCTTATTGCTTCATGTGCTTCTTGGGCATTTTTATTCTTGTTCTTAAATTTCCGCGGTTCGACGAGTTGATATTTTTTACCAAATGATTCGCCGATTACGGCCTGAGCCTCACCCAAAAATTTGTCTGACAAATTAACGGCGTCAGTACGCATGTAGGTGATAAGACCAACCTGGCCTTCGCTACCAATTTCGACACCTTCGTACAATTGCTGAGCAAGACGCATAGTTTGCTTGGCCGAAAAGCCGAGGGTGTTGTTGGCCTCCTGTTGCAGGGTCGAGGTGGTAAAGGGTGGTGGGGGAGTGCGTTTGGTTTTTTTCTGATCAATGTCCTTGATGGTGTAGGTTGTGCCTTCCAAGTCTTTAAGAATTCCGTCGACCTGTTCTTTATTTTTTAAATCCAGCTTATCAATTTTTTTATTTTTGATCGCATTCAATTTTGCTTCAAAAGTTTCTTTGTTACACGCAAACACGCCTTCAATTGACCAGTATTCTTCCGGTTTAAAGTTTTGAATCTCGCGTTCGCGTTCAACTACCAGGCGTACGGCCACTGACTGGACGCGTCCGGCTGATAAGCCGCGGGCGATTTTGCGCCACAAAAATGGTGAGAGGTTATACCCAACCAAACGGTCCAGAACGCGCCGGGCTTGCTGGGCATCAACGAGCTTGAGGTCGAGGTGGCGCGGGTTTTCAATCGCGTGCTCAATAGCGGCTTTGGTAATTTCATGGAAGGTGATCCGATCCGCTTTTTCTGGTTTAATATCGAGGATGTGGGCGAGGTGAAAAGAAATCGCCTCTCCTTCACGGTCCTCATCAGTTGCAAACAAGACGTGGTCAGCTTTTTTCGCTGCATCCTTGAGCTCCTTTACGACCGCTGCTTTGTCTTTGCTCACGATATACTGTGGTTCAAAGCCATGTTCAATATCAACGCCGAGCTTTGATTTAGGCAGGTCGCGCACATGGCCAAAAGAAGACAAGACTTTGTAGTTCTTGCCCAGGAATTTGCTAATAGTTTTGGCTTTGGTGGGGGACTCTACGATGACCAAGGTCTTCATAGTTTGCATATAAACATTCAGAGTGTATGGTTTTTTGACGGTTTTGTCAATTGTTGTATACTAATTGTATTCATGCTAATCATTTTTTATGTTAACTGAAAGTCAAAAAAAGAACCTGGGTGTAGCCGCAGTTATTATCGTTGTCCTTGCTGGTGTCGGTCTTCTTGCCTATAACATTAAGCGTGGGAGTGGCCCCGAAGAGCGCGAGTTTATAGTTGCGCCATCTCCGGTACCGGAAGCCGAGATAGTAACCGTGCGCACCGAAAATAACAATCTTTTTGTTTTTGAGCGTGCCGGTGCCGCCATTGGCGAGCTGCTGGTTACCCCAGAAATGAAAACGATGACCCTCCTGCGGCAGGTTGGGGACTTTGCCTATTTTAAAACGTTTCCTGAGGGCGGGGACGGGTATCTGCTTTTTAACTCAAGCGCACCACAACTTGTGCGTATCGATAGTCGTGACGGTGCGATTACTACCATCAAGAAGGATGGTCGGCGGATTGAGGATATTTCCCCCAACGGCCAATTTATCGCCTGGACTGAATATAAAGAGAATGGCGACAAGAGTATCGTTGTTGAAGATGTCGTAGCAAAAAGCGAACAATCTTTTCCTGTTGAAAAAAAATATTCCCAATTTGGTGATGCTCATTTCTCGAGCGACAGTACCCAGCTTGCCTATGCTGCGGCCATCGGTTTTCCTGGCAAAGAGAACGGTGTTGTCTATGTTATTAATTTGAAAGATGCCACTACCAAGGTAAACGCTTCGACAGGACAAGGGAATACCTACTACCGTGTACGTGGTTGGCGCGACAACGGCGATGTTGATTCTGTTGTACAATCGGGTGATTCGACTGATTTTAAGATGAAATAATTTTAAACAGCTAAATGCGGAAAAAGACCTGCTTGCAAGCGCGAGCAGGTCCAGTTTCCTAAAATTTTCTCTCCAGGAAGTTTGAGTAAACTAAAGGATAATATACATCATCCCACCCACATTTTTAACGAGACCCTTCATTTCCATTAGTACTAAACTGCCGTTCACCGCTTGACTCGGGAGAGCGGTATTTTTTATGATGAGGTCAATGTGAGTCGGTTCGTGCGAAAGTACTTGTACAATCGCAGCTTCCACGGGAGAGTCGGGCAGCGGTCGTTGTTTATTGGGAATGGGGTTGCTCAGGTGTTTGAGCTGCAGTGCTTCGATAATATCTGTTCCCTTGGTAACAAGTAGTGCGCCTTGGGCAATGAGTTTGTTACATCCTTCACCATTGATGTTCATTAAGGCGTGGGGCACTGCAAAGACATCGCGGTTATAATCAAGTGCGGCACGGGCAGTGATAAGCGCACCAGATTCGAGCGGCGCTTCGATAACAAGCGTGCCGAGCGTCAATCCGGCAATAATCCGGTTGCGAGCGGGGAACGAGTATGCTGTCGGTGCAAAACCAGGTGGGTATTCCGAAACCACTGCCCCACCACATTCAATAATTCGTTCGGCCAGACGCTGGTGTATTGTTGGTGTAATGTTTTCTTTATTCACACCTGAGCCAAGCACAGCAATAGTTGGAGCCTTGGCTCGGAGCACGGCTTCATGAGCAACACCATCAATCCCGAGCGCTAGTCCGCTCACTACCACGACGCCTTGTTCGGCTAGTTCGCGCGCCAATTGTTCGCAGACTTGTTTGCCGTAACCGGTTGCTTTGCGTGTGCCGACTATTGCGACTGCCGGAGAGCGGTCGAGAGAAGTCAGGCTGCCGCGGATAAACAGTGTATGCGGCGGATCGTTGATCTCACCGAGGAGTTTGGGGTAGGCGGCTTGCCCGATTGAGACGGTGCTAATACCTTCTTTTTCAAGCGTCTGAAAAATCTTTTCACTGTCTGTCGCTTCACGCCAGCGGATAAATTCGTCAGCGATAGCGGCGTCAAGTCCGGCAGCAGTTATTTCTTCGAGTTCAGCTTCCCAAAGGCTGGCAAGGTTTAAAAAACGCGCTGTTAATTTTTTATAGCGCGGGTACGTGATTTTAGGAAAATGCGCCAAGAGGGCGTGATAGTCCATGGAATTATAATGTCCAGGTACTTAGAGTATTTTTTTAAGTTCCAAAAGCGCCCGTTCGGTTGCCTCGTGCAGTTGTGCCAGCTCTTCTTTGGCAAATTTGCCCAAAACAAATTCCGCCGTATCCTCGATTGGGTATTCCATGGTGGCAACACCGATCCGGATCCGCCAAAAATCTTTGGTACCCAGGTGCTCAATTATTGAAGCGACGCCGTTGTGCCCGGCCGCTCCGCGGTCTTTCTGAACCCGGAATTTACCGAGCGGAATATCTTTGTCGTCGTGCACGACGACAACTTTGGCTGGGGACAACTTATAAAAATCAACCAGGGCGCGAGTGCTCAGACCTGATTCGTTCATGAATGTTTGCGGTTTCGCCGCAATTACTTTTTGGCCGTCAATTTCGAGTGTAGCAATTTCGGCCTGAAATTTTTTTTGCAGCATGAACTCAGTAGTGCCTGCCAAGAGGTCAAGCGCCATAAAACCAGCATTGTGGCGGGTTCGTTCGTATTGTTTCCCGGGGTTACCAAGTCCAATAATAAGTTTCATATGTTCATTGTAGCACGTACCTACAAACACTGTCATTCCCGCGTAAGGGGATACAGGGTGCGTAGTATATAGCTTGCTTGCTGGGATTCCTGCCTGTCCGGTAGGCAGGCCTACGCGGAAATGACAGGTGAGCGCCGGGCTCTGCCATTTACCGTTTCATCTTCGTCAGTTTGATAATGATCGGTGTCGCGAAGAATTTGAATTGTAGGCGCATCTGGTTAGCCAGATAGTGTACATACGACATATGTACCGACGTGCCTTCCTTGATAAAGAGTTCAAACGTTGGGGGGCTCGTTTTGATTTGGGTGAAGTCGTAGATTTTTGGGTGGCGGACGCCTTTGCCACGGGTTGGCAGGTGGCGTTTGGTCGCGCGTTTGAGGAAGGTGACCAGCGTGTCATGGTCAAGCTCTGTGTGGCGGTCTGCCCAAGCTTCGGTCAGGAGCGGAAAAATTTGGTGCACGCGGTAGCTCGTCTTCGCGCTGACAAAAACAATCGGGGCGTAATCGAGGTGGGGGAATTTTTTGTATAAGTCTTTTTTGACATCGTTACGGAACGAGTCGGTATTGTCTTCGGCCTCATCCCATTTGTTGACGACGATGATTACGCTCTTGGTATGCTCACGCAGGAGCCCGGCTAGCTGTTGGTCTTGGTCTGTAACCGGTTCGGTCGCGTCGAGCAAGAGGAGTACGATATCCGAACGGTCAATGGTGGCAATACTTTTGTTAATGCCGAGGTGCTCGAGTTCACCAGATACTTTAGTCTTGCGGCGGATACCTGCTGTGTCAACAAAAACCATTCTGACTCCGTCAACTTCAACGAGCGTATCGTGCGGTTCGCGCGTGGTGTGTGGCATGTCGCTCACAATTACACGGTCTTCACCAATAAGCTTGTTAAACAGCGATGACTTGCCGACGTTTGGTTTGCCGACGAGTGCAATCTTGATGGCTGGTAATTCTTCAACCTGTTTTGGCCGCTTAGTTTGTTTGTTTAAGAGTTTATATAATACGTCCAAGAGATCGCCAACATTACTGCCATTGGCAGCCGATACTGGGAAAGGTTCGCCCAGGCCGAGTTTTTGCCATTCATGATCATAAATACGGGAATGGATAACCAGGTTGTCTGCCTTGTTGCCTACCAAAATAATTGGAGTCTTCTTTTTATTTTTTGCTAAACGTTTCCCGAGTTCATACTCTTGGGGCAAAACGCCGTTTTGGAGATCAGTAACAAACAAGATGACATCAGCTTCTTCCAAGGCTATTTCAGTTTGTTTGATGATATCATCCTCTAGCGGCACATCATCGGAAAAGGTTAAACCGCCAGTATCAACCAGGCGAAATAGCTTGCCGCGCCAGTTGGCTTCGCCAATGTTGCGGGTGCGGGTTGTGCCAGGGATATCAGAAACAAGAGCGAGGTTCGCTTCCATTATTTTATTAAAAAGAGTTGATTTGCCAACGTTAACTCGGCCGACCAAAGCAACGGTCGGTAAATTATGGTCAACGATACTGGCAGGAGTAGCCATACGGCGGGTAAAAATTTATTCAGGTTGATAATCGGTCCCTAAAACAACTAAGAGGTCGGTGGTCACTTTGTAGGGTGTTGGTTTGCTGCTATCAGCAGCTGCTTCAGCAACGGCTTTTTTAAGCCAGTCTGGTAATTCGGTCGTCGCCTCAGTATGCCAGATTTTAGCTAAGATGTCAATAATTTGCTTATTGGCAGACGGGTTGAGAACATAAATGGCGGTGTTTTCGATCGGTCGCAGGGCGCTATTGCCATAGCTTGCGATCGACAAACCCTCGCTTTCGGCTGCTTTTTTGGCTCGAGCAGCTAGGCCAGCTTGCCAGGTGCCGTTTTGGATTTCAATCCGGGCGCTTGGCAAGGCAGCGGTGACGGCAGGTGCTGGAGGGATGACTGGTTTTGGATGAGTAGTTAGCGCACCCGCAGCAGGAACAGGGTCAAAAATAGTTTGGATCGCCGTATTAATATTCTCGAATGAGCCGGTTTTAGGCGCTAAGAGGTAGGCGCCGGTCGACCCAATGGTCGGTTTAAGGAAGCCGGTTGGGCTGTCATCTAGGACAAGCGTCTTAACGGTGTCTTTACTGGTCTCCTTGGCAAAGTTACCAAGGTAAATGATTTGCGAGAGATCAAGGTTGGTTTTTACGTTCGCCGCGAGTGAGTCGATAAGGTTTTTAACGGTAGCTGGATTGGTATAGGTGCCAAAAGAAAGTATTTTTTCTTTGACTGCCAAGATAACTTGTTGTTGACGCCTGGCTCTGGCAAAATCTGAGCCTTCGCCGTTATTGCCGTGGCGCGAACGAGCATAGATGAGCGCGCGTGCGCCATCCATGGTTTGGATGCCTGGTTCGAAACGGACGGTTTGATACGCATCATTTGCCCCTGGATATGATGTGTCAACGAAGGCTCGTGGTACATCTACGGTAATACCGCCGACCGTATCAACGACTTCGACAAAAGCTTTAAAGTCAACACGGACGTAGTATGGGATGTCTACTCCAAAAGTTTCAGCAAAAATTTTTCGGGCATATTCACCGCCGTTGCCCGGGTCTTTGGCTTCGCCATAGGAATTAGCCTCATTTATCCGGCGATACCCGTGTTGGTCGATTTTGACTGCCAAATCGCGGGGCACTGAAACCATGGCAATTTCGTGCGTGCTTGGTTTAAGGCTAAGGATAATGTTCGTGTCGCTAAGGTACGCCCCGTCATGTCCGCTGCCCCCAATACCCAAAAGCAAGATATTGATCCGGTCATCTTCTTGTCCTGTCAAAACATTCTTTGGTGAGAAAATAAAATTTTTAACCGTAGTCAAAAACCAGGGCTTGTCTGGGTGAAGTGTTTTAGAATTAGAAAAAGGGTTTTGTGCCCACGCAGCTTCGCTGTAGTGCCAATAACCTGCAAGGCCAACAATACAGGTGATCAAAAAAAGAACCAGCCCGATGTAGAGGCGGCTGCCGCGGCGCTGGGTGGGCTGGTTTTCTGGGATTTCTCCCCGTGGCTCTAAGAGATTGATCGTTTCATTTTCCATATCCATATATCTAATTCTAGCATGTTTCTTACTATAGCACAGGAAATGTCAATTTTCAATCGAGCTTGTTGTGCCCCGTAAGATGTGATAGTATGGTGCTATGTGAGAGTTCAAGAAGTAGTTCTGGTAGCGCTGGTGTATGTTACATTTTTTGCTTCTAGTCTAGTTTCACTCTACCTCTATGCCAAAAAGCCTTAATGACCCAAACCATAGTATCGGCGATGTTATTTTTAGCTGGCCGATCAAAGAATATGAACAGTTTGCGCGCGACCGGCGTTGGTATTTTGTCATGGGCGGGCTTGGCATTGTCCTCTTAGCATATTCGGTTCTCAGCGCCAATTACTTATTTGCCCTCATCGTGATTTTATTCGCGATTGTTATGTATCTGCACGATATCCAAGCCCCGCTCGATTTGCCGTTTGCTATTACCTCAACGGGCATTGTCCTTGGCACCAAATATTACCGCTATAGCGAGCTGACTAACTTTTGGATAATTTACAATCCTAATGAAGTAAAGAGTTTGTATTTTTCGCTCGGAAATTCTATCAAACACCGTTTACAGGTTCCGCTTCTCGATAATGACCCGGTCATGATCAGGGATTATTTACTTCAATATATTCCTGAAGATTTAGAACAAGAAGATGAACCGCTTAGTGACCGGATGAGCCGTATTTTAAAGATTCATTAAATAGCCCAAGCTTTTGACAAGCCGCCCAGAGTATGGTATAAACAGGGCGGCTTTCTGTTTAGGAAAGTCTGCACGCACCCGTCGTTCAATGGATAGGACATTGGCCTGCGAAGCCGAAAATTTAGGTTCGACTCCTAACGGGTGCACGATAACAAACTACCTCCTTAATCGGGAGGCAGTTTGTTTTTGTAGTTACTGACGAAGTCGAACGGGGAGGGTTTGGGAACCGGGAGGTTCCCACCGGGGCTGGGGTGAGCACACGAGAGGGCGGAAGCCCTGTTCGTGAGAGGAGCCGAGGCGACGAGTGAGATTTCCTAACGGGTGCACGATAACAAACTACCTCCTTAATCGGGAGGTAGTTTGTTTTTGTGGTTAGGTAGGGAGTCGAACGGGGAGGGTTTGGGAGTTGGTATGGTATACTAGCCCCATGCAACTCACCAACCAGCTCACCGGCCTGCCCACAGTCGGCAAAAAAATTGGCACCAGTCTCAAACGCCTCGGTCTTACGACAGTCGAGGATTTGTTGTATTACTTCCCGTTCCGTTACGAAGATTACCGCCATCTTGTTCCGATCAGTCAGCTCGAAGAAGGTTTTCAGGTAACGATCAAAGCCCGGCTTGAGCTCATTAACGCTAAACGTAGTCCGAGGAAGCGCCTCATGATCACTGAAGCCCTCGTGGCGGATGAAACTGGCGAAATGCGCGTGGTCTGGTTCAACCAGCCATTTATCAGTAAAGCCTTGAAACCGGGTGATATTCTTTTTTTATCCGGCACTGTCAAAAAAACCATGCTCGGGCCAGAGCTCGTTAGCCCGGCCTATGAAAAAGTAAAAAAAGATGAACACACGGCGCACACAGCGAGGCTCGTCCCGATGTACCCCTTAACGAGCGGTATTACCCAAAAACAATTACGCCATCTCGTTGACCTGGTCGTGCCGCTCGCGGACACCTTGCCTGACTGGCTGCCGGAAGAGTTGTGTGTCCAAGAAGGGCTCGCCTCGTTTGGGAACGCGATCCGCGGGATACATTTTCCGAGTAATGATACTGAGCTTGCTGAAAGTACGGAGCGATTGAAGTTCGATGAGTTATTTTTATTGCAGCTCCAGGCTGAGCTTGCGCGCCTGGAAAAAGTATCGCTTGAAGCACCGGAAATTACCTTCCAAGAAGCAGCTATTAAGGAGTTCGTCGCCGAATTACCTTTCGTGCTTACCAAGACGCAAAAAGTCGCTGCCTGGGAAATTTTACAATCAATTCAGAAAAAGATTCCCATGAATCGTTTGTTGTCGGGCGATGTTGGATCGGGCAAAACTATCGTTGCAGCGATGGCCCTCTACAACGTTTCGCTCGATGCATTCCAAAGTATCCTTATGGTACCAACTGAAATACTGGGCAGCCAGCATTATGAATCGCTCTTCAAACTCTTGGGAGGAAAAGGTGTCCGGATCGCTTTGTTTACCAGGAGCCAGCGCAAAATTTTTAATGCTCGAGATGCTGAAACGAGCGAGCAAGATGTGTCCAAGGCAGCGATGCTTAAACTGATCGCTGAGGGTGAAGTCGATGTAGTTATTGGTACACACACGCTTTTATCTGAAGGTGTGGAGTTTAAAAAATTAGGCCTGGTCATTGTCGATGAACAACACCGTTTTGGGGTAGCGCAGCGCCGGGTAATTAAAGAAAAAGGGGAGCGTGTGCATTTCCTCAGTATGACTGCAACGCCCATCCCGCGCTCACTCGCGCTCATGGTCTACGGCGACCTTGATATTTCCATCATCAACGAGCTGCCTCCGGGGCGTAAGCAAATCGTTACTCGTTTAGTTGACCCGCACAACCGCGAAAAAGCCTATGAATTTATTCACAAGCAAGTTAAAGAGGGGCGACAAGTGTTTGTGGTCTGCCCGCTGATTGAGGAATCAACGACGGACACAGGATTAATTCTCCTTGATAAAAAATCTGTTCTCAGCGAATACGCAAAGCTGTCCGAAAAAATATTTCCTGACCTGCGGGTTAGTTTTCTGCACGGCAAATTAAAAGCTGATGAAAAAGAAGCGGTTATGACTGATTTTAAAAATGGACAGATTGATATCCTGGTTGCTACGTCGGTTATTGAAGTGGGTGTCAATATTCCGAACGCCAGTGTTATGATGATTGAAGGTGCTGAGCGGTTTGGTCTGGCGCAACTGCACCAATTCCGTGGGCGCGTGGGGCGCAGCGACCACCAATCATATTGTTTTTTGTTTACGGATAGCGACTCAAGCACAGCCAAAGAACGCCTCACCTTTTTTGAAGCTCACCATGACGGTTTTAAGTTGGCTGAAAAAGATTTAGAAATCCGTGGCCCTGGTGAAGTATATGGGACCATGCAAAGTGGTATGGCCGAGCTGCGCCTCGCCAAATTGACGGATCGCGAACTGATTAAAAAAGCAAAAACAGCTGCCGTAAATATTGCACCTTTGATAAAAAAATATCCCACACTCCTGAAGAAAGTAAGAGAGTGGGAGAGTCGGGTACATTTGGAGTAAATAGAGTACACGTATCATGTACCAAGTTTATATACTATCTACAACCGCCCGGCTAAGTTGGTTATGAAACATGGTATTGTCCATAGAATTGTTACGTGATGCGTGTTATGTGCTACGTGTGTTTAATCAGCTCCTGAATATTTTTCACCCCGATTATTTTTATACTACTGTTTTTACCGCTTTGTTGTACCGTAGCACTCGTAATAACCCTTTTCAAACCCAGCTGCTCTGCCTCACGAATACGTTTTTCTACTTGGGGAATTGACCGCACCTCGCCGCCAAGGCCAACTTCGCCAAAAGCAACCAGGTCGTGCCCAAGCGGTTTGTCTTTGTACGCGCTGGCAATCGCCATGGCGACGGCCAGGTCGGCTGCCGGTTCGTTGGCTACTAGCCCGCCAACGACGTTAATATGTACATCATATTGTTCAAGGTGGAGCCCGGCACGTTTTTGAAGAACAGCAATTAAGACGTGTAAACGGTTTAAATCAAACCCGCTCGATTTGCGAATGGGGAAGCCAAACGCTGTTTTATTGACGAGTGCTTGGATCTCGACAATGATCGGCCGGGTGCCTTCGACCAGACAGGTTAAGATGGTGCCTGGCAAATCTTCACCGCGTTCGGCCATAAAAAAAGCTGAAGCATTGCGTACCTCGGTTAGTCCTTTTTCTTCCATCTGGAAAATACCGACTTCGTCGGTTGCGCCAAAACGGTTTTTTACTGTGCGTAAAATGCGGTACAGGTGGTGCTGGTCGCCTTCGAGATAGAGGACTGTATCAACAAGATGCTCCAGTGTTTTTGGTCCAGCCACCGTTCCTTCTTTGGTGACGTGGCCGATGATAATAATCGGTATGCCGCTTGTCTTGGCAAGTTCCATGAGTTTTACGGTGCAGGCGCGGATCTGGTTGATATTGCCCGGTTCGCCTTCCACGTCGTTGGAGTATAGCGTTTGGATAGAATCAATAATAACGAGGCCGGGGAGAGGAATCGTAGCATCTTTTTTGTTTGGAGCTAGTGTGGCAACAATTTTTTCAACCTCAGGTTCGTTTGCTAGTTGCAGCGTTGGGGCTGTAATACCCAAACGGTCGGCGCGCATTTTAATTTGTTCTGCCGATTCTTCGGCTGAAAAATAAAACGTATTCGGCAAGGCGGCCGCAAGCTGTAGCGACAGGGTAGACTTGCCAATACCCGGTTCGCCACCAAGTAGAATAAGGCTACCAGGCACAATTCCGCCGCCGAGCACGCGGTCTAGTTCAGAAATACCCGTTGTCACGCGTTTAAAATCTTTACCGCCAACCTCACCGAGCTTAATGGTTTTTGCGGGGATCACCGTTTCGTTGCTTTCAGTTTTTCGCTTTTCACTTTGCGTTTTTTCCACCGTTCCCCATTTTCCACACTCTAAACAGCGCCCAATCCATTTTTGGAATTGGGCGCCGCAATTGCTGCAGGTAAAAATTGTTTCATTTTTAGAAGCCATACTACTTTTTATCAACGTACACGGCCGTACGGTAATGGTCAAGCACTTGTTGGAGCGTCATGGTCATGATGCGTTTGGTTTCGTTTGCTCCCGGGTCATTAACGTTTATAATGATCTGGTCGGCCGATAAGCCTTCGGTGCTAGCCTGTTTTATTTTGGTCAGTACTACATAGTGACCTTTATATTCTTTAGCGGGCTTGCCGTCTTTATTTAACCCTTGGCACGGAGCACAGTTATAGACGAGCGGTTTTCCGGCTGACAACAAGGGTAAAATTTCTGATGCTTTTACGGTTTTGGCTGTCAGTCCGGGCCATTTTTGTTGGAAGTTAACGCCATTTTTACCAAGCGTATTGCTGGGTTGCCAGGCTCCTGTACATCCAAGACCCCACGAAGCGGTGTCGAGCGGGGTTACATTTTGTCCATAGTAAGCAAGAACCATGGCTAGGCTGGTTGGTCCACAGCCGCGCTGGTGGATGGTACTGCATTCGCGCCCCTCTGCAGAAGCTATGGTCCAGGCTGGTGAGCCGGTATCGTTTGGTTTTCGTTCGGCCCAAGGTCCTTTCCATTGTGCGAAATAGGGAACATTGTCTGCTCCGACAGTGGCTGTGGCTGGTCCAGCAGTTGGGGGTTCATCGGCGGCATCAACGACGATTTCTTGCGGTGCAACGTATTTGATTTTCAAAATTTTAAAATTAACCAGGTCTGGGTTAATGGTGTAAAGAATAAAGTATGATCCCCAGACCAAACAAAGACCGATAACGATACGAAAAATATTTTGGTAGCTGTGGACCTGCTCTTCGCCGCCGCCCGACATGATTATTCTAACCCCTTGGACAATAATCATGATGACCGCTAAGACGCTCGCCACCACCATGGCAAATTTATAGACGCCGCTAATATACTCCCCGATAAAAGGGGTTGAAATATTGCCGTTTTCATCAAGTGTTTCGGCAACGTCGCTAAAAGTGACGCCAGGGATACGTACTTCAAGTTCGGGTGGCTTGAGTTGCTTGGCGAGATCGGTGTAACCATGGTCTATTTGGTCGCCCGGTTTTACTGCCTGGGCAGCTGTTAAACCAGGGGAAAAAGGAAATAGCGCTGCCACAACACAAAGCGGCAGCAGGAGGGCAAGGGAAAGTCGTTGCATAGGTAAGCAAAAAAATGCAGGGCAAAATTAGGGGGCGATAAACGCTTCGAGTAGTTCGTTGACGTTGATGTCTTCGGTAAGCGTTAAGCGTTTGTTGTTGACGAAAATAACGGGAACTTTGGTGGCTCCAAGTTGCTGTGCCAGTACTCTGCCGGCCTGTATCCGGGGTTCGGTCGCTGGGTTTTTAAGGCATGTCTGCCATGCTCCAATATCAAGTTTGAGCGCCTCTGCTGCGGCTGCTAGGTCATTTTGGGAGCGGTATTTTTTATCCGCCATAATTACGTCGAGATAGGCCCAAAATTTTCCTTGCTTACTAGCGCAATACGCTGCGGTGTGTGCTGGGACAGTATCTTTGATGAAGAGTGTTTGTTCTGGTGCGTCTTTCCAGATCAGGCGGGCATCTTCCGGGTGGCGGTTAACAAAATCAACTAGCGTTCGATGCAGTTTTTTGCACTCCGCACAACCAATGTCCATAAAGGCAACCAAACTAAGCGGCGCGCCAGGGTTCCCGAGGATAGGGTCAGCCACATCCACGGGGATGTCGGTGGTATAGGGGCTCAGAATTGGCTGGAGTGTTGGGGCGGTAGTAATTGTCAGCGAGCGCTGGATTTGTTTTCCTAAGAGGAGAACAACTCCGAGGATAAGGAGGCCGAGCGCGAAGAATAATTTTTTGGTAGCGGGCATAGGTGAGCGTTATAATTGAGCCTCAAAAATACCGGTTTGGTCAGGGTCAGTAAAGTAAACCTTGTTTTTGGCTTGGTCATAAGAAATATTCATAAGGTGGTAATCCGCGCCAAGTGGAATAGGGGTTTTAGTTCCGGTTTTTAAATCGATTTTGTACAAGTCGTCATACGAATCTTTGGCGATTTCCGGTGACATGCCAGCTCCTTGGGGCAAATCGCGTGGCACAGCACAAAAGAGGGTGTCATCACCGCCAAACGAACATTTGTCGGCCCAGGTAGTAATGCCAAGGTTTAACCGCCCTGTACCGATCGAATCACCAAAAGCATTCACAATCCAGAGTTCTGGTTTGAAGTCGCTGCGAGCGCTATCGACGCTATAGAGTAATTTTTTCCCGGTAGGGGACCATTGTGGTAAAAAGTCTAAACCTTCGACAATAGTTGATTTAAAGTTTTCTCCTTTGAGGCCGATCAAGAGGACTTCGCGGCGGTCGAGCCCAAGCGCTTGTCCGGTTTGGGACAGGGCAACGGTCTGGCGGCTCGGCGACCAAGCAATATCAACGAGATTGGCGTTCTCGCCTAAGGGTTCGATAAGCGTTGTTCCGCTGCCATCGTCTTTGGTAGTGATCAGCCAGCGGTTTTCTGGAGACAAACCAAGGCTTTTGGCGGCGATTTCGGAACTATCGGGCGAAAACGAAAAGTCTTCCCAATGTTTCGGGAGGGTTGTTTGTTTCTTGAGGTTAAAGTCGTAGACGATCTTGGAACCATCGGGATATTCGAGGATTGCTTTGTCAGCTGTTTTGGCCCAGGTAACTTTTTGGACATTATAAAATTGCTGGTCAGCCAGGGCGCGGATTTGGCCGTCGGGTTGGATGCGGTAAAATTTGCCGTCCCCAGCGTTGTGGTAGCGCACGACGCCTCCGGTATTGACCGAAGGGAAGGTAGCAAAATCTGGGCTTATTTTTTGGACAGCGGGTTGCTCAAAAAAACTTGGTGAGGGCACAGCTGGGGTTACTCCCGCGCTTGGGAGCACTCCGCTGCTTCCGGTACCAGGAGTAGTATCGGTTGGGGTAGGAGGTCGGTCGCCCGATCCAGGCAATTGCCCGCCGTCACCCGGTGCTGTCCCATCTGGGAGCGTGCCCGTAGGACCGGTTTTTTTGAATAAGAAGTAGAGTCCAAACCCAAGCCCAATAGCGATAACGACTACGAGGACGGCGAGAAGGATCTTTTTTAAAAGTGGGGACATAAGTGCTAAGGATTATAAATGCTGCTAAGCCGCAGTACGTAGTTGTTCGAGGCGGCCAATGATTCCCAGTTTAATTCTTTTTTTGTTAACCTGACCTTCCGCGTCTTTAATCATAGGCTCGATCATTTCGATTATTTTTTGGACGCCTAATGAAAATGTACCTCCCAAACTTTTGCCAAAAAGCATGTAGATAAGTATCCAGGGCACGAAAATCGCAAGCATTAAGAGTGGTAGGATAATCGTTGAAATAGATGGAACAAAGATCCGTAACCACGTCACGCCGCCGTCGGCAAGTCCCGCCGCCGTCCGTGCGGCTACCAGCGTGTGGTGGATATCCTGCAGGATTTCTAGGCGTTCCTCAGCCCCCGCTCCATGCAGTTTTTCGAGCATGAAACCAACACCCGGAACAAAACGTTCAATGATATGCAGCAAACTTCCACCGACTAGTTGGTCTTTTAAACCTGTTTTGTCGTCACTAACTTTTTTTTCTGCCCGCGAGATCGCTCGGTCTTTGGCTTGTCTGGCGGCTAATTCGTCAGTGTCGTTAGGTGTTGCGTCAAACTGGGCTGGCTTTGCTTGTCCTGGTGTTCCGCTGCGGTTATAATTTTCATTGAGCATGCTTGATTGGCTTTCAGCGCCTGCCTGGAAGCGTTGGGCTTTGCTGTTTTGTAATTGATTGGCTCGGGAAGTTTGTTCGGTGGGTGTAAGCGTGCTTCTGGTTGGGGCAGCACCGCCTGACTGCAAAGCTGCGCCCAGGGCGGCTGCTTGAGCGAGATTAGAGGTCCATGATCTTCGTTTCGGAGGCGTGACACCGGGCATACTCCAAAATTTCTAGGCCGTATTTAAAAAAAGTGGTCTGCAGCCAGCGGGCTACTGTAGTTGCAGCTGCTCGTCTTTAATTACCAGGGTATAGTGTCGGTTAATTTTTTTACTTAGCAAAATTTCGGCAACGAGTTTTTCAACTTGTGTCCGGACGCTGCGGCGGACTTCGCGCGCATTTTGGCTTGAGGCTTGTTGTTTTTCAATCAGCCACTCAAGGACTGTTTCTGCGGAAGCCAGTGTGGTGTGGTGGTTTTTTAGCCGGTCATTCAACCGGTGCAGTTCGAGTTCGGCAATTTTGACGAGCTCAGCTTTGCCGAGCGGGTTAAAATAGCAGATGCTATCGAGGCGATTAATGATTTCCGGAGAAAAATATTCTTTTAATTTTTCGATGAGCTGTCCCTCCCGGGCGGTGTTATTTTTTTCTTCACGCCCAAAACCGAGCAAACCTTTTTTGACCTCTTCGGCACCAAACGTGGTGGTCATGATTAGTATAGCATGTTTTAAGGAAATTTTCTTCCCCACCGAGTCAGTAATTTCGCCATCCTCGAGCATTTGGAGGAGAAGTTTGGTAACGTCACGATGAGCTTTGTCAATCTCGTCGAATAAAAGCACACAGTGAGGATTCTGTTTAATTTTATCGGTAAATTGGTTGCCCTCTTTATATCCAACGTACCCCGCAGGGGAACCCAGGAGTTTCGACACACCAAAGCTTTCGTTATACTCGCTCATGTTTAAGCGGATAAGCGCGTCCCGCCCGGGGTAAAGAGTTTTTGCGAGCGTCTTTGCTAATTCAGTTTTGCCGACGCCCGATTCACCGACAAACAAAAATGACGCCAACGGACGGTCGGGGTGGGAAAGACCCAGAAGTGCCTGGCGAACCTGTGTGGCAACTACCCTCGTTGCTGTGTCTTGGCCAACGATGACGCTGCGGAGCTTTTCTTCCAGCTTTTTGAGGTTGCTGGTATCTTCAAGGACTAGTTCAGTCGGCGACGTCCGGGTTATCCGGGCAATTTGCTGCAGGATGTCTTGCTGGGTGATAGTCCCAAGGAGTTTGGACTTTTTGGTGGCCGCTACTTTTTCGGCCTGTTTGATTTTTTCCCGGATCTCTTCTTCGCGGTTTTTAAGCTGTACAGCCTCTTCAAAACGGTCGTTCTGGGCAGCGTTTTCTTTGGCCTGGATCGTTTTTTCAAGTGTGCGTTTCAATTTGGCCAATTTGTTTTGCCACGGCTCAACTTTGAGACTGAGCCGTTTACTTGCTGCCGCTTCGTCAACGAGATCAATCGCTTTGTCGGGCAAAAATTTATTGCTAATATAGCGGTCGGCCATTTTTACAGCCATCTCAATTGCCTCGTCTGTAATGGCGATGTGATGGAAGTGTTCGTAATTTTCACGGATGCCCTTTAGGATAGTTACCGTATCCTCGAGACTTGGCTCGTCAACATAAATGGCTTGGAAGCGGCGTTCTAAGGCTGGGTCGTTTTCAATATGTTTTTTAAATTCCTGGGGTGTGGTAGCGCCAATACAGTGGATATGGCCGCGCGACAAGGCGGGCTTCAAAATATTCCCGGCGTCCATGGTTCCTTGGTTTGATCCGGCCCCGACAATATTGTGGATTTCGTCGATAAACAAAATAATATCCGGGTTTTCGGTAACCTCTTCGATTACTTGGCGGAGCCGCCCTTCAAATTCACCGCGGTAGATAGTGCCGGCAATCAGAAGTCCCAGGTCAAGGGAATATATTTTTTTGTTGAGGAGTAAGTCGGGCACATCGCCAGCAACGATGCGTTTAGCGAGGCCTTCGACAATAGCGGTTTTCCCCACGCCAGGTTCACCCAGAAGTACGGGGTTATTCTTACTGCGTCGGCAAAGGATCTGGATCAGGCGCTCGATTTCAGCGCTGCGTCCAATGACCGGATCAAGCGTGCTTTCAGTTTCAATGCCCGTCAATTCTGTTGCGAAAAAATCAAGCGCTGCTTCGGTTTTTTTATTATTTTTAGGCATAGGGTGCGAGTGTGAATGAGGAGGTTGCTGTGGCTGCTGGTGTTCGCCAAGGTTTTCTTGGATCTGGTCAACGGCTTCCGTCATTTCACTGATATGGGGAAACTGTGTGGCGTTCGCCAGCACGGTGTCAAGCTGTTTGCCGAGCTCTTCGAGGGTGATTGCGTTCATTTTGAAAATCTCGTTGAGGATGGAGTTGTTGAGGGTGAGTAGACCCGAAAGCAAGTGTTCGGTGCCAATATAATTGTGGCGGTTTTGTTCGGCGACAAGCATGGCTTTTTCAATCGCTCGTTGAGCTTCGGTGGAGAGTGGGGTAAGTACAGCGGTACCCGGCGGACTCCGGCGGACGGCGCGCTCTTTAATGATGGGTAAATTAAACAAATAGTACTCCAGGCTTTTGGGGTCGAGCTTGAAGCGGTTGATGATTTCGGCCGCAACCGACCCTTTTTGTCCAGATAGCGAAAAGAAGAGGTGGATTGGCTCAACCTCTTTATGTTTGAGTTCGCCGGCCAGCTGGATGCTTTTAGCGAGCGTGTCACGTAGGTGTGTAGAAAAACGGTCTAAAACATTCATATTTATAGACTTTCGAGTAAGCCTAGTATATACTTTATGCACCGCTAAGTCAAAGCAATTTTAAGCCTATGACATTCCCTGAATCTATTTTTAAAGCCTATGATATCCGCGGCCTAGTTGAGGGCCAATTGAGCGAAGAGATCGCCTACCGGATTGGCCGGGCCTTTGTCCTTTTTTTACGCTCCCAAAATATCCCTTTAGAAGGTAAATCCTTGGTTGTCGGGCGAGATATGCGCCCAAGCGGCGACCTGTTTACCCCGGCCGTCATCCGGGGGATAGAAGACGAGGGCGTTGATGTGGTTGAAATTGGCTGGGTATCGACCCCGCTGTTTAATTTTGCGTGTGCCCACTACCCCGAGCATGCCGGGGGAATTATGGTTACGGCCAGCCACAATCCCGCCGAATATAATGGTTTTAAACTGACGATGGGGAATGGATTACCTGTGGGCGGCAAGAATGGTATGGATTTTATTCGCGAAACGGTGCGTTCGGGTAATTTTGTTCCTGCAGAAAAACAGGGGAGTCTGATCCAAATGAATGTTTTAGCCGATTATGAAGCCAGGCTTTTTGAGCTGGTTGATCCGAGCACGCTTAAGCCGTTTAAGATTGTGATTGATGCTGGTAATGGCATGGGTCAGGTAACTTTTCCTGACTGGCTCAAAAAATTGCCTGTCCAGGTTGAGTATTTATATCTCGATCCCGACGGTACTTTCCCAAACCACGAAGCCAACCCGCTTAAAGCTGAGACACTTGCTGCGCTGCAAGAGAAAGTTATCAGCACCGGTGCCGATTTTGGTTTTGCCCTCGATGGCGATTGTGACCGAATTGGGCTGGTTGATGAAAGAGGTGCACTTGTTGATCCTTCGGCTGTTGGCGCACTGTTTGGTCTGGAAGTGTTAAGAAGTCACCCGGGGGCACACCTCATGTACGATCTGCGTTCCAGCCAGATCGTTCCCGAAGTCTGGGTTGCTGCCGGGGGAACAAGTGAAATGTGCCAGGTTGGACACGCCAACATCAAAAAAGCGATGCGTGAAAAAAATGCTGTTTTTGCGAGCGAACTTTCGTTGCACCTGTACTACAGTGATTTATATTATTTAGAATCGTCGGATCTCTGTCTGTTGTATACCCTCCAAATGCTCTCGCGTGAAAATAAAAAATTAAGCGAGCTCACCGCGGCATTCAAAAAATATTTCCATTCAGGTGAGATTAATTTTGAGATTGAAGATAAGACTGCTGCACTGCAGCGAATCGAGGAAAAATATGCCCCCGAGGCCAGAGAAATCATTCGCATCGATGGCCTCATGATGAAATTTGATTGGGGTTGGTTTGGGGTCAGGGCCAGTAATACCGAGCCAGTGCTCCGATTAAACCTCGAAGCGCTTACTCCAGAAATAATGGAGGACAAAATTATTGAACTAAAAAAAATTATTTTGTTGTAAATTAACTATTGAAAATAGCGTATAATTAATTGTATGCATAATCTGCTTTTGATCGTAGTAGTTGTCTTTACCATCCTTACCCTTGGCGCTGGTTGCCAAAACACATCTGAAAAAAAGGACGGTCTTTTTCCGGCGGCTATAGATGATCTCCAAGCACAGCCAACTCCAGCGGCACAGAAAGTGGTCGATGAGGTCAAATTAGAGCAACCGCTAGTTGTTGAGGCTGGGCTCTATCGCGGAAGTTGGTTCGATATTGTCTATCCCCAAGATTTTGCTGCTAGTCCGCTTGCACCAACCACTTCGTATCAGGGCCTCATCAGTGTTACGACCGATGAAGCTCGATTTACCTCGCCCGACGGAACAGTTGAGTTTTATGTGTATTCGCCACTTTGGAGCGGGGAACCCGATTATCTTAAACTGGCACCCGGTGAAACAATGATTAATGAAAAAACAGCCGAGAGTGGTTCAGGAATAACTGCCCGCTTAGTCCGTTGGGTAACATACCGCGCCGACAATGGTTCGTATTATCGTTCGCTCATTTCCATTAAAGACCAGGTGGGCTCAGGCAGCGACCTGCACCATGTTTTTGGTATCAAGTATACTGACCAGGCCGCCTACGAACGCTACCAGGCCGCTTTTGTAACGTTTAAAGAATCACTCCGCCAATACGCTGATTAATTTTTGAAAATATTTTATCTACTAATTGTAATCGCGTTCCTTATGATTCCTAAAATGCTTCGCATCTGGTTTAGTATTCATTTTATCGTTGATCTTGTTTTTGCTCTCCCGCTTTTATTTTTTCCAGAAATAGTATTTGAAGTATTTGGCCTTACGATGGGCGACTCGCTCGCCCCACGGCTGGTCGGGGCAGCCTTTTTTGCTATTGGTACTACATCATTGGTTATGCGAAATGCTGACCTCGAAAGTTATCGGGCGCTACTTAATTTAAAAATTATTTGGTCGAGTACGGCGCTCGTCGGAATTGTGCTGGCAATTATAAACGGGAGCCCTGTTATTGCCTGGCTGCCGTTTGGAATTTTTGTTATTTTTTGGTGCGTGTGGATTTGGTACCGGCGTCTGATTAAGTAAGCGCTACATAGATACAAAAATAAAAAATACTCCACTAGTGGAGTATTTTTATTTCCACCCGAGCTCAAGTGTGGTTACAAATTTTGTAAACAAACTTGAAGAAGGGGAAGGGCTCGGGTGGTGGGTGCGTAGCGGGGAGTGGGGTTGGGGTGGGCGGGGGCTAGCGCGTCACGGGGCTCTGTGGCGTGGGATCGGACGAGCGGTTCGTCTCGTCCTCTTTGCCACGCTTCCGGACGGCCTTCGGCTCATACGGCCGTGGCTGCAGCGCTGTGCAGCTGACATAGTTCTCTGGGGCTCGATCTAAGTTCAGTGAAGGGCAGACGACGAGCATCTCCATGGTGTTCTCCCCATTCCTCACGCTGAGGAACTTGGCAACCAAGCTAGCACATTTTTACCCCTTTGTCAAGGGTATTTATGCACTTTAGGCCAGTTTTTAGCCAAAAAAAGCCCTTCAGCGTGTTGTCCGAAGGGCTTTTTTGGATGATGTTATATTTTTGATTATTTTTTAGGAGATGTTGGAGGTGCCACTACGATCATGCGTCTGAGAATAAGATCGTTTGTTTTTTTCATGTACGGTCCCCAGAAATCGAACCAGACGCGCTTAAACCAGACGTGGTGCATGGCCCTTAGATGACCTAGTTCTGGGTCTTGTAAATACACCTGTTCCCGATTCATGTCGACCACGACTGAATAATGTCCATCAGTTCCGCTAAACCAGGCTACAATAACCGGTATCTTTTTATCTACATATTTTTTAAGATCACTAAGTTCGGAATTGTCTTTGATAAAACTGTTCAGCCCAAAACTTTTTGCAACACGAACAAGCGCTTCCGCGGTCGTCCCATTTGTAGCGGTAGTGCCGAGCAGTTTGGCAAGCTTGGCTTCGGTTGCGCTAATGCCATAATACGCTAAAACTGTTTTTAAACATGCCGGGCCACAACGGCCCGTTCCTTCGCGCTGATCAACGGGTGCAACGGGGAGCATAGGATTGACAAAATATGAAAAATAGATTAGACCAACTGTAGTATCAACCACCACTCACCAAGCGAGGAACAACAGATGAAAGCGCTACTGAATATTCGTCATGACCCGGGTACGGGCGTGTATCGGCTTAGTAAAGATGAGGCGCGGGCACAAGGTGCGAATCCCGTCAGCGATGTGCGTCTGCTCGACGGCACACTCTGTTTCGAGCGCACCTTCGGGGGCGGTCTCGCGCACATGCTCATCAAAACCCAAAACAATGATGGGCGTTGGTTCCCGGCCGTTCTGCACCCTACAAGCTCGCGTACGTGCCGCTGTATCGCGGGTTGGGCAGCTGTGGTCATGATGGACGCCGAGGGGCAGCTCAGCTGGACGCATGTTCTGGAAGGCGCAGTCTGTCTTGTTCCCGCCAACCATGCGCATGCTGTGTACCTGGGTGGTGCCACGACAGCCTTGTTCGAGGTCTTTGGGCCGCCGACCGAAGTATCCTGGCAGAGCTTGCCCGATATGGACGAGGTGGTGAATGTTTTTGGTGCGGCGGCAGTCCTCGGCTTCAGTCTTGCGAAGAAGCCTTAGACCGACTACCCCCCCCCTAGTGGCTCGCTGCGAAAAACGCAGCGAGCCTTGTCAATTATGCGCCCATCCCACGCAGCCTTTTAACCCGTTCTTCAACGGGCGGATGCGTTGAAAATACTGATTTTAATTTACTGCTACCAAAGGGGTTCGCCAAAAACAAGTGAGCCGTAGCGCTTGATGCCCGCGTAAGTGGCTGGTTTTCGGCGCCAATTTTTTCGAGCGCTCTGGCGAGGCCTTCTGGATAACGCGTGAGGAGTGACCCCGAAGCATCAGCCAGATATTCGCGTTGCCGTGATACTGCCAGCTTGATAAGCTCGGCAATAAGAGGAGAGAGGAGGGCAAGGACGATGCCGATGATGCCGAGAATACCAGCACCGTTATTTTCACGCTTGCGCCCACCAAAAATATGCGTTCGGAAAAGAATATCAGCGAGAATAGAAACAGTGCCGACCAGAACGGCGACGAGCATCATAAAACGGATGTCGTAGTTTTTTATATGTGATAGTTCGTGCGCAAGGACGCCTTCCAATTCTTCGTTCTCAAGTTTTTCGAGCGCCCCGCGTGTTACCGAGATAGAGGCGGTCTCTGGTTTACGTCCGGTCGCAAAAGCATTGATCGCGCTTTCCTCCATAATGTGTATTTTTGGCACCGGTGTGCCGGAGGCAATACACAGATTTTCTACCATGTTGTACAAGTAGGGGTTATCTTCGCGGCTAATCTGCTTTGAACCGCTGAGCGATAGGGCGATGGAGTCGCCGCTGAAATACGAAACCAGTGTCATGACGAGTGAAATAATGACTGCCAAAACGACTGTGCTGTAGTAGTCTCCGTAATAAAGACCAAACAAATATGCCAGTCCAATAATGAACAGGAAGAAAAAGACTATTAAGAAGACCGAACGTCGTTTGTTGGCAGCGATTTCATTATACATAGCTAAAGGTGTTAGGCTGTGCGCGTTTAGAATTGCACCTTCACATTTTGACGCTCACCCTCAGCTGCTGCAAAGAATTCGTACTTAGTGAATTTAAGCATCCCAGCAATAAGGTTGGTAGGGAAGACCTGAATTTTGGTATTGAAATCGCGGACGTTGCTGTTGTAGAAACGGCGGGAAGCCATAATTTTATTTTCGGTGTCCGAAATCTCATCTTGAAGTTGCAAGAAGTTCTGGCTAGCTTTAAGGTCAGGATAGTTTTCACTGACAGCAAACAAGGTTTTTAAAACTCCGCTGAGCTGATTTTCTGCAGCCTCCTGTTGTCCAAGACTTGCTTTAGGGTCATTGTGTGCGGTCATGGCGGCCGTGCGGGCTTCAGTCAGCTTAACGAGCGTTTCACGTTCATGGGTCATGTAACCCTTCACTGTTTCAACCAAGTTTGGAATAAGGTCATAGCGGCGTTTAAGTTGGACGTCGATATCGCTGGTAGCTTCGTCAACGCGATTTTTGCTGGTAATGAGGCCGTTATAGACGGCGATAATCCAAAGCGCAGCTATTGCCACCACTGCTAAAATAATGTAGAGTACGGGCATAATTAATTGTTAATGACTAAATCCCAATGCCAAATGTCAAATCGTGTTTTGAGCTTGGGCATTCGGATTTTATTTGTCATTAGACATTAGGATTTTGGCATTCTTATGATTACGCTGCTTATCTTTCTCGCTGTTCTCAGTGTCCTGGTTATCTCACACGAATTTGGGCATTTTTTTACGGCTCGCAAAAACGGTATCAAGGTTGATGAATTTGGTTTTGGTTTTCCGCCGCGGGTAGTTGGTATTCAACGTCTGACACGCACCTTGGCCGACGGCTCATTTTCGCGTTCCTGGCGAGTGATCTGGGGCGGTAAAGATTCAACAGTGACCAGCGATCCGTCAATCACAGCGGGCACACTTTATTCCTTCAATATAATCCCTTTGGGCGGTTTTGTAAAGATTAAGGGTGAAAATGGGGGTGCCGAGGGAGCAAGTGACCCGGACAGTTTTGCGAGTAAAAAAGCGTGGCAAAAAGCCCTGGTGCTTACTGCCGGAGTTATGATGAATATACTTGTTGCCTGGGTTCTCCTCAGTATTGGGCTCATGATTGGTACCCCGCAACCCACCGATTCGATGGCTGACACTTCGAATATCCGCGACCGTCATATTCAGATTGTCGACGTTCTCGAGGGTAAGCCTGCTGCTGAGGCCGGAATTCTTGCTGGTGATCGGCTAGTATCAATTGATGCCGTAGAAAATCCTCGCCTCAGCGAACTGCAGGCGTACGTCGATGAGCATCGGACGGAAACGATTACCGTTAAAGTTAGCCGCGGTTCCGAAATTATTACCAAAGAAATTAAGCCGGTGGTCTACGAGGACACGGGTAAGGGTGGTCTGGGTGTGGCAATTACCGAAATCGGCACGGTGCGCTATGTATGGTACCGAGCCGTCTACGAAGGTGCGCGCGAGACCGGCTGGTACTTTAAGCAAATTTTATTTGGTTTTGGCAGTCTCATCAAAGGATTGTTTACGCCTGGTAGCAGCGCAGCTGAGAGTGTTTCAGGTCCGGTTGGTGTAGCCGTCATGACTGGCCAGGTGGCGCGCCTTGGTATCATTTACCTCATGCAATTTACGGCTGTTCTTTCGCTCAATTTGGCCGTCCTTAATATCTTGCCTATCCCTGCTCTCGACGGCGGCCGCCTCCTATTTGTTATTATTAGTAAGCTGACGCGTAAAGGCCGGACAATTAAATATGAACAAATTGCCCACACCGTCGGTTTTGCACTTCTCATGCTGCTCGTGATAGTTATTACCGTCAAAGATCTGGGTCATTTTAGCGGTGCTTTCAGTGGCTTTATCGAACGTATTTTTTAAGCGTATGCTTTCTGAGCAACTTACCACCCTCAAGTCTGAAGCGTTGGCACGACTCGCTCAAGTAACCAATAAGCTAAGCCTCGAAGAGTTCGAGAATGTTTTTTTAGGTCGTAAAAATGGTCAGCTTACCAATCTCCTCAAGGGGCTTAAAGATTTAAATGATGATGCTAGGAAAGCTGCAGGTGTCTTGGCAAACGACGTTAAGTCGATTATCGAAACAGCGTTTGAACAAAAAAAAGCTGAGTTACAACAACAGGAGTGGAATGCACTTTTAGAAAAAGAAGCCCTTGATATCACTCAGCCAGCTTTACCGCAGCAGGTGGTCGGGCACCGTCATCCGAGCAGAATAATCGAAGAAGACTTGGAGGATTTTTTTACCTCCATGGGTTTTATGGTGCTGGATGGACCAGAGCTGGAAAGCGAATATTACAACTTTACCGCCGTGAATATTCCTTCCGATCATCCGGCGCGTGATATGCAAGATACTTTTTATATTAAAAACCACCCGGATTGGGTGATGCGTACGCATACATCGTCCGTACAGGTGCGCGCGATGCAAAAATACGGCGCACCAATCCGTGCTATTGTGCCTGGTAAGTGTTTCCGTAACGAATCTACTGATGTCCGCCACGAACATACCTTTTACCAGCTCGAAGGTCTCGTTCTTGATAAGAATATAACTTTTGCACATCTTAAAGGGGTTCTTGAAGAAACGGCAAAACATCTCTATGGCCCAGAAACAAAAGTTCGCCTCCGTCCAAAATTTTATCCGTTTGTGGAGCCAGGCGTGAACGGTGAGGTAACGTGTTACCTCTGTAAAGGTGTGGGGTGTCGCCTTTGTAAACAAACAGGTTGGCTTGAAGTCCTGGGGGCTGGCATGGTGCACCCTAACGTCCTGAGAGCAGGAAATATTGATCCTAGCATGTATCAAGGCTTTGCTTTTGGTTTTGGGCTTACGCGCTTAGCTATGCTTAAATACGGTATCGATGACGTACGCCTCCTCGAGAGTGGAGATATTCGTTTTTTACAGCAATTTTAGTATGCTCATCTCCTATAACTGGCTCAAAAAACATGTGACGCTGCCGGGCTCTATTCCCCCTGAAGAAGTGGCTGCCAAGCTCAAAGCATCAACGGTTGAAGTAGAGGCGCTAGTCCGGCCCGGGGACGGCTTAGAGGGAATTGTGGTTGGCAAGATCAAAACTGTCGAGAAGCATCCGAATGCTGATAAGCTTAAGGTTTGTCGAGTTGCTTTGGGCAACGAAGAAGTGGTAATCGTCTGTGGGGGCAGTAACGTGGCCGAGGGCATGCTGGTCGCTGTGGCGAAGCTGGGCGCGCGGGTACGCTGGCACGGCGAAGGTGAGCCGATCATTATGGAAAAAGCCACGATCCGCGGAGTTGATTCGTTCGGCATGATCTGTGCTTCCGATGAGGTTGGGCTTGGGGAGCAGTTTCCTAAAAAAGAAGAACGTGAAATTGTTGATCTGACGCACTTGGGTTTGAAACCTGGTGTGCCGCTTGCTGTTGCCCTCGAGTTAAACGATACTATTTTTGAGATCGACAATAAATCGCTTTCGCACCGGCCCGATTTGTGGGGGCATTATGGTTTGGCGCGCGAGGTCGCTGTGCTCTATGGCCGTGAAGTCAACAAAGTATCTGGTAAAAAAATAAAACCAGGCAAAGGAATGAATATTAAGGTAGTCATTGAAAATAAAAACGATTGTTTGCGGTATAGCGCTGTAGGCATCGACGGTATCCGTCCGGGTGAATCGCCAGCGTGGCTTAAAAATGCCCTCAAAGCAATCGGACTCAAGCCAATCAACAGTATTGTGGATGCCACGAACTATGTTATGGCTGACGTAGGGCAGCCGCTCCATGCGTTTGATGCGAGTCGACTGGCCAGCGGAAAAACACCGGGCGCAAAAGTCATTACTGTTCGCCGGGCACGGGCAGGAGAGTCGCTGGTTACTTTAGATGGTGTTGAACGGATACTTGATGAAAGTGCCTTGGTAATTGCTGATGATAACCAGCCACTCGCTCTTGCTGGAGTTATGGGCGGCCTCACAAGCGGTATTTCAGCCGAGACGTCAACAGTTATTATTGAATCAGCGACGTTTAACGCGGGTCTCATCAGGGCGGCTTCAGGTATGTTTGGTTTGCGCTCCGACGCTTCCATGCGTTTTGAAAAGAGCCTTGATCCTAATCTTACCATGGTAGCCCTTGAGAAGGTTGTCGCACTCCTGCTTGATATGCATCCTGGCGCTAAGGTCGCCAGCGGTATTGTTGACGAATATTTGGCCGTGCGTAAACCCCAGCCCCTCGAGATGCCGGTTGATTTTTTTACCAACAAAATTGGTATTCAATTTCCCGATAAATATATTGAACAAACCCTGGCTCGCTTAGGTTTTGAGGTGCAATTAAAGAAAAAAACATTTTCGCTCAAAATTCCAACCTGGCGCTGCGGCAAAGACGTGGTATTGCCCGAAGATGTCGTAGAAGAAATAGTGCGCTTTTTTGGCTATGATGCCATTCCGTCGGTGCTGCCGTGTTTTCCAATTACGCCTCCGCCCTTAAATCCTCTCAAAACCCTGGAGCGCACCGCTGCCGATCTGCTGAGCAATCAGCAGGGGTATACCGAAGTGTATAACTATTCTTTTGTTAGCAAAGAGCAGGTCAAACGTTTGGGTGATGAGCCCGAGTCGTATTTAGAGCTCGATAATCCAGTTTCCAAAGAAAAACCATTTCTGCGCCGCAACTTGTTGCCTAATCTGCTCGAAGCGCTCGAAAAGGGAAGTGCCGCAGCCGATCGGTTGGCTTTATTTGAAATTGGCCTCGTCTTCCATGCTGATGAGGCAGGGGTAAGAAATATGGAGCAAAGCGATGAGCTTTTGCCGCGCCAAGATACTTGGTTGACGAGTGTATACTTGGCTAAAAAAGATCGAGCCCCTTTTTGGGAAGCGCGGCGTGTTGCAGAAGTATTCTTTAGACGCTTCGGTCAGTCCTGTACCGTGACTCCTGTTGCTGCTGCGTCATTGCGCTCGTGGCAACATCCGGGACGGGTTGCTTGGTTGATGGTTGAAGGTGTCGCTATTGGGGAGGTCTACGAGCTCCATCCAGCAGTTAGTGAACGATATGGCTTGAAAGACCGGGTTGGTGTTTGTTCTTTCAACCTGTCACTTCTTTCGGCACAGCCTGCGTTTGGTGGAAATGCCCGGCAGTACGTTCCTATTCCGCTCTATCCAGAAGTTGTTCGCGACATCGCTTTTGTGGTGCCAGTAACGGCTTCGCACGGCGCAATCACAGCAGCGCTGCACGGGGTTGACCCCCTCATTAAAAAAGTTGAAATTTTTGATGTTTTCTCGGGCGCCACGCTCAAGCCGGGGAGCAAAAGCATGGCCTACCACGTGACGTATGCCCGCCTCGACGGGACGCTCACGAGCGGCGAAGTCGACGCGGTTGAAACTAAAGTAGTCGGCATGCTCCAGAAGAAATTTGAGGCCGATATTCGAAAGTAAAGTTGCTTGCCGGTGGTGTTGTGGTATACTAGTATAAGGTTATTCTGAAGTATTAGCTTCAGAGCCTTCATAATGGAGGAAGTATGTTTGACACTTCTAAAGATATTTTATACGTTGTCATCGCCTTCTCGGTTCTCTCGGCCACTGCCTTTTTTTGCTGGATGCTTTATTATGTGGTGAAGATCCTTAAGAACGCCAGTGAGATTGTCGAAGAACTCCGGAGTCGGCTTGAAAAATTGACTGAAGCAATTGATTATATTCGTGGTAAAGTCGAACAAATGTCTGGCCTCATGAGTGTAGTAAGTGGAGGAGTTGGCGGGCTGGTGCAGAAAGTCGTCCGGCGCAAAGCCAAAGAATGGGTTGATGATACCAGCGAAAAATTTGATACCGCTGCAAAGGACGCGGTTGATAAGGCTGTCGCGGCGACGGCAGATAAAATGAATCGGATGACTAAGAAAATAAGGAAATAAAATTGTTAAACAAAAAACCTCCACAATGTGGAGGTTTTTTGTTTGGAGCCACGCGCGCAATTTTGTGCGTACGTGGCTGATGAAAAGGGCTTTGTCAGCCTCTGCTTATGGCAGGCACTCGAGCTTCAGCTCGTCGTTGCTCTGGGTTGTCACCAGTCGCCACGGATCCTTGCAAACCGCCAGCACGGTGTCGTAGTCGTAGTCGCTGGCGTTGCGGCGAGTATGGTGACAGGTAAAACTGTTTGCGCCCACCTGTTCGATTCGGTCGCAGCTGCAAACAACCATGGAACCGAGCGGTATATGGGCTACCACCTTGACGCCATAGCGCTCGCTGATAGGGGGATTCCCCACGTTCTCGGGCAGCTTGACTTCAGCCACGGCCATGGTGGAGGCCTCTTTCAGGCTGCAGTACTTGGTGCCTTCGGTTGGAATGCTGTCGCGCATCCGCTCCGTTCGGCTTCCAAGGATGGCCATACCCCGGTTGAAATTTTCGTACAACCTGTCCGTGGTCGAAAGCGCGCCCATATCACCCTCTTGCGGGCTGAAAAAGCTGCAACCGGCAAGACAGCTGGCAAACGCCGTTACCACAAAGATAGACTTTTGTCTCTGGTACATGTAGTGCCCCTCCTGGGGGATTGGAGTATCACTTTTTAGTCTTGTTGTCAAGGGTTTTTGCGTAAAAATACCTTGATACCCGAGTGGCTTTAGGGTAAGATGAGAACACTTGAAAAATACTAGTTACACTCAAATGTCCGCTTTTGTCCATCTCCATACCCATAGCCATTATTCCCTGCTCGATGCTCTCCCCAAGATTGACGAGCTTGTTAAGGGTGCCAAAAAATTAGGTTTTACGACCCTGGCTCTCACAGACCATGCTAACATGTATGGGGCGATTGAATTTTATGAAGAATGCCTGAAGCAAGAAATTAAACCCATTATTGGTGTTGAAGTGTACGTCGCACCGGAAAGTCGGTTTGATAAAAAAACTAATGACACCCGTGTTTACCACCTCGTGCTCCTGGCGCTTAATTATGACGGGTACCGCAACATGATGAAGCTCGTGAGCGCGAGTCATTTGGAAGGTTTTCATTTAGGTAAGCCGCGCGTTGATCGCGAACTCTTAGAAAAATACCATGAAGGCATGGTGGCGTTGTCGGGCTGTATGGAAGGCGAAGTGCCGCGTATTTTGTTTAAAGAAAAGAATTTTGAGAAAGCTAAAAAAGTCGCGCTTGAATACCAGGCAATTTTTGGTCCAGAAAATTATTATTTAGAAATTGTTGACCTGGCAAATCAGGAAGGTCAGTTTGAAGTAAACAGTGAGCTGGTAAAACTCAGTAAAGAAACTGGTATACCGTTGGTCGTAACCCGTGATGCGCATTATTTGCATGAAGAAGATGCGGAAGCGCAAGATATTCTGACGTGTATCCGCGATGGGCTCAGCATGGAAGAGCCTAATCGTATTTCAATGAGCGCAGTAGACTATTCGCTCGCGAGCGCTGACGAGATTTCTGCCCGGTTCAAACACTTGCCCGAAGCGGTGGCCAATACGGTCAAAATTGCTGACCGGGTTGATTTTAAATTAGAACTCAATAAGTGGCACTTTGCAGCGATTGAGATTCCGGCCGGAGAAACATTTGATTCGCATCTGCGTAATCAGGTGTATGAAAAATTGCCAGCTTTAGCTGAAGTTACCGATGATGTTCGTAAGCGTGTTGATTATGAGCTTGATATTATTTCTAAAAAAGGGTATTCACCCTACTTTTTGACGGTAGCGGACTATGTTGATTTTGCGCGTCGCAACGACATTGTGGAAACTACCCGTGGATCGGGTGCTGGTTCGATTGTATCGTATGCCCTTGGTATCACCACGGTTAACCCGCTCTATTTTAAATTGCCGTTTGAGCGTTTCCTTAATCCGTTTCGCCCAAGCCCACCGGATATTGATACCGACTTCGCTGACGACCGCCGTGACGAGATGATCAAATACGTAACCGATAAATACGGCGCAGATAAAGTGGCGCAGATTATTACCTTTGGAACCATGGCGGCGCGTGGAGCTGTCCGCGATGTCGGGCGGGCGCTTGGCTACTCCTATTCATTTTGTGATCAGGTGTCAAAATTGATTCCGTTTGGTGCCCAAGGGTTCCAGATGACGATCGACAAAGCGCTCGATCTTGAACCAGATCTTAAAGAACTGTACACCAAAAACGGTCAGGCCAAACGCCTCCTTGACCTGGCACGCAAGGTAGAAGGCTGTGCCCGTCATTCGTCCATACACGCGGCTGGTGTGGTTATTTCCCCAACCCCGCTCACGGATTTTACCCCGATTCAATATGAAACAGGCGGGGAAAAAATTACGACACAGTACGAAATGCATACTGTTGAGGCTGCCGGTGTTCTTAAAATGGACTTTTTAGGTATCCGTAACTTATCCATCCTGGGGCACGCCATTGAAATTATTGCCAAAACAACCGGACAAAAAATTGATATTTACAAACTTCCCTGGGACGACGAGAAAACCTACGGTATGTTGGCGCGAGGTGAGACTGTGGGCGTGTTTCAGTTATCGGGTTCAGGTATGACTCGGTATTTGAAAGAACTGAAACCAGCCAGTATTTTTGATATTATGGCTATGGTGGCGCTGTTCCGCCCCGGGCCGATGGAGTCTATCCCAGAATATATTAAACGCAAAAACAACCCTGAATTGATTGAGTACTTGGATCCGCGCATGAAGGATTACCTCGATCAGTCTTTGGGTTTAATCGTCTATCAGGACGATGTGCTCTTAACGGCTATTAATCTTGGCGGGTATAACTGGGAAGAGGCAGACAAATTTCGCAAAGCCATGGGTAAGAAAATTCCCGAAGAAATGGATAAGCAAAAAGATAAATTTTTCAAAGGCTGCAAGGAGTATGGCAAGGTGCCGGAAGTAAAAATCCATCGTCTGTGGGAACTAATTGAACCGTTCGCAGCGTATGGATTTAACAAAGCGCATGCGGCCAGTTATGCGGTGGTAGCGTACCAAACAGCGTATTTGAAAGCCAACTTTCCGATCCAGTACATGACTGCTATTTTAATTGCGGAAAGCGGCGACATTGAAAAAGTTCCGGAAGTTATTCACGAATGCGCACGCATGGGCGTAAAGGTGCTGCCTCCGGACATTAACGCCAGCCATAAAAACTTCGCGATGATTACGCCCGAAGACGGCAGTGAAGCGCATATTCGCTTTGGCTTTTCGGGTATTAAAAATGTGGGTGAGCATATCGCCGAAGTTATCTATAAGGAGCGTGAAGCAAATGGTCCTTTTAAAACCCTCGAAGAATTTTTGACGCGCGTCAAAGATAAAGACTTGAATAAAAAGTCGGTCGAAAGTTTGGCAAAGTGTGGGGCAATGGATTGTCTTGGGTACGATCGTAATTTGTTGCTCGCTAATATCGATAACGTACTGTCGTTTTCCAAGCAAACCCAGGAAGCCAATAACTCCAAGCAGCACTCGCTCTTTTCCGGTACCACAATTGATATGGTTACCAAAGTTCGTCTCGACCCAGCCCCGCTTGCGACCGAGGCAGAAAAGTTGGTCTGGGAAAAAGAATTGCTCGGCCTCTACGTTACTGCGCATCCGTTTACGCGCTACCAAGAAATAATGAGTAGTTGTTTGACGCTTATTAAAGACCTGGCAGGACAGCCGCGCACCACCTGGCTGATTGTCGGCGGGGTTATTGATAGTACTAAGAAAAAAATTACCCGTGGTGGTAAGCCGATGATGTTCGTTACTATTCAGGATACCAGCGGCAGTCTGGAACTTCTTGTTTTCCCGCGTACGTATGAAACAACTAAAGATGTTTGGGTGGAAGGGAGGCTCGTTTGTGTTGTTGGTAAAACCAGTGACGAAGAAGGGGATGATAAGCTTTTTGTAGAAAAAGCCTATCAGCTTACTCCCGAAAATGTGCGCGCTATGGCGGTACAGATGGCCACGAATCATGGTGAGAAGTCGGTAAAAAGTCATGTGCCGAATCATGCCGAGATTGCCCGCGACCGCGCTGATCGTGTGGTTGACCTGGGGGACAGCAGCGTAGAAATCAAACTTTCCCCGGAAGAAGCGAGGATGAAAGCGGCCGAGCTCAAAAAGATTTTTGCCGAGTTCCCCGGTGAAAAATTGGTGTTTCTTAAAGTGGGGGATAAAAAAATAAAAACATCATTTACGATTAGTGCTTCTGTAGAATTTGCCGAAGCGCTGGAAAAGATTTGGTAAATAAAAACCGGAGCTAAACTTCGGTTATTTATTTTTGGTAAATTCAGTGTCAATCCGCCAGTTAGGGTTAGCTGCCAGTGCCGACCAGTCAGTAAAGTTTTTATTGAGCGCTTGATAATACCCGGCTACTGCAATCATAGCGCCATTATCCATGGAATAGCCTGGTGGGGGAAGGTGAATATTCGTTTCCGGAAAATCAGCGTGGACGGCAGCGCTGAGCGCTTCGCGTAATTTTTTATTAGCTGAAACACCGCCGCCAAGAATAATGCTTTTTGGTTTGTGCTCTTCGGCAGCACGCATTGTTTTGGTTACAAGTACGTCAATAATGGCTTGTTCAAAGCTGGCACAAAAATCTGCCTGAGTTGGGCTTGTTTGTTGGGTGCCAAAAATTCCAGCCGGCGTTGATAATCCTATTGGCAGTGCAGCAAGTGAATGGTCACGAAGCCAATAGAGGGCGGCAGTCTTGAGCCCTGAAAAACTAAAATCATAACTCTTGTCATGAATCATGGGGCGGGGGAATTCGATCGCGTGCGAATTTCCGTTCACCGCTTCACGAGAAATATGTGGGCCTCCAGGGTAGACAAAGCCAAGCAGACTGGCAACTTTATCAAAACATTCTCCGGCTGCATCATCTTTGGTTCGACCCAGGATCGTGCATTCGGTGTGACTTTTCATTAGGATAAGCTCGGTATGTCCGCCGCTGACAATAAGAGCTAAAGCAGGAAAGAGAATTGGCTGCAGAGCTGGAAGATCTTTTTCTTTTTGAATTTCTACCGAATGTACGTGGCCACTAATATGGTTGGTAGCAACAATCGGAATATTCCAGGCGTACGATAAGGTGCGCGCAGCTTCAACGGCGACAATTAGTCCTGTAATCAGTCCTGGTCCCGCAGTTACCGCAATAACGTCTGGTTTGGGTTGGTCCTTCAATACTTCTTCAATAATTGGAGCTATTTTTTCCGCGTGCATACGTCCGGCAATTTCGGGGACAACGCCGCCATACTTTTGGTGGATTTCAATCTGAGAAAACGTTTTTTCAGCAATAATAAAATGACCCTGTTCCGAAGAGTCGAGCAGGGCAACCGAAGTGTCGTCACAAGATGATTCAATGCCGAGAATGTGCATGTTAGTAAGCAGTAAATAGTAAACAGTAAATTGAGCTTATAAATCGTGTATCTGTTTACTGCTTACTATGTACTGTTTATTTTCGTCGTGTCAGGAGGCGGGATCGAACCGCCGACCTCGGGGTTATGAATCCCGTGCTCTAACCAGCTGAGCTACCCTGACGATAAGCTTAAAACAAAGCCTATGGTACTTAAAAACGATTAATTCGTCAAGATTTGAGTATCCTAATTGTTTCACTGCCTCAATAGAGTCGTGAGCCGGTAATATATTGACAAAAAAGCCTTTTTCTGGCTAGGATGGACTACGCAACCTTTGTTGTTATGCGGCAAAGGTTGATGATCAACAACTCTAGGTGAGGGAAAAGAAGATGAAGTTAGGATATAGTTTGCTGGCGGCGGGTTTCCTCCTGGGTGGCTGCGCGGCTCCGGTTAGTTCGGTCGCGCGGACAGCGGTTGATGACGCGCCGAAGTCCGAGCAGTCAGGCGGTGGTCTGTACGGCTGTGAGCCCGAGACCTGCGGCAGCGCAGAGAACTGTGCGGCCGGTATCATCAGTGCGCGACGATCGGTGCGTGAAGCCCAGAGCGTCAACGACTTCTATGGCGCTGCGGTCAACGACGCATGCGTCGAGCAGTACGTTCGTCAGGCCCGGCAACAGGGGTTCCGGATCCCCGAGGACACCTGCACTACCAAGACGAGCTGGGAGAAGGTCACGTCGGCCGAGTGGTCGACGGTGTGCCAGGGTAAAGTCGGTGCCTTCTGGTGCATCCGCTACCCCGGCACGGACTACCAGAGCTACTTCTTGCCGCGGTACCGGTCTAGCTGCTCCGACTGAGCGGAGCCTCGACTTTAGTTCTTGAACAACCACCCGAACGGTTTCCCAACCGTTCGGTGCATCAAAGAGTAGCCTTAGTCTAAGGCTCACCTTGCATGCAGTATAAAAATAAAAATTCGCTTGTCAGCGAATTTTTATTTTTAGATGTAGTTTTGTTAGGAGAAAAGGGTCAGCCGAAGGTAAACGTGTATGCCTTAAGTCCCGCGCCTTCAATTTTGAGTTCCAGGGTGTGCTCTTCGCTGCCGGGGTTTTTAACCAGTTCATAAAGTCGGTCTTCCTGTACTGTTACGTAACTTTTTCCGTCAATGAATTCAATATCTTTTCCGGCCGCATCTTGGGGTAATGGTTTGCCGTCTTCAAGCACTTCTACACGTACGGCTTTGGTAGCGCTGCCAACAAAAAAGACGTGGGCGGCGCTGTAGCGATAGCTGATGATGGCGCCAGCAGACGCTTCAGTGTATTCCCGGCTAAAATTCCAGGTACCAAGGAGGTTGAGATCGTTGAGTTTGCCGGTTACGTTTCCGGTAATGGTCTGGGTTCCAATCTTACCTGCGTCACCATTGGCAAAGTTTCGATTACGGTCAGCACCAAAATATGTTTCCGGGCTGGCTACACGGTTTGGTGTGCGAGTGGGAATAGTAACAAGTGAGGTCTCAAGTGTGGAGGTCGCGTTATCTCGAGCCATTTTTTCCGCAAGCAGCTCTTGAATTTTTTGCTCAGTTTCATCGTACGCCCCTTCGCCGATATGGTCGTAGACAATATAGCCATCAATGTCGACCAGGTACTTGCGTGGCCAGTAATTATTACCATAGGCGTTCCAGGTGCCGTAGCTATTGTCGAGAACAACGGGAAATTTGATGCCAAATTCAGCGAGCGCTTTTTCAACATTTTCTTTTTTGTGTTCAAACGCAAATTCTGGTGTATGGATGCCAACAATTTCTAGCCCATCATCTTTATACTTGTCATACCAGGCATTGAGGTAGGGGAAGGTGCGGATGCAATTGATGCAGCTGTAGGTCATGAAGTCGATCAGGATGACCTTTTTTCCAACCAGATCATTTATTTTAAATGCCTCACTATTAACGTATCCGGCAGGCGAAGTAATTTCGCGGAAGCGTGGGAAATTTTTGGTCATATCGTCCGGCATGGTAAGAGGGGCGGCAGCTTCGTTCGGGCTCGATCGTTCATTAAATTTTTTGATTAGGCTTTGTTCTAGCGAATCGGCAACATAGAAATCGCGTTCCACCAAGTATGTTTGGATTTTTTTATCCGTACCGGTGAAGACCAAGAGGCCGATGAGAATAAAAATGATGCCGAGACTACGTTTGAACCAGCCCTTTGGGTCGGTTGCCCACGCTGCTCGACTCGTAAAGCGCCGGCCAAGGATGCCGACGAGAAGTAAAACCAGCGAAAGGCCGGCAGCGTAAGCGATTAGATAGAGCGTGCCAGTCGCGAGGCTCCGTGGTAGCACCGTTGCCAGGATCAGGAAGTACGTCGGTGAACAGCTGGAAAAAACCGGCCCAAGAGACAGGCCGATGAGGACGTCGCCCCAGCGGTTCTGGTGTCCGGCTGACGCGGCAAGTAGCTGGTTCGAGCGGTTGCCAAGCCCGAGGGAGAGATTTATTTTCTCCCAGAGCACGGGGAATACGTTGACCAGGCCGAGCGCAATAAGGACGACGCCTGAGACAACGCTCCAGACATTTTGCGGTATATTGATGAACAGGGTGCTAAACTTGAGTAGTAGGGTAAACAGGACGATGCCTGCGGCCAGCGAGAGCGTTATAATATAAGGGCTCCGCTTAGATTGCCCGCCCGCTGATCCACCGATAATGATAGGAAGAAGCGGTAGTGTGCAAGGGGCGAGGACAGTCAATACCCCGGCGACAAATGAAAGAAGTAAAAGAAGCATGTTATTTAATTTCAGCGGTTAAAGCGGTCAAAGATGGGCTGCCACTCCATTTTTTGATCAGGTTTCCTTGTGCGTTAACCTGGACAAAGGTGTGTTGGTAGGTAACACCGTATTTCTTTTTGAGTTCACCCGAAGTGTCGTAATCAACTTTCAGAATGTGGGTGTTGGCGGGAATTTCACCAAGATTTGCCAAGATATTTTTATCAACCGATTGGCAGGTAGGACACCACGATGCTTTGAAGAATAAAACAACCTTACCATCATTAGCCCAGGCTAGTTTGCTGGCAGCATAGTCCTCGTAGGAGCCGCTAGCTTTCATCATGGCCTCGTCTTTTTTATCGTCTTTCATAGCTTCATCTTTCGTCATAGTTCCATCTTTCATCATGGAATCTGTCATGGTTTCATTTTTTACCATCACGTCGCCTTGTACCATGGCGTCACCTTCCATTTTTTCCATCATAGCGCCAGTTTCCTTTTGCATGGTTTCCTCGCGCATCGCCGCTGATTCATCGGTTGAAGTTGTCGGCAGTGTTGTTTTTTGGCAGCCAGCACCTGTGAGTACGAGTCCCACTCCAGCCACGAGAAGTAAAAAAAATTTGTTTCGCATAGCGAATGTGTTAGTAAATAATACGTGTAGTATACAGCAAAAAAAAATAATGTAAAGTTGGCTTTACATTATAATGTGGATAGCGCGATTTATCCCCGTAAAATCATCGAAAGGCGGGTAAGGAGTTTGGCGAGAACCATGCCGGAGAGTGTGATAATAAGCCAGGTATCGAGTTCGTGACGCAATGTCTGAATAATAATACCGGCAACCAACAGACCTGCTCCCGTCAAAAAACCAATTCGTCCCGTCATGAGGCGCTGCTGCTCTTCTCGTTCGTCGAGGGCGCGTTCTTTCCAGACAAAAACAGCAAAAACACAAAAAACCAATGCTAGTCCGATAAGAAAAAAACTGTGTACCATGCTTGGCATCCAGATAGTTTGGAGTGGTGTAAAAAAACAAGCAGCAATGGTGATGAGTAGGGCAGACAAGCCAAGTTCTGTGACAAGGGAATTATTTTTCATAGGTAATAGAAAAAATATCCTCAACTCTTTTTTTAAAAAAGCGGGCAATTTTTAAAGCGAGTAAAACTGAAGGGGTATAGTTTCCTTTCTCGATCGCGCTCACCGTCTGGCGGGTTACGCCAATCGCGGTCGCAAAATCTTCTTGGGTAACATCGGCCTTCAGACGGAGTTGGTTAACTGAATTTTTGATTATTTCTGGCATGTAACGAGCGTTAGGGCGAAGTCGAGGTTGATGCCTCGTCGGGAATAAATCGGAGGGCGAGGCCGTTCATACAGTAGCGTTTACCGGTTGGTGCTGGGCCGTCGTCAAACACGTGTCCAAGGTGCCCGCCACATTTAGAAAGTACTTCGGTGCGTGGCAAAAGGAGTTGGTAATCCTCTTCAAGCACCACGGCATCTTCGCTGATCGGTGCCCAAAAACTCGGCCAGCCAGTGCCGGAGTCATATTTTTGTTCGGAACGGAATACCGGTTCACCGCAGTCCGCAGTCACATAGGTGCCCGGACGTTTTTCGTCGAGCAGCGGGCTTGTGAATGGTCGTTCGGTGTCTTTGTCGTGTAAGATTCTGTACTGCTCGGGCGTAAGGTTGGTGTCCCAGCCAACAGGCCAACTGCGGGTATCGGTATGAGTAGATCCTGGTGTTTTTGGCTCCTTGGCATTGTTCCAAAAATAAACTGCCGAGCCTGTTCCAAGGACAATAAGGAAAATAATTGTAAACAGTGGGCGTGTCATAAGTATTGTTAGTACGCCGCTAGTGTACGCGAGCACAAAAATTGCGTCAAACTTTTTGACGCAATTGTGTTGAAGAATTGTTTTAGTCGAGGATTTGCAAAGAACGTATTCGTCCGTAGGGCTGGGCTGTGTTTTACATGGTAACGAGGAGTATGTTTTCGCGGAACTCCTAAAGTGGTTAATTTCTTATGAAGAGAATACTGAGGGGATGAAATGGTATAGGCGGCTTCAGCGTATAAAAAAGTGACCGATCGTGCTCGGTCACTCTATTTAGTGCGGGAAATATTGTTTTCCCGCATGGACACCCTCCTGGGGTGGGGCAGTTCGGCCTATCTGAGGCGCTTGGCCGGTTCAGGTGCGCAGTAGTCTTCAACCGCTTCTCGTCCGGCGTCCGTGCAGCTGTCAAACATGCTCTGGTTGGGTAGGGGCGGAATAGAGCCGGGCGCTTCGGCGGTTGGGCCGATGGCCTTTGCGTCGAATTTACGCGCACAAGCATCCCAGATGAGCCCCATATTCGCTTGGCAGCTAAGGCCATGCGAAAAACCAAAGAACTGGTCGATAGGCGTCTGGGCTGGTGGTGACCCCGACCTTTTCCCGGCCGATCCAATCATCTCTTCGCCTAAAGCAACAGCTTCGGGTTCTGGGACAAGCATCAGTTCATCGCGGTGCTGGTTGCGATAGATGGATTTGCCTAGTTCTCCAAGCTGGTTGCAGCCCCCAACGCACAAAACTGTACCGGCAAAAAAGAGCTCGCGGATCATGGTGTCGTCCCCTCTAAAATTTTACGGCCTTATCAGGGTAGACCAAAAAAGCTGTTTGGTCAATACTTCTGAGTAAATTTTTATTTTTCGTAAACCTTGTCAACCAGCTTGCTTTGTTGATGGAGCTTGTTCAATTCATCAAACCCGCCAATAAATTCATCGCCAATCGTAATCATGGGTACGGTGTACCAAGTATACTTTTCAGTCAGCTGTTCGCGCAGGTCGTTGTCGTTCGTCAGGTCGACTTCTGTGTATTCAAGTGCCAATTCTTTGAGTAGTGCCTTAGCCCGGTGGCAATAGGGGCAGTAAGTAGTGGTATAGAGGGTAATTTTTTGCATATTATTGTTTTTTAAAGTATTGGGCGGTGATCCACTCTTGGTTGTCGCTAATCCGGTACCAGCCATTTTTTTCTTCCAGCGCTACTACGGCTGTGCCTTTTTTCAATTGTCGTACTACCGGGTTAGCAGTGCCTGGTCCTTTGCGGACATTAAGTTTATCGGTAGTTATTGTACCCCGAGCCACAAACGAAAAAGCGCCCATCAGGTGTGGCAACGAACGGTTAGGTTCGACAAAATATTGCCCGGGTAAGTTGTAGGCACAGGTGGCGCTGCCGCCGCCATCGGCCTGGAGTTGGTTTTCAAGCGGAACGCCAGCGAGCGTGAGTGCTGCGATCGCTTCGTTTGGTGTCGCTCCCTGGCTGCAATAGACTACCAATTCTTTGCCTCCAGGTCGGACGCCAAGGAAAAGTCGAGCGGTGCTGCCGTCAGTACCCTTACTGGTAACAGTGGGTGCCAATCCTTCGACTGCCTGGTCGCCTTTGTCTATAAAGGTCGCCGCATCAAAATCAGAAATTTCAGCGGTACCCTTGGTGTTATCAATGATGAGCATTTTGCGTTCGTCAGCAACATCAATTTCCGGACGGCTGCCGCTGGTAATATAGGTGCTTGTGGCTTCAGTTGATTTGAGGCTAAAACTGAGGTCGCTGGTCGGGATCGTCACGTTAAAAAAAGGGACGTTCCAGAAGAATTGGGCGCGTGGAACGGCAGCTTTGGTTTTTTCTACGATTGTTTTGGCAAAGGCCCAGTTATGGACATTTGGTTCTGTATCAAAGGGTGCTTTACCAGCACCCCAATCCAGTTTGGGGGTAGAGGAAGCGATAAGTTTGATTTGGTTGTTGGGGAGGTAGATATAGGTCAAAAAATCAAGGTGCCCGCTGTTTTCCGGTGCCTTCATAAACGTCGTTATGCCTGTTGCTTTGGCCCAGGTAATGGGGGTGTAGCCTTCAGGAGCAGTTGGTTTCCATGTGGCGGCTTTGGCGTTAAAAGGTAAGCTAATGAGAGTGGCAACGGTGAAAAGGAGAAGATATTTTTTCATAAGCACTTTAGTTAATGGCAAAATAAAAGAAGGATTAGATTGTATAAATTACTGTAGCATTATTACTAGTGCGCTTCAATAGGAAGCTGAATAACCCTTGGCTACAAACAAAAACAGTCTTAGTCTAAGGCTGTTTTTGTTTAGGTTATTTTTATAGCACAGCATTTATTTATTTGTAGTGATTTAGTTTTTTTGCTATACTTAACATAATTACTTTGATTTTAGTTACGCAGTACATAAGTATGGAGAGAGAAAAACACCTGGCAACCCTCAAGCTCAAGATTGAAAATAAAAAAACGTGGAGTGATCGTGTTGCTGACTTTTTAACTACCTTTTTTGGTACGGCAACATTTCTGGTTGTGAATACGATTTTTTTTCTTTTCTGGATTCTGTGTAACTCTGGCGTGCTGCCTGGCGTACCCGTGTTTGACCCGTTTCCGTATGGGTTTTTAACCACCTTTGTTTCACTGGAAGCGATTTTTTTAAGCATTATCGTTTTGATCAGCCAAAATCGAACCGCTAAGATCGACGACTTGCGCGAAGAACTTGACCTGCATATAAATATTCGTGCTGAAAGTGAAATTACCAGGATTTTGAATATGCTTGATGAAGTGCATAATCATCTGGGTCTTGGTGGGGCTGATGATGACGAATTGGTTGCAATGAAACAAAAAATTGACGTTGAAAAATTAAAAGAGGAATTGATCCGACTTCGAGAAGCTCGCTAGTCTGTCCACGGATTAAAAAGAAAAGTGCTTCCTGCCAAGGAAGCACTTTTTTACTTAATGAATTCGCCTGTCTGCAGCTCTTCAAAAGCCTGCTTAATTTCCGCTTCTGTATTCATGACAATTGGTCCGTACCAGGCAATGGGTTCGTTAAGTGGTTTCCCAGACACCAAGAGAAAACGAGCGCCTGTTGCTCCGGCACGAACTGAAATTATTTCGTCGTCACGTTCGAATAAAATAATGCTACCTTTTTTGTATTCAACGTGTTCGTGGTCAGCTGTATCAAGCGTGCCATCAAAGATGTAAATAAATGTAGTGAATCCTTCAGGGGTAGGGAAGTTGAGCACGGCTCCGCGTTCGAGTGTGATATCGAGGTACAGTGGGTTAGCCCTAACATCTTGGACTGGCCCAGTAACGTTCTTTACACTTCCGGCGATAACCCGAGCCACGGCAGTATCGGTCAGCGCAATGACCGGGATAACTTTGTTGCTGATTTCTTGATAGCGCGGAGCAGACATTTTATCTTTCTGGGGAATATTTACCCAGAGCTGGAATCCTTTGATGCCCCCAGTTCCCTCGGGCATTTCTTCGTGGATAATGCCGCGCCCCGAACTCATCCATTGAAGGTCGCCTTTACTAATAACGCCGCTGTTACCGATCGAATCGCGGTGGCGAACGTCGCCGTCTAAAATATAGGTGACCGTTTCGATCCCACGGTGCGGGTGCATGGGGAAGCCAGCCAGGTAGTCGGCTGGGTTGGGTGAGCTAAAGTCGTCGAACAAGAGGAAGGGGTCAAAGCGGGGGAGTTCAGCGTTGGCAAAGCCGCGATGGAGTTTTACCCCCGCACCTTCAATCGTGGGGCGACTGGTAAAGACAGCCGCGATCTTTTTTGTGTTCATATGGTTAAATGTTTTTAGCGATGGTGGTAAGAAGGGTGCAAAATTCAGCAATCTTTTTTTCAGAGAGTGAGCCGAGTATTTCTTCGCCGTGCTCGTCCATCCGATCCAGGGCGTTGGCCAAGGCATGTTTACCGCCGGAAGCAAGTCGGACAAAGCTGACCCGAGCATCATGGTCGTCCGCTTCGCGCTTTACGAGGCCGATCTTTTCCATGGGGAGTAAAAGACGGGTAATACCTGAGGCGGTCAGGCCGATTTTATCAGCCAGGTCGGTGCGGCGCAGCTGCGTATCTTGTGCCAGGCTTAGGTAGTAGAGGATGATGAACTCATTGAGGCTCAGCCCTCCTAAACCTGCATCAAAACGGCGGGAGAGCATGGCGTTTACTCGGGCAAGGTGGAGGAAGAGAGTGGTAGTTGATGTCGTCTGTGGCATATGCATAGTAAATACTTAAATAGTAGTTGATATATCAAGTATATAGTAGCCTTTGGAATATGTCAAGGGACTAGCATTGTTGTAGTATGCGGAGTATTCTCTTCAAAACACCAGCGATGTTTTCAAGAGAACCTACAGCCCGTGGGCTGTAGTGGGGGGGGGTAGCTCAGTCGTACTCGACCTGTCATGCGGTCAGACAATGAGCTGAAATTCAAGCGCCAACATTTCGAACTCGGCATCGAGCAGGAGCTGTTGGCGCACATCGGCAAGGCTGCGCTCAACTTGGTCGATCGAAGTGTTGAGGAAGCAGCTGATCTTCGGTGTGTCCCAGCCAAGCTTGGTTTGCAACAGGTGTACAAAGATGAAATGGGCGGTCTGCTTTTTGGAGGCTCGGCGGTGCGGGGTTGTGATCGCCGCATACGAGAGGGTGAAGTATTGGCTGATGGTGCGCAGGAAAGTGAACTCGCGAGGCTTGCTCTTGATCCGGTATAGAACCGGACGACGAACTTGGATGCCGCCTCTGGCACCAATGCAGCGAGCCTGCAATATGAGCTCGTCGACATTTCGTGCTTCAACGCACAGGTCGGGACGCTCACGGATGTTGAGCGCAACCAAAGCTCGTGCACTCGTGTCGTCAAGATGTTCAGCCAGAGCAGCAATGGTCCCGATAAGCCAGAGCAGCGTTTCGGCTGTGATGTTGATTCCTCGGCTGATTTTCTTGATGGTGGTTTTTTCCAGCTGCTCGATGTTCTGTCTCGAGCAACCATAGCGCTTCTTGATCTCGTCTAAGGTGAGCAGGCGTCGGACGCCGAAACCAAATCGAAGATGGATCACGCTCGAAGCGCGCTCATCGATGATGCCCTCTGCAATCAGCGCGGCGATATGCTTTTCGACGCGCTCAAGGGCGTTCACATACTCACCGAGCAGTCGTTTACCGATGATAAGTGCCTCGTGATCGTGATTGACGCCGCCGACAACCTCGCCATGCGTCTTGCCACCACCTTCATCGCCACCGCCAGGAATCTCTTGGTCAAGGCGGATTGTCCGCTGACCCTTATGGAGACCATGAGTTTTGATGTCAGTAGCGCGGATGGATTTGGCCAGTTTGGTGCCATTTTCGGAATCGTCGTAGCGGTGGATCCACGAGAACAGTTCCTCGTCGTCCGGTCCGTGACCGTGCAGCTGCATGTAGCGCGCTCGCTGGGCTTCAATCATGCGGGACTTTTCGAGGAGATGAACAGGCAGGCGGACCTGCCGATCAGCGTGGTTATTTTGTCTGAATCGTGTGACTTCGGCCCGAATCTTCCAGTGTACATACGTGAAGAAGTGAACCTGATAGCTTGAGTCGTAGTCTTTGATTCCCTTGCCCACGCCGATGAATCCCTCTTGCATGAGGTCATCCATCATTTCCGCGTCATACCAGGGGTTCGAGTAGGCGCGTACCGTCCAAAAAACTATCCGGGTGCAACCGTAGAGGAGCTGGTTGTAGATGCGCTGACTGCCCGTCTGCTTCCATGTGGCATGAAGCTGGTTGAAGTGGTCGGGGTCGCTGAGCTGCGGAAAGCGGAGTAGGTCGCTCAGGTAGCTGCGGGTCGGGGAATTTGAGTCTTCATCTCTGGTGTTTCGCATCGTGCTTCCTTGCGGAGCTGAAAATTTTTCAGCCTCCCCCGTTTTTGGTAATAGCGTGCCGGTGGTACCTGGCAACGCTGATGGTAAAGAGCAAAAACAAGGATACCTAAGCATGTATATTTCCAGCTGTCAATGACATGAGGGTATTAAAAAACCCGCCAGTTTGGCGGGTTTTACTGAAGAATTTTTAGAGTACGGCGTCTTTAGCGGCTTTAGCTAAACGGAATTTAACAACCGTCTTGGCAGCGATTTTGATCGCTTCGCCGGTAGCTGGGTTGCGGCCAGTGCGGGCAGCACGTTTTACCTTAACCATTTTGCCGAAGCCTGGCAAGACAAACACGCCATTCTTTTTGACTTCTTTGTAGGCCATAGCTGCAAGTTCATCAAAGAACAGGGCAACTTGCTTTTTACTTAACATCGTTTTTTCTGCCAAAGCACCAAGCAAGGCAGATTTCGTCATACCGGCCATATGGAATATGGTTAATAATAAATAGTATGAAACCCGTTTTATGCCCGTAGTATATAGGGATTCGTAAAATTGTACAATAGGGGGAGGTGGGTAAATAAAAGTAAGCCAGCCCAGGGCTCCTTTCCCGCAGTCCCTACCTACCTCGAAAGGACTCTCAAAAGAGGGGTTATTTTTAGAGCAGTTTTAATTTTAAACAAACAATCGTCCGGGTTTGATGATAGCATTTTTGGGTCGTGAAGGATGGCGTGTATACGATTTTTATAAAAATTCAGACTAAAATACAAAAACACGTCAATGACCTGTTTTTGTATGTGTACCTCTCTCAGTATTGCCGAGGGGCAGTGAGGAGAGAGGAGGGTCGTCGGTACGACGGCGCGATGTAAAGAGCGGCGGCGCGGCGGCTAGTCGGCTAACTGCTAGTCGACATAGACAGGGCCGTAGATGTAGCTGGTCACCTGAGAGCTGGCGCACACGGTCTGGAAGAGGCCGTTGAAGTGGAGATGATTCACACATCCCAGCCGTGTCATGGCTGTGTACACGTCTATGTCCGTGTTAAAGAGTCTGTCGCAGGCCGCGGTACGGGTCACGTCGACGATCTCGATACAGGTTTTGTCCCTTGGACAACCTTGGTAGTAGGGTCGCATGTTGCCACACGCGGCGCTGACGCTGTCAGAGATGCGCTCGACTTCGCTCTTGGCGCACTTGATCTCCATTGCCCCCATGGTGGCTAGGAGAAGAGGACCAAGGAATGTTGCTCGCCTTGTTGTTGTCATGTGTGCTCCGTTGGCAGTTTGCCAATTTGCGAAAAAAGTGTAGCACCGAAAACAAAAAGATACAAGGTAGTTAGATTTTTTGTTCCTTTTTTGTAAGCTCGATTATTATTTTTGAGCTAAAGATGCTATACTGTTACAAAATCGCAGCCTAGCCTTTATGGGTGAAGTCATTGCTATTGGTAACGTCGGATGGATGAGTGCTGTACTCATCGTGTTTCTTGTTTTTATAGTTGTCTTTTTTCTTGTGGCCGCGGCCTTCATTGTCTTCGCCTTACGGCCTCAGCTTATCGGCCTGTCCAAGCGCGAAACAAGGTACTATGCCGCACTTCTCCTTTGTGTCTTTGGAATAATGTTCAGTTTTTTCACTCCGTATTTTTTTGAATTTACAAGTATTACAATTGAGCCAAACGGTACCTGGGTTTTGCGGAACGCTTGGAAACTCCCTGTTGCGAAACTTGCTCCTGCAGCCGCTCGCAAAGTGGATGTAGGCCTTGAACAAATTACCTGGTACGGCAAGTCGTATAGTTCGTATGAGGCCGCGCGCGTGTATGTAATTACTGACAAACGTATTTACCCCAGTCGCCACAGTACTGATAACGAATTTATGCGCAGCGTTGCTGAGGCGCTTAAACAAAAAAATGCCGAATATGAGGTGCCGTTAACGACCAATAATCACGACCCTTTTTCAGTCTATATTTGTTGGCGCCGTTTGCACTTTATCTTGATTGGTCTTTTTTTGGCGGTCTTGCTTTCTCCGCTCGTAATTTTCAGGAAATCTAGCCAAGACCCTGCTCGCTAGTACAGGCGAGTTATTGCAGCGTCATCGTTTCTGGTTAATGTGTAATTGAACTGTGCGGTTTTCAAAATACAGCCCTGCACAAGGCTGTATTTTGAAATAAGAACGCTAGAACCATTACTCTATTATTTTAAATGAGGCGATCATTTTTTGGGCAATATCCCAATTTGCTTCAGGTTCACTCTGGCTCGCTGTAAACGTAATGTCATATAACCTTCCGTTTTTTACAGCGAACACTTCGCGGGTATAGATTTTGAGTTCATCCTGGGTGAAAGTATAGGTAATCATTTCTGCTTCAGCTCCATCGAGTGTTGTGGGTTTGTCATCGATAAGCGTAAAATCTTTGTAGGACTGGGGTGCGTTATTGACAGCCGAAGCGACAAAGTCGGTAACAGTGGCGTCGGTTGCTTTCACCACGATGGTTACGTTTTCCGGAAATTCATCGTCGATGCTTTGGGGTGAAATAAAAGCGGCAACTGTTCCGTAGACTCCTTCTTGTTTTTCCCAGTCTTTTGGGTATTCAATTTGGAAATAGTTTTGTTTGTTTTCGTAGGTAGCGAGCGGAAGTTTGCTATCTGTTGCGGTCATTGATCCGGCGGAGCAGCTGGCGCCCATCAGGACAATAAGTGCTAGTGTGCTTAGGAATGCTCCGATGTTTCGCATAGGAAGTTATTATTAAATAGGTGCCGCAGTAAATGATTTTTAGTTAGGGTGTAGGGTATGATTCAAGGTGTTATCGAAATCGTTCCAGCTGCGGGTGGTCGTGCCCTAGGGACACCTTTTCCTGCAGGTGCTGGATATGTTCTCCCCGGAGATCCTGCAGCACGGTAGCGTTTTTTGTAAATTTACGAACCATTGATGCGGCATGAGCGCCGCCCAGAAAATGAGGCAGGATAACATAGTCAGCGCCGGCAGCATACAGTTCGAGCGCATTAGTAATCCGGTGAGCCACCACCATCACGGTTGGCCCCTGTCCGCCCCGTTTGGCGCACGAAAGTATTACCAAGTTAGTTTCAAGGTCTGGAACGGTCGAAACGACCAGTTCAGCCTTGTTAATTTTGAAAGCATCGAGGAGGTCGGGGTCGCTTGCGTCCCCGTACTCGTGGTCAATTTTTTGCCGTTCTAGCATATTCATTATTTCAAGGTCGTGGTCGATGACGAGGAAACGGTGTTTCATTTTTTGGAATAGTAGGATGAAGTCTGAGCCGATTCGGTTCGCTCCAATAAGTATAATAGGATATTTTTTAGTGCGAGGAGAGGTTTCCCGCACGTGCGCTCGTTCAAAAATATTGAGGTACGGTGCTACGTATTCATACAGTTTATCCGAATATAAAATGAGGTAGCTGGAGAAAAAAATGGTAACTAGTCCGACAAGTGTTACCATGGATAATACGCTTGGGGCAACTTGACCCAATGAAACGCCAAGCGCGACCAAGATTAAAGAGAATTCGCTGATCTGCGCGGCCATCATGCCGGTTTGAAAGCTTGTTTTTTTACGATAGCCCATCAACCCCATAATGATCAGCTGCAAAAGAGGGTTCATTATCAAGACAAACAACGAGAGGATGATGGCGGGTACGAGGATGAGACTAAAATCACTGACGACCATCCGCGTGCCCAAAAGGATGAAAAAGCCGACGATAAAAAAATCTCGCAGCGGTGCCAGACGCGCGCTCATTTCGTGACGGCTAGGTGAAGTAGAAAGAGCGATACCGGCAATGAGTGCTCCGCCCTCAAGGGAAAATCCGATAGCTGCAAACAAAGCAGAAATTCCGATTCCCCAGGCTGTCGTAAAAAGAAAAATAAGTTCCTGGGATTGGGTCAGGTATTTATGAAGGTGGCGGAGGACGTAGTGAGAAAATAGGAATATGCCGAGGCCTGCGCCGCAACCAGTTATAAAAACGCGGACTAAATCCCAGCCGCTGCCTTGGGAACCGGTGGCGAAGGGAATGGCGAACAATAGGACGATAGCAATCAGATCCTGTAGGAGAAGCGATCCGATGGAAAGCTTCACATACAGTTTATCCATGTCTCCCTTGTCCGAAAGAAGTTTAAGGACGATTACAGTGCTCGAAAAAGCTAGTGCAATACCGACGTATATGGCAGTTATCCAGGTATATCCGAGCAGCAAACATATTGCTACGCCGACACTGCCCGTCAAAAGCACCTGCCCGAAGCCGGTTACAATGGAAATCCAACCATAGTCACGCAGGACTTTGGGGTTGAGGGATAGTCCAACGCTAAATAATAAAAAAGAAATTCCCAGCTCGCTGAACAGTTCGAGTGTTTCAATATTGTGAAATAATCCGAGAGCGAATTGGCCGACTAAAAATCCGGTAATGATGTGTCCGATAATCAAGGGCTGCCTTAAGACACGCATAATCATCGCGACAGCTGCTGCAACCCCGATGAGTACTCCGATTTCTGCGAAAACACTAAGATTCATAAAAGAAGAGCGAGAATAAAATTTTTAAACGTACTGCTATGTGTAATTTATCTATTATACTAAATAAATTAAAAAGTGGCGATATTTTTTACCTGGTTATGATTGAGGGTGATATGTAACAAATGATTTAATTATAAAATAAGACCAAGCCGAGGAGAATGCCCGAAGCAGCGCAGTTAAGCAGTGATGAAATAAGCACTTGCGGCAATGATCGGTGCTGAGCATAAAAAATCCAGATAATGCTGTTTATAAAAATAAAGAGGAAAGTGTATAAAGAAAGCCCGTCTACATTTTTAGTAAGTGCTGCTTGGATTACTTGCGGGTATAAGGCGATTCCTGATAGCAGGCCGTTGAGTTCGGCAATTTTATCAATCGGGTGGCTATGCTTGCCTAATTTTGTTAAAGATCTGAAAGGGTGAATATGCATGTTTTGTGGCTAGACATATAAAAATCTGTGTTGTGGCCGTTTCGTGGTATTGCTGCTAATTTTTACAGAGTTAGGAGGCGATTAACGGCTCACAAGATGCGCGACCAGCAACAGCAATCCGCCCCACCAGAGCGTGTCTGACACGATCAGGCTCACTATAATTTTTTTCTGCCAGGCGGCTGGAAGTAGTTCTCCGGCCCGTCCTTCTTTTTCACGTTTGAGTAAAAAAGGGCTTACCCGGAAAGATAAAAAATAGCCATTAGTAATGAGTACTAGCGCGAAGGCAGCGTGAAAGAGTGGAATGCCAGAGAAGTTTTGATTGCGGTAGAAAATCAAACCCCCGGCTATGGCGAGTATAATGCCTGCCCAGATCATGGGTTTGGTAACTTTGTGTGTTCGGGTAGTCGCTTCGGTCCAGTACGATGATGTGCGACCCAGGAAGCCGTGGATATCTATCACGGTCACTGCGCCAAGCCCAATTACAAAACCGGCGAGAAATAAAAACAGCCCAATGACATCAAGCCAGTTAATTAAGAGTCCAGATAGCATAGTTTAAATACATCGCAAAGCTAACCCAGAGAATATAGGGTGCCAAAAGCCAGGCAGCGGGTTTAGAAATTTTTGCAAAAGCAATAATTGTGGCGAGGATGGCAATCCAAAGGCATATAATCTCAATCAGCGCGGCGCCAGGATTTTGCAGTCCAAAAAAGATGAGTGACCACAGGGTGTTGAGCGCCAGCTGCAATCCAAACAAAACAAGCGCAATTTTTATGTGCTTTCTTCGATGTGCATCGGTAGTCTTGGCGTATGATGCCCAGATCAGAAATGCCGCTATGCCCATGAGCGCAAACAATGTTGTCCAGACTGGACCGAAGACCCAAGCCGGTGGGTTAAGAGCGGGTTTGGTGATCCCTCGGTACCAGGTTGGGATAGCGGGGCTAGTGAAAATAGAGCCCACAATGCCGGCAAGTTCTGAAATGGCGATAGCGATGACTAGTTTGTAAGAGTTTTTAATCTGCATAGTGCTATTTTACTCTCTTTTATCATTTTTGTCGCGCAGTGAAGAGTTGATTGTAATTTCCATTTGGCTATTGGTGTAAAACGGTGGTAGGAGGGGGTACCTTTAATGTTTAGTAAAACACTCTTTCTTAAACAAAAAACAACCTCCTGGTGAAGAGGAGGTTGTTTGTTTGAAATTACCTACTAGAATTGCCTAGACAATAAGCACAGTTATCGTACTCTTCGCCATACGCTTGGCTCAGTGTGTCCGGTTTAAAAATGACAGCGTGGTTGCTCAAAATAATCTCATCAATTTGACAGTTGGTGTCTTCGTTTTGCAAATCGTGTACCTCAATGTGTTCGTAGTTGGTATTCCCTAAGTAACGATTGCTGGTTGGTCTTGAAGTGATAGAATATGACATAAGAAGTAGCTATCTAATGATAAATAGACAAGCATTGTCTTTATCTCGAACCCCAGTCTATTTGTTCAATCAGTCAGAACCTGCTATGATACTTGGTATCAAGGTGAGTATCATACTCGCAGGAAAGACGCATTGATATAAACATTTATGCGTCTTTTTTATTGGCGAAAGGCGTAGTACATAGAGGTAGGTATCAAATACATTAAGCATGGAAACTTCCTATCTTGTGAAGGGTTTGAGCCATTGCGAGCCGGAATTGAATTGGCAGTCCTATTTTTTCGACCTTGAATAACAAGCCTTGCCCCGTGGTCGACACTAATTTCCTGAGCGATTTTAATCGCTTATTCTGGGTCCGTGTTCGCACTAGACTTTGGGAAGTAGCTCTCCCGAGCACTGTCCATCCGTTAGCTCTTTTCACCATGTATGGTTGTTGTAGCATATGCTTTACATTAAAAAATAAATATGATAAGTTTAAAAAAAGAGATGCTCGGTCTAAAGACCGAATATTCTTGTAGCAAGTAAACGCAGGTTCGCCGGCAAAGCACCCTGCGTTTATTTTTTTCTTTTAAATACTCGTACGACTTGTCCTAGAATTTGGACGTTATCATCTTTGTGTAAATAGATTGGTTCGTGTTCTTCGCTAGAGTTGGGTAAGAGGGTAACCTCGTCTCCCGTTTCGCGGAACGATTTGATGGTGGCGCAACCTTCGATGGTAAAGAGAAATGGTTTGCTGTTCGCCTTACTTTTTTTGCTGCTATCGACTATGGCGTAGTCGCCATTTTCTAAATTTCCGCCCTCGACTTTTTCGAGGTTCATACTCGTTCCGAATATTTTTACGGCGAACAGTGACTGGCCGGTGTTCTTGATAAGCTTTTTGGATACCGGCAAGTACCCTTGGTAGTCGGTTTCGGCAAAAGCGACAGGCTGCCCGGCGTTCGCAGTACCAAGGATGGGTATGCGAACCAAGTTATCGGCCGCGGCACGTTCCACGATGGTGATGCCCCGATCCTGCCCGGTGCGGCGTATAAAGCCGTTACTCCCCAGCTGGTCCAAATATTGGGTGACCGAGCGTGAGCTGCTGAGCTTGAGCCCAGCTTGCTGCAGTTGTTCTTGCAGTTCTCGAATGGTTGGCCCCTGTTTATGCCGAGCGATATAGTTTCGCAGGACATCAAGGACTTTTTGTTGTTTCGGTGTGATGCTAGACATAATACATAAATATACTCATATACACATAGTATACCTGGCAAAGGCTGGTGTCAAATTGGGTGGAGTGGATAATTTTTTGGTTGAGGAAAAATGATTAAATTTGCTCTGTGTTTTTGGTGAGGCAAATCGTAATTCAGGTGTTAACGACTCGGTGTGCAAGCGCAGTATGCAGTACCGTACAAACCAAAAGATTGCTCCCATAAGTACGCCGATAAAATGTATTTTTCTGCGTGGGCGATTGTTTCAGAGAGATGTAATGAAAAATAATTGCTATGGTGGTCGCGGCGCTGACTTAAAAGTGGGTCGCGGCCAAGCTAACACTGGCTTGAAATGGCGCAGGCTACACCGTATTTTTTTTATTTCTCTTGCAGTTTTTAGTATGAACAGCTACCCTACCTACTAGGTGCCACCACCTCTTTAATCTTCATTTTTGTATATGAAAATAGCTGATCGACTTCCGCAATTTACCGAGACAAAAACACTGATTATCGTCGCTGATCATTACCGATGTACTTGGTATGAAGCTTACCAGGGTACTATGAATACACTCGACAATATTGAGCTTGAGAAAACGACCTATTCTGACCGCGAAGGATTTTCGCGTGGTCCGAGCGGTACCACCTTCGAAACAAGCGCGATTATCGACAAAAGGGACCAGGAGGCTCTTGCTGCCATGTTTAACTCTTTTGAAGCAAAACATGCCACCCTTGCTGCCGCTGACACTAAAGCTGTCTATATTTTTGCACCTCAAAATATGGTTGGGCGACTTGAAAAAATAGTAACAAGCGAAGCGGTACCTGTAATAATTACTTGCGGTATTTTTACCAAAGAGCAACCGTCCGACATTTTAGAACGTATCCAAACCAAGCTTGCGGGTTGATTAATGGTGTCAGCTATGATTTTGGGGAATCTCTCTGTAGGAGCAGGACTCTCTAAAAGATGTTGATTTTTGCCTTCGCAAGATATCCGCTCCATTGTTGAATTAAAAAAACAGAGCAATGCTCTGTTTTTTCTATATCCGTGTAAGGAGAATTTAGTTGGATTTGAAGTGGTGGTATGAGTGTTTGAGCGGGGGAATAATAATGGTAACTCCCTCTAAAAGGGA
>CAZWKA010000002.1:0-182704 GCA_964634875.1 uncultured Gammaproteobacteria bacterium
TATTACAACTTCCTCAAAATGTTTAAAGACTGGCTTGTTGACCAGTCCCTCACCACCCTTAAGCCCCACGAACTCACGGCCGAGCACATCTGGAACTATCGGCTGTATCTATCCCGTAAAAAAGACAAAAAGACCAATCAGCCAATCAAAAAAACCACTCAGAACTATTACCTTATCGCTCTGCGCAATCTGATGGCATATTTTGCGACGCGCGATATCGTAGCGCTCCCGAGCGATAAAATCCAACTCCCTAAATTGACTGAAAAAGAAAAACGAATTAAATTCCTCAACTACGACCAGGTCCAAAAACTCATGACCATGCCGGACATGTCGACGATCGAAGGCGTACGTGACCGGGCGATCCTGGAGGTCCTCTTCTCTACCGGTATGCGTATCTCGGAGTTAACGTCGCTTAATATACGCCTCTTTGATATCCGGAACATTGTCGCTAAAAAAATTAAAGATCTGGAAATCAGTATTGCCGGTAAAGGCGGATCTGTCCGGACGGTATACTTCTCAACGCGGGCACTTGAATACCTGGGAAATTACATCAAAACCAGGGTTCAGGACATGTACCCTCCCCTCTTTATCAACTACGCCAAAGCCCAAAAGGGCAGCGCCGAGCGTCGCCTGACCACCCGCTCCATCGAACGCGCAGTCCGGCGCTACGCTGGTATGGCCGGCCTCCCGGTGGACGCTACGCCACATACCCTCCGCCACAGCTTTGCGACCGACCTCCTCGACCAAGGGGCGGATATGCGTTCGGTACAGGAACTGTTGGGGCACAAAAATATTGTGACCACGCAGATCTATACGCACGTGACTAATAAAAAATTGCATGATGTGCATGCAAAGTTTCATCGAGGGAATAAATAATTTGTATGGAAGAAACTATTCTGTACTTTGTACGGCACGCTAAGGCGCCCTTTAGCTTGGAAAACTACCACCAAAGAAGTTTGTCACCCGAGGGTGGACATGCAGCTAAAAAACTAGTCGAACTTTTTGATTCTATTCCCGTAGATGTATTTGTTTCGAGCTCAAGTCCACGGGCAGTTGAGACTATTAAACCTATCGCTCTGGCTAAAAATAAACTCATCGAAACGCACGACGAGTTCCGTGAGCTACTGTTGCGCGGACCGGAAACCATTATTGAGGAAGACAAAATTGAAGCTGAGATTGAAAAGGTATTTGCTGGTCAAAACTATAAATTGCCTGGAGGTGAAAGCGCTACCGAAGTGCTTGCCCGTGGCTTACCTATTTTTCAAGAAATACTTAGGCAACATGGTGGTAAAACTATTGTTTTAGGGACGCATGGGATTATTATGACGCTTTTAATGCGGAATTTTGACTCAAGTATAGGGTTTGATTTTTGGAAGCGAATAGCAAAACCAGATGTTTATCGTGCTGTATTTTTTGAGGTCAAATTAAAAGAATTTATACGTTTGACTAGAGATCAGTAAACAAAAACTAAAGCTTACGAGTTTGCACAAATTGCTATTGTTTTAACATGTTCCCAAGAAATAGACATAAAAATATTACTACTTGAGGTTCCGGCTAAGGATGGACCGTTAGAAACAACACCTACTATTTTGCTTTTATCGCTTTTAAGCACAACTGGTGACCCACTAAAACCCCCGACCACCGGACCTGAAATTTGAATTTCCTTTCTTGGGCCATTTGTTCTTTTTTCAATACCCACTACACCTTCAGAATAAGTGGGCGAATGTATTTGGTTTAGAAGCTGGTTCCCTAAAGGGAATCCTGCATAAGCAACTTCAGTTGAAACTGCTGGATAATTTTCCACTAATACCAATCCTGTTGACGCTTCTGCTTCGAGTTCAGCGCCCGAAATCGGAACGTCGTTATTTCCCAAAAGTCTTAACACAGCCAAGTCGTGAGCTAAATCAATTATGTCGATCACTGCTCGTCTATAGTTCCCAGAATTTCCAACTACCAAGAGTCCTGTAATTTCTAGGGGCGCACCTAATAATCCTTGAACTACGTGAGCGCAGGTGATTAAAACTTTATAATCTTTAAGCCAAAAAGCTGTCCCGAAAACATTTAATTCATCAGAAAAAATTCTTCCATCTTGAGGTCCAAATTTAGGTCTAAATGTACCTACTGCCCTAACAGAGTTATAAACTTGCGGGGCATCTTCGGCATTAATAGGAGTGGAAAAATTTTCAGTCGGCATATTTTAATTTAATTATTTTATTTATAATAGAATTAAATTAACTCACTCGGATCCCAGCACGTCCTAAAATCCTCATTCAATGCATCGAGCCTCGCCATTTCTTCCGCAGTCAATTCAAAATCAAACACCGCCAAGTTCTCCCCTATTCTCTCCGGATTCGTGGACTTCGGCAAGATAATATTCCCATGCTGTAGACTCCAGCGCAGCATGATTTGGGCATTGGATTTACCGTGTGCCTCGGCAATCGCGGTAATTACCTTATCTTTCTGCCGCTCCCCATGCGCGAGCGGGCTGTAGGCCTCGAGGGCGATGTTGTTGCTTGCGCAATACTCAAGTAATTCTTTTTGATACAAAAACGGATGGAATTCTACCTGGTTGATCATTGGCATGACCTTGGCGTACGTTTTCATTTCCTCCAGGTGTTTGATGGTGTAATTGGACACTCCAATCGCCCGGCATTTACCAGCCGTATACAATTCATCAAGTGCTCGCCAGCTGTCTTGCCGGGTGCGTGGTTCTGGCCAGTGAATGATGTAGAGATCGATATACTCAAGACCAAGAGCTTCTGTTGACTTCTCAAAGGCATCGAATGCCTTTTCGTAGCCCTGGTCGCCATTCCAGAGTTTGGTGGTCACAAAAATTTCGCTACGCGGTACACCGCTTTCACGAATCGCCTCCCCCACCTCCCGTTCGTTACCGTAGATCTTGGCGGTGTCGATGTGGCGATATCCAGCAGCGAGCGCGGCCAAGACAGCGTTTTTTACTTTGCTGCCGGTCGCCTTCCAGGTGCCAAGCGCAACAACGGGAATTTCTACGTTATTTGCTAGTTTTTTATTTAAAATCATACGTAATCATTTTTAGTTTTTACAAGAAGATCACCTCTCTTTGGGTGCGTTATATGTTTTTAAAGCCGCTAGTATCTAGGTACACTTGGTCGTATTCTACGCCTTTCAAGATGCGCTGCTTGGTGTACAAAGGAAAGTGATGGGTTTTCCCGTCAATTATTAATTGTAATCCGCTCTGCAAAAACACTACCATATCACTATTAGTAATTCTTTTGCCAGCGCCCAGGATTTCATTATTAAGTAATTCGATTTTTTTAATAAGCTCACCCAGCGGCGGAACATAGCCGTCTTTTTCGGAAGTTACTTTGGTGCCATTAATTTTTCTTAGGTATGCGCCCAATTCGCTTTCACTAGTGCGGTCTTCAAGCACCTCCTTTGGTTTTGTTTCCGGCTTGGCTTTGGCCCACAGGGCGGGCGTGCTCATTTCTCCAGCAAAATAATCTTCCGGTGTTTCGCGTGTCATAATTAACGTGGATCAAAAACAGACTTTTCTAACTTTCCTCTTTTTAAGAATTGAGAGATGCGTTTTCCACCATAGATGGAAGATAAAATACCAACACCATTGCAGCCTAAATTGTACATCAGAATGGGGTTGCGCGGTTCAGGGCCGATAACACGTAGCCCGGTTGTAGTGTATCCCATAAGGCCATGCCACTCAAACAGATAGTCAATATTCTCGTGCGGGGCATATTGGTAACTGCTCCGTATGAAGGCATCAAGCTCTCGTTTGGCTCCCTCGGGGTAGACATGCTCTTCGCGGTGGTACATTCCTTTTTGTTCAAGATCTGCTTCGGGACCACCAATACAAATGAGGTTTTCTTCACCCTTTTCTTTATGGATAAAATGGCGGCGAGTAAAGTAGTAGTAGGGGGTCTCCTCGTTAATTCCCGAATCGGCAAAATAGCTGATAGCAACTGGCGGATGGTCTGCATGCTCCAAGTACGCCGACATGTAACCGACTTTTGCATTGACGCAGGTGTGGAACGAAGCGTTAACATCTTCTCCTCCACTGTAGTTACTGATCGTAAAATTCTCAAATCCGTTGGTGCAGAGAATAACACGCTTAGCTGTTACAACAAAGTCGTTGATGGTGAGTTTGGCAGTTGTTTTACCCAAATCAATATGCTCCACCGGGCTATGTTCATAAAGCGAAAAACGATCCGGATACTCCTTGAGCAAGTACGCGATAACGTCTTCGCAAAATAAGGCGCTGTTCAGGCAGCCCTTGCGGGAAGCTAATGCCCCAACATAGCGTTCGTCGTTGGTTTCGAGAATTTTAAGAATGTACTCTTGCTCGACAACAGCGTACAGACCACTAAATTCTTGGGGAATATTTTCCAAGATTCCTGGTACATTGGCTACCAATACTTCCTCCACTTTAAGCCCCGCTTCACGCTGGAATTTGAGGTTGCGTAAGTGAAGATTGATTTGTTCGATACTCGAGCACCCGGCGTAACCCGTAAAAATACTGAGCGGCGTGGTGATGCCGGTCTCTTTAAAAACCTCTTCCAGACTATCCCAGGAGTGGTAAATGGCCTCCTGAGCACGGGCAGCGAGTGTTGCGCCATATTCTTCTACTAAATGGGCGTAGGGGTGTTCAAAGTAGCTTACAATTTGACCCGCATTATGCCCAGTTGCACCGTGAGCAACCTTGTGTGCTTCAATCAGTGTAATTTTTTTAGTGGTATTCTTAAGCGCAAAGTATGCAGTACTTACCCCGGCAATACCAGCACCAATAATTGCGATGTCTGTTGTTAGGTTGCGGTCAACTTGTGCGTGTTTGTGGTTGAGTTTGAGTTGATGAATCCAGGGTGATTGCATACTACAAAGTTAATCTCTAAGCGGCTGACGACTAAAATGGACTTGATGAGTATGGTGGTTTAAAAATTGGGAGTATAGATTGTCATACAATTCCAATCAAGCAACTATGATAAGTTCTAAATTATTATGGTGCGCGCGTAAAGAAAAAACTTTTTTAGCACCACCTGCCCAAGCGCTAAAGTATAAGGCCTCCCCGGCCAGCTGCTGAGCATCAGGCCGCCGTTCACGCAAGGACAACTGCTCTTTATAGCTAGCGATGCAATCAGCAACTTCGCTCGGGGTCATGAATGGGCTTATTTTTTCCTGTATAAAGAAAAGTGCGTCCTTTTCAGTAATTCCAGGCAGCTGTGATTGAAACTTTTGGACAACATGGGCGCTTGGCGTATCATCCCATTCTACCGAGTTTGTATTCATAAACTTGCCAAAAGCATAAAGTCAAGCATTTCGCTAAAACCGATACCGCCTTTTGCGGCTGCTTCGGGCAGTAAACTAGTCGGCGTCATTCCGGGAATGGTATTAGTCTCGATTGCCCAGACCTTTTTTTGCTCATCCACAAATACATCAGTTCGAGACATACCCCGACACCAAAGCGCCTTGTGCGCTGTGATAGCAATTTCTTGAATTTTTTCATTTATGGCATCGTCAAAATCGGCCGGGCACACGTGGGTCGAGCCGCCAGCCTTGTATTTAGAGGCATAATCATAAAATTCAGCGTAGTTTGCCAGGATATGTGTTGGCGAAAGCGCAAAAGGCTGTCCCCGCTTTTCTAAGACACCACACGTTGCCTCGCTTCCTTGGATATAGCGCTGCACCATGAGCCAATTAAACTTTTTAAATACCCGGTTAAGCGCGCTATCGAGTTCGGCGCTACTTTTAGGAATTTCTACTCCTACAGCTGACCCCTGGTCGACTGGTTTGATCACTACTGGAAAACCAAGCTTACGGGTTTGATTAATAATTTCTAATTTATTATTTTGCCATTCAGCTTTGGTAAAAGCCACAAATTCGGGAGTAGGAATGCCAGCGGCGCGGTAAATATCCGCCGTTCGGACTTTATTCATGGCAATACTGCTGGCAATCGTATTGGGGCCAGTATAACGAATACCCAAGAGCTGCAGCATCCCTTGAACCGTGCCATCTTCGCCTGGCGTGCCATGTAGGGCAATAAACATTACGTCAACAAACTTGCGGTCTTTATTAACAAGGTCAAGAAAGCGTTTTTTACCACTGTCAGGAATAAAAACAAACTGGCATTTAGGCGTCAGCTCAATGAGTTTGACTATGTATTTTTTACGGTCGAGATTTTTGTAAATAGCCGCACCAGTGACCAGCGAGATTTCTCGCTCGCTCGAAGTGCCGCCAACTAACACGCCTACCTTTAATTTCTTTTTCATACAAAACTCAAGTAAGCCTATTTTGCGAGTAGGTATTTTATTCTAAATACCCCAAAGGATCGACTGGAATTCCATTTAAGCGTACTTCAAAATGCAGATGAGGACCGGTTGTAAAGGGTCCTGCACCCACAGTGCCCGGAGTAGCTCCAGATAGCCCGATTATATCCCCTGCTGTCACAAATTGGTCAGGCTTTACATCGATACGGCTTAAGTGTCCGTAAACAGTTGAAATATTGCCGGTGTGAATGATGAGTACGTAAGCGTAACACGATGATAGCGTACATTTTCTTGCTACGCCGACATAACCGGACGCGGCGGCACGCACCGGCGAACCTTGCGGAGAACGCAGATCAATGGCGCTGTGTTGGAAGACGTTTTTGAATGGGTATGTAGAGTCGTGAAAATACGCTGTGATATAGCGGTTAGCGAGCGGCCAGCGCATGTCCACGTCGCCACTGGGCTGGATCTTCTTTTGATCTTCCAGTTTTTTGCGGATTGCCGCTTCGTTACTGTTGATTTCTGCCTGCTCCGCAGCATATTGTTTTTTGAGGCTCGACAGCAATGCTTGGTATTTTTGTTCGGAATTACGGGTTTGGGATAGTAGTGTTTGTTTGTTATTAACCTGATCATCAAGATCGGTCCGTTTTTGAACCAGCTGTTTTTCAAGTTCCTCGTAGGCTTTTTGACGTTCGACAACTTGTTTTTGCTTAGCATCAAGTTCTTCCTTGCTCAGACGGACATTTTTGACCGATTTTCCAAGATCGCTATAGACACCTTCTAAATATGTAAGCTGACTGAAGAAATCCGCAAAATTGCGGTTAGTCAGCATGATTTCGAGGTAATTTTTTTGGTCCTCTGCCTGAATACTCTGAACCATTTTTGCCACCAAAGCCTTTTGGCGATCCATAATCGCCTCTTTATCGCCGATAGTGATGTTTAAAGCCTGAATCTGAAGATCAGCCTCGGCAATTTTAGCCTTGGTTTGTTCGATATCCGCCTCAGTTTGAGCAACGCGGTTATCAAGAATGCTCAGTTGGTTTTTAAGCGAGGTGGCTTCCAGCTGGGTTGCGGCAATATTCTTTTTGTATTTATCAATCGTGCCATCCAATTCTTTAATTTTTTCTTTTTGGGCAGCAATTTTATCATTAAGAGCTTGTATTTCCTCTTCGGTAGAAGCTCGGACAACGCTAATGGATGGCAGCACAAAATTACCTGCCACAAGGAGGAAGAAAAGGACAAAAAAAGAGGCTAAGCGCTGTAGGAACGTCATGGTTCCAAGTATAGCATTTTTAAGAAAGTAGGGCTAGAGCGTGCTTAATGCGGTGTAGTGATTCAGTTTTACCAAGAACGGCGGCGATCTCAAAAGGTCCTGGAGAGTTTTGTTGTCCGGAAAGTGCAACTCGAAGCGGTGAGAGTACCGCGCCCTTTTGGTAGTCCTTTTGAACAATCCATTCGACAACCATTTTTTCCAGACCTTCCCTATCCCATTTGCTTTCAGGTACCTGATGAAGTAAGTTCTCGAGCGCTTCGAGCACACTGAGGGCTTCCTCTCTGGAAGATTTCTTCCACACTAAAAGTTCTGGGAGGTACGCGGGAAGCTCAAAAACAAATTTTAAGGCCTCAGGAAATTCGGCAAGCGTCGTAACCCTTTCTTTTTCAAGAGCCAGTACTTGTGCGAGCCAAGGTTTTTGGAACTCAGCAATACTTGTTTCGCTTTTTATGAGCCCAGCCTCAATCAAAAACGGCAAAGCCCGTTTTACCAGCTCATCATCCGAAATACGTTTTAAATACTCACGATTATACCAATCAAGTTTTTCGAGGTTAAACACACCCCCTGCCTTGCTAACTTTAGCCAGTGAAAATTCTTTAACCAAATCAGTGAGTGAAAATATTTCCCGTTCGTCGCCTGGGTTCCAACCCAGAAAAGCCATAAAGTTAAGAATGGCTTCCGGCAAGTATCCCTTGGTTCGATAGTCATGTACCGAAACATCACCCTGACGCTTACTTAGCTTGCTTCGATCGGCATTTAAGAATAAGGGCAGGTGGGCAAACTGAGGTGGTTGCCAACCAAAGTAGGTATACAGCTGCAAATGCTTTGGAGTTGAACTGATCCACTCTTCCCCACGGATAACGTGTGTAATCTCCATTAAGTGGTCGTCAACAACAACCGCCATATGATACGTCGGAAAGCCGTCTGATTTTATGAGCACTTGATCATCAACCAAGTTATTTTTGAAGCGCACTTCACCGCGAATAGTGTCATTAAAAACGGTCTCACCATCTTTGGGCATTTTGAGACGCACCACATGCCGCTCCCCTTTTTTGATGCGTTCACTGGCTTCTTCTAAAGGAACATGAGTTAAACAAAAACGGTCATACCCGCTAGGCAGCTTGTTTTTTTGTTGTTCCTCACGCAGCTTGTCTAAGCGTTCGTTAGAGCAGAAACAATGGTAAGCTGCCCCTTTGTCGATCAGCTCGGCAGCATATTTTTGATATATTTCAAGACGTTTCGATTGAGTATACGGCCCCTTTGCGCCTTCTTCAATAACTTGGACTTCGCCAGGAGTCGAGTACTCATCTAATTTTACCCCTTCATCCGGTTCGATGCCTACCCAGTACAGGGCTTTAAGGATATGCTCAACACCGTCAGCAACATAGCGTTCGCGATCGGTGTCTTCAATGCGAAGCAAAAACTGACCATTATTCTGTTTGGCAATAATATACGCATACAGGGCAGTACGTAAGTTGCCGACATGTAGGTAGCCAGTGGGGCTAGGAGCGAAACGAGTGCGGATCATACAATTTTCTTGTTATTCGTTTTTAAGCGTGTGTGAATTCTCATTTCTATTTCAGTAATTACGTCTTCATATTCCAATTTTTTTGCCACTTCCAATGCGTCCTCGGGTTTTGTGCCCATATCTCTCAGCGCATCATAAATTTTAGGCTTTTTTTCCGCCAAGACCTTGAGTACCGTATCGACTCCAGTGATGTGATCCCTAAAAAGCTGATTCAAAACATTGTATTTTTTATCGCCCGCTGTCCGTTGTAATACTTCTTCCAGAACCCAGATAGCTTCGGGGTAGGCTCGCAGCTCAACCAAATCTTTCGGCAAGTAAGAAGTTTTTTTAGCTCTCTGAATGTATTTTTCGCGGATTTTTGTCGCAAGGAGTTCGTTAACAGCTTCATTTAATCCATCAAATTTGTCCTCGCCCTCGGGCATGTCTCGTCGCATGCCAACTGCCTTCGGAATTATTTCTAATTTTCCTTGTTCATGCTTAAACGAAAACGATAACCTGGAAATAGTATGCGCCACCTCATGGCTGAGCGTCATAGCAAAATCAAACTCTGAACTTTCCTCGAGATGTGGCATATACACGCTGCCAAAGCGAGCAAATCCATCGCTCGGGGTTATTTCTTTTCCATCTTCCTCCTCCTCTAAAGCATCAATCCGATCAAATTCTTCCCTCTTTAAAATATGAATGTCCTCCGAACGAAGAGTAATGTATTTGCCAACGTTACCTAGGCGAATTTCACGTAAAACTTCTTCGGTCGCCTTTAGCATGTCGTCACAAATCTGTTTTTCAACAGCTGTTTTCTCACCTTCTTTAATGTTGAATTTTTTAACAAATTCAACATGAGTTTTTTGAGCCGGGTATTCTAAAATAGTAACTTCCTTATCGAGCGTAGCTAGATCTGGATTTTGTGTTTCAGAATAAATGTAATGATTGAGTCGGTCGGCCATAGAAAATCATGATGATTTTAAGGCGCAAACTATTTAGTTATATTCAGAAATGGAACCGGTCCGGTCATATACTGCGGCAAATGTCCATCCCACTTTTTAACTGCTTCAAGCTCGACTAAACCAGTGCTGCCACGCAGGGCTTCGGCCTGGATACGGATAGCTTCGGCTTCGGCCTTGGACTGCACGATACGCTGTTCAGCTTCATATTTGACCTGTTCCAACTTATTCTTGGAAGCCAGCGCCTGTTGTTCGGCGGTAACTTTAGCTTCGATAGCTTCGTTAAATGATTCTGAAAAATCAAAGCTGACAATGTTTACTTCCACTACTTGGATATAATTCTTGCTAAGCCGTTCGGTCAGATTTAGCTTCATTTCACTTTTAACCTGTTCACGTTTCGTGATTAATTCTTCGGCTGTATACTTGGCAGTAGCGGCCTTGATGGACTCCTGAAGCGCAGGAGAAAGCAAACGATTTTCGTAGTCAAGCGCTACTTCTTTGTATAACTTATCAACTTTGGCCGCTTCGAGCTGGAAATTTAAAGCGATTTTGGCGGAGACAGTTTGCAAGTCTTTGCTTGCCGCACTAGCTTCAACTTCTATTTTTAAGATCCGGACATCAACGTCTTTAACAGACTCAATAAGAGGTATTTTAAAATGAAGCCCCTCATCAAGCACCCGGTTAACGGAGCCGAGGCGAATAACTATCCCGCGCGTACCCGGGTTAATGACTGTCCATGAGCCTAAAACCAAAATTAATACTCCTAATCCGAGAAGCGTACCAACGATCACTTTGGTGATAACTGCCTTGTTTTCCATAGTTTCAGTGGTTACCGTAGAAAAATAAATTATTTTCCACGTGTTTTAATAAAAAGAGAAACAAACTTAAATGTGGCGTTATATATCCGAAAGAAGCGTTTTGGCTCTTTACTTAAGCGATAAAGCCATTCTAGCCCAAGCCGGCGCAGGAGTAAAGGAGCGCGTTTTACCTTACCTGAGATAAAATCAAATGAACCTCCTACGCCCATAGCAATTTTTACACTCGGTAACAGATAGAGATTTTCAGTAATCCATTTCTCTTGTTTCGGGGAGCCGAAAGCCACAAAAAGGATGTCGGGTTTAGCGGTATTGATGTAATCGATCGTCTTTTGTTGTTCGTTTGCCTCAATGACCAATTTTTTTTCGGCGTTTTCTTGAACACGAGGTCCTTGGTCAAAACCAACGATGTTTAACGTTGGAAATTTTTCCTGCAGTTTCTGGGCGGTTCTTTCGGCAATCTCGTTACTGCTTGAACCAAGAAGAAAAATTGATTTACGCTGCTTGGCAGCAAGGGCACAAAGCGCAACCATAAAATCTACCCCAGGTATGCGCTCGAGCGTGGGTTTTGAAACCAGCTGTATCCCCTTTCCATCGCAGAGGCTGAGGTCGGCTCCGTTTAAAACCTCTTTAAAGTAGGGGTCGTCCTGCGCTTGTACCAGGAGCTCGGGGTTTGGGGTAAAAATCTTTTTCTGCCCTTTTTGGGATAAAAAAAGAGCCACTTTTTGTAGTGCTTCGGGCTGTGTATATTCGTCTATTTTTACGCCTAAAATTCGCATAACAAAGCCAGTATAGCATGTATTTGACAAAGTTTTCAAGCCCCGTTATACTGGTATTATCACTCTCCCCTAGTGAGTGATAAATATTGTTTACCCTATGAATCCACAAAATTTTACCAATAAATCACAAGAAACTATCCAGGTGGCAGCCCGTTTAGCGCATGAAAACGGCCAGGCACAGATTGAGCCGCCACATTTGTTTTTGGCTTTTCTGCAAGACTCGGAAAGCATCGTTGTGTCCCTGCTCCAAAAATTAAGCGTCAACATCAATAATTTAGGGCTAGAGATGCAAAGTTTGATCAATAAACTCCCTAAACAGGGGGAAAATTTTGGTGCAAGCCCGGTTGGCCAGGTGCTCTTGGGTCAGGCCATGGTAAGCATTTTTCAAAATGCGGCCAACGAAGCCAAGCGCATGGGTGACGAATATGTCAGCGTTGAACATCTGCTTCTGGCGTTTTTAATAACTAAAAATCCGATTAGCGACCTTTTGGCTAGTGATGGCGCAACGTATGACGCTATTCTTAAAACACTCGTCACAATCCGCGGGACGCAACGCGTCGATTCACCGGAGCCAGAGAGTAAGTATAATGCGCTTGAAAAATACGGTAAGAATTTAACAGATTTAGCACGGAAGGAGAAAATTGACCCGGTAATCGGACGTGACGATGAAATTCGTCGAGTGATGCAGATTTTGAGTAGGCGCACGAAAAACAACCCCGTGTTAATTGGTGAACCTGGAACAGGTAAGACCGCTGTTGTCGAAGGGTTAGCGCAGCGGATCGTGAACGGTGATGTACCTGAATCTTTGAAAAACAAAGAAATTATTTCGCTTGATATTGGCGCGCTCCTTGCGGGAGCGAAATTCCGGGGTGAGTTTGAAGACCGTTTGAAGGCGGTCCTAAAAGAAATAGATAAAGCAGCCGGAAAAATTATTTTGTTTATCGATGAATTGCATACGATTGTAGGGGCCGGTTCGAGCGAAGGATCAGTTGACGCCTCGAACATGTTAAAACCAATGCTCGCCCGTGGAGAATTGCATACTGTCGGCGCCACAACACTTAAAGAATATCAAAAGTATATTGAAAAAGACGCAGCATTGGAACGCCGTTTCCAGCCCGTAACTATTAATGAACCAAGCGAAGATGATGCTATCGCCATCTTGCGCGGAATTAAAGAAAAATACGAGGTGCATCATGGTGTGCGGATTACAGATGCTGCGCTTATTAGTGCTATCAAGCTTTCGGAACGTTACATCACCGATCGTTTTTTGCCTGATAAGGCGATCGACCTGGTTGATGAAGCAGCATCGGCGCTACGCCTACAACTTGATTCCATGCCCGAAGAATTGGATCGCATGAAACGTTCGGTCATGAAGTTGGAAATTGAAAAACGGGCTTTAAACACCGAAACTGACACTGAATCAAAAGAACGTTTGAAAAAGTTAGAAAAAGAATTAGCTGAGATCCGCGAGACAAGCGACGAGCTCGAGGCAAAATGGAAAAATGAAAAAGACATCATTACGCTAATCCAGGATTCCAAAAAAGAAATGGACCGCCTCAAGCAGCAGGCTGATATTGAAGAGCGACGGGGAGATTTACAGAAAGTAGCTGAGATTCGGTACGGCCGACTGCCACAACTTGAAATCGAGATTAAAAAGAACGAAAAGAAATTGACCGAACTTCAAAAAACGCGCGGCATCCTCAAAGAGGAAGTTAGCGAAGAAGATATTGCGAGTGTGGTAGCGCGCTGGACCGGCATCCCGGTTAAGAAAATGCTCGAGAGCGAAACCTACAAACTTACACAGATGGAAAAAGTCCTGGGCGAACGCGTAATCGGCCAGGCGGAAGCGGTGAAAGCTGTCGCCAACGCTATCCGCCGTTCAAGGGCCGGCATCTCACCTCCGAACCGCCCGATTGGCTCATTTATCTTCTTGGGACCAACCGGAGTCGGTAAAACCGAACTCGCCAAGGTTTTGGCTGGGTTTATGTTTGATACCGAGGAAGCGCTGGTTCGAATCGATATGAGCGAATATATGGAGAAACACAGCACTTCCAAGCTGATAGGCTCCCCTCCCGGGTACATTGGCTATGATGAAGGGGGTCAGTTGACCGAAATCATTCGCCGTCGCCCGTATGCCGTAGTTTTACTTGATGAAATTGAAAAAGCACACCCGGATGTTTTTAACGTCCTGCTTCAGGTGCTTGATGATGGGCGGGTAACGGACGCTAAGGGAAGAGTGGTAAATTTTAAGAATACGGTTATTATCATGACCAGCAATATCGGCAGCCAAATGATCTTGGACATGAAAAAGCGTGGTGAGTTTGGCTTTAAATCAGCAGAAAAAGGCAAAAAAAATGAAGAGGCTGCAGTAAAAGAACGAGTAATGGCTGCGCTCCAAGAACATTTTAAGCCAGAATTTCTTAACCGTATCGATGAGACAATCATGTTCCACACTCTTTCAGAGGAACAGATCGAAAAAATTGTTGATTTGCAGCTCGGGGTCATAGAAGAAAGACTGGCTGAAAAGAAAATTACCCTTGTGGTTGAACCAAGTGCCAAAAAACATTTGGCCAAAGAAGGGTTTAACCCTGATTACGGAGCCCGTCCACTCAAACGGCTCTTGCAAAATGAAATTCTCGATGAATTGGCGCTTAAAATCATTGAAGGAAAGGTTTTAGAGGGTGCTACCGTACACGTTAGCGTCGAGAAAGGGAAAATCCAATTACAGTAAATTAAAATTCTTAAAAACAGTCCTAAAAAAGACTGTTTTTATTTTTTAAGCCATGGTATACTAGGGGTCTTAAATCACTTTTTCAGACCTCTGCCCGAAGTAGTGTCTTTTATTGTTATTTTTTCTGTCTATGCGTACCAAAAAATACTTTTTTTTCTTACAAAGAATAGGGTTTACTAGCGCTGCTATCATAAGCTTGCTCTTACCCGCAGTAGCGTTGGCTCAGTTTGAATTCAATCCTGGTTTTATTCTTTCTGACCAAGAAATGCAGGATTACCAGACCTGGACTCAGGGTGATGTTCAGCATTTCCTGGATGGTAAAGGTAGTTATTTGAGCAAGTACCAAGCACCGGACGCAAACGGGAGTTTAAAATCTGCTGCACAAATTATTTACGATGCAGCACAGAATTACCAGGTTAACCCTAAATTTATTTTAGTTACCCTCCAAAAGGAGCAAAGCTTAATTACTGACGATACACCTACCCAAAAGCAACTTGATTGGGCAACTGGTTATGCGGTATGTGACAGTTGTTCCATGACTGCTCCAGCGGTTGCGAAGTATAAGGGGTTTGGCAAGCAAGTCGATAATGCCGCTGGGATTATCCGTTGGTATTATACAAATAAAGATTTGCCGAGCCGCAAATTTCGAAAGGATACCCCGGTTTTAGTTGATAACCAACAGATTATCCCGCAAAGCTGGGCAACCGCTTTTTTGTATACGTATACTCCCCATCTGCATGGGAACAAAAATTTTGCTCGTATTTGGCAAACCTGGTTTGAACAAGTGTACCCCGACGGTTCGTTGCTTGAATCAGATGCTACAGGCGAGGTTTACCTCATTCAGAACGGCCAACGACGTAAATTTAAAAATAAATCGATCCTTATCAGCCGCGCTGACCCTCGGTTAGTTGTACCTATTTCAGAAGTCGACTTGGGAAACTATCCACTGGGCCCAGAAATAAGTTTTTCTAACTATACTCTCTTGCGTACACCGAAACAAACGTACCTGGTAGACTATGACACAGTCCGCCCTTTTGCGTCTGCTGATGTTGTCCGTCATTTTGGCTACAATCCTGGCGAAATTATTGATATCCAAGAATCGGATCTCGTTGGGTATGCGGTCGGCGCCACCATTACCGCTAGTACAATGCAGCCGATTGGAGCAATTTTCCAAATCACTGACCTTAAGGACACCTTTTATCTTTACAAAGATGGCGTCATCCACCCCCTCATTGATAAAAAGATTGTAGAAACCAACTATAAAAACTTGCCGATCGAAAAACACACCAGCCGGGAACTGGGACAATACCAGGTTGCCGATGTGCCCATCTCGTTTACTGATGGCACCCTGCTCCAGGCAAATGGCAGTAACCAAACCTATGTCATTGAAAAAGGTAAAAAGCGCTTGATCGCCGATAACGATACGTTTATTGCTCTTGGCTATAAACGGGCCAATGTCGTCCCGGTTGATCTGGTTGCAACACTTAACATTCCGAATGGAGAGCCTTTATTCCTCAATACCGCGCTTCTTTCTTCTAAAAATAAATTTTTGGGCGATGCTGAAGCTGAAGTGTTTGATCAGTACGGTTCAAAACTCCCGGCGTATCTTATTGCGGAGTACCCAAGCGGACGTATTATTAGCGGAAAAAATATTGACACTCAACATTCCATAGCTTCGCTTACTAAAGTAATAACTGCCTACGAAGCGCTTAACCAGAACTTTAAGCCAGAGGCAGCAACGAGTTATAGTGCTGAAAAGTATGCCATCGAGACTAATACGCTTAGCCTTAAAGAAGGTGAGAAAATAAAGAATAACGACCTTTTGAATACCCTGCTGGTTGGTTCTATAAACAATGTAGCCCGTATGGTGGTGGCTGCAACAGGGTTAACTGAAGGAGAAATGCTGAGCAAGATTAATAACCGTCTCGCCAACTGGGGTGCAGATAGCACGACAGTCACCGATGTTACCGGTCTTGACGAAGGAAATAAATCCACCGCCCGAGATCTTTTAAAGATCTTTGCCAAAGCGCTCGAAAATCCAGACCTTAAAAAAATCATGGCTAAAGATGGCTTTACCTTTACCAGCACACTTGGCAAGAAGAACGTCGTACACGGCGTAAAGAACACTAATCAACTCTTTTTTTCAGCTAAGAAAAATTACACCATCCTTGACAGCAAAACGGGCTATACTGATGAAGCGGGAGGTGTTATGATGATGCTAGTACAAGTCGGCGGCACCAAACAGGCAGGAGCTACGCTGAAAACAACGCTTAAACAAGGTTCTTCGGGAAGTGAAGTTACCTTGCTACAACAGTTACTCCAAAAAAATGGTTACCTGGCAACTTCAGTGAAGCCTAATGGTAATTTTGGACCCAGCACGCTCGCGGCGGTCAAAAAATTTCAGCAGGCCAAAAAGTTAACCGCCGAAGGCTTGGTTGGTCCTGCCACGCGGGCAGCCCTTAACGCCACAATTACGTCTGGCACCACTGGCGGAAAACAATATGTTATTGTGACGCTTGGCAATAACGACTACGCCCGACGTTTTGACGAACCTCATGCCATGGCTGAATGGTTAGCTAAAGGCAATTTCACTGTCGCCAGTAAGAAATAAAACATACTTTTTATACCTTACTCATTACCCGTAAACGTATGTCCCTCGCCTTTGCGGCCATTGTACCGCACCCACCGCTCTTAATTCCATCAATTGGCAAGGAAGCTATTAAGAAAATTGATAAGACCAAGCGGGCGATGGAAAAATTGGAAGAAGATCTGTACCTCAGCCATCCGGATGTTATTATTATTTTTTCCCCCCATAGCCGCTTATTAAAAGACTCCTTTACGGTCAATGTTTCACCCGAATACCAAAGCGACCTGCGCGAATTTGGTGACCTTTCTACCAAACTAAAAGTAAAAGGTGAGCTTAATTTGATGAGTCAACTCCGGAAATCTGCCGAGGAAAATAAAATTTCCACCTCTATGATTACGGAAAATATCCTCGATCACGGATTAACAGTACCTTTGTTTTATCTAACCCCCCATTTACCCAACGTCACTATTTTACCAATTGGTTTTTGTGAAGCTGATGCCAAAACACACCTCGATTTTGGTTCACTTCTTAAAGAACAAATTATGAACAGTACTAAGCGCGTTGCCGTCCTAGCATCCGGCGACTTATCGCACGCGCTAACTACTGATGCCCCTGCTGGTTTTAACCCAGCTGGCCCAGAGTTTGATGCCAAAATCCAGCAATTACTGGCCACTCAAAATACCACAGGCTTCCTTCAGCTTGACCAGGAAATGGTTAAGAATTCTGCGGAATGTGGTTTCCGGACATTCCTGATGCTTATGGGCGTTTTGCGCGGTGTTCATTACACCTACCAATCCTATGCGTATGAAGCTCCGTTTGGTGTCGGTTATCTTACCGCCAACTTCGCTATCTAATTGACCTGTATGCACTTGTGCCGCGTGATTGTGGTTGGCCGTATGCCGCTTGACCTTCCTTTTTTTGATTACAGCGTTCCTTCAGAACTCCAAACAAAATTGGCTGTAGGCCAATTGCTGAGCGTTCCGTTCCGCGGAAAACAGCATAGTGCTGTAGCGATTGCATTTCCCAAGACTCCCCCGGTCAGGAACGGTAAACTCGTCGCGCTCAAACCAATTACTGCCATACTCAACAACCAACCAGCCTTTTCTGAAGCGTACCTCAATTTTTTAGCTGAAATGGCTGATTTTTATGCTGTTTCTCCAGGCTTTTTACTTAAAAGCGCTTTTTTTGAACTTACTAAAAAAAACATAGCGATGTTTGGTGCTTTAACGTTCGAGCCATTCGTAGCTGCACCGGCAATCCAGCACAAACCCACTTTGTTTGTCCACCACACCGAAGAAGAGAAAAAAAACCATCTTTTGCATTCACTTGATCCTCAGGGTCAAAATTTAATCCTGGTACCAGAGGTAAACCAAGCAACCCAAACTGCCCAACTGCTTTTTGGAGATGTTTTTGAAGAAAAAGCAACTATCCTGACCAGTGAAACAAAAAATACTGCGATCAGTAAGCTTTGGTTCAAAATATGGCAACAGGAGCCACTAACGCTTGTTGCCACCAGGCGGGCGCTTTTTTTACCTTGGAAAAGCTTGCAAAATATTTTTCTCACCGATGAAGGTAGTCCGAGCTATAAAAGCTGGGACATGGCACCGCGGTTTGAGACCCGCGATGCAGTTTTTTTACTGCAGCGGCATTTGGGCGCTCAAACACACCTGATGAGTCCGACACCAAGCGTTGAAAGCTTCTTTTTTGCCAAGAAAAAAGTGTATGCTTTTGCATCATCCCAGGAGATGCCGTTTACCAGCGAAAAAACTGAACTTATCGACCTCAAAGATGAGCAGCGCGGAGGGAACTACGGTTTTTTTGCCGATGAATCGCTTGCCGCTCTCCGAACTGGCTTACAAAGTGGCAATGTTTTTATTCTTTCTAGCCATCGAGGCAGTGTGAGTTCGGTAGCGTGCCGGGATTGCAGCTTCGTGCCAAGGTGCGGGGTATGCGTCAGGCCGTTTAGTTACCATGAAGACACCAAGGAGCTCGTCTGCCATTTTTGCGGTACCCGCAAACCCATGCTCTTACAATGTGAAAATTGTCGTGGAACTGACCTGGCAGCTCGGGGAATTGGCACGCAAAAGGTAGAACGCGAATTACGACGCAAACTAAAAGACCTTGTAGACACGGTAATTTTTGTACGGATAGATAGCGATTCCGAGGCTGTGCCTGTATTTGAGGCTGGAAAACCACATATTATTATCGGCACCGAACGAGCGCTCGGTTTTATAGACTGGTCAAAAATTACTTGTACCTTATTGATCGATCCCGACACCCTGTTGTTTATTCCCGAATACAAAATTGCTGAACGGCTCTGGCAGACTATCCGCGGCATTGAATACGCTAGTCCCGAAAAGGCTCGGTTGTTGGTACAAACCAAGCATTCTGAACACGTTGTTTTTAACAATCTTAAGCGTCCCGAACGTTTTTACGTCAAAGAGCTGCAACAACGTAAATTCTTTGGTTACCCTCCCTTTAATTTTATCTTAAAACTTTCTTTTGGACACCAGTTTAAAGATGCTTCCGAACGGGAAGCTAACCGTCTTTTTAGCGAGCTCACCAGATTGACGGCGGGGCGTAAAGACTGTATAATAACGCATCCTTTAGCCACTGCCCCCGCTTTTTTTAAGAAGCGTTCTTGGCACGTTATCCTGGTTAAGGTAGACTATAGGAACTATAAACGGACGGTCAAAGAATTGCTTAAGCACGTCCCTGATACCTGGAAAGTAGATCCCAATCCCCAATCATTATTAGGTTTTTAAATCTAAATTTCTTAAGACCACTATTAGAGCATTTCTTACCATATGATCTACGACATTGTTTTTGATCCTAATCCCATCCTCCACAAACGGAGCAGCGACATTGATCCCAAAGAAATTTCGGGTAAAGAAATGCAAAAGTTTGTAAAAGATATGGTGGATACAATGTATGCCAAAGATGGCGTAGGTCTGGCAGCGGTCCAAGTCGGCGTTGGCAAACAGCTCTGTGTAATTGCCAAAGAATACAATGAACTTACTAAGCGGAAGTGTCTGACGCTTATTAATCCTACCTGGGTTAAGTTATCCAGTAAAACAGCTTGGGATGAGGAAGGTTGTTTATCGGTGCCCGGAATCTATGGAAAAGTAAAGCGGTATACCAAAATTAAAGTTAAAGCCCTTGATGAACACGGTAAAGAGCTTGAATTTATTGCCGAGGATTTTTTTGCCCGCATCATCCAACACGAAGCCGATCATTTAAACGGGACTCTGTTTATTGAAAAGGCCAAGGATCTCCGAAAAATTGATCACGGCAAAATTGGTATCTAAAAATCAATAGTTACTCGTATGCAGCTACCAACAATTACTTTTTTTGGAACCCATGACTTCGGTGCTGCCATGCTGACCGCCCTTATTTCGAGCGGTCTTTTTACTATTGAAGCCGTTGTTACCCAGCCTGACCGGCCTGCCGGACGTGGAAACGAAATTCAAGAATCGGTGGTTAAAAAGATTGCCCGTGAACATGGTCTCGCCATTTTACAGCCCGAAACGCTCAAAACCACCGACACTACTTTTCCTGTTTCAGACCTATTTGTTGTCTGTCAGTACGGCCTCATTATTCCACAGCACATTTTGGATATTCCGAAAAAAGGTACCATCAATGTCCATACTTCCCTGCTACCAAAATATCGAGGTGCTTCTCCTATCCAAACCGCCCTTTTAAAAGGCGAAACTGAAACCGGCGTTACTATCATGCTCATGGACGCACAAATGGATCATGGAGCCATTTTAAGCCAAGCGACCGTGCCTGTTGGTCCTGATGAGACTTACCTGGAACTGAGTAAAAAAATGGAACCTGTCGCTGCTGAGCTGTTACTGACCACACTCCCTCTTTGGATCACGGGAAGTATAGCGCCCGAACCACAAAACGAAGCTGATGTTACCCTTTGTAAAATGTTTACACGCGACGATGGTAAAATTGATTTTTCTCGCTCAGCAACTGAAATATATAACCAGTACCGAGGTCTGACGCCGTGGCCAGGTATTTGGACAATATGGAACGGGAAACGATTGAAATTATTGGAAATTAAACCTGTGAAGCAAAAAATTGAGCCAGGTGTTGTTAAGGTGTTCGAAGAAAATGTATATATTGGATGCAATGGGGATGCGATCGAAATTTTAGAGCTACAGCTCGAAGGAAAAAAAGCTATGACACCAAAGCAATTTTTAAACGGCAACAAGGAAATCGAAAATACGCAACTTTAAAAAATTGATGAATAATTTGGGAGTGAAAAATTTTACCCACAAAACTCTTCTGTGCTTATTTGCCTACGCTGCGATCCGCTGCGTATCTTATATTTTTCCACCCGACACACCACTGCATGGTGCGTCGATTTTTAATACGATCGTTGCCGCTGTCGCTGTAGCCGTAGTTGGCTATTTGCTGGTTAAAAAGAATATGTGGGGCTGGTATCTCGTGGCTGGTGAAATAATCCTTGGTGGTGCGGGTAATTTTTTTGCTTTATATGGAATCTCACTCCGTACTTGTCTTTTATTCGTGTCGCTGGGAATATTTTTTGTGCAGCAGATTGGAAGCTACAGACATATCGTTGCTACCAACCGAATTTTTGTCTATTTGTTAAGTTTCTTGTATCTCGTGGTCGGTTTAGCTGCCCTCCGAGGGTACTTGAACGGCCATGGTCTGGGGGCAGTTTTTGCAGACACTATCCCCTATCTTTTTTTTCTGTATGTTTTTCCATTACGGCAAGCTTTGCAACAAGAAAGCCAAAAATGCAATATCTTGGCCTGTAGCGCCCTAGCGGCTGCTATTATTGGAAACACCATCTTTATGGCCATGACCCTGGCCGGCTTCTCTAGCGGCCTCCTGGTACTGCAGGATGGCTTTTATCACTGGTTCCGGGATGTTGCGGGTGGTAAAATAACCGAATTACCTCTCCATTTCTATCGGATTGTTCTAAACGAGCAACTACTTTTGATTCCCATCCTTGTATGGTTATTCAATAGCTTGCTGAATAAGGTTGGCCAAAAAAAACTGTACCTGGCGCTGACCACGTGTTTGCTTATTGTTTTGTCGATCAATCTCACACGCAGCTACCTCTTAGCACTCGGTGTGGGATGTCTGTTATTATTCCGACCAAAAATTTGGAAACGTTGGATCGTCGGTGGAGTATTGCTCCTTGTTTCGTTCATAACTATTTTTATCGGTGTCCACCTGGCAGCTACCCGCGGCCAAAGTTTGGGGCTGGAAATTTTTGGCCTGCGCCTTCAGAGCATTGTCACCCCATCACTTGAGCAAAGTTCACTCAGCCGTCTCTTATTGCTGCCCAAGATCACCGAAAAGATTAAAATGAGCCCTATTCTTGGCGAAGGCTTGGCTGACACGGTAACAGTGTATAGCCCAGTACTTAAAAAAGAAATTACGACCTCCCAATTTGATTGGGGCTATTTGGAAATTTGGGCAGAACTTGGTTTGATCGGACTTTTGGCCTGGGGACTCTTTGTTCTCTATCTTATGTATAATTTTAAGCAGCTCCGCTTTGTTCCAGCCTGGCAGCTTGCGAGTGTGGCGGCGCTACTGGTTATCACGCTTACCTCACCTGCGCTTTTTCATGTACTCGGCATTATCTGGCTGACTATACTGCTCGCTAAAAATACTACCCATGAAATACCTGCAATTCTTTAAGAACTGGCTGCAGCGCCTGCTGGTATACCGAACTCGGGTTGTTATTTATTTTGTAACCGACCTGGTTAATTTTATCGTTCTCCCTTTTATCAAGAGTCGCTCCTTATACCATACTTTGATTTTATAACCAGCGTATTCGATAAGCTGCCTGAGAAAGCGGAGGTACTCGGATGAATTTAATTTTGACTGGCCGTGAAGGCGGGTGCGAAAGGTAAAAGGAATTTCAATCAGTGTGCGATATTTTGCTTTTACCAAAATTTCAAGCAGAATTTTATATCCCCTTGTAGTGAATTCGTTGTTTTCCATTATTGAACGTCGCACAAAGAAGTAGCCGCTGAGTGGGTCGGTAGCATGCGTTAGTTTTTGAGCCAGGTATACTCCAATACGCGAAATGCCTTCGCGATACCAAGCCCAATTCATTACCCTGCTCCCAGCTTCAAACCGACTGGCGACGACCAGGTCACCTTTTTTGAGAGCAGTTATAAGCTCGGGCAAGAGTGCTGGAGGGTGGCTGAGGTCGGCATCCATAACTCCAACCAACGGACGACGTGAATGCGCAAAACCAGCGATCACAGCACTCCCAAGACCAAGTTTGCCGGTACGCTTAATAACACTTACAGGAAATGTTGAGCTTAATTTGTGAGCGACAGCTGCTGTGCCGTCCGGGGAATTATCATCAACAATGATAACCTCAAGATCGATCTGGGCAGGATTAATAGATTCAAAAATTTCTTTAAGAAGGTGTGGTAGATTTTTTGCTTCGTTATAGGTGGGTATAATAAGAGAAGCGTACAGCATATACATTCAGATTAACGAGGTTGATACACCTCTACATTTTCCAGCTTTTTAATCAGGACAAAATTTTTAAGGAGCTCGTCAACACGTTCTGGAAAATTCTGTCCACCGTAACGGTTGATTATAAGACGATTAGTACTGGCCCCCCTGGCTTCGTCTTCAGTTTCGGTGCGGCGCATTTGGGTACTGAACCCCGACCAATCGTTGGGGTTGTAGACTGGCCAATCAATGTTGTAGAGCACGACAGCTTGCTCGCCAAAGTAGTATTTGGCTACCAAGTAGTCAAAGGAATTGAGGACGTATAAAGATTGGCTGTGGTCAACAATCTTTTCTTTAAGAAGCAGGTTATACCCTTCTGAATACGGTGGAATTCTTATAAGCAGGATAAAGCTCAAATAAAGGGCGAAGAAAATAATGGCATACCTTTGACGCATGTCCGCAAGCCATAATCCCAACAACACATATACAAAGAAAGCAGCGGGAATGAGATAGCGGGCAACAAAAAAATCTTTTCCAATAAGAGAAAGATGGGCGACGAGCGCAAGGAAGCCTGCTGACCAAAGCACGAGTATTTGAACATCTCTTTTCCTGGCGCGTGCTAGTCGGAAACTGGCAACCAGCAATATAACGATACTTGCGGTGATGCCGACAACAGGAGTAAGAAGCAGGTTAGGGTTGGGATCAAGCATCCCCTGTTGCCCAAGTGGGTGCCCTACGAAGAAGATGTACAGCGTTCCAAAAAAATCTGACCAGGTAACAGGAGCTATCCAGCTAATCCGGTCGCTGACCGCGGTAAATTGACGGATAAAGCTGGGAAGCCACGGTAAAAATACCACTAAGCCCACAACATAACCCAACCAAACTTTTGGAGAAAAAATGATTTTTAGGCCATTCTTTAATCCTCCTCGATTTTCTTGAGACCATTGCCAGATACAAAAAGCTACTAAAAAAAGAGCAGAAAAAACGATTGTTAAGGTGTGAGTCAGCCACGAGAGGCCCATACAAAGCCCCCAGAGCACGAATTGCCCCCTATTACCGGTTTTGACCGCTCGAACGAAGAAATAGGCCGCCAGAAGGCACAGAAAAGCGACCATGGCATACATACGAGCTTCCTGAGAGTATTGCACCGCGAATGGTGCTATCGCTGCTAAAAGCGCACCCCACAGCCCTGCCCGAACAGAGGCAAGTTCTTTAGCGATCCGATAGGTCAGGTACACACTGCCAATCCCCCACATTACTGAAAACAGGCGTAAAACCACAACAGATGTGCTACCAAGGAGGGTGGCAAAAAGTTTAAGTCCTAAAAAATAGAGTGGCGGATGAGTGTCACCTGCAACTGCTTGAAGCAGTTCCGCCCAGTTATATCGGACAATAACGCCGACAAAGGCTTCATCATACCAGAAGTCACGCTTTCCCAAGTGCCAAACCCTGAGGACAAAAGCTAGAAGTATAATGAGATATACTGCATACTGGTTAAAAAAATTTTGCTTTTTAGCGAGAAAATCGGGCATAACGGAAAAACATGACTTTATAGGTACCCTAGCAAATGATGCTACATTTGCCAACAGCGCAGCCCTCGGGGGCGAGGGCTGCTGCAAGTGTGGTTTTAGGGAAAAAAATTATGACAGTTGGTGTTTTTCAAAAATTTTCTTTTTGGCCAGTTCGTAGGAAGCCATATTTTTGTTTTTCCAAGGTAATTTGTACATGAAAGTGGGAAGCCACGAACTAATTTTGATTTCGTCACGTTCACCCGTAAGCTTGGTAAACAGAACTTCAGGGATAAATAGACCAGTTTTTCCTTGAGCCAGGAGCGTAAGCCATACATCCCAGTCTTGAAAACGTTTTAAACTTTCGTCAAAACCAGGAAAAGCTTCGCGGCGCAGCAGGCTTGTGGTATCTATGTAGTTATTTTTTTTAAGCTCTTCGGCGTTAAACGGGGCAGAGCGCATCGTCTTCCAGCCAAACTTAAAACGACTGTACACATACGCTTCGCTTGGATTATCAACTAAAGCCTGATGCATTTTCTGGAGCATGCCGGGTTCAGCGACAGTATCAGCGTCCCAAAAAATTACAAATTTTCCGGATGATTTTTTGAATCCACGATTTCGGGCGGCATTACTGCCCTGGTTTTCTTGATTAAGAATAACCAAGGGGAATTCATTTTTTTCTCCAAAATCTTGCAAAATTGGTAAAAGTTTTTCAAAACCGTCGGTACTGCCATCGTTGACAATAACCACCTCAAGGGGGCGGTAGGTTTGACCAATAAGGCTCGTTAAGCTCGCTTGGAGCGCAGCCGCATGGTTGTAAACGGGAATAATAATACTGATGAGTTCATCCATAACCTATAAAGAAAATTTCTCTAATTGTTTGGCCCAGGTTAAGTTGCCTGCTACGAGGGCTTTACCGGCCTGGCCAAGGCCAGCGGCATATTCAGGCGTGAGAAGAAGTTCGCGAAGGGCAGTAAGAATCTCTTCATCACTACCGGCATTAACAAGTAAACCAGTTTTTTTATCTTGGACAATTTCGGTAGTACCACCACTTTTTCCAGCAATAACCGGGATACCACTGGCCGCCGCTTCTGCGAATACTGTCCCCCATCCTTCTTCCCCCACCCCACCCTCACCCGTAAGTAAGATAAAAATATCTGCGACCTGGTACAGGGGCGGGAGGTCACGGCTGGGCACTGCCCCTAAAAAACGACAAACGTGTTGGACATCAGTTTTTGTTACGGTGTCCAGAACTTTTTGCCTCTCGCTACCTTCGCCAATAGCAATCCAGACAACATCCGGGAACTCTTCTAAAACCCGTGGCAGCAAACGAGCCAAGGTGGCAAAACCTTTGCCAGGCACCATCCTGCCCACACTAAGCAATACTTTTTTACCTTGAAGCGCTAACTGGGCTTTAAGTTTACGGCCAGAAAGGGGATCAATTGAATTAAAAAAATAATCTGCAGGAGCCGGAAACAAAACGCGAACAGGACATGTGACGGCAATATTCTTCCGTAATTTATCTTCAAGGAATCGGCTATTTACCACAACCTCGTCGGCAGTGGCAACCAAACTAACCAACCTTTTTTTCTTAGGATTACTCGCAAGCGCGCGGTCAAGATCGGTGCCGTGAAAAAACAGCACGTACGGAATTTTTAACAACTTTTTAATAGCAGCAGCGATATATCCACCCGGAAGCACTTGGTGAACATAAATCTTGGTAACCCCTTCCTTTTTTACGATTTTGTAGACCTGGGCGAGCATCCTCAGCCAGTGTGGCCAGAGAAACCAATAGGGTTTATGCCGGTATACTTTAAATGGCAACGAACTATCTACGGTCGCAGCATTCTTTTCGAACGGAGCGTAAACTACGGTTTCGTTCGCTGGGGTATGGGCAGCAAAATTAATAACATAATTTGCGATACCGCCAATCTGAGGGGGAAACTCGAGGGTTAGATGCAGGATTTTCATATGCGACGGGTTAAAAGTTTGGCACGGAATTCCTGGATCATAGGCTTCGTAACCCCACCCGATACAAGGAGAAGCGCTGCATAGCATACCACAGCAAGCGGAATTGTCGAGGCCCAGTTAAGATACCGTTCATTGAGCAAAAAAACGACTACCCCCATGCCCACAGCGGGCCAAAAAGTTTGGTTAAAGTATTTTATGAGATTTTTAAGTGAAAATGGTATTGTACTACGGATACACCAAAAACCTGTTGACCATAACACAATATTGCTGGAAAGGGCTGCCCACGCCGCCCCTCTGATTCCTAGGCGGGGCAAAAGGATTAGGTTAAGGATGATATTAATGGTGAGCGCGATAGAAATAAGGATCGTTTGTGTTTTTTGTCGCCCAACCGCGTTGAGTACTGCACCGTTAATAATGGTGAGGTAGGTGAAAATAAGGCTTGCTAATAAAATTTGTAAAACAGGGATAGAAGGAATAAATTCTATTTTATAGAAATAAATAATAACTGGCCGCGCCAAGAGGCCGAGCCCGATTGTGAGCGGAAAAATAATGGTAAAAAGGTAACGATAGGCTTTACTGATAAACTCCCCTATCTTTAAAGGCTCCTTAATATACAGCGAACTGATAACTGGGTATAAACTAGCAGCAACCGCAATAGGTACGAACTGGAAAGCAAAAGTCATTTTATACGGCACACTCCACCACCCCAACTCTTCTGCCGAAACCATTTTTGACATTAGAAGTGAATCACTATAGGCATATAAACGCCCAATAAGCCCAGCTAAAGCAATTGGCCAAGCCAATAACAAAAACTCTTTAAAAATAGCCTGGTTGAATCCTTTCCAAAAACGTACTTGCGCGGTTGTTTTTACCACCACGGCCGCGTAGATGAGGTTGCAAAAACTGGGAATAGTGTAGGCAATAATGAAAAAATAGATTGGCCAGCCCTTGTACAAAGCCAAACCACCCAAGGATAAAGTCAGTAACTGCGAACCAACCATGCCGAGTGCCTCATACAACAAGTTGTTGCGGGCACGCAAGAGACTGTAAAAAACAGTCTGCAGATTATCGAAAAACATGGTGAGTCCCGATACCGCTATGAGCATCTTGAGTGACGGCGGATATCCAAGAAGCTCTGTAGCAAGCAAAACTAAGCCATAGGTGCCTAGTCCGAAAATAATCTTTGACCAAAAAGCAGTGGCTACAAAGGCAGCACCTTTTTCAGGGAATTTAGCTGCTTCGCGGGTGAGGGTATTGCCGAACCCAAAATCAGCAATAACGATAAAAATTGTTGTAAACGTCAGCGCAAAAAAATACTGCCCAGTATCCTCTACCCCAATCGACCGCGCAAGAACAGTAAAATAAAAAAAAGAAATAATCTTTTGCAAGATCGAGGCAGCCGTAAGGAATGAGGTGTTTTGGACAACGGTATAGGACATACAGAAACTAAGGGCTATGATCCGTAGCTTATCATTGAATTGAAGTTTTTTCCACCCATTGGGCGGATCTGCTGCCAACACTAAAAACAAAGTTCTTTCTGGCAATGACACTGAAAACCACCTGCATGCATAATGCTTTAAGCCTAGGGTTGACAGGTCGGCACAAAAGCTTTAATTTATTAGAAAACAACCAGGAGAATCTGATGACACTTGAGCAAATGTTTACCGAGTGTGTTCACATGGAGGACGGTGAACAGAAGAAATTCAGATTCCTTCAGCCAGTGGCGCGCAAGAAGGTGGAGCGCCTTGCCGAGCGAGTCGCTGCAGAAAAGCTCCGTCAAGGCGGGTACCTAACCGTCACTATCGACGGCCTGCACGCTATCTGGACTGCAACATGCACGACTGTCATCTAGCGCAACAACCCTGTCGTTCACTTGCCTTTTGAGCGTCGTAACCGATGCTTAAAAGGGAGGATCGAACGCCAGGGTTGTTTTTATAAAAAACCCTCTGATCAGAGGGTTTTTTAGGAAGATTGTAAGTTTTTTTAACGCTTGCTCCACTGTGGTGCACGGCGAGCTTTTTTAAGACCTGGTTTCTTGCGTTCCTTGATGCGGGCGTCTCGGGTAAGAAGACCGAGGGCTTTAAGTACCTTTTTGTTTTCCTCATTCCAAAGGACCAGGGCGCGAGCAATACCGAGCTGCACAGCCGTGGCTTGTCCTTTTTTGCCGCCACCAGCTACTTTGGCTGATACATCAAGATCCTTGTCTTTAGCCAGAGCTTTGAGAGGAGCAAAAATTGTCTCCTGCCATTCAAAGTAAGGAAAATATTTTTCAAGCGGCTGTCCATTGACCGTAATAGTTCCTTTGCCTTTTTCCAAACGAACCCGGGCAGAAGCAGATTTGCGGCGGCCGACAGCGCGCATTTGGTCGGTTTTAGTAGTAAGCTTTGTCATACAAAGTTCGGTTTATTTAAAAGACAAACGCAAGAGACGTGCTTCGCGCAGTTTGTTTTTCGGAAGCATTTTTACCACCGCGTGACGGACGACGTCTTCAGGCTTTTCAGCTAAGACTTTCCTGACTGGGGTGCGCTTAAGACCACCTGGATGCATGGTGTGGTGCAAGAATTCTTTCTGCTCAAGCTTCTTACCAGTAAAGAGAACTTTGCTGGCATTGAGGATAACAACTTTATCGCCCATGTCGCGGTGTGGTACATAGCTCGCCTTGTGTTTGCCCATCAAAAGCGTGGCGATCTTGGTAGCAAGCCGTCCAGGAGCCTGGTTAGTCGCATCAATTTCGTGTTTTTTGCGTTTAATACTGGCCATAACAGTTATTTAGACAAATTATAAGTTAGACGAATTCAATCAGTACTTCCTCTGCTCCGTCGCCAACGCGATTTCTAAGGCTCGTGGTGCGAGTGTAACCGCCTTTGCGGTCGAGGTAACGGGGTCCTAATTGTTCCATCAATTTTTTAACTGCATTTTCAGTGTAAAGCTCTTTAATAAGAGCGCGGCGAGCAGTCAGTGTATTTGCTTTGGATTTGGTAATAAGTTTTTCAACATACGACCGGACAGCACGTGCTTTGGCCTTGGTGGTCTTGATTTTTTCGTAGATAATCAGGCTTTCAGCCAAGTTAGCTAAGAGCGACCGGCGGGCAGCCGAATTGCGGTCAAGCGTAATTTTAGTTTTTTGATGTCTCATACTGATAGTGCTTGATAGCTGGTAGCGCAGGAGCGCCGTAGCAATTGGTTAATTATGATTTTTTCTTAGTCTTCTTTGCCTTTGGTTTCTTTTCTGATTCTTCTTCACCGCCCATTTCAGTCGTTTCCTCCGGCAGCGCTTCACCCGCTTCTTCACCCACAGCTTCCACAGCAGCTGGCGCAAAGTCTGGCGTAGCACTAACTTCATCTAAAATAATATTGAAATGGCTGATCAAGATTTGAGTACTCTGAAGCAATGCATCTTTCGGAGCAATCGTTCCATTCGTTTCGATGTTAATCGTCAAGCGTTCAAAGTTTGTAATGTCACCGACACGCGTGTATTCAACTTTATAACCAACATCCTTTACAGGAGTGTAGACCGAATCCATAACAATCGTGCCAAGGTCATAATTTTGCTTATCTTTTTCTTCGACTGGTTTATAACCACGTCCCTTACCGACCGTAACGTCGATGTCAAGCGTTTTAGCGCTGGTCAGGTGGGCAATGACTAAATCCGGATTAACAATTTCAACGTTCGAGTTAGCGACGAAATCAGCAGCAGTAACAACACCAGGACCCTTTTTAACAAGATTCAAAACAACGGTCTCGTCGGTAAAAATCTTAACCGCCAACTGTTTGAGGTTAAGCATCATTTCCATGGCGTCTTCTTTAACACCCTCAACAGTACTAAATTCGTGAGAAACGCCTTTTACTTTAAAATGCTCAACGGCTGAGCCAGGGAGTGACGACAACAAAACACGACGGAGCGCATTTCCGAGCGTTGTTCCATACCCGTGATAACACGGTGTAATAACGACCGAACCAGAATTCGGCGTCTGCCCCTCTTGGAATTCCACTTTGGAAGGAAGAAGAAAATTCTCCATAGTGCTTAAAATTAACGAGAATAAAACTCAATGATTGCTTTGGCGTCAAAATTTGGATTTTCGGCAGTTGGGCTATTGAGCACTTTGCCGGCCAAATTTTTCGCTTCGATAGTAAGCCAGCTCGGGGCTTCAACCTTAGCAAGAGTTTCGCTCAAGTTTTCATATAACTTACTTTTTTTCTTAGTTTCTTTAATTCCAACTACGTCGCCTACTTTTACACGGTAAGAAGGAATATCAACATTTTTACCATTTACAGTAGTGTGTCCGTGGCCAACAATCTGGCGAGCGCTGCGGCGGGATTTTGCCAAGCCCAAGCGGTAGACTACATTATCAAGACGGGATTCAAGGTAATTGAGCAAAATCTTGCTGGTATCACCGGTTTTTTTGGAAGCCTCTTCAACGTAGTTTGAAAATTGGCGCTCCAAAAGTCCGTAAATCTGTTTTACTTTTTGTTTTTCACGCAATTGTTTACCATAAGCAGAGAGCTTTGGTTTTTTCTTGTTTGGGCCATGCTGCCCGGCTGGGTAGCTGCGGCGAGTAATAGGGCATTTCGGGGAATCACAGAGTTTCTCTCCGAACTTGCGGCATACTTTATGTTTTGGTCTGAGATCGCGAGCCATACAGTATAAAGTTTTGGTAATTTAGAAAAGATTATTAAACACGACGGCGTTTCGGCGGACGGCAGCCGTTGTGTGGAATTGGAGTGGTATCCGTAATGGATAAGACATTTAAACCATTGGCGTGCAAAGCACGGATAGCACTTTCGCGACCACCACCAATGCCTTTTACAAAGACATTAATTTCTTTCAAGCCGTATTCAGCCACCTTAGCCAACAATTCTTTCACAACCACACTGGCTGCATAAGGAGTAGCTTTTTTAGGCCCTTTAAACCCAGTTGCTCCGGCGGAACACCAGCCTAAAACGTTACCATTAGGATCAGCGACCGAAATGATAGTGTTGTTATACGAAGCTTGCACATAGGCATTGCCGCGAGGAACTTGTTTAAGGATTTTCTTTTTCTTTGCTTTAACTACCTTACTCGGGGCAACTTTGTTTTCACCAGAGGTAGGTTTCTGAGTTTGATCGGACATACAGGTTTTAATTGCTAGAAGTTAGGAATTACGCTATGAGTACAACTTTAGGTCTTCTGACCAGCATCTTTACGACCACTGCCCATAGTCTTGCGGGTGTTGCCGCGGACAGTACGGGAATTTGTCTTAGTGCGCTGCCCACGAACCGGTAAATGTTTCATGTGACGGAGGCCGCGGTAGGATTTAATGTCTTTCAAGCGCTTGATGTTACTCTGTACTTCACGGCGCAAATCGCCTTCAGTGCGGTAACTTTTTTCAACGATAGCCCGAAGCTTATCCTGTTCTTCAGTAGTAAGATCTTTAACCCGGGTATCCTCGCTGATACCAGCAGTCTTTAAAATCTTTTTAGAAAGGGTTGGCCCAATGCCATAGATGTAGCTGAGCGAAGCGAAGACTTTCTTTTCATTAGGGATGTTAGTTCCAGCAATACGCATACTTTTGGGTAGTAATTATTAGAGGTATAAAGACAGCCGAGCTTAACCTTGGCGTTGTTTATGTTTGGAATTGGAGCAAATGACTCGCAGGCGTCCTTTGCGGCGGACGATCTTGCATTTCATGCAGATTTTCTTTACGGATGCTCTGACTTTCATACTGGCAAATATTTTAAGTAAGAAAAAATACCAACCACTGCCGCGATATCGACGCCCAATATGTTCCCTCAGTCGGACAAAAAACCGGAAGACTGAGGAAGATCGAGCTACACCGCACTGGTTGATATTCTTAAAAAGTTTTTAAAAACGAAAGATAATTCTTCCTTTCGTAAGATCGTAAGGTGTCATTGCAACTTTTACCTGGTCACCAAGCGATAAACGAATCTTGTTTAAACGCATTTTGCCCGCTAAATGGGCAATGATAACTTGGCCGCTTTCGAGCTTAACCCGAAAATTGGCCGCTGGTAAGAGCTCTTCAACCCTACCCTTGATCTCGATAATTTCTTTTTCGTTAGCCATTCAAGAAAATTAATCTGTGATTAGTATAAAGGAAAATGGAGACAAAGTCAAGGCTTTGGCTTAAAACAGGGTAAAACAACAGAACTGCCGTTCCTGACTTAAAATTTGCCTTTACTTAGCAAAAATATTGATTATCTATGGTTGAGGCGATTTTTTGTCACCCGGGTTGTGCACACCCTCTGCCCCGACTGAAACCTCTCGGATTTCTGGAGAAATTTTGTAAACCCAAAATTTATACAGTAAAAAATTCCAGGCAACAGCAAGAGCAATGTTAGCGGTTCGGAAAAGTAGATAGTTGTAGCGTTCAGGCTGAATTACAATCAACTGGAGTCGCTCGGTAAAAAACCACATCCACAAAACTGAAATACCATAATTGGTGAGTGCTAACAAATAAAATCGCACCATCTGTGAACGGGTAATCCCTTTAGCCTTGAAGGCCCAATACTTATTTAAGAAGAAAACGTAATTGAGGAGAATTGCCTGGTTAATTATTACCGCTTGTACTGCAGTAAGGTGGACAAATTCCTTAAATAAAAACAAAGTCGTAATATCAAGGACAAAAGCACTAAACCCAATAAGGAAGTACTTGGCGAATTGAACTCGTGCCCCCCAAGCTTTTTGTAGAAAAATTTTAAGCATGCAGTTTATTTAACAAGCTTACTCTAGAACAGCCTTAATACGTCTGACTCCAGCACTGATTGCTTCTTCTTTAACAATCTTAAACTTACCCATCGTGCCGGTTCGCTCGACGTGCGGACCACCACAGACTTCGCGACTATACGTTGGGTTGGCAGGATCGGCTGTAGCCATTTCATTTAGATCACCGACGGTATACACTTTCACTTTTTCTTGGTATTTATCTTCAAATAAACCGATTGCCCCTTTGGCCTTGGCTTCTTCAAAGTTCATTTCTTGCCAGGTCACTTGGTAATCATGAGAAATTGCGCCATTGACCAAGTCTTCAGCGAGCTTAATTTGTTCGGTGGTCAATTTTTCAGGGTGTGCAAAATCGAAACGCATGCGTTCTTGAGTGATATTACTTCCCCGCTGGGTAGCGTGGGGTCCCAGAATCTTAAGAAGTGTTGCGTGGAGTAAGTGCGTGGCAGTATGGTACTTGGTCGACATTTCACTGTGATCAGCCAGACCACCGGCGAATTTTTGCTCGGCGCCAACACGGGATTTTTCCTGATGCTCTTTAAACGCGGCTTCAAAACCATTTACATCAACGGTTAAGCCGTTCTCAAGCGCCAGCTCCTGCGTCATTTCGAGCGGAAAACCATACGTATCATAGAGTTTAAACGCATGTTTTCCAGAAATTTCTTTGATTAGGACACCGGTCTTTTCAAAAGCCATCCGGAATCCTGTAACAAGTTTTTCAAATTCTTTAAGACCTTGCTCTACAGTGTTGTGGAACTTAGCTTCTTCGCGAGCCATTTCAGTAATGACGAATTCACGGTTACGTTTGAGTTCCGGATAGACCTCACCGTAAATTTCAATGACGGTTTCGGCAATTGATGAACAGACGTGGTCTTTGATACCAAGAAGGCGGCCATGGCGGACGGCTCGGCGGATGAGGCGACGAACAATATAACCCTGGTCAACATTGCTTGGGGCAACACCTTTGTCATCACCCATAATCATGGTTGCCGTACGCAAATGGTCGGCCACAATACGCATGGAACGCGTTACCTCTTTATTTTCAATGTATTCTTTACCAGAAACGGTTTGGATCTTCTGGATGATCGCCCACATAGTGTCGATCTGGAAAGCATCAACAAAACCATTTTTTACAACCAAAGTGCGTTCGAGACCCATGCCTGTATCAACATTTTGCTGCTCAAGCGGTTTGAATGACCCATCTTCGTTTTTAAAATACTGCATGAAGACATCGTTCCAAATCTCGAGCCAGCTATCTTCATCGCTGCCAGGGTTACTACTCTCCGGAGGGAATTCACCTTCGCCCATCCAATAGAACATTTCGGTGTCTGGGCCGCATGGACCAGTTGTGCCTGCCGGACCCCACCAGTTATTTTTTTTCGGTAAATAGGCTATCTTGTGTTCAGGCATGCCGAGCGCTTTCCATTTAGCAGCGGATTCATCATCACGCGGAGCATCATTGTCCCCTGCAAAAACAGAGACAGCCAGCTTGCGGATATCAATACCAAGGTATTCTTTGCTGGTCAAAAATTCAAAGCTCCACTCAATCGCTTCTTGTTTAAAATAATCACCGAGAGACCAGTTCCCCATCATTTCAAAAAAGGTCATGTGGCGACTGTCCCCCACTTCATCAATATCCTGGGTGCGGATACATTTCTGGACATTCGTCAGACGGGTGCCTGATGGGTGCTTTGCCCCAAGCAAAAAAGGAACCAGCGGGTGCATGCCTGCGGTGGTAAACAAAACGGTTGGGTCATTATCCGGGATAACCGAAGCTGAAGCAATGGCGGCGTGGCCTTTGCTTTGAAAAAAAGTAATATATTTTTGACGAAGTTCCTGGCTCGTGAGCATAACAAAACGTAACAAATAATTACTTGGGCTATTCTAACTAAAAAAATCGCTCTTGTCTACGCCCTAAGAAACTGTTGACAAACTCTTATTTCTGCGCTATATTGGCATGTTGCCTTTTGCGCTAAGGAGAACAGAACGATGTTGAAACTCTACATCTCTGCACGACAAATACTTGAAGCCCTCAAGGAGGGCACGTTCGATTTGGAACAGTCACTCATCATCCTGTGCTCCCCACCCGACAATCCTATCGCTGAACGCGTGGAGAGCTACGTGCAATACGCTGCTCACCAGAAAACGGACTTCCACAGCATCCTTCGGAGTGCCGAGGAACGTGGCCGACTGGTCGTCTGCCGCGACAGCATCTGGGAAAGTGGTGGGGTCAACTCGGGACCGTACATGTGGTTCCGGGATGAGCTTGAATGCAGAAACGTGGAGCTGATGTTCAGCTACTTCTTGCAGACCACGGTTACAATATCAAGACGCGCTTCGGTCGACTTTCACATCCTCCTCGATCCCCACGCGAACCAGATCGCAATCGTCCAAGACTAACGGCGACACCCCTCAAAACACCCGTCACTAGCCCCACTGTTTGTTAGCAGACAGTAGAGCCAGCGGGTGTTTTTTGTAAGCGCACCTATTTAATTTAAGGATTCCTTTTTAAAACTATACGCCTGCCCGCTTTTTTCTAAACGATACCTAAAGTGTTCGCGATTCTTAACATCAGTCTCAACCAGTGAACCATCGGCATCAAGCGCAAACGTTGGCCTGGTCAGTTCGCTGAGGCTATTAGGTTCCCGATTATAGACAGTGGTTTTTTCTGCAGTTATCTTCCAAACAGCTGCTTCGCGCTCTAGGACCACATAGTGCCAAACCTCTTTCTCACCCGATACATCGCTGATGATAACGGACAGTGGATTTTTACCGACCCACTGGCAGAACATTTGACCAGAGCCAAAGTTGTTCTGCACTGAAGCAAAGGAACGCAAGTTTATACCATACTGATTTTCAAAGCTGCTGCAATCCATCCCACTCAAACGGTTGGAGCGGATATTCAACCGCATTTGGGTGATTTCAAACTGGCGATCCTTTTCCTCAGCGTCGTTAATAAGCTGGAATGATGGCAAGCTTTTTTGGCTGGCGAGTTCAGCTGGCAACCACGTTTTTGACCAGTGATATTCTACAAAACTATTTCGTTTGGCTAACTGGTCTTCGGCCTTTTTGTACACTTTTCCAAGATGCAGACGATCTTCAATTGAAAGCTCGGGCAATTTATTTTCAATCAGTGGCCGCAGCGCACGGATTGCATCAGCCGAAAGCTCGCCCAGATACTTGGCATCAAAATTCTGGCCACCGGCCAAATAGCGGTCAACATTTTTCTTAGCGATTTGGTAATCAACACTGGACAGTCCCACAACCACCAAACCTGCCAGCCCATAGGCCAAGAGCCCGTGCAACACGTACTTGAATTTTGAACGGACGAGTACGGCGAGGAAAAATAAACCTGAACCGATGAAAAACCAATATAAAAACCACTCAACATACAGGCGGAGCGTGGTAAAACCATAGACTTCCTGGTATAGGTTCATGCGGCGAAGCGCCGAAACACCAATCACCACCAACTGCCCAACTAAGATGACCTGTAAAATCCCGAGCAACACTTTGGCTGTAGCCGTGCGCCTATAGGCATAATAGCTAAATAAAAGCACGATGCCAGAAATAACCAGAACGGCTACTAATTGGAAAAAACCTTGCCGGGCATACTCGGCGTATGTCAGACCATTTTTAAGAACATACTCAGACCCGCCAAACAAATATTTAATTTGGATAAGTGTAAAAATGGCAAATAAAATATCCAAGAGGATAATGACAACAGTTGCAACAGTTGCGTCGGGCGCATGAGTGCTCTCAGCGGGCTCAGCTAGTGCGTACTTTTCCTCAAAAATAAAATACAGTAAATTTGAGAGATACCAGGCCATGACACTCGTACGGAACAAACGCCAAAAAATAGACGGCTCAGCGTGGAAATTAAAAATATTTTCGAGCCATCCGCTAAACACTGCGTCGGCAGAAGAGAACAAACCTGTAAACAACGCGACGAGCGGCAAAGCAATAAGGATGCCCCAGGCAATTTTTTTGTAAACTTCTTTTTCTTCACCTTGCTCCGGACGAAAAATATCACGGTAGATCTTTAGCGTCTTATCGATTGTTTCATCAAATTTAAAAAAGACGGGAATATTTTTAAAGTAAAATAAATGCCCGTTCCGACGCAACGTAATAACAATGGTAAAGAGGAAAAGCAGGACGATACTAAGTGCCACCACACCCTGGGCGGCAAAAAGATTGAGATACAAAAACCCAACTAGGCTAAGGAGTGTAAGCGGAAGACAAAGGTATACAGCCCAAGGATTTACTTTCGTTTTAGTACGCCACGCTACCACGAATAGCCCGACAACAAACAAAAGATTAAATAAAGCGAGTGACAAACCATTTTCCTTGCCCCAAAAAAGCAGGTCATACAAAATAGCCGCGCCACAAGCAAACAAAACTAGTAATAAGCGCTGTTTGCGAACGAGTGTATGGACCAAAGCATTTTCCGCCATATATACAGATTACATAATTACACCGCCACCTAGGCACTCGCCTTCTTTGTAAAAAACAGCAAATTGCCCTGGGGTTGGAGCACGCTCTTTTTTTTCAAAAACCACCAAGTAATCTTTTATAATTTCACAATCTTGAAGCGGTTGCCGATGGCGCAACCGTACTTGGCATTTTAACGGAAGCGTAGGCAGTTGTCCACTAATCCAATGCATATCGTTCACCGTAATTTCATTTTTATATAATAGCGGGTCAGAATCAAAACCGACCACCAGTTCGTTGGTCTCAAAATTTTTAGCGACCACAAACAACGGCCGCGTGTCTTCACCTCGCGTGCTCGGAGCTGCTACTCCCAAATTTCTTTGTCCGATAGTGTAGAATGCCAAACCATCATGTTTACCAACAAAAGTTCCGTCTGACATTACAATTTTACCAGGACTTGGTTTAATCCTGGTTTGCAAAAACTCTTTCATCGGCACCTCACCAACAAAGCAAATACCCATGCTTTCTTCTTTTTGGGCTACGGGCAGTTTAAATTTTTGAGCGAGCTCTCGGACTTCTGGCTTGGTATATTCACCCACTGGAAAAAGCGTGCGGGACAACTGAGCTTGGTTTAGTTGATGTAAGAAATACGTCTGATCCTTATTATCATCGATAGCCTGAACAAGGCTAAAAACTCCATTTTTTTCAGAGACCCTGGCATAGTGTCCAGTAGCTAAATACTCAAAACCAAGTTCTTGAGCCTTATTAAGCCAGAAACCAAACTTAATATATTTGTTGCACAAAACATCAGGATTTGGCGTACGCCCCGTTTCGTACTCCATAAACATGTAATCGAGCACCTTTGTTTGGTATTCTTTTGTGAAATCAAATTTTAAAATGGGAATACCAATAGCTGCCGCTACACGGACTGCATCCTGGTATTCGGGTACCCAGCATGATTCCCCAAAATTATTTTTTCCATCATAATTTACCATGTAGGCCGCTGTAACAGCGAACCCTTTGGAAACCAAAAGCGCCGCAGCGACCGCTGAATCAACGCCGCCTGATAGAGCTATAAGAATTTTAGCTTTTGTATTCATACACCTGTTAATCTCATTACTTGTTGAAAAATTTGGCCGCTATGTTACACTGTATTAGTAGTTTATTTTTAATTTTTGTTATGAATCAAGAAAAAAACGGTGCGGTGCAAGATGCTTCAAATAAACCCTGGTTTGTTGCTAAATCATATGGCTGGGGATGGACACCAGCAACCTGGCAAGGATGGTTAATTTTAGCAATTTTTATAGCAGTTATCGTGCTTAATCTTTTAAGAATTGACGCATACTCTGAGTCAATCAACACCACACTCCTCCATTTTATTCCTCAAACCTTTGTACTTATAGCGATTTTAATACTTATTTGCTGGAAAAAAGGCGAAAAACCACGTTGGCAATGGGGTGAATCTGATAAAAACAAGAAAATGTAAATTTTAAAAAACCACTTAGTCTGTCGCTCAAGGGCGGCACTTAAAACCCCGCGCCCAAAGGCGCGGGGTTTAAGTTCGAGATAGCTTAGCTATTGCGACGAGCCTGCATGCAGTCTCGGCAATAAACTGGCTTGTCACCGGTAGGCTGGAAAGGAAGCTGGGTGATTTGAGTACCACAGCTAGCACAGTTCAAGTTGACACTGTACATTTGGCGAGGAGCGCGAGGACCGCGGCTCATACCCCCACCCATTCCTCCGGCTCCACCAGTACGATTTTGGCGAAACGTACGGTTACAGTCAGAGCAGTAAACCGGACGATCCCCAGAAGGTTGAAAAGGCAATTGTGAGATATGAGCACCACACTGCGAACAGGTGAGGTCAACATCAAACATTTGACGATCAGTACCAAAGGCCATAGAGATGTTCTAAGGTTTGTTCCCAAAATGTTTTTTGAGAGCGTATGTATAAATTGTTCGACCCTTTTTTGGGAACTCTATGTTACTTTCGTTGCCCAAATTATTAAGTGTAGGATAGCACCAAAAGACGATTTTGTCAAGCTTAGGCTAAAATAGCCCTTATCGCTGGACATTTACTGCCGCAGCCCCACCACCATCACAGGTAATTTGGTTGACGCCAAGTTTCTGAGGGTTAACCAGTTTGTAGCCATAAGCTGGTAAATTGTAGGTGACTGTCCCGATTTTTATCTTATGCGGTTCATTATCACGGTTGTCGAGCATAAACACTGTTCCGCGTTTTAAAGTAAGTGTACCAGGGTTACCGGCGCAATTAACAAACTGGAAGTATGCTCCTTTAGACCGATACTCATTTAGCGCCTTTTCATAATCGCTTGTTGCGGAAGCAGCCGGCTTAGCAGCTGGCTGTTGCGATGGTTCAACCACAGGTACTTCGCCCGGGGCAGGTGGAGTTTGGAGTGTTGCTCGCCTAGTACCACTCAAACTCGCAATCGATTCTTCTTGTCGACCCGGCAAATATACCTTCGACCAAAAGACATAACCAATAACGAACATAGCTACCAGAGCAAGACCACTAACGAGACGGAGTGTATTTGGTTTCATAAAATTTAGTTAGCCTTTTTAAATTTAACCGTAAAAATAGGATCGTACGTATTATGATATTCATCCTGAACTTCAATTTGCTCACCTTTCATCATGAGAGATAATGCTGCATCACTGAGGAGGACAAGATCTGACTCCAAGTCAGTCTTGAAAGCGTCAAGCTGATTAAATTCACTTGTAAACTGAGCTTTGGTATTTTCTTCGATTTGCTTCTTTTTTTCACGAAGCGCTTTCATTTTATCAACAACTTCCTTATATTCGAGTGATGTTTCAAGAGCATCCTTATACACACTTTTTAAATCTTTTTGTTTTTTTCTATTTTCCTGCATGCGGGAAAAAATTTCTTGGACATCCACCATAAAGAAGTAATTTTAAGTCTAATTGCCATAGTATAGCATAGATGAAGTAGTCTGCCTACCGAAAAAACCTAGTTATGCACCGAAAAAACCTTGACAAAACGCATGCGAGGTGTAGCTTAAGACCAGTCAAATTTTGTTTGGGGTGACCAATGTCTATCGTTGCCGCATTGATGCAAGCGAAACTGACCTTGGGCTGTGGAGATCCACAACGTCCGACTCCACATGCTCGCTGCAGCAACCTGAAAGTTGTTGATCGGGCACGGCTCATTACCGAGCACGATTCTGACGAGGTCAGAGAAGCAAAACTGCAGCTCATCGAACAAGCCCGCGAACCAGACGCGCTCTTCCTGCTCTGCAAGTGCGGGCACTACCGCGCGATGGGGACCGTAGTCGACATGCTCATTGGTCTTCGTCAGAAAAACTTCCCAGCCGGGGAACCCAGTGACTAAAGGCCTACCCCGCCAAACCCGCAAGGGAGCGCTGCATCGCAGCGCTCCCTATTCATTTTTAAAGCGAATATCCATTTTCCACAATGATCTTCTCTACATGACCAGCATTTTCCGCTTCCATCAATTTCACCCGTAATTCTTTTGCTCCATCAAAACCATTCACATACGCCTTGTAATGTTTCTTCATAATCGCAAAACCCTTTTTATCACCCAATATTTTTTCAAATAAATGCGTATGCTCAACGAGCACGCGCATTTTTTCTTCTGGAGTAATTACCTGGTAATCGCGCTCACGATTAAACAGCCACGGGTTACCAAAAATTCCCCGGCCGATCATCACACCATCGCAGCCAGTTTCCGCAACGCGTTGGCGAGCTTCAGTCAAATCTTTGACATCACCATTTCCCAGGATCAATGTTTTATCAGGCGATGCATCATACTTATCCCGAATGGCGACCGCCCTGCCTATCTCCTCCCAGTGAGCCGGAACTGCTGACATCTCTTTTTTAGTACGGGCATGAATGGTGATCGCGGCAGGCTCTGCTTCGAGTAAGTTTGGCAGCCAGGTATCAAGGACATTTTTGTTATATCCCAGGCGGGTTTTGACCGAGACAGGCAGCTTCCCTGCTCCACGTTTGGTGGCCGCAATTATTTCTTGGGCAAGCTTGGGGTGTTCAATAAGCGCTGCACCAGAACATTGTTTGCCACTAATACTTTTTTCCGGGCAGCCCATGTTAATATCAATACCATCAAAGCCGAGCTCCTGGATCAAGAGCGCTGTCTCATAATAATTTTCTGGTTTGGAACCAAATACCTGAGCCACAATCGGCCGTTCAGATTCATCAAAAATAAAATCAGTCAAGAGCTCGGCACGACCGGGCGAGCAAAGGCCGTCGCACGAGACAAACTCCGTCCAGATGACGTCAGGTTTACCGTATTTGGCAATAACACGCCGAAAAGCAGCGTCCGTGACATTAGCCATGGGCGCGAGGACGAAAATAGGTTTGGGAAGATTTTTCCAAAAACCGGAAATCATAAATAGTGTTCTGTTATAAATTTTTCTCATCCTAACGTCTTAGGCCAGCGCTGTCAATTGTGATTCTTACCGAAGCCACGAATGGCACTACTGCTTGGCACCGACCTTGTTTGTTACATTTTTAGATTAGTGATAGTATACCGGTGTTTTAAAGGAGCTTGTATCTGTTTTTTTATGAACAAAAATTCTTTACCAACTATCCTAGTCATTCTTGGCGCAACCGGCGACCTGATGACTAAAAAAATCGTCCCTGCGCTCTTTCATTTACACCTCGAAAAAAACCTGCCCACTCTCTTCCAGGTTATTGGTTACTCGCACCGCCCGCTGAACGACGCCACTTTTCGCGACCATCTGAAAGTAATTTTAGAAAAAGATGCGCGATACAGCACAACTGACGGCAAAGAAGTGCAGAAATTTTTGGACCGTTTTGTTTTTCATCAAGGGGATTTTGAAAAAGAGGCTGACTACCTATCGCTGGCTGAAAAACTTGGCAACACTGACGGCGAATGGAAAGTGTGCTCTAATAAACTTTTTTACTTGGCAGTTCCCCCGGATTTTTTGAAAACAATTGTTGGCCATTTGACCACCTCCGAACTTACCAAGCCCTGCTCACCAGAAGAAGGCTGGACGCGAGTGTTGGTCGAAAAGCCTTTTGGACGAGACCTGGCGACTGCCGAAAAGCTTGATGAACTTTTAGGCAAGCTCTTTAAAGAAGAGCAGATTTATCGCATTGACCACTATCTGGCCAAAGAAATGCTCCAAAATATTTTGACGTTCCGGTTCTCCAATAATTTATTTGAAAAAATTTGGAATAATCAGTTCATCGAACAGATTGAAATCAAACTGTGGGAAACATTGGGCGTTGAGCTGCGCGGGCCATTTTATGACGGTGTCGGTGCACTTCGGGATATGGGACAAAACCATATCATGCAAATGCTGGCATTGACCACCATGGAGAGACCGCGTAATTATAGTGCAGCAGCGATCCGTGATCAGCGGGTGGCTATTTTAAAAACGCTTCCAGAGTTAACTAAAAAGGAAGTAGCGACCAACACATTGCGCGCTCAATACGACGGATACCGAGCGATCAAAGGCGTTTCCCCTACTTCAACAACTGAAACCTATTTTAAAGTAAAAACAGAGCTGACAGCTCCGCGCTGGCGTGGCGTACCTATAATCATGGAAAGTGGCAAACGGATGGGCGAAAAAAAGAAAGAAATTATCGTTACCTTTAAACACGCGTCTCCCTGCCTCTGCCCACCTGGTGAACATAATAAAAATCAAATCATTTTTCGACTTGATCCTGTAGAAGGCATCACTATTAAATTTTGGTCAAAAGTTCCGGGACTTGATTTTAAAATTGAGGGACGTACCATTGATTTCATGTTACGCACGGAAGCCGCCACCTCTCAATACGTTGAGGAATACAAAAAATTATTACTCGACAGCATAACCGGTGACCAAACTTTGTTTAATGATACACGTGAAGTGCGTGAAATGTGGCGTTTTATCGACTCAATAAGTCATGTTTGGGCTAAACAAGTACCGAAACTGGATACGTATACCCCGGACACTAACTCCGTCTCACACCTTCTTTCTTTCGAACGAGCTATAGAGGACAGGATGCCTAAAAAAATCGGCCTTATTGGGCTTGGAAAAATGGGGGCGAACCTTGCCCGTCGTTTGACGGCTCAGGGTTGGGAAGTGACCGCTTTTAACCGTACCGCGGCAGTGACCCAAGAGATTGAAAAGGAGGGCATCAAAGGCGTGTATTCCCTAACAGAGCTCGTCCAGAGCCAAAAGGGCCCGCGAATCATTTGGCTTATGGTGCCAGCGGGAAAACCCGTTGATGACATGCTCTTTGGTAAAGACGGAATTGTTCAGCTGCTTAAAAAGGGCGACATTATTATTGACGGGGGTAATTCATTTTATGGCGATGCTGCCAAGCGCGCTGCAAAACTTAAAAAATTTGGCATTCATTTTATGGATTGTGGCACAAGTGGAGGGCCGGGTGGAGCGCTCGCGGGGCCTTGCCTTATGATTGGCGGTGAACGGAAAATATTTGAAAAGATCGAAAATTTTTTTGCGGACTTGGCCGCACCGGAAAGTTATCAATTTTTTGACGGCTCCGGAGCAGGACATTTTGTAAAAATGGTCCACAATGGAATTGAGTACGGGATGATGCAAGCTCTTGCTGAAGGATTTGCGGTTATGAAAAAATCTCCGTTTAAATTGAACTTAGAAAAAGTTACTGATATTTACAATCACGGGAGCGTCATCGAATCTCGTCTGGTAGGCTGGCTCGCTTCTGGCTTTGCTGCGTACGGCCAGGATTTGAAAGGCATTTCCGGATCCGTAAACTACACCGGCGAAGGAGAGTGGACTGTACAGGCAGCCAAAAAATTAAAAATCCCAGCACCGGTTATCGAAGGCTCGTTCAAATTCCGCGTTGCTTCACAAAAAAAACCTTCGTTTACCGGACAACTTTTGTCCACCCTGCGCAACCAGTTCGGCGGACATGATGCGGTACATACCAAACCTGGCAAGCCTAGCTCTAAAAAGAAAAAATAATAAAATACTATGACTTCGCATGAAAAACTGCAAAAACTAACCACCCTCATCCGCTATTTTATCCTCACTTCGACAACGAAGGCCGCTTCAGGACACGCCACATCGTCACTTTCAGCCACCGACCTTATGACTATGCTTATGTTTGGCGGATTCTTTAAAGCCGATCTTGAAAACCCACAGAATCCCAACAATGACCGTCTTATTTTTTCTAAAGGCCATGCTTCTCCCCTATTTTACTCGCTCTACGCGGCAGCGGGGGCTTTTGAGGCCAGCGAACTTGATACCCTGCGCACTTTTGGCAGTCGTCTGGAAGGGCACCCTACCCTTATGTTCCCGTATACCGAAGTGCCGACCGGATCGCTTGGACAAGGATTGTCCGTAGGTTTGGGTATGGCGCTTAATGCCAAATATTTAGACAAGACTTCCTACCGCACCTACGTACTTTTGGGCGACAGTGAAATGGCGGAAGGTTCTGTGTGGGAGGCTTTGGAGTCAGCGGCATTTTACAAAGCCAATAACCTGGTCGCTATTATTGATGTGAACCGCCTAGGACAGCGCGGCGAAACCATGCTCGGGTATGACACTGAAAGCTACTACAAAAAAGTGACAGCCTTTGGTTGGGAGGCAGTTGTAATTGACGGGCATTCCTTGGCAGAAATTAAAGATGCTTTTTCAGCCGCGCTTAAGAGTGCCAAACCATTTTGTATAATTGCCAAGACAACTAAAGGCAAAGGTGTTTCATTTTTGGAAGATACAGATGGTTGGCATGGCAAGGCGCTTTCGAAAGAAGAGCTTGCAAAAGCTTTACCGGAGTTAGGCGAAGTCAACTTACATATTCGCGGTAAAGTAGCAATGCCTGAAAACATCAGTGTCTCAAGCGCTCCTACTCTTGAAAAAAATATTCCAGTAACCGACTATACTAACGGAAAAGCCGTTTCAACTCGCAAAGCATATGGGAATACTCTTCTGAATCTCGCGCCCCTTATGCAAAATATAGTTGTACTCGATGCTGAAACCAGCAACTCTACCTATGCTGAGACCATGAAAAAAGTTGCTCCCGAACGATTTTTTGAAATGTATATTGCAGAACAAAATATGGTGGGCACAGCACTTGGCCTGGCTAAACGAGGCAAACTTCCTTTTGTTTCAACCTTTGCCGCTTTTTTTAGCCGGGCTTTTGACCAGATCCGCATGAGCCAATATGCCGGTGCCCACCTGGTGTTTGTAGGTTCGCATGCCGGCGTTTCGATCGGTGAAGACGGGGCTTCCCAGATGGCGCTCGAAGATATAGCTTTATTTAGGACCCTGCACAATAGCACTGTCCTTTACCCTAGCGACGCTGTCGCTGCTGAAAAGTGCATTGTCACTGCAGCCAACCACGATGGCTTGGTGTATGTCCGGACTACGCGCAAAGATACGCACGTACTCTACCCCCAAACAGAAACCTTCCCCGTCGGTGGCAGCAAAACCCTACGCGCCAGCTCTACTGACGCTATCACGCTTGTGGGAGCGGGAATTACGGTCCACGAAGCACTGGCTGCACATGGCGAGTTAATGAAAGCAGGGATCGCTGTCCGTGTAATCGACCTCTATAGCATCAAGCCAATTGATTCGGCAGCACTCCATAAAGCCGTTACCGAGACCGGCCATCTACTCGTCATTGAAGACCACTATGCTGAAGGTGGCATAGCTGAAGCAGTGCGCTCAGCACTTGGCGACCAAGCCGGAGCAGTGACCAGCCTGGCTGTGACTAAACAACCAAAAAGCGGCAAACCTGAAGAATTGTTGGAATACGAAGGCATCTCAAGTTCGGCTATTGTGAACAAAGCCAAGGAATTGCTTGCCAGGAAGTAAAAAACATGGTATCCTTTAGTCATTATAAAAACTTCTAAATCTCGTTTGTATGAACAGTGCCCTTAAGGCTCGCATGAACCAAGCTAAAAAGAATACCAAAATCGGCAAAAAACTGAAGAAGAAAACCAAACACATTGTTAAGAAAAAAATCATCAAGACCTAAGTAACGACTTTAAACGACCAGCTTGTACTCCACCTGGTCGTTTTTTTTTAAAATTGACCTTTTTGAAGCGAACCTTGACAAAAGCGACTAAAAAATGTATAGTCAGCTGTCGTTCTTTTTGTTTAAACGGCTGAGACATAAGCGCATACAAGGAAGGCAAACAGATGAGCAAGCGCGCATTCAAAGCTTGTCAATTACTGGTGCTGACCCTTGTAGGGCTCAGCGCTTACACCGCGATTAACTTTTCCAGCCCATCCCCAAAGAACGTGGATTACGACGAAAAGTACCTGGAAGCCTGGAACAGGTACAGAACAGCGTGTGAAAAGAACGAACCTCGACTCTACCCAATCCCCTTCGAAACCCTTGTTGAGGACAGGATCGCCCAAGAACCCGTCAGAGCCAAAAAAATCAAGCTTCTGAAAAAAACTGAAGCCAGTCCCACATCCTCTGGCTTGTCCAACCACGGAACCCTATCCTGTTACAACAAAAACTACTCTGAGCTAAACAGGGAATGCCGAGAAGTTCCTTCTTCAGCCCTTCCGCGCATGAATTTTTGTCCCTATTACTGGTTTCGACCCGTTCTTCAAACCAGAAACAGGGCGGTGGTTAAGGCTAGGACGGTAAGACAGAACTCCGAAAGAGTTAACTTGCCGGAAAACATTCGTTGGACCGCAAGCTTTGCCTATAGCTATACAGGCGCATGCCAAGCTCAGCACATGAACTGGGCAGTGCAGCTGCTAAAGCAAGGGCACCGTCCTGCTGATCTCGACCAGAGATTTGACACCCCCTCCTACTGCTGCACGGTTCCACAGACCGTATCTAGAACCCGCTGATCGATCGGCCACGTCGATCGACCAGCACCCTAACGAACAGCTTTTTAGTTAAAAGGCTGTTCTTTTTTGTTTTACCATTGACAACTGCGTTAAAAAATGGTAGTTGTCCGGTAAAGGAGGGGTCCTGATGAAAAATCTGCTCACAAACAGTGCCCTGCGAGCCGTCGGCTTGCTCGTCTTGGCTACCACCTGTCTTGGAGGCACGGGCTGCACCGATTTCATATCCAGGCTTGCAGGCGGCTCAAAGGTGGTGGACAAGGGCGAAGGCGTTGAACGACCACATGTTGGCTGGTTAGGAGCGCGCGGAGTGACCTCGGCAGACAACGTGAGCGAAGAGGCGCACGAGGCTCTGGTTGTCGCCTTAAAGAAGCTCTGTGATGAGGCAGGAAACCAAGAGGCCTGCCGGCAGCACCTGCGCTGCAAATTCGCAAACGACTGTGCAACCGGAAATGAGCCGGTCCTCATCCTGAGCGATTTGTCTGGTGAGGGTGGTGAGGGCCAACCCCCGATGGGAGTTGGGCAACCAACCTACTGCGATCCGGAGCATGCCCACTATTTTGCGCTACTCATCAAGCCTGAATCAGAAGCGCCAAACTCATCGGGCTTCTGGCATATTCGCGGCTACCTCCGGTGCATCATCTGTGGACATGAGATCAAACTCGGACGCTACCAGCTCAATGATGCGCTGAGTGCGGACGAGGCCCGCTCCCAAGCCGCCTCGCGAATCAGTGACATCATCGAGTGGTTCAAGCGAGAAAGCTTGAGCTGGCCACGAAACCCGACGATCAACTGATCATAGGCCCCGCCCTACCACACAAACCAGTTTCTGGCCCCTTACCAGTGTATTGTATCGGACATACTGGTAAGGCCAGAAACAAAAAACAACCCCTAACATGAGCTGGGGGTTGTTTTGTTTTATTTATAGATTTTTACCCTCTTCACTAGCTACACCCTCTTCAGCAAAATGTTCAGACTCTTCTTTGTAGGTATCCCATTTCTTTTTTACTTCGCGAAGTAATTTATTTTTCCAGTACCCTACAAGGCTCTTTTTTTCTGCATACTCCCCGACCACTTCGGCGGCAAATTCGTTAAACTTGTTTTCCGTGACATCAAGAACGTTGTCCAATTTTCGCTTTACCTGGCCATACAGCATGTAGACCTGGAAATCCCACCATTTACGCTTTAACTCCCGAATAATAATATCTTTCATCTCCAGCGCCATATCTTTGCGCTTAACATACTCCTCAACCGCAGTATCAACCAACTCTTCATACATTTCTTGGGTGGTATCACCAAACTCTTTAGTACGCATCTGAATTTGCTTAGAAAGTTCAAGTATGTCACTTTGAAGATTGCGGCGAAGCATCCTGCCCTTTTCAGTCATGAGGAGTCCGACGATAGTACCACCGACAAGTCCTCCGAGGAGCATACCTTTTTTAAAGGTGCTAAACTGGTTGCAGTTGTCCATAGTGAAGATCTTTAAGAATAGCTAGGATTGACGAGGCAACCCACTGAGGTACTGTAACCCTACCACACAGCGGTGTCAAATTTTTAAATAAACCCCTACACGCGTTCCCAGGCGGCCACATCTTTTAGATACTCATCCTTAATCTTCAAAAAATACTCTTTAACCGGCTCGTACTCATTAGGCACTAAACCATCCAGAATAGCTTCTTCGAGAGCGGTTTTAATCTTTCCGACAGTCGGCCCAGGTTTAAGATTGCACACTTCCATGATTTCTTCACCCCTAACCGGGGACTGAAAAGCCAACATCTTGTCTTTTTCCGTAACCTCAATCACCCGCTGTTCGAGACCGTCATAATTCGCGAGACGCTTTACTTTTTTCTGCGGATTACCCGTTGTAATATCGCTTTTGCCGAGGATAAGCAGATCATTAATTTCGACTCCAGCATTAAAAATAAGGCGACGAACAGCTGAGTCCGTTACCCCTCCATCCATAAGAGCAATCGGCTGCATATGCCAGCGCACAAGTTTGGCGAGATACTTAGTATGTTCGGTGGACAAACGAAGTCGCTTGGCAAGAGCAAAGACCATTTTTCGTCCAACGTGTTCGTGGGCATGGAATGTCCAACCAATCCTTGGTATAAAACGCTTGGTCGCGGGCTTACCAACGTCATGCAATAATCCTGCCAAACGCAGCCAAACATTGTTTGAGCGCAAAGCAATATTATCAACCACCTTAAAAGTGTGATAAAGATTATTTTTGTGACTATGCCCATAAACATCCTCAACACCGTCAAGCGCCGAAATTTCTGGCAAAATAATATCCATTAATTTTGTTTGAAACAAAAGCAAAAGCCCGATAGACGGCTCTGGAGTTTTGAGAAGCTTGAGCAGCTCTTCCTGGATGCGTTCCCCAGAAACAATAGTAATACGTTCACGATTACGATGAATTGCTTCAAGTGTTTTGGGTTCAATAGAGAACCTAAGCTGGGCAGCAAAACGAATTGCGCGAAGCATGCGGAGCGGATCTTCGCTAAAGGTAATATCCGAGTCAAGCGGTGTGCGCAGAATTTTGTCTGCGAGGTCAGCTTTGCCATTAAACGGATCAGTGACCGACGCAAAAAGCTCGTCAACAGTCGGCAAAGCCTTTTTACCCCATAGCGCAACGGGAATAGCCATGGCATTTACGGTAAAATCGCGACGTTCTAAATCTTGCACCAGGGTTGTCTCGGAAACAAGCGGTTTACGCGAATTTGTATCATATTTTTCAGCACGCGCTCCGGCAAATTCAAGCTCAACGGCTTCATCGCCTTCGCCGAGTATATACCTGGCGGTATCAAAATCAGGGAATTCAACAAGACTCCCCTTTTCTTTATAGGCCTCGTCAACAAGTTTTGCAAAAGCAATTCCACTGCCTTCCACAACGAAATCGTAATCTTTTTTTTCAATTCCAGTTAAAAATAAATCACGAACAAAACCGCCGACCACAGAGACCGGCAGTTTATTTTTTTTTGAGAGAGAGGCAATTTTCTTAAAAATCTTTTCGTACTCCATATCACTTAGATGCGTTTATTTATCCCAGACCTATTTTGTGCCACCACCTCATCAACCCAACCTCCTTTTACCAAGGCTTTTAATGAATTTTCCATAGAAATCATATTGTCTTTACTACCGGTTTGAATCACGGATTTAAGCTGGGCAATATTGTTCTCGCGAACCAAGTTTGCAACCGCTGGCGTATTAACCAAAATTTCTCGAGCAGGGACACGGCCACCATCTTTGGATGGAACGAGTTGCTGCGCGACTACCATGCGTAGTACGGCCGAAAGCTGGATGAGCACTTGTTTTTGCCGGGTTCCTTCAAACACATCCACAATACGCTCAATTGCTTCGGCTGCGCTCGAGGTATGCAAGGTAGAAAAGACAAGGTGCCCTGTTTCAGCAGCCGTCAGTACAGTAGAGATTGTTTCTGGGTCACGCATTTCCCCAACCACAATAATATTTGGGTCTTGACGGAGGACATACTTGAGCGCCGCAGCAAAAGATTCCGTATCGGTACCCACTTCACGCTGCTCAATAAGGCTTTCTTTATTTTCAAAAACAAACTCAATAGGATCCTCGATAGTAATAATATGCGCTTTGCGGGTTTTATTGATCTCCTCGACCAACGAAGCAATGGTGGTCGATTTTCCAGAACCTGTTGGACCAGTTACCAAAACTAAACCGTCAAGCATGGTCGGGACTTCTTTAAGGGCTTGTTCAAAATTAAGATCTTCGGTTGTGGGAATAGAAGCGGGTATGAGACGGGCAGCCAAGCCAATTTTTTCTTCTTGACTGTGTAAGTTGATACGGAAGCGAGTACCGTCAATTTCGTACCCAAAATCAAGTTCCTTGTGTGCCAGATACTTATCTTTTTGTTCTTTCGTGAGTAAACCAAAAATAGCAGTTTCAAGCTCTTTTACAGGAAGTGGCTCCCCTTCAATTTCACGCAATTCACCCTCTACCCTGACCATTGGTTTTTCACTGGCAACCAGGTGCAGGTCTGAAGCATCTTGCTTGATGGCCTCCTTGAAGAAGTTTTTAATAGCCAACATAGGGCAAAAATAAAGAATATGCCTTTAGTTTAACATGCTTTTTTGCTCTTGAAAAGGAGGATTTGCTATGTTAGACTGGACTCACAAATAGGTGGGCAATATAGTACGCATACCCCCAATGCTCAGTACTAAAGAAAAGCCTTTCTTTATTGTCTCGCTAATTCGGGCTATACATCCGTAGAGCCCGTTCTCGCTCGGAAAAATCGAGATTGCGATTTCGCTTTTCTTCACTCAAACGGGCTATAGCGCAGTTGGTAGCGCGCATGCATGGGGTGCATGAGGCCGTGGGTTCAAGTCCCACTAGCCCGACACATTTACGGAAAATTACTCCTCAATTATTGAGCTGAAAACACCGCATCGTTGTGGTGTTTTTTAGTCCTTCCTTTCTTCGATCTCAAAAACCGGTTCGAGAGCGTTTACCGAGCTGATCCGTTTTGATTTATTTTGCGTAGAGTTAGCTCCAATTTTTGGTTCGAGTCTGACCAGCATACCATATAGGACTCGAACCTATCAGTTCTGGGGAAAATATGATACCTTAAGTGAATATTATGAAACACGACTTGTTAATAACTCGTAGAGGCCAGGTGTTGGAACAATTCATCGCCGTCGAACACCTGATCGCAGGGCTAATCTCCTTTCATTATCTGGGGAGGTTTGACCCATCTTTTACCCTCAATTTTTTAGGCGATCCTTCAATAGGCTTTGCTTTCAAGAAAAATACTGTCTTGCTTATATTTAATGATGAAATCAAACCATTTATTAACGATTTAGATAAGGTTAACAGCATAAGAAACAAGTTTGCCCACCAGCCACTAATGCGCCTGGATCAGACTTCAGATGATTACTATTTCAGAGACCCTGGTGACAGCCAGCCTGTAAATATTAAGAAGGACCCGGCCGTCCTCTATGATGAGTTTGAAAAAACACTCCCTAATGTGCTTTCGGCCCTACGAGCCATCGCTGATAAAAGGAAATGGTCCATGATACCAGATAAGAATATTTTTCCTATTAGCGGCTCAGTTTATCTACCCCCAACAACATGATTAAAAAGACAAATCAGCCTCTTAGCGAGGAGGCGATAAAAAACTGGCATAATCTTTTTGGTGCCACTAAGACAATCTTAAAAAGGCTTCTCGAGGAAGGCTATACCCTCAATGATGGGATTCTTCTTCCGCCCTGTCCAGGCACTTCATCAGAACAGTCTGACTTAAAGAAACCTTGAAATGAGACTCTCTAGTTCGGAAAATACGTAATCTGGTCGACACATATATAAACAACGGAATTCCGTTGTTTTTTGTTTTTAAACCGTCTTATTTAGCTAATTATTTCTATTGACAAAATTACTGTATGGTGGTATAAGTATTTGTTCTTTGTAAGAAGATTTCCAGCTTTAATTTCAGTATATTTAGCAAAATAGATTGAGTTGAAGGCTGAAAATTCAGCACTTCCTCTTTGCCGGGGTGGCAAGGAGCGAGCCCTTTACCAAAAGGGCAGAAAATAGGACAGCAATGAGTACTCTGCGCGCACTAGCGCACCTCGAAGAGCAACTTGGTCCAGCTCGGTGGCACGAACTGATCGACTCGGCGAACACTGGAAAGGTCAAGGCGCTCTGCGACGAATTGCTTATCCCGACAACCATGGTGGTCGGGGGTCGCACCTACGACATCCTCAGCGTTGAAGGCAATATCGGTAGCGGACACGAGCTGGTCTGCCTAGCGCAGGAGTTGGATGCCCACTTGGGACGCGAGGAGCGCATGCACCTGCTCGATCACCAACAAGAAATCCCGAGTCTCCTTGGAAAAATCAAAATCATTTTCACGGATGACACGAGTGCGGATGATGCCCACGGCAGCATCACTTCGATCGAGTGGGATAAAGGGTGTAGGCAGTGGACGTGCTTTTGGTGCAGGCTTGACAGCACCATCATCTACCGGGGACGCAACATACGCGTACTGCGCCGTCGCTCGTAAAAAGCCTTGAACTGAGACCTAAAACTTCTCCACCGACCAGGGCGCGCAGAACATTTCGCGCCGCTGGTCACTAAAAACAACAGTCTTAAACTTAAAACTGTTGTTTTAATTTTTTTTAAAAAAAAGGCTCTAACATAGTCCACCCAAGCCGACGGAAATATAAAACAGCATAATCTGCTGTTTTATATATTTTTTACTAAAACCTTGCAATTTTATTAGGTATAGGAGTAGGGTACAAGAAAGCTAGGTACCCCATTCAGCTCAAGCTGAAGATGAGCTTTCAACCCAAGGAGGTCGTGATGCGTGACGAAGGTGAACGAATTGGTCAAATCTCTGAGTGGCGCAATGGAAACGGTTCAGAAAGACAAGAGCCAATCTGCATGCTCGATCTGGCTTTTATCCTACGCCAACTGTCTGCCGCTTCGGGGGTGAGTACGACATATAGGCTGGCAACGGAAGGGATGCTGCTTGGTTTACAGGAGATGTCTGAACAACACCCTGTCAGCTGCACGTTCCTCGCCGCGCTCTACCGTAACTTGTATGAGGGCGGCCAAGAAGAGCGCGGTTTTGAAGCTGAACTGCGGGATTACTCTCTCGTCGCCGCGAAAGTTCTGGAACAGCTTTCCAAGAACCTTACCATCACCCCGCCCAACTCTGAAAATATCGAACACTCAGTGGTAAAGCAGAACATCTTAAGACAGCTTGTCGGGATCAAGCTGATGACCGCTCAACACTTGGAAGTCCTGCTTCATGACCTGTCCGAGATGAGACCCGAGATCACTGCCCTTCTGCCAAAGAGGGTGGGAAGAAGTGTGTGGGGAAGTGACTGGCAGGAAGGGAAACACCTTATTATCCCTGGAGAAGGTGTAGGAGAAGAGGATACCGAAATACTTCCGAGTAGCGCCCTGAGCTTGCTGGTGCGTCTCAGCCTAGGATTGGTTCTTGCAGACAAGCTCCAGAAGGCGCTGCAACCGACCCTCACCCACTAGACAATATCCTGCTTTCACCTAAACCCAGTAACCCGGCGCTAACTAGCGCCGGGAATTTCATTTTTACACTTGACTTTACTCTTCTTCAGTCATAGTATCCCTAGCAACCGAGACTTGCCCCAACAAAATTGCTATCTTACGACTGAATGAATCGTGGCATAAAAACCAACCAGACCCGCTGTTTGATTAAGACCGGGATACTACCCGAACTATCAACCCCCGAATCTGGGCCAACTAGCACACCACGCGGAGGTCAGCATGCTAGACCACAAAGATACCCGGTTCACTTTCAGCCTCCAAAACCGAATCTACGAAGCAGTGGGCTTTCTTAATCCAGGAGAAGCTAATTGTCTTGGAACCGAGATGCTGCAACGCACTGCCGGCGAAAACGGCGGGGCGATTGGGAAAGAAGACGAGGAGTTCATTATACACTGGATTAACGAGCTACCTGTCGAACTCCAGCCTTATTGGCTCGTGACCCAACGCCTATACGAAGGCAATATGCAGCGAAATGTTTCTTGTCTTGCGTGGTGCACAGAGACGGGTCGGTGGTACCGCTTTTGGGACTGGCTTGGATATAGCTGGTTTCCCAGGTGTCTTGTACTCCGACGCATCACCTGAAATCATACCGAACTAAGCTGTAGACTTTTCAAAAAGGAAAACAGCTTGGTTCACAAAATAAAACACTCTCGATTTTATCGAGGGTGTTTTACATAGATAGAACCGACCACAACACAAACTAAAGCTCAACCAAGGTCTGATCACCAATAATCAGTCGATGCGGGCCTTTTTCGGATCTTGGCAGAACCACAGCATCCTTACCAATAATGCTTTCAGTAATCGCCTCGGTTGTTTCGAGCCGACAATTATTAAATACAATTGAGTTATCAATAGCCGTGTTCTTAACGGTGGTATTGGACCCAATAGTAGTGTACGGACCAATACTACAATTTTCCAAATAACAACCTTCACCGATAATCAATGGACCGCGCAAGGAAACATTCTTACCCATGACGGTATTTTTACCAACAGCAACTTTTCCTTCCTGGCGCGTGTCGGCCAGACACGAACCTTCCAGACGGAAAACGCTGGCAGGAAGCTCGCCAAACAAAAGTTGATTAGCTGCAATAAGGTCGTTGGGCTTGCCGGTATCTTTCCACCAGCCGGTAATTTCTCGATAGCCGACTTTATAACCATTCTTTAAAAAATACGAATGAATACTCGAAATCTCATACTCTCCACGAGGCGATTTTTCAATATGATCAAAAGCCTTAAAAAAATTACTGGCATACAAATAAATACCCGTCACAGCAAAATCACTTGGAGGGTTTTTTGGTTTTTCAATGATATCAATCAGCTTACCACTAGCATCAAACTCGGGCACGCCAAAACGTTCTGGATCGGGGACTTTAGAAAGAGCCAACATGCAGTCCAAACTTTCCCGTTCGAACACCTCAAACAACGGCACGAGACTTCCAAGCACAATATTGTCTGACAAGTAGAACATGAAGGGGTCGTTCCCGATAAATTTCTCCGCACATTTCACAACGTGAGCAATACCCTGTGGGCCGCCTTCCTGCTCAAAACAGACCACCTTAATCCCCCACCGGCTGCCATCACCGACAGCATCAGGAATTTGGGTTTCACCGGGGTTGGTATTGATATAAATCTCTTCAATTCCAGCTTCAACTGCTTTTTCAATAGCATGAAAAATCATTGGCTTATTAGCCAGTGGGATAAGGTGCTTATTGATAGTGGTCGTAATCGGTCTAAGACGCGTTGCTCGTCCCCCACCGGTTAAAATTGCTTTTTTAATTTTAGACATAATTACCAAACTAAAATCTTTTTTACTATTTTCCAATAAGCAGCCAAGATTGGATTTCCAATCCGCTGCACCAAAATACTCTGGACGGCAGGATCATCAAAAACTACTACTCCAACGGCTCGATCAAGCAACTGACGGTCACTCACCTTGCGGACGCGCTGAACGACTTGGCGCTTACCAAACCACAGCTTCCACGAAGTTGGCTTTAACCAATACCAGTATACCCGTAATTTTTCCTTTAGCCAACCCTTTTTTGCTGCAAAAACCAAGAGCCCTAATTCGAGGATGAACGCAATTGGAAAGAGTAAAAAAAGCGTCGGTAAGCGATAATACATCAACAACACCGCCAGACGGTTTCGTTCCATGAGGTACATTTTTTGAAGGTTACGCTCAAAGGAGTACTCATGATAAAAAATAGCATTAGCAATGAGGGCAACTTTATAACCGACCGATTTAAGGCGAAGAGAATATTCAAGATCCTCGTGATATAAATACAAATCCTCATCAAGGCCTCCATACGTTTTAATAAGATCGGAGCGCAGAAGTAGTGCTGCACCACTCGCATAACCAATCTCCTCAGTTTTTTGGGCTTCGGCGACGGGCTTACGGAATTTGTTACAATAACCAAAACCCAAGAAATGATATTGGTTACCAGCGCTATTTATCAAATGAGTTTCGGGGTACAGCGTGACTAAGGCTTGGGCCGCGCCAACCCGCTCGTCGGCTTCGAGTGCTGCTACCATTTTTTCCAACATGGTTTCTGCACCAAAGCCATCTTGGTTGTGTAAAAAAATATACGCACAATCAGCTTCAATGGCACGCTCCATACCAATATTATTGCCTCTGGCAAAACCCATATTTTTTACCTGAGCCATAATTTCTACGGTCGGAAAATTTTTTCCTGACAAGGGTAGGAGATTTTCTTCGAGGAACTGCTTGCTGGAACCGAAATCAGGATGGGGGTTATCAACGACGATCAAAAAGAGCTTATCTTTGGGATATGTTGTTATGCGCAACGCCTCAATAACCCGAGCCAAGTAAGGTTCAGAATGGTACGACAAGTAGACGATGCCGACTTTAGGAAACCGGTCCATAGTATTTGTGGGTACCACGCCATTTCCACATATATTTTAGCCAACTAAGAAGGTGTTGGCGGGCTAAACGATTTTTAAAAAGTGCTTTCCAAACACCGGGAATTCGAGCTGACTCCCGCTCGTGACGGTGTTTAATGACGATATCGTGGACAAAATAGACTGGCCACCCCTTTTCCCACATCGAACGACACCAGTCACAATCTTCCATATAAATAAAATAACGGTCATCAAACCAGCCAACATCCATAGCCACTTCGTGGCGAACTACCATGGCGGCGCCTAGCACCCAATCAACGGGCCTGGTTTCATTGCGATCAAAATCAGCCATCAATAAACGGTCGGTATACTTTTTAACCCAAGCATATTTTTTATCCCAGTTAATCTGTTTAAAAGGCTTAATCAAGATTGAACGCAGGTCAAAACGGAAACAGGCATGCTGGGTAGCACCATCCATACCAACAAGCTTAGGACCCACACAACCAATCTTCGGATGCTCATCCATAAAAGTGATTAGTCGGTTAATGGTGTTATTATTTTCAGGAATGATTGTGTCGCGATTAAGCGCAAAGTAATAGCGGGCTGGCATAGCCTTGAAACCAACAGCATTACCTTTGCCAAAACCAATATTATCTTTCAAATTAAGGTATTTGACGCTTGGGAATTTTTGGTACAAATCTTTACCAATACCATCTTCGTTATTGGAATTATCAACCACCGTAACATGAATATCAAAACTTGACCCTCTAATGTCCTTCATGACCGAGTCAATAGCGCGCAAGATATCGTCCTTGCAATAGTAGTTGAGAAATACAATATTTAAATCTTTCATAATTCACTACGGAATGCTTCAACTTCATTTTCCATTTCTACTTTTTCGACAGGGATTTCCTCAATTTCTCGTGAATTTCTGACAGCAAAATAACACACCCGCTTGCCCTGAATCCGAGCTTGACGCACTTCAGCCAAAACCCCATTGCTGACTGAGCCAAAGACCCAGATTTCATCAGCGTGGCGCACTAAGTTATTGTTCGCTTCCCGAATAACATCCCGATCAAGTGTGTCAAGCAAAAAATAATCAAAAGTCATAAATGGATTAAGCGGAACACGACCTTTTTCGAGAACAAACTTTTGAATATGCTGACGAAAATAAAATAAATGCTTTGACAAAGCAGTATACACAAGTAGTTTTTCAGCTGTTAAGTCAAGTGCGCGATGTTCAAAGACAGTGTTCATACAAACCATTTCCTTAATTGAGATGCCGAAGCCTTTCTTGACTTTGTAATTGCCTGGCGCGCTTTGGAGAACGTCCGACGGTTACCAAAAAGCTCAAGCCAGGCTTTGAGAATACCAGGTTTAAACAATAAAAAATAGACGAACTTCTTTGTTTCATACCACAGAACCCACGGAAAATCAAGGATAAGGTTCTGCCAATACTCGTTTTTATAGAGAGTCGCCAAGTGGTTTTTATAGCTATGGTACGCAACATAGTCTGACTGTGTCCGCTTACCGATCGCGGCGGCAAGATCATCTAATTTAGCAGCATGCTTTGCCGTGCGGTCGTGATAGGCCAGAGCCGAGGGAACTACATAGGAGCAGAACCCGCTCGCACGCAAACGGAAAGCCAAATCAACATCTTCTTTGTACGCAACATAAAGGCTATCAAATACTCTGTTGGCTGGTAATAAAACCGCCTCAACACTACTTCTCCTAAACACAGGTAAGGCGCCAGAAACACCAAACACCTCTTCAACTCCCTTGTTACTCCCAACTTGCCAACTTTCCCCTGCCCGACGTTCGATTACCCGACGATTTCTAAGCACTTGTAAGCCGAGTGAATCAATAATATTCGTAAAACCATCTTCCAGCTTTCCACTTATTGACCGATTGAAATTCCAACTCATCAAACGCGGCGTAACCCCGGCTGCAGCAGGTCGCTGTCCCAGGGCTTCAATTAATTTTTTAAAACAATCAGAATCCAAATACATATCCTGATTGAGCAGTGCAACATACTCACTAGTACTTTCGTTAAAAGCTTGGTTGTGTGCTTTCGCGAAACCAGTGTTCGTACTATTTTTAATGAGACGAGATGATTGTTTTAGGGTTTTGAGCTCTTTTTCCAAAATCATGACAGTATCATCGGTGGAGGCATTATCAGTTATAATAATATCCCAGTCAGCGTATGTTTGCTGCTTAAGGGACTTAAAAAGAAACGGCAGGTACTTTGCGCCGTTCCAGGTAACTAATTGTACAGTACATGTTGCCATACTTTACCGTTCTATTGCGTCCCGAAATTTAAAAATTTTATTACCCTGCAAGACTGCATATACCCAAACGACAAAAACACTAAGCGGGCTCAGGAGCAAAAGTATTTTTGCCTGATAGGGGCTATGCCATTTTTTAAAATACAATACGGCACTTTTTAGAAATTGCTGTTGGCGTTTGACGTGATCAATTTGTTTAAACGACTGACCCATAAAATCAATGGCTTGTACATAAGGCAGATAGACAACTTGCCACCCTAACCGCTTTGCCTCGCGGCAAATGTCGACATCTTCAAACCAAATAAAGAATTGGGGATCAAAAGCAAAGCCTAGCTGCTCAAACAGCACGCGACGCATCATAAGACATGATCCTCGCACAGCATCAACCTGAACCGGCTCACTTTGCATATTTACCGGGTAACACCAACGACTGGACAGCTTGGGATAAAAAACGGGTAGCTTAAAGATTAGTGCCAAAAGCTGGCTAAACGTCGGGAAAAAAGTTGGCCTGAGCGACAACCTGTTTTCGCCCCGTTCATTAACCAATCGGCAACCAGCAATTGCTACGCGATTATTGCTGTCCAAATATTTCTCCATTGCTACCAGACTTTCTGCACTCACTACCATGTCTGGATTAAGAAACAAAAAATACTTCCCGGTAGCCAGGCGTAGTGCCTGGTTATTAGCGGCAGCAAAGCCAACATTTACATTATTTTTTACTAACGTAACTTCTGGAAATTGAGTAGCAATAATTTTTGCCGTAGCATCGGTTGAATTATTATCAATAATAATATGCTGATACTTCCTACCAACAAAGGCTCGCTTTACGGAATCAATTTGCTGAGCTATGTGCTGAGCTGAATTCCAGGTAACGGTAATAACCGAGACATCCATACTTATTTTTTGAGTTCTGCCTTGAAAAAATCAACAACCGGTATAGCCGTAGGGTCAACCCCCTCCAGAAGCGCAGAATAGTAACTGGCAAAGCTTGTTAATAAGAGTACTTCAAAAACTTGAGCTAAGGCATTTTTTTCCTGAGCGAGATAGTCAAAACACGCAATTTTACGCTGAGCCAAAATTTGCTTGCCCACTTCATAACGTTTTTGAACGCGCTTGTCGTAAAGCTTAGATTCAATAAAAATAAAAAGAAGGTTTTGTGGATTAGTTTTTGGATACAACAAACCTTCCATTAAGTGATGATTTAATTCCGGCACCACAAAATACCCACCAAACCTTTTGGCATTTTCATTCATTTGATTTGCACCAATATGCACGTTACCCGCCAAATGATCGCTCGCTGCATACCAAATTGTTTTACCAACCGTAGCAAGCGCCAGCCCCTTAGCATAATTATTTTGAACAGGGGTAGCGACTCCAAACAAGGCTTGATACTTAGTAATTGTACTAGAAATTATTTTCAGCTCTTTATCACCAAACGTAATTAGACGGGCTGCTGCAAAAATAAGTAGCTGACCTACAATCGAATACCCAAGCCCCATGCGGGGCGAAGCACAGGGATTATTTTCGGTTGAAAAAAGTAAGGCTGGAATTTTATTTTTTTCAGCCCAAACTTTAAGCAGACCACCCGAAGAAATAGTTACGATTTTGGCCTTTTTGGCCAAAGCATCCTTGCTAGCTGCAATGGGTTCTTCGGTAGTTCCCGAATAACTCGAAACAATAACTAGCGTACTCGTCGTTACAGAAGCAGGGACGTGATAACCATTAACAATATCAACAGGCACCGCTAAAGAATTAGCATACAGTGCTTTTATGACATGGGAACCCAAAGTTGATCCACCCATTCCCAGCACAACCACATTCTTAACGCCGGAATAAGCCTTCGGAAGAACAAAACGGTGGCCGGAAGTAATTTGTTCCACCTGCTTACCCAACAACTCTAAGCTCCCAAGCATGTTTTGGGAATCTAATTTTTTAATTTTTTCAAGTGAGTCAAGAATTGCCTCATTCATAAGAAAATTTTAGGGGTAATATGTACCAGACTTGTTACTCTTTATACGCAGCATATTGCACCATTGCATCCCGCACCGCTTCATGGATTGGCCGCATGGAAATCCCAAAAGTACTCAAATTTTCCGACTGCAGGATGGTATTGGAGCGCTTTTTTTGGGCCAACCCTGTTGAAACTAATTCTTCGGCAGTTAGCCATTCATTTGTATGCCCAGGGTTGACGAGCTCTCGGTACAGCTCAAGAATTTCACGATGACTGATGCTGCCTGGATTAGTAACATGAAAAATACCGGAGGCGCGCGCCTGCAAAAGTTTATAGAAAACAGCGATCATATCTTCAACTACCGTAGCACTATTAAACACATCGGCGACTTTTGGATAGCGCGCTAATTTGTCAATTAAATTTTGAGGTGCCGGTATACAATCAATAGGCATGCGAATACGGGCAACACCAACATTTGGAAGTGTCGAGAGCACCAAGTCAGCAGCGTATTTTGCGCGAGTATACATTGCCGAGGGATTTGCCGGATCGCTTTCTTTCCAACCCTTTGGATCGGGAGCGTAACCATAATATATACAGCCCGTTCCCATGTGTAATAAATACACCGAGCGCTCCTGGCAAGCCTTGGCAATAATGATGGGTAAAAGCGTATTGCCTTCGATAGTTTCAAGCTGATGATCTTCACACCAGTCGACATTGGGTTTACCAACCACTCCTGCGGCATTAAGGACTACCTGAGGAAGATGTTTGTCCAAAAGATGGAGGACATCCTCGACCGTCGTAATACGATCCTCTGCAACAACCGCTTCGTCTCCCCACACTTCAGCACACCGACGACCTAAGTATCCTTTTCCGCCAATAATTAAAATTTTCATAACAGAAATTTTTAAGACCTAAAACTTTCTTGGGCAGCGCGATCAACTACCGGACGACCCTCCTTCAGAGGCCGCCACCAGGCTTCATTATTTTTATACCATTCGACGGTCGTCGTGAGCCATTCGTCAAAGTCGGCTTCCGGTTTCCATCCTAGTTTTGCTACCTTACCACTATCAAGTGCGTAGCGGAAATCATGACCAAGACGGTCGGGTACATACTCAATCATACGCTCATCTTTGCCAAGTAATACCAAGATTTTTTTGGTTACCTCAAGGTTAGTCTCCTCATTTCCTCCAACGCAATAAGTCTCCCCTACAACCCCTTTTTCAAGCACCGTTTCGATTGCTCGGCAATGATCTTTGACATACAACCATGAACGAATATTTTCCCCTTTGCCCATCAGCGGCACTTTTTGACCGTCAATAAGATTAGTAATAAAGCGAGGAATTAATTTTTCTGGGTCACACCAAGGACCAAAATTATTGGCACAGTTCGTTATAGTAACCGGAAGGGCGTAGGTAGAAAAATAACTTTTAACCAAGAGGTCGGAACCTGCTTTAGATGCAGCGTAAGGCGTACGCGGATGATACGGGGTCATTTCAGTAAAGGGCGGGTCGCCGGGAAGCAAATGACCAAACACTTCATCGGTGGAAACGTGATGGAAGCGCTGGATCTTATGTTTGAGAGCCGCTTGTAAGAGCACGCTTGTGCCCAGCACATTAGTGGTTACAAAAATCTGCGGGTTAATAATTGAACGGTCAACGTGGCTTTCAGCTGCAAAATGAACAACCGTAGTGACGGTCGCCATAAGCTCGTTTACCAACGCAACATCAGTTATATCACCCTTAACAAAACGATACCGCGGGTTAGCCTGTACATCAGACAGATTTTCCAAATGACCAGCATAGGTAAGGGCATCGAGATTGGTAATTGTATCTGCCGGGTGATTAAGTAACCAGTACCGAATAAAGTTTGACCCTATAAATCCGGCTCCACCAGTAACAAGGATATGCATAGGCTATACATTATATTTTTTTGTAACCGAACTGTTTTTACTAATATTTGTTACAACGCCCATGGCAGCCATAAGGGTCATAAGTGACGATCCACCCTGGCTTATAAACGGAAGCGGCACACCAGTAAGCGGCAGCGCACCAACCATTGCTCCAATATTTAAAAAAGACTGCCACATAAACCAGACCATAACACCTACTACAACTACCCGCCCAGTTTCATCCGGGGAGCCAGCGGCAATCTTCAAGCCCCGCCACCCGATAAGTAAAATAAGCACGACGAGTGCTGCAGAAATAATAAAACCAGTTTCCTCACCTACAATCGCAAACACTGAATCCGTGTTTACTTCGGGTAAATACTGAAACTTCTGGCGCGACTGACCTAAACCCACCCCCCAAAGTCCGCCAGAACCAATCGCCAAAAAAGCTTGGTTAATTTGATAACCGACACCTTGAGGGTCAAGTTCAGGATGCAAAAAGGTCGTTAAACGTTGAATGCGGTATGGAGCCGCCAGTACCAGCAGAATGAAACAAGCTATCCCCGCGCCCCCTAAAACTGACAAGTATTTAAAGGGAACTTGCAGCAAATAAAGGATAACAAAAATAATCATGCCGATAATAGACAGCGTACCTACATCACCAGTTAAGAGTATGGCTGGGCTCAGCGCCAAAAGAACTGGAACTAGCGTATTCTGCCAATCGTTCCAATCTCGACGGCGATCAGCAAGTAAATAGGCCAGAATAAGAATAACACCTAATTTTACTAATTCCGAGGGCTGGAAACTAAAACCGGCAATACGCAACCAGTTGCGCGAACCATTGATTACCACCCCAATACCTGGAACAAACCTGAGACATAAGAGAAAAAGCGATAATCCGTACACTCCCCACGCCCATTTAATTGAGGTGCGATAATTAATTTTTGAAAAAAATAAAAAGAGGATGGTGCCTGGTAACAGACCCATGATGATTTGCCGTTTTACAAAGAAATAACTATCTTGGTATTTAAGATAGCCTAACGGAGCACTGGCAGAGGTAAGCGCGATCAATCCACAAACGATTAAAATACCAAGAAACAGGAGGAGCCGATAATCAGCCCGCCCAGCATGCGCCGTCTGCGGAGTAAAGGAGTTTCGAACCATACGTAGCACTATTCACACTAAATATTCAAACCTACGATTAACACGATAGCATAAGCGATAAATATCTGGATTGGCAGGGTAAGCACAGAAACGATGTGGGCCAGGACTTTGTCGCTGCGGTACAAAAAAAAGGAAACAGTATAATTTACAATTACAATAGCAGTCGCAATTCCCGGCAAATAGTACATCTTCTTCCAACTACCCGCGAGGTCAATACCAAAGATAATGTTGTAATGCAAAAAGATCTGGTTATCCGTTGGTGATATACGGGAAACAACGTACCACCACAAAAATCCAAACATAAGTACTAGCAGGCCTAGCGGCAGCCAGATAAAGATATCCTTAAAATAGACCTTAAGGGCGTACAACATACTAAAAAATCTCTAATTTAAGAGCTTTTTTCTAATTTTAAAGCAATAGTTTCAAGTTATTTTGTAGGGGGTAGCATACCAAATTAGCACTATCTTGACAATAATACCCTGCTTCAGGTATACTCTACTTACTCACTTTTAGCTTTGTACTACTTCTATGTCACATAAGAAAGCTGGTGGTTCTACAGACCTGGGACGCGATTCGCGGTCACAGCGCCTCGGAGTCAAGCTCCACCAAGGTCAAGCCGCCAAAACCGGCATGATCATTGTCCGCCAACGCGGTACCCGCATCCATCCTGGTAAAAATGTTAAAAAAGGAAGCGATGATACCTTGTTTGCTACCGCACCAGGCACCGTTGCCTTTTCTTCCCGAAAACGCCGCCGTTTTGATGGCAGCCTCAAGCTGAGCAAGTTTGTCAGCGTAGTAAGTAAATAATACTTTTTAAAAACAGGCTTATCTAAGCCTGTTTTTTTGTTTTAAAATGAAAAGCAAGCTAAAGCTCTAGTTGTTTTTTTAACTCAGTAACCCCGTCTCTAAAAAATACTGTAGGTTCCCAGCCAAGTAAACGCTTTGCCTTGCTATTATCGGCGTGCGTGTAGGGCATTTCACCAGCAAGGGCTGGAGTAAAAACGACTTCCCCACCAATCAGTTCGGCAAGCTCGTTTACAGTGTGCGGATCACCATTGCCAATATTTATCACTTCCCCTTTCCCGACAGTTTCTTTAGTCATAGCTAGTATATTTGCAGCGACCACATCTTTGACATGCGTATAATCACGCTCCATAGTACCATCCCCTCGAACGGTAAGCGGTTTACCTTCTGAGCGAAGTTTGAGAAAACGTCCGATCACGAGTGCGTAGGCACCTTCTGGGTCGAAATAAGGGCCATAGACATTAAAATAACACAACGCAACTGTTTCAAGACCATACAATTCTGAGAAAAGCCGACAGTATTCTTCACCAATTAATTTATGCAGGGCATAGGGACTCAATGGTTTTTTAAAAACCCCGTCTTCTTTAAATGGTCCTGGGGGTTGGATGCCGTAAGCAGCAGACGAAGTAGCAAAAACAACGCGTTTTACCCCCGCATTACGGGCGGCAATAAGTACATTGAGCGTCCCGTTTACATTAACATCGTGCGTTTCGATCGGATTTTCAACTGAAAAAAGGACGCGTGGTAAAGCAGCCAGGTGAAAAATGCCTTCTATACCCTGGCAGGCTTCTTGAAGAACGGCCAGATCCCGAATATCTCCTTCAACATAGTTGGCAGTCTTCTGTAGGCGAGCTTCATTTTTCCCACCCGCATAATTATCAAAGACGACCACTTCGTGCCCTTCAGCCAAGAGCCCTTTAACTAAATTTGTACCGATAAAACCAGCCCCTCCGGTTACTAAGTACTTGGCCATATAAAAAATTTAACGTCAAAATTATAACTCCCCTTTCATAAAAGGTGAACCAACCATGATAAGATCAAAGCCTTTTTTAATCAGGTCAGCAGCCTGGCTAATGAGCATCCGACGTCCATCCATAATCAGATAGGGTGCTGACGCGGTCTCCAAAAGGATGTTTCCCACAGCTTTGAACTGTATCCAATCTGTACAAATTATAGCAGCCTCTGTACCGGTGATTGCGTCTTGTTCTGAGCTGCAATAGGTTAAACGGCCGTAGAGCTCATTACGGTCAGGACGGAAATATTTTTTACATTCTTCCATGGCAGCTGGATCATAGATCTTAATTTCACTCACCCCTGCCCCCAGCAGCTGCTGAATAATGCCGATTGCACCAGAATTTCGGATATCATTCGTATCATATTTAAAGGCAACGCCAAGAAGTGCGACTTTCTTCCCAACCCAATCAAAATGGGCTTCGGTTTCTGCACGCCCAAAGAAGTGGTCGCGTTGAAAGATATTTGCTTCTAGTGTCGAACGGACCATGGTCGCGTGCGTACCCGCCTGTTCCAGCTGGTGCGCCAGTGAGCCAGCGTCTTTGATAAAGCAACTGCCACCGCAATATAAACTGTCATAGAGACCCCATTTGCCTATACGCGGATCCGCAACGATTATTTTGCGCACTTGTTCATACGCTACGTTAGGAAAATACTCACAGGTTCGACCAATGACATCGTAGGTGGTAACAACTTTATTAAACAAAATATAGTTGGCAAGCAATTTAGAACACGCTGCCTCGTAGGGATTGACTTCAATATACGTAATTCCGGTTGCTTCATAAAAACGACGGTACACCTCGCGCATAATTTGAAAATCTTCTTCGGTGTGTGCACCAACAACTACTCGATCAGGATGAACGGAGTCTTGGATAGCCCGCCCTTCTACCAAAAATTCTGGATTAGCAACAATCCCAAAATTAGAAACACCCTGTTTAGTGAACAAGTCATTCGTATAATCAATCATCCTGATTGGCACAGTACTTTTATTAACGACAACCAGGCGACGCTTTTGGGTTCCATTGTCACGCAGGGCAAGCAATGGTCCGATCATTGTAACCGCATTTTCGTAATACGACAAATCTGATTCACCGGCCGCACCTTCTTTTTCAGGTGTTGGCAAACACATAAAAACCACATCAACTGTTGCAATAAAACTGGTCAACTGGCCCACACTGGTTGTAAAGGTAATACGTTCGCGATTACGGATCAAGAGTTCGGGCAAACCCTGTTCATGAAGGGCTGACTGAACGATCTTGGGGTCGTTGCTTGATAATTTATCAATTTTAGCCTGGTCAATATCGTATACAAGCACCGTATGGCCAGAGTCAGCAGAAACAGCTGCAGAACAGGCACCAACGAAACCGCCGCCAATGTAAAGAATTTTCATAGGTTAGCGTACATAATAAATAGTTCTATACTCAGGCTTATCAATTGGGATCACATCTTTACCTTCCAATATTTTCCAAAGCTTTTTTTCATCCTCTTTAGTTTGAAATTCAGGATATACTTTGAGTATCAAATTTTTGATATACGGGCTACCTTCAAGGACTTTTAGCTCAGCACCGTGCGCACAAATTTTGACCAGGTCAAAATCACCATATTCTTTAAGCATAACCGAACGTACTGGTTGCCCCTTTTCAGCTATGGAACCACCAGTAGCTCCTGCATGGAGAGCAAAAAAAGTTTCGCCTGTATAATTACCCGCAACCGCTTCGATAACTTCTATGTTAGTTAGTTGGTTTATTTTAATATTTTCTCTAATCTGTCGGCAGTTCAATAGATCAGGTTCAAAAATAAAGACCTTTGCTCCAGGGTTGGCCTTAGAAGCTAGTAGACCATAAATACCCGCATACCCACCCACATCCGCTATTTTTTGCGACTTAACTGACAATCTTTTCCAAAGCAATAACGGTCCGCGCTCATAATTTTTAATAACGCTCCTTACCCACGCATGCTGATACGGGGAAATCGGCTTAAAAAGAATAGTTACACCGTCAACCGTATAGGGCAGAGGTTTTGCCCCAAAGAAAACATACCATTTAAAGGAAACAAAACTCTTTAATTTTTTTCCAAAATATTTATAGGCCCAACCATAGTTCATTTTCCACAACGTGGACAGTTTCATAGCAGCACTACTTTAAGCATTAAGCTTGTTTTCATCATTATGAATATTGTACGAACGCGAAAAATAAGAATTTTTATCCTTTAGAAGATTGCCCGGGGTACCTTCTTCCACAATTACCCCATTCTCTACAATAAACAAACGATCCGCTGAAACCACGGTTGAAAGGCGGTGGGCAATGACCACCACAGTAATGACGCCTCGCAAACGCTCAATTGACTGTTGGATTAAATTTTCAGATTCATTATCAAGTCCGCTAGTTGCTTCGTCAAGGAGTAAAATAGCTGGCTCTCTTGCTAAAATACGGGCTAGCACAATACGTTGGCGCTGACCTCCGGACAGAGTTACCCCCCTTTCACCAATAGTAGTTTCAAAACCTTGTGGAAGTTCCTTGATGAAATCATAGATATTAGCCGCTCGGGCAGCTGCTTCCACTTTCTCACGAGTAACTGCAGAGTTGTAAAAGCGAATATTATTCTCAACAGTTTCGTTAATCAGAGCGACTTCTTGTGAAACATATCCAATATTACTTCTCCACTCAGCAAGGGCAATAGAACTAATAGGCCGGCCATCGACCCGGACTGAACCTTTTTCAGGGTTAAGCAGCCGCAACAGCAGGTCAACAATAGTTGTTTTCCCTGAACCTGATGGACCAATCAGCCCAATGAGCTCACCTTTTTTGATAGTAAAATCAACACCTTTTAAGACTGGCGCTCCTTTTAGCGGGTAGGTAAAATGCACCGAGTCAAAGACTACCTCTTTAGTAAAAGAAAATTTTTCGCCGACTCCATCAGCCTCAATATTCTTTTTAACCTCTTCTTGGTACGTAAGAACGCTACTCAAATAAGGAGCATAAGCGCTTACACCATGCAGCTGCGTTTGGAGAAGTTGAATATAGGAAAAAACCTTATTAATAGAAAAAACTATGACTGCAAAAGAAGCAAAACTGAATGTTGTTAGTTTATAGAAAAAAGCAAAAATTAATACAATAAAAATCAGACCAATAGGCTGCAGTAGGGCACCGCTAATATTGCGCATCAAAGCGACACGCACGTTAAAAAAACGAATATTTTCAAAATATTCCCCCGCTTTAGTTAAAACCTGGTTTTCTACCGCTGCTGCCTTTACAGTTTTCATTACTACTAAATTTTCGTTTACAAAATGGGCTAATTTTTTAAAAATAACACCTACTTCCTTGGAAGCTTGTCTGGTTTTAAAAAATAGAGGCTTAAAAATAAAAAAGATGATTAAACCAGCAACAAAGGTGAGCAGTGCTATGAGTGGAGAAATATTAATTACTAAAACTATATAGACCAACAGATTAGCGGTTATGAGAATAACATTCCCAACATAGGATAATAGCGAAGACGCATACGTAACATCAGTCGTCAATACTTGGTCAAGATGACCTAATTTTTGGTTTGCTAAAAAGGACCAGCTAGCCCGCAGCGTATCACCCAGCAAGACTGATCGGGTTTTTTTTTCGTAGTTTGAAGTAACTCGTGCAGCAATAAAATTGTTAAAAAAGAGAAGAGCTGCTTTAGCGATAAACAAACAGATTATAAAAACCAACAGATTACGCAGCGTGAATTCAACACTAAAAAAATTAAAGAGGTACCTAATGACTTTTGAAACTGTGTCACTTTCCCCCTCAACCCCTTTATTAATAAAAGAAAAAAGAGGGATGATGGCATTGATGCCAATACCCTCAAGCACACCGCTAATAAAACTTAAAGCTGCTAACACCAAAATGTATCGTCGGTAGACGCCAAATCCGCGACTGATCAAACTCCATACATCATTAATTCGGCTAAACGAATTCATCATGGGTAAAGAAAATTAAAGCTCAGGAACCTCTTCTTTATGCAAGATTTCTTCAATAGCTGCTATAGAAAGCTTGGGTTGGTCAACAGTTGAAAACTCCTTATAGTCCGTTTTATGGGCGCCCGGGTAACTAGCCGCAATTTGGGCACTTTCGGCATCTGCACCGACTACCGGGGTAATAATAAACATGTCTTCAGTTTCCAGCGCATAATCAGCTTCTTCACTACTGAGGAGCTTCTCGTTTATCCGCTCCCCGTTCTTTTTCCCGACAAATTTAATTTCTACGTCTTCAGGTTTACGGTTAAACTTGGGCGCAAAAATATTGCTCAGTGCACGGGCGAGGTCAACAATCTTGAGGGCCGGCATCTTAAGGATAAAAATTTCCCGGTCACGCATGAGGGTGGTCGCCTTAAAGATAAGCTGTACCGCCTGCGTCGTTGACATAACAAAACGGGCCATGTGTTCGTCAGTAACCGTGAGCGGGCCACCCTTTTTAATCTGTTCCACAAACAAAGGCAAGACTGAGCCGCGAGAGAAGAGTACATTACCAAAACGAACAAAACAAAATTTGGTTTCCTTTTTTCCTTTATAAAAATAAGAAGCAAGCATGATTTTTTCTGCCAACAGCTTGGTGCAACCCATAACATTCGTCGGATCGGTCGCTTTGTCCGTTGAAATACCAATTACTTTTTCAACTTTATTGGCAAAAGCACAATCAATCACGTTTTGTGTCCCGTAGACATTTGTTTTTACTGCTTCAAACGGGTTTTTTTCACACGATATGACGTGCTTAAGGGCTGCCGCATGAAAAACGATATCTACGTTTTCCATAGCCAAATTTAAACGCTCCTTGTCGCGGATGTCCCCAATAAGCATGTTGATCCCCGGACGATTGCCTAAGCGGTGGAGCAACTCAAATTGTTTGGTTTCGTCCCGGCTATAGATACGGATTTGGCGCGGTTCATATTTAAGGAGTTCTTCAACAATTTTCGAACCAATCGAACCTGTTCCGCCGGTAACTAGAATTGTTTTTCCTTTAAATTCATTAAGCATACTCCTCAAGCGTAGAAATTAATTGTTTACAAATAAGTGCAATATCTTGTTTAGTAAGGCCGATGTAAAACGGCAAGGCAATTGTCCGGTCGCTAATACTTTCAGAAATTGGATAGCTCCCCGGTTTAAAGCCCAGGCTACGACGGTAAAAATCAAATAAGTGTATTGATGGAAGGTACGGTTTGCTGGCAACACCGCGAGTACTCAAGCCCTTGATTACGCCGTCACGTTTAGCCCGCTTATTCTTGATTGCAACCACATAGACAAACCAGGTATGGGTATTGCCCTTTTTAGTCTTAGGGACATCAACAAAATCAGCAAAGGGCCGAAGAGCGGCTTCGTACCAGGCGGCGATCTTTTGGCGCTCTTTAACCATCCAGTCCAGGCGTTTAAGCTGTACCAGGCCGAGGGCAGCGCTCATTTCGTCCATGCGGTAATTGTAGCCAAGATACTGGTGGTCAAGCCACTGCATGTTAGCACCTCTTCCTTGATTTGCCAAGCTTTTACACTGCTCAGCGACCTTTTTGCTATTGGTTACGATCATGCCACCTTCACCGGTAGTCATCTGCTTATTAGGGTAAAAAGCGAAGACTGCTGACTCACCAAAAGTACCTGTTTTCTTGCCCTGATAAGTTGCCCCAATACTTTCACAGGCATCTTCCATAATTTTGAGCTTATGCTTTTTGGCGATCTGCTGGATAGGCTTCATATCCGCCGACTGTCCAAAAATATGCACGACCAAAATAGCCTTGGTTTTAGGAGTTATAGCTTGTTCTATAAGAGCTGGATCAAGATTGTAGGTAACCGGGTCAATATCAACAAATACCGGTTTTGCACCAACGTATAAAATGCAGTTGCCAGATGCCACGAATGAAAAAGGTGTTGTTACCACCTCATCCCCTACCCCTATACCCGCAGCAATCATAGCCAGGTGCAGTCCAGACGTGCCACTACTAACTGCCACCGCATATTTGGTGCCAATTTTTTTAGCAAAGGCCTTTTCAAACTCCTGGTATACTGGACCCAAGCTGAGGTGTCCGCTTTTAAGCACTTTAACCACGGCATTAATTTCTTCTTGTTTAATATACGGTTTGGCGAGAGGAAATTTTTTCATAGTCTAAAATTATTTTTTAGCTAACAGTTCTGCAATATACTTAAGCGTTGTTTCATCAATAAGGTTAAACTTTTCACCTTTAATTTCCAGGTATGCCCCAAGATGTGGCGGGAAAAAGAACGCGCGAATTTTACGATGAATTTGATCGAGTGAATCCTTAGAGGGGTCAATGCGTTTGAACTCGTCAAGCTGAGGAGCGGTTAAATAGAGACCGCCCTCGTTGGGGAGCAATTTAAACTTTTTGTTGCCCACAAAAGAAGTAATCACGTTTTTAAACAGCTCGACTAATTTTTCCTGAGTTTTTTGTTCTAAAGCAATAACCGTTACTGATTCTGGCTTAATAGGAAAATTAAGAACCTTAATAATTTTGCCACTATCAAAAGTCTCACCGTCAATAAAATGAGCCGACACGCCAAAAGTCTTACGTTGTTCAAGGATGGCCGTATTGTAACCCGCCCGGCTTTTATAATCAGGTAAGGGGGCAGGGTGAAAATTTATACAACCTTTTGTTCCCAGCTCGATCAACGGAAGTTTAATTTTTTTCCAGAATAAATACGAGATGACCAGGTCAACATTCTGTAACCGCTTGTCATTGCGTTCAATAAGCTTATAGAGCGGGGCATCGTCTGTATAAAAAAGGATCCTTTTTGCTTGAGCAATTTTTTGCAGCTCCTTTTTGGCCGGATCGCTTGGGTGCGTAACAATAGCCGCAATTGCTATTTCTTGTTTAAACAAAAATTGGACACATTCAAGCGCACTTACCTTGCGGCACAGTAAAATCACTTTTTTAATACCGGGTTTTTTAGGCGACATACTTTTTTGGCTGCAAACGAGGATTAAAAAGTTCTTTTTCGAGGATACGGACAATTTGCTTACCTGCTTTTCCTTGTCCGTACGGATGGACGGCAGCGCGCGCTTTCTTTTGGAAAGCCGGAGTCAAGGCAAGCGTCAGCGCCTTTTTAATTTCCTTTTCGTCATAACCAACATGCATAACATTTTTACCGCATTCTCTCCCCTCCTGGCGACGGCCGATGTTAATTACCGGGCGATGAAAAAAAGTCGACTCAATAATTCCGGAACTAGAGTTACCTACCAGTACATCAGCGTACTTTAAAAGGCTCAAATATACTTTTCGATGGACGTTAGGGAAAACATGCCAATCATTTTGTTTTTCCCTGGCCTTGAACTCACCAATAATAATCGCACTACCTGTATCTGTATTCGGATAAATAGCAATTTTTTCGCCAATAAAACTTTTGAGGGCAGCAAGCGTTGGTTTAATTTGTTTATCGACAGAAACGGCATCAAGCGGAGCAGAATGCTGCAATAGCAAAAACCATTTTTGCTGAGGATCAAGTCGAAGTTGCTCGGCAAGTTCTTGGCGGCTAAAATATTCCATGCTTGCCAAGTCGTCGATTCCAGGCGCCCCCACCGTATGAATACGCCAGGCTTCTTCACCGATTTTTTTGATGTTCTGACTGCTCCGTTTAGAAACAGCAAAATGCAGATGGGCAAATTTGGTTATTGCACTCCGAATAGCATCGTCGACTACTCCGGCAGTAATGTCGCCCCCGTGAATATGGGCGAGAGGAATTCCTAAATGTCCAGCTACAATGGCCGCAGCAAAAGGTTCGTCCCGATCGCCCAGGACAAGCATTGCATCTGGTTTATTTTTGAGACAATAGGCTTCAATACCTTCAATTTCCTTAGCGAGGGCGGTGCTCATGGTATCGTTAACCGCAATCGGTACGACGGCATCAATAGCTCGCTTATCCTGGCGGATATCGTTAATGGTTTCCCCGTACTTCTTTAAAGTATGCATACCCGTTACGAGCAAGCGCATTTCTAAAACCAAACTTTTTGAGAGTTCAACCATGCTCGATTTGAGCAGTCCATATTCAGCACGAGTACCTGTTATGACTAAAACTACTTTTTTATTTTTTTTCATACCAAATCTTCTGTTTTAATAAGGGTGTCCGCTGGGATATCGTGCACTGCTTTTTTACCAACCACACTGTCAATTTCTGTTGGCGGGATGCCGTAACCCGGGCGCTTCATGATTAAATCTTCCAACTTAATTTCACTGCCAGCGGCAATACTATTTTTGCTAATAATGCTCTTACGGGCAATGGTTTTAATGGAAATTTCTTCAGGAGTACACTGCTTTTCAAAACTGCCAAGCATAACTTCCGCGTCGCGAATCGCTGCCACCATCGCTTTAAGTTCAGCCGGGTCAAGTGAAGCTTTGTGGTCTGGGCCTTCCATATTTTTATCGAGCGTATAATGTTTTTCAATGACCGTCGAACCCAGTGCGGTAGCGACGATATCCGCAACGATGCCGGTACTTCCGTTGTCGGAATAACCTACTGTTACATCATACGGCTCCAGTTCTTTACGGAGCGTGGTAATAACATTTAAATTAAGACTGCCAAAACTTGGTGGATAGTTGGACGTGCTATGCAAAACGATAATATCGTGGTTACCCATTGCCTTAATTTCTTTTACGGCACAGATGGTTTCTGGCAGATCAGCCATACCAGTCGAAACGATCATCGGCTTGCCTTTTTTGGCAATGTGCCTCAGGTACGGAATGTTGTTAATTTCACCGGACGGAATTTTGTAAGCGGCAATATTGAGTGTTTCTAAAAAGTCAGCATTAGCTTCAGCAAAGGGAGTGGAGAGAAAAATAATGCCTTTTTGTTTACAGTAATCAATCAAAATTTGATGGTACTCACTTTTGAGTTCCAAACGCTTGAGCATGTCGAACTGCGATTCAGTCTTACCAATATTGCGGGTTTGGTATTCGGCCTGTTCCGCAGTACCGGTAACAAGGAGCTCAGCAGTAAACGTTTGGAATTTTACTGCGTCAGCACCGGCTTCAACAGCTACATCAACTAATTTTTTAGCCAGTTCAAGGTCGCCGTTATTATTAACACCAGCTTCAGCAATAATGAAAACCGGCTCACCATGGCCAATTGTTTTTCCTCCAATTACAATCTTTTTTGAGGTCATATAACTTACATAGATAAAAACAACTGGCTCAAAAAGTATAGCATTTTGCTTTAAAATAGGCAATAATCTCCTTTATAAACAGAAGAGGCCGCATCACTCGGAACCGAAGTTCCGTAGGTGCGGCCTGGGGAAGTGATATTTTTTCTTCTACGGAAGGGGGAACGGGAAGGTCTCGATGCCGTCGCCGAGGCCGTCCTCGGCCCATTCCTTCTTCACGCGCTCCATGTACGAGCGGAGATAGGCAAAGCGCTCGCGAGCCATCTGCTTGGCCCGTGACAGGCGCAGGCCAAACGTTCCGCTCTCCCACTCGCAGTTGTGGTCGATGTCGCGCAGGACGGAACCAGGCTCGCGGAAGCTGACACCAGGCTCGTGCAGCAGGTAAGGGCTGACCGCGGGCTTATCATGGTAGAACTGTCCAGCCCGCATTACGACTTCTGCTCCAACCCCAACGTATCGGTCAGCGTCACGGAGCGCCTGGAGCGTGATCGGATCGCCCTCGAAGTTCCCCTGATCGTGCGCGAGCACATCGGCGATGACGAGGGGCCAATCCGCCCGGTTGATCCGCGGTTCGGCCGAGAGCCAGTCGGTGATGAGCGCCGCGACTTTGTCCCGGTGAACGTCCTTGCGGTGACCAGCGTGCATCGTATACTGGAGGACGCGGTCGGCATTGTGACAGAAGCCGCCAGCCATGGCCAGGTTCAGGATGCGTTCGTCCACGTCCCCAACGAGCAGTCGCCCCGCCACATCTGCGACGCGGGCAGCGTGCAGAAAATCGTGAGCACCACCGGTGATGCCCACGCTGTAGTGGCCAACGCGTACCGCGCGGGCCAGGTCAGGCAAACGGTCCCAAGCTCTTTGTTCCGACATACTCTCTTCTCCTTTGGAGAAATGGTCGACGGATGTCCTCCTCAGCGACTATGCACCCACTGCACAAGCCGCAGAAAGAACATAGTAAAATACTTGAAAAACTCACTTTTGTCAAGTAGTGAGACCTAAAAACAATGTAAAAAAACAACTGTTGGTTCGGGAAACAATGAGATGCTCGACGTACCCCACGGCTCAGAGAAGACGTGCTTCCGTTTTTTTCTTAAAATCATTGAGGGCACCCCGTTACTAAAACTTTACACTGACCTAGAACTCCTCAAACAAAAATTTAAAAATAGCTCTAGCAACTACGAACCTTTTTAAAAAATTTCAAAATGAATTTTATTTTCTAAAACACCTTGTTGGAACAGGTCTAAACGGATTTTTTTTACTTTTTCCAACTGGCCACACAAATAGAAATCGGCACTTTGTTCGAGCAGCTGCTTAAGGGAGCTTTCTTCAATTAAATGGGTCGTATCTGCACTTTCTTCCCCGTCAGTAAACACAATATCATATTTGAATGCAGGATTGGCGGCGCTGAGTGACTCAAGCATGCTCTCCCAGAGCACCGTTTCATTTTTCCCAATAACCGCAAATAAAGAAATATGTTGTGCGTTATTCAGTAATAACTGCTCTTTTACCATACTGACAAGCGGAGCCAGGCCAGTTCCAAACCCAATAAATACCTTACAAGGTGCATGATTCAAAGAACATACAAAATTACCATACGGCCCATCAAAAAAAACCGGACTGCCAATTTTTAATTTAGAAAAGTAAGTGGCTGATTGCCCCTGAGGCGAGAAAAAAGCACAGAAATCAAGGGTGCTTTCCTTAGGTGACGAAGTAATTGAGTAGGAACGAACAGAAGCTTTACCTTCTCCATCAAGCATTCGTAACTGTATATACTGACCGGCCATAAAAGTAAAATTTGCCGGTTTAGCAAAAGAAAATAAAAAAATATTTTCTATGGCCATTGATAAATTTAAGAGTGTACTACTAAAAACAGGTTCTCCCATACAAGAAATTAGCGGAGCCAAGGACGGATAGCGTCTTTTACTAACCAAAAAAGATAAAGACCGGGAATTTTTGACGCCAAATAATTATACCAATAATGGACAATATGATAGTTGTTAATGACTCCCACCGGTGGATTCGTGTGCGTACCAATAATAATATCTCCCGTCTTTTTATCAGAATGAAAAAAAAGCGTTGCAAAGGTATGGCCCCGATGATGTACCGTTAACGATCCCCGACCACCTGTCTGGTCGAGCAACTTTTTACCTTCTTCGCCGAAAACTTGATCAACATCAATCAAGAAGGTTCCGTAAGGATTGGCAGATAACTCAGGCCCTCGTACAGTCGCACCATGCAAATTATGCAGCACCGGCACAACCTTCGCAGTATCAGCATAGCCCGCTTCAGAGGAATGATTGAAAAAAATAACCATCGTTTTTTCTGTTTCCGAGCTTAGCACAGCCGGACAGTACATGAGGTACGTTTGCTTTTCTTTTCTACCTGTAACATTAAGGCGTGTTGAACCGCCAAGACCGATATGGCAAATACTTTTTTTGACTGGGGAAGACCACAAACAAACTAAATCCTTTTGGGTTAAGTCTTCACTGGTAAGGTCGATAGGGTGGACAATGCCCAAAATGCTGCCTTGAAAATCTGATACACCCAACTTGCCCAATTCTTCTCGCGCATTGAATATGATCGACTCGCCTGCCCCCAGGCAATGAACCTGCGGCTCGTAACGCACCACCTCACTCCCATCAAGATGAAAAATAAAGAAAACTATTTCTTCTCTGCCTGAGCTAGCATTCTGATAGGCAAATTCATTTTGCTGGTGGGGGGCCTCAAGATGAATATAGCTCGAAAAGAAACATTTATAATCATGGCTCAGAAAAGAATTTAGCAACGGTTGATACATAGCAGATTTCTGAATTAGATAAATGATTACAAATGTTCACCAAACATTTGTTCGCCGTCAGAAAATAACATAAATGGCTTTGGAAGAAAATTTTCACCCAAAATTTTAATGGTAAAGGGTTTGTCTGAAATATGCTCCGCTAATTGAGGAATCTCTTTGAACAGATCAATCATGTGGCAAGCGCCCGGTTTGAGCGGTTCAATATCCTTGGAAATTTCCTCATTCTTAAAATTAAGAAACGTCAGCTTTGCCTTAGTGCAAGCCCCATGCAAAAACTTGCTAAAATTACACCCGCCAGCAATAAGCAGGTGCGGATGGAATGCGCTAGGCACTACAAGCCCCGGAGAAATACGTTGGTACGGTTCACCATGTGCGGCGCGCGCCACATGCAGGCTATGTGCCATAATACCAATTGTACTGCCTGGCTGATAGTACTCATTAAAGAAATCAGTGCTGTGGGCTTGGGGCAAAAAAACTTCATCGGATTGCATGACCACTTGCGCCCTAACTACACCAAAAGCATCAAGCTGTTTGTAAGGAGCAAGATCAATAATAACGGTTTCATTATCTTTAAAAGTACCTTGGAGCTGTAGAGCAACCTTACCCTGGCGATCTAAACATTCGAGATACCAGCTCGCCGGAACACCCGCATCACACAGCAAGTTATAATAATTAGTTAAATATACTTTAGTTTCAAGGCCAAAGGATCCTTTAAAATAATAAGAGCTATTCAATAAACCCAATGGTTTCCTTACACGGGATAAAAGAGGATACTGACGAACCGGCTTTAAACGTTCCAAAAAAATTGGATGCGCAGAACTACCAAACATACGTACAGTTTTAAATAAAAACTACTCGAATAGTATACCTTTAAAAACCGACTGTCAATTTTAACTAATCTTTAACTGCAATAGTTTTTTGATCTTTAGAGCTTTCCTCGAGCGCATACAACGTTCGCAGCACCTGCCTATCTTCATCAAACGAATATGGGTACGGTTGCTTGCCATCAATTGCATCCAAGAAATGCAACATTTCTTCCTGATACATATCTTCGGTCGTAACGTAATTCTTTTCCTGCTCGCCCGGCTTCAAACTTATCGTTGTCCATTCTTTGGTACTAGCGCTATATATTTTAATAGTATAATTTTGCCATTCCCAATCCAAAACGCCATCCGTGCCCAGCAAACGAAGCGTACGGAATGGGGCGCGAGCAATGACATCAATCGATAACGTGCCAACGACACCGCTCTTAAACTCAACAACTGAAAGATAGCTATCATCAGCTGTCATGTCCAGATCGGAAAGCTTACCCGCAAACCCTGTAACCTTTTTAACGGTTGACCCCAAGAGATCCGTTAACCAAATTAGTTCATAGCCATACATTTCACGGCATGCACCAGTTTCTTTTTGGGCAAAATATACTTGCCGATAATCCTCCCAAGGGTGCCAGTCAGGCAGGTATTGGCCTAAATGATAGTGGAAGGAAAGTACTTTGCCGACTGATCCTGCGACTACTAATTCTTTTATTTTTTTAATCGCTGGGAAATAGCGGAACGTACATGATGGCGCTGCCACGAACGAACTGTCGAGCAACGGCTTTAACTCATCGTACCCCGCATCGCTGGTGGTGACTTCCACAAAAAAATGGCGTTTCTTTTTAGCGGCAGCTAAAAAATAGTCGTGATGCAGATTCGGTGGCGTGGAAATAATGACTACATCGGGGTCAGCTTCCTTTTCGGCCTCATCGTAGGAAGTAAAAGCACGTACCCCGTGTTTTTCGAGCACCTCCTGGCAACGCTCCGGTGAAAAATCAAAACCAATGATCTGTTCGGGCAAAACTCCGTGGAAGAGCAGGTTACGGATTCGACGCTTGCCCATGGAGCCAAGGCCGACTTGTAAAAAACGATGGTTAGCGTTTGGCATATTTTTTGAGCTGTTCAATTAAAACAATGTCGCGGAAACCTTCAGCAAAATTAGAAAAATATTTTTTACGCTCCAGGGCAGCCAAGAAAAAAGCTACTTCGTCGCGGTACATGTCATTGCGTTCCACGGCTACAGCCTGCACTGTTGTTTTCTGGCCGCGGGTAATCGTGAGGTCAGAATTTTCCGAATCCCAGAGGATGCTCCCCTTTTCGCCAGCAATCTCGAGCGAACGGCGGCCCGGACGGCGCACATAATCTTGGTGGACGCTAACCATAACACCTTTTTTAGTAGCGAGCACACTCTCGGCAAAATCTTCAGTCTCAATCTTGAGTGGAGATATTTTTTTAACGACACAAGCTTTTGCCTCCAATACTTCACCAAGAAGCCAGGACGGATAATTCAAGTCGTGCACTAAATCAAGCATCACTCCCCCACCACCTTTCGTTTTGGCAGAATAAGTCGTCCGGTAATCACGCTTACGCCATTCGGATAAATCTTGCCCTACAGCGGCGCGGATATAATACACTTGGCCAATTTCTTTTTTAGCGAGCAGTTCTTTAATCCTTACAAAGGGAGCAAAAAATTGGAAGTTGTAGCCAACCCACGAACTTATCTTATTTTTCTCTAGTACTTTTTGGAGTGTTCGAAGCCCGGCTGACGTATGAGAAAGCGGTTTTTCAATAAAGAGGGCCCGAGGTTTAAGCTTAATACACTCCTTAATTGTTTGAGCATGTTTACTAGTTTCGTTGGTAATAAAGAGAGCATCGTATGGGCCTTGAGCCACGAACGTTTTCCAGTTCTTTATCAAAGGCACTTCCGGACAATCAGTGCGATTTGAAAAAATAGCAATGTCCTCAGTGTGCTTCTTAATATTTTCGTAGTGGCGTGAACCGATCGAACCAAACCCAACGATACCAATTTTCATAAGCTAACGTTTAAACTTTTTAAGGCGGGCGGCAATTGCTTTTTTATTTTTGAACAAAACTTCGGCCATGACCCATTCTTCCGGAGTATCAAGATCAACCGAACGCCACTTATCGCAGACGACCGCTTTAGTTTTTTTGGTAATAATCACTTTTTCTCTAAGGAGGCTAGCCGTTTTGACAATATACACAAAACAGCCGTTCAAAAGGTACCCAGCGGGCCAGGCTTGCATATTGGTAGACATTTTTTCACTCCCGTTAACGAGTTTAATATCATTGTCTGGACTAAGATGATACAATCGTGGGTGTGTTGGACAGACAGTCAGCACCGTTGTCGCATCGGTCGCCTGGATCATTTTCCAACAGGCGGTAATATCCTGGAGCTCACGGAGTGGCGAAGTTGTTTGTAAAATAACAATGTACTCAGGGCTGTAATCCTCAATTTGTTTAAGCTTGCTAAGCAGATGCAAAAAACTATCAACCACCTTAGACGTATCCTGCGCCAATTCAGTAGGGCGCAAAAAAGGCACTTCTGCCCCAGCTCGCTTAGCAATTTTGGCAATACGTGCTGAATCGGTATCAACAATGATACGGGTAATAAACGGAGTTTTTTTGGCCTGTTCAATAGCGTACGTAATCAGTGGTTTACCAAAAAATAGCTTGATATTTTTACCCGGAATCCGCTTAGACCCTTCCCGGGCCGGTATAATACAGAGTACCTCTGGCTGAGCCATATAATTTAGTTAACACGATATTTTAACTTCCATTCATCTCCTACTTTTTCCCACAAGTGCGGCGAGCGGTAGGAATCAATGACTTCCCAAAAACGCTGTTCAGAAATATTGAGGTACTCCAAAAAATCTTTAAAATACTTTTGAGGGAATTCACCGTCGTACCGTTTGACCAAAGCAACACCTTCTTCACGGGTTAGGTGGCCAGAGCGGATTTCCATCATCGCATCGCGCGTGGCACGACCCAAACCAAATTTAATGAAGCCAAGATACCAATGGAAACCATCGGTCTTATCGTCCAGGCTAGCATATTTCGAATAGGTGCCTTCAGAGCGCCCCGTCGCGTTGGTTTCAAAGCCAGTATGTTTTGAAGCGTAATAAAAATTTTCTTGCGGCACCCATTTTTTGTAATACGACATCCAGTGCATTTGGATCCCCACTTTCTCGATTGCATCGAGGCTAGGGGGACGATAGAGCTCAAAAGTTTTTTCTTCTACTTCGCCTGGTTCAAAAATGCCACGCTCGAGCCCGGCCTCAACGAGCTTATCAACGCCCGCACCTTTAAAATACAAACGCTCCCAGTCTTTGACTGATTCATAGGGCTTGTTGGCGTTTTCCATTGAACCGCCGTATTCAGCTTCACCATTTTCACCGTAGAAAATAAGTGGGATATTAAATTTAAGGGCGATATGGAAGGCATAGGCCTTTTGACCAAAGGTAAAAGGCTCCCAGGCATCTCCCTTAAGCTCAAAAGCGACCCGGGCAAGCTTGCGGTGAAGGACACCGTTTTGGAAACAGGTCATCCCGGTAAACCCGGATTGGATGAAATTGTTATAATTCTTAAAACCAATATCTGTATACAAAAAAGGCGCCCAGGTAACCACCAATGGATGCATCCCATACTTAGTTTTCAGGATGTGGGCGGTATACCCACTATCCTTACCACCGCTCCCGGGCACTACAACGTCGAAACTACCATCTTTAGATCGGTGCTTATCAAGGAGGGCGACCAATTCGGTTTCACGCTTTTCCCAATCGATGCCATTGTTTTTATACTCAGCATACTGGCAGGCGGCACAAACACCCACCTCATTGAATGTGATGCGCGGACGCTGGTTTGAAACCACACATTTGGTACAATAAAAAACTTTTTCGGATTGCTCTTTGAGCTGCTGATCAAGATTAGTAGCCGAAACACTCATACAATTAGAATTTAGAAACTAAGGTACTAAAATTTTTAATAATAGCCAGGCCATCGGTGGCACTTTTTTCCGGATGGAATTGCGCCCCATACATATTACCAAAACGCACGACTGCCGGGAATGTATAGCCCCCATAAGTTGTGGTTGCCAACACGTTTTTTTCTTCGGTCGGCTGCATGATATAGGAATGGACAAAATAAGCATACACGCCTGGCTCCAAACCTTCGAGCACTGTATCACTCCACGATACACCCGTCGGCTTACTAACCATATTCCAGCCCATGTGGGGCACCTTTTCACTATTCTCAAGCAGCGGAAAGGCAACTACCTGACCAGAAATAAGACCCAGGCCAGGAAAAATTCCGAGCTCCCGACCTTCGCTAAACAAGAGCTGTGCACCGAGGCAAATACCAAGCACGGGCTTACCAGAAGCTCCAAAAGCCCTCACAACATCAACTAGGCCCCGGGTAGTAAGTCCGTGCATGCCAGCACCAAACGAACCAACGCCGGGCAACACCAAAGCATCGGCATTCGCAAGGACAGTGGGGTCATCAGAAATTACTGGAGCAACACCAACTTCCTCAAAAGCCCGTTTTAAGCTTTTAAGGTTGCCGACCCCATAGTCAATAATAACAATACTTTTCACAGGATTCGTACGTTAAGCCCTTGTTCTTTAAGATACTTTTTAACATCCCCAATGGTATAGTCAGTATAATGGAAAATAGATGAAGCGGCTACCGCATCAACTGCGGCCCTGGAAACAGCTTCTACCATGGACTCGGGACCGCTCGCGCCACCATGGAGCACGACCGGAACTTGAGCAAAACCAGTGATCTGGCGGGCAAGCTCAAGATCATACCCACGACGCGTGCCGTCAAAATCTATTGAAGTCAGAAGAATTTCACCGACCCCTAAGGCCAGACCTTGCTTGATCCACTCTACAACATTCCGCCCGCTCAGCTCACGGCCTCCATCGGTATAGGCCTCCCAACCACCGTCGGGCTGGCGCATGGCTTCGACTGATAAGACTATACACTGCGAACCAAACTCAGCGACTGCTTCACGCAAAAATTCCGGATGATGGATGGCGTGTGTATTTATAGCCACTTTATCTGCCCCTGCACGCAGGACATTGTTGATATCCTGGATAGTTCGTATACCGCCGCCGACAGTAATAGGAATAAAAATACCTTCAGTAACAGACGACAACTGGTCAAAATCAATATTGCGCTGGTACAGGCTCGCCACAATATCCATGTATATGATTTCATCCGCGCCTTCGTGGTAATAACGCTGCATGAGTGTTTTAGGGTCGCCAACAATACGCAAAGCTTCGGTTTGCACCGGCTTAACGACATGAGGACCCTTGATATCAAGACGAGGGATGATGCGGATGTTTTTCATTGGCAAAAGATAGTTACCCGAGGGATTATACTAAGAAACTAAAAAAATTCAAGGTTTTGCTTTATAAAGACCAGGTCAAGAGAATAATACCGCCAATTAAAATACTGGCGATACAAACCTTAAAAACCACATTTATTTCTTTGAAGTAAAATCGTCCTGTCGCTATTGACCAGAGCACTGCTGAGGAGCGCCGAGCAGCAATGATGACAGAAGCTGGCGCAAACACATACGCAAAGCTATCAACTACTCCAGTCACCCCCGACAAGAATGCTTGAAAAATAACTATTGGTTGCCGGAGCGAGTGCCACGGTCGCTCTTTAGCGCGGAGCAAACTACCCACAGTGAAATAACCGACTATACAGATATAAACGAGCAACTGCTCGGCGACCACTGAATTATAATGGGCGATATCGTATTTAAACAAACTAATCGTTACCGCAGCTAAGACCGTGCTAAGGACCGTTAAACCAACTCCTGCGCGTGTTATGGTTTGCCTTGAAAAAACCAACACCAGCGCAACTATAATCACACCGATACCTGCCAGATGATAGGTTGTAAGCTGGTAACCCAACATCCAGTCAATACCAAGCACAAGTGGAATCGTGCCCACACGAATAAAACTAAAAGTACTACGGTCCGCAATGGTTATGGCCGCCCGTGAAGTATGTGCCAGCACCATTTCCAAAAATACCCGCAGCGTAAAAAAAGGCAAAGAAGCCGAAGAGAACAAGAACGTTTCATGTTTGATAAGAGCGATAGCTAGAAAAAATACTGCTGCCGCGGATGATTGGATCCAGCCGAACGTATAAATACTATAGGCTTTTTTACTCACCCGATCTTTTCCAATAGCAGCACTGAGTTCTTCTAAAAATGTGCTAATTGCGGTTAAGAGAACTCCCCACATAGGTACCATGAGTAATTGGAAAAATCCTGACGCTAGGTATTCTTGGCCTGATATGCCGCTTCGAGTACCATTAATTTTTTGTAATTTTCCGGGCTGGCCAGGGTTTTTATCTCTGCAATTTTACTTTCCTTTGCTTTGGCCGACTCTGCATTAGGTAGTCGTTCACGTACCAAGATCTGGGCCATTTCAGCGGTGACCGGACGGTTTAAAAATTTCTGCAATTTTTTAACAAGCTGGTTAGGATTAGCTAGTATTTCTTCGTACCTAACCGAAAGCATTTTGGCTTTCTGGCTTGGTGATAATTTTTTGTAACTTGCGCGGCTACGCTCCATCAAGGTTGTAATCGACATAATCACTCGGTCCATTTCACTGGCCTTGGCATAACGCTTGGTTTGGCCGGCTATATACCACGGGTACGGGCCGCTCGCGTCTTTAAAAGGAATGATAAATAATTTAGGGTCGTCCCCGAGGCGCTTAGCGAGCCCACGCTTATACCATGATGCAACGAGCTCTACCGGGCTACGTTCCAAACTAACGACTTTGATACCTGGAAATGTTTCTAAGTATACTTTAATATTTGGCATTAACTCATGCAAAATAAAAAAACTATACGCCTTACTTTTATAAAAACGTTTGAGCGCCTCGTCACCATCCGGCTCTTCACCGCGGTGCAAATATTTTTCAGGTTCCGGAACATTATAAATCGAAGATTTGTCACCCCGGCGATGGTTAAGGGTGCGGCCAATAGCCATTTCATAACAATGTGTATCGATCTCACATCGTAAAAGCTCTTTCGCAACTTCTTTGGTTAAAAAACCACTTTCCAATAAAAAAGGGATGTGTTCTAAAAGGCCATGATATTGAACAGGCTCAATCCCGGACAACCCATTTAAAATATTAGCTAACAAAAATTTTCCAGAGCGAGAAATTCCCTCAACGATAAGCAGGTCTTTTACTAACGGAGTGCGTGATCCAAGTCTTAACGACACCTTTTTTTTTGCGGGCATACAAGTTAACTGCTTAAAGAATAAAAATGACGGATCGCTTCAATAAGCCGATTATGCAAAACACCATTAGTCACCACAATCCCCTCTGGATGTTTGACTACGGCCGTATTATACAACAAAGGTTGGCCGCGCGTATCGGTTATAGCACCACCAGCTTCTGTAATCAAGCAATGTCCAGCGCTGGTATCCCACTGGCTAATATGACGCGTAAAAGAAAAATAAATATCAGCACTACCACGTGCTAATTCAGCTATTTTAAGTCCGCAGCTGCCGGTTTGTTTCTCACTTCCTAATCCCAATGTTCCTAAAAATTCTTTTTCTGCAGCGCTTAAGTGGTTCCGGCTTACCAATGCCTCAGCTACATTAAAATCGTCGGTCTTACTTACCCCTATTTTACTTAGTTTATTATCTTGAACAAGAAAAGCGCCTCTTCCTTTTTCTGCTATAAAATAACGTTCGCGGGCTGGCTGGTACACAATACCAATAGCGGGAATACCATTATCAACTAAACCAATAAGCACGGTAAATTCGTCATTATGGTCGATAAAATCCTGCGTACCATCGATTGGGTCGACAATCCAGACCTTCTCAGCATTAAGACGATCTGCTGAGTCAGCCGTTTCTTCGGATAAAATTGGATAACCGGAAGTATTTAGAATTTCTGAAATTACCTGGTTACTTGCCACATCAGCTTCGGTTACCGGGCCTTCATTGTTTTCTTTTTCACGCACTGAAAAATCACGGGCGTATATTTCCCGGATGCGGATGCCCGCAGCTTCCGCCGCAGTAAGAGCGAGCTGGCAATCCGGGCTGAATTGTCCTTTAAAAGCCTCAGAAATCATAGGCGACCACTGGCTTCCAAAAAAGCCAGTAATTTTTTAATACTTTCGTCCGGGCTTTCGCCCGTAGTTTTAATTTCAATTTCAGGATTGAGCGGTGCTTCATAAGGATTACTAACACTTACTCCAATAAGATTTGTCAGTTCGCCTGACGCGGCTTTCGCGTACAGCCCTTTAGTGTCACGGGCAACGCATTCTTCGAGAGGGCAGTTAACATACACTTCAACAAAATCAGGGCCTATTTTTTGGCGGGCGGCTTGCCGGTCTTCGCGGTAGGGAGAAATAATGGGTGTAATAATAAAATCATATTCTACCACATGCCCAACAGCGAGCTCGGCAATCAGGCGGTTATTCTCACGGATATCTTCACGGGTGAAACCCAGGTGTTTATGAAGCGTGTCACGCACGGTGTCACCGTCAAAAAGAATTACTTTTTTCCCTATGGCCATTAATTTTTCTTTTAGGCCATTTGCAATCGTTGACTTGCCAGAACCGCTTAACCCTGTAAACCAAAGTACTGTTGCCATATATTTATTTATTAGTATCTTGGACAGCCACTTGGTTGGTTTCCTCAGGATTGGTAGACAATAATGGCCAACCTTTGCTTAGAACAAATCGGAGCCATAAGCCAGCCGCCTGCGAAGTTACTATGGCTGTAATTACCAGGGTCGTATAAAAAGCAGCACTAATTATGCCTGCTTCATAGGCAACGCTAGCGAGCACGATACCAGGACCCCCTCGGGCATTAGTGGTAATGGCTAAGTTTAGAATATCCAATTTTTTGAATCCAGCCAGTCGAGCCGCAAACCCAACCGAGACGAGGGCAATCAACGATGAACCCAATAAAAAAACAACCAATAATCCAAAAGAAAAATCGCGGTCAAATACTAAACGATACCCTACCAGGGCAAAGTAAATAGGGATAAAAATAGCGAAAGAAAACTTACTGATGGCGTCCAAGGCATCGGCATAATGCTCCCGCTGTCCTCCAATAATACCACCCGATATCCCAAATCCAGCTAAGAAAGCTGCAAATACCAAATTGACTTCTAGATAGGCCGCGAGGCCGACATACGCAAATAAAATAAAAAGCACATAGGCCGGCACGGAAGCTTTATAGAGAATGTTCCAGCGTACGCTACGCAAACTTCTCATCAACCTAGGCATGAGAACCAACGCTGACGCCATGTAGATCGCTGTAATAATGATGTGAGCTGTGGTGGATCCAACCACACTACCTTCGACAAAGTCATTCGCCTTAGTCAGCGCAGCAGCCACTGCCAGCACGCCCCAAAGAGCAATATCTTCTAAAACCGCAGAACCTAGTATGAGGCTGGCAAAACGAGTGTGTAATATATTCAAATCGTGGAAAATGCGGGAAATAACTGGAATAGAAGTTACCGCTACCGCACTCGCGAGAATTAATAAGGCAGCATTCTTAACTCCAGCTGCACCCACCAACGGATCAAGAGGAATTACAGAGAATAAACCCAGTGCCAAAACGAGAAAAAAGGGTAAGGGTGTACCAATACCAAGCAACCAAGCGGTTTCACGGCGATTCTCTTTAGAAAGCAATCGACGGACCTGGCTCCCTGAAATAAACATGAGAAGGAGCACACCGAGCCAGTAAATAAATCCAAGGACTATTGAAGTTTTCTGCCCGAGGGCAGGGTTTTGAAAGAGAAAGCTAAACACAGTTGGGGCAAAACGGCCGAGCACAAAAGGACCCAAGAGAATACCGGCGAGTATTTCTCCTACCAGACGAGGTTGGTGTAACCGTTCAAAGATATAACCCAGAACGTGCACTGCAGCCACAAATATACCGAGCGTCAGGACAAATAAACCAACTTCTACTTCAGACATAAGGACTATTTATTAAACGAGTAAGCATACTGCTTTTACAGGTAAAGCTACTCGTCTTTTACAAAGACCTCTTCTCCTTGCTTTAGCGCATCAACGATCATCTGCGAAATTTCCGGACGCATAAACCATTCCGGAGGCAACTCACCTTTTTCAAGCATCTTGCGCGCTTCTGTTCCACTGATCTGCATCTTCTCTTCTTCAGAGTGCTCCTTGTCCCCCGCCTCATGGACGTGAGACTGTAATTTTTTGGAGTAAAAAATCTGGTTAAATCGGACCGGGACGATTCCTAAGTCAGGGAATTGGTCAAAAATCTCATGCGAAGCAGTTGGAGCATAGAAGGCACCAACACCCGTGTGGTCGCGGCCAATGATAAAATGGCTGCACCCAAAATTCTTACGACAAAGCGCCGTAAAAATAGCTTCCTTGGGTCCAGCATAGCGCGAGAAGGTGCTATACGCCGCAAAAACAGCTTTATTCTTCGGATAAAAATACTGAGACATCATTTCGTAAGCGCGGATTATATATGGTGCGTTAAAGTCCCCGGCTTTTTTCTTACCAATTACCGGATGGACGAATAAACCATCACACGCTTCCTGTTCTAGGGCTTTAAGCTGGATGAATTCATGGCTGCGATGGATGACGTTGCGGGTATGAAAACCAACCACCCGGCTCCAACCGCGCTCTTCAAACAAGCGGCGAACTTGGGCTGGGGTCAGCTCGTATTCCTGTGTAGGAGTTTTGCGGCGCTCAATAAGATCAATCTTCCCCGCTACAAATATTGGTTTCATGTTGCGAACTCGCCGAACTCCCGGATGGTCGGCGCTATTTGTCCCATACAGCTTGGTCGCAAAATTTTCTAAGTCAAAAGCATAGGTTTCGCTTACGCGAAGGAGTGCGCGATCGCTACCATCAACACCTTTCAAAAGCACTGTATCACCAATTGAAATATTTTTTGCTTCTTCTTCGGAAATATCCAGAACAATCGGAATCGGCCAAATTATACCGCTTGACAGGTGCATTGTGTCGAGGACGCTGGTGACATCGGCTTTGCCCATAAACCCTTCGAGTGGGCTGAAGGTACCAACTCCCAGCTGTTCAACATCCATATCCAGGTTTTCATCAAGCTGAATGGTGGTCATTTTTTCGAGCTCTTCTGCAACGGGTTTTTCACGTAACTGACGGTTCACGAGTTTTCCACCGTGCGGCAGTACCAACGACGACGACGACGTAAAGTCAGTGAGATACCCTTCTGGTACGAGCAGTGTTTCTACTTGTTCAAAAAGCTTCAACGATTTAGTATCTACTGTCTCGTCAACGTGACGGATAACCTTGTTCATCACATTTACTGTCTCCATAGGGAATTTCCCAATAGCCGTTTCAGCCGACAGAGCTAAGCCGCTCGCACCATCGAGTAACGTATTCACAATATCACAAATTTCCGCGCGGGTTGGTTTGGGTTTTTCCACCATTGTTTCAAGCAGGTTGGTAGCCACATACACGGGCTTACTCAGCTTGCGAGCTCGCTCCATGATAACTTTTTGCGTAAAAGGTATCCGTTCAATACGGATTTCTTTGCTCAGGTCTCCACGGTCGATGAGGATCGCGTCGCTGGCCGCAATAATCTCGTCTAGATTCTCTAGGGCATCAGTACATTCAATTTTGGAAATAATTTGCATCCGATTTTCCGAGGCCCGCGCAACCTCCTTGACTGAAGCCGCATTTCTCATAAATGAAGCGGCCACATGTCCAATCCCCTCTTTAAGACCAAGTGCAATCGATTGATAATCTTTTTCGGTGAGCGGAGGTAATTTAAAAACTTTGTTGGAACCGGAATCGATAACTACGCCTTTATTACGCCCGATCGAGCCGGCAGTGATTGCGGTAGCAGTAATATATCCTTCGGCACAGGTGGAGGTATCTGACACTTTTAAAACCAGCGTGCCAAAGTCTATATATACCAAATCCCCCGGACTTAACTGTTCAATGATCGAACCAGGTTTGAGGGTTAACACATCTTTGTTGCCCAGAATTTGGTCCGTAGTTAATTTAATCAAAGCATTTTCCTCTAAAAAAATTTCTTTCTCACCCAGGTCACCGGTACGGATCTGTGACCCTTCAGTATCGATAATAAAGGGAATACCGACTTTTTTTGCGAGTGCGATAAAGTAATGCAAGTCTTCCACGGTGGAATGCGACATATTGACGCGGACGAAAGCAACGCCCTTGGCCTTCAAAAAACGGAGGTCTTCTTCGGTGCGTGTCGCTGGACCAAGTGTGGCGATGATCTGAGTTTTTTGTTGCATAAAAAATGAATTAGACTTGAGTCAAACCAACCTTTTTGGCCAGGAGGTCGACAATCGGGATAAGCTGGGATTTTTTTGCACCCAACACTTGCGAGCCGCCTTCAGTGTCCCAAATTAGACTAAGATCAAGGTCAACACTTTCGGCATATATCGCCGCGATGAAATTAACTAATTCATCATGATTATACTTAAAATTACGAAGCTGTTCTTTGACTAGGTCGGGCAAAAGATTGATGTCGCTACATGTCTTAACCATGGACAGGCGATTATAAAAAACTTTACCAAACACAATGGATGGTTTTTTACACATGGCTGCTTCAAAACCAGCGGTGCCAGTTACAGCAAGCACCAGCTTGCTTTGAGCAATAATATCGAGGCTATTTTCGACCGAATTAAGCAAGCGGACGTTGGGTAATTTTTTGATTTTGGCGTAAAAATCGCGGGTGCGCTTACCCATCATCCGCGGATGGTCTTTAACATATAATTTATAGGTAGCAGGTAATGATTGCGAAGCCTGCTCTACAAGCCATGCTTGATCTCGATAAAAGGGCGCGAGGAGCATGGGCAGTGCTTCTGGTTCGCTGTGAAGTGAAAAATAGGCATACACATCACCAGCAGCAGGCTTATCATAAAAATCACTATAACCACGCAGTACCCGGACTTTATTTTTTACCTTATCAATGACATGGTGCCAGGGCTTGATAGTGCTATAATCGCTCGAATGCGGATTCGTGAAATATTCATAAAACAAATGGCCGAGCCAATAGACGGAATGAAAAATTTTACCCGGATTTAAAAAGGCAAAATGCTTGCGCCGCATAGCTACCGAATTGGCATACGTATTGGCCGCTGCAGAGGCAGTGCCGTAGTAAGTTGGCCGTTCTTGGAACGAGGTAAGATATTTAACCGACTGCTCATTAAAAGCCTGGTCGCTCGGCAAAAACTGTCCCGATGAAAAACGTTGAAAAGCCGCTTCAAGGTCAGGGAATTCATCGTATTTTTCAGTGATACTGTACTTATTTTCCACTCGCGGACAGAAGAACATGGTCGTTTTAATGCCCTTCTTTCTGGCAATATGGAACAAGAGCATACTGCTTAAATTGGAAACGACAGAAAAAAACACAAAATCGGGCTTTTCTTCATCGAGAAAACGGATAATTGCTTTGGCAGTCACCTGAACAATGCGCAACAAGTCCTCGTGCGAATACTGCGGGGTATCCGATGGAAAACCGCGGAGTAAAAGACCGTAGCGTAAAATCCGGTCCATATTGATGTACGGCCAGAGTGTCGGCAAACCATATTCTTTTTCGAGCCAATCAATATAAGCCGTATCGAGTTTTTCATTTTTATATTCAGCGTAAATATCCTCTTCTAGAATAAGCTTGGTGTAGGTAAAGTCTGTTTGGTTCTGTAAAAATTCAAAGCTGGAACGTAAATTAACCAGGCCACAAAAATCAGTAATGCCATAGTGCTCCCTTAAAATAAGCGCCATGGAATGACCGATAAGCGCAAAACGACGTTGCAAGAAAAAACACGCTTTCATATCTTAAGGGTTAAGCTTACCTTTAAAGACAAAATAGTAGACCGACCTACCGTCACCACGGGGATACAGAAGGAGCGATTGGTAACCCAAGCGTTCGAAAAGCTGCCACAGTGCTGTTCCTTTGTCACCCGCATCGGTTGGATAAAATTCTAAAAGAATGCCTAGATTTGTAGCTGCAGCTAAAATAGCCTCAGCCGCCAACAAACTTTCTGCTTCAGCACCACCAATATCAAACTTAAGTAGGCGCGGCGTTTGGCCATGTTCTACCACCCAGCCAGGGATAGTAACGGTCGGCACTTGGATCGTGTCTGCCCCTTCCTCAATACGACCTGAAGTTGCTCCAGTGTGTTTGCGAAAACTGACAATCCCGGCCGCTCCCGCCATTGCAGCACCAACCACACTTACATTTTTAAGATTGTTAAGCTTAATGTTTTCTTCAATAAGAGCAAGGTTCACTGGCTCTGGTTCGAAAATAACTACCTGGGCCAAAGGGTTGGCAAGCCCCGCCACCAGGCCATACATGCCGTTATAGCCACCCACGTCAAAAATGACGCCATTACCACTTTCAATTGCTTGTTTTTTCCAGAGCGACAAGAGAACGCGTTCGTGCTTGCCGGCAGCAACATGCTGGGCAAACAAATGGTGGTACGGATGACTGGAAGACAATTTGCAAACAAGTCCATCTACTATAAATTCGTAGTACTGACGGCCCATTGCTCGGGCAAAGTAATAACTGCTTAAAAATGAAGCTTTTTTGCTGTAATGGCGATACGCCCAGCCCCAATTAATACCGGCCAGGACCCGTGCTTTTTTAACGACGGAGCTCAGAGCATTTTTTTGAGGCTTCTCCTTTGAAACCAGTGCTTTCATTTTTTCATGGAGCTCGGTTATGCGATGCTGGTAGTTCATTTCGTCACTATTAATACGCGCGACGACGCCAGCGGATAAACGGCTGCGGAGTTCTGGGTCAGCACCAAGCTGTTCAATCTTTCTGGCTAAATCATCCGTATCCCCCTCAGCAAAGTATAAGGCACCTCCTCCAGCGACCCACTCAAGACCCCCGCCACCCGGTAAAATATTGGGCAAACCAAACACCATCGCCGTTGAAAGCGCCATGGAGGTCATATCCCGTCGCCAGGCGGCCTGGATAAAAATATCAGCTTCCTTTAAGCGTTGGTGTAACTCTTCTTTAGTCATCCAGCCGGTAAATTGAACATACGGAGCCAAACCGAGATGCTCAACCAGGGCATGGATCGCTTCTTCTTCAGGGCCGCTTCCGCCCAATACTAATTTAAAATCATTCTTATTTTTAATTTTTGAAAATGCCGTAACTAACAAATCAAAGCCTTTTCCCGGGGCCATGCGGCTCGAGTAAAACAAGGTCAACGGGCCGCTTTTTTTGTTACGGAGACGATAGGTATCTTCAGCAACACCAGTAGCCTGCATGAGGCCGTGGTAATCATACGGATCACCAAGCACAACACTCTTACTATCTGTAACCATGCCAAAATCCCGATAGCTATCTCGGAGGACGGGATTAGTAAAAGCATGGAGGTCAATAGCATTAGCGACATGCATGAGACCATACTGCTCGATGGCCGCCCGGGTTTTCTTTTTTAACGCTTTCAGGAAACTATCTTCAGGCACCGCCGACAAAAGTGACGAAACATTTTCAGGCCAGGCAGTTAGTTCACGGTTATACAAAGCAACTACCGGAACTTCACCGCACAGCAAACGGTAAAGGCCGGCACCGTACAAAAAAATATGCCCATCAACATGGAAGATATCCGCCTCTTTCGCATATTTTTCTAAGAGAGAATATACTTTAGTCTGGATCGAAAGCTGGCGAGCAACATTTAAATTTTCTTCAATGACTTTATACGGTACAGGTTCCAGAAAACAATTAAGGTTAGAAAAAGCCGTAACAATCGTAACCGTATTACCAAAACTCTGTAGCGTGCGGGCCAGGATATCTATTTCACCGGTCGAGCCGCCGCCAAGTTTAAAATTAAGCTTGCTCGTAATAAAAACAATCCTCATAACCTGAGCATTATATTATGGAGCGATAGTATCATAAAGAGTAAAAAAAGGCAATGAAGTAAGCCATTTTATTGACAGCGGCTGGTTTTCCATAGTACCATAATTTGGCTAGCTATTTTCTTATGGAAAAAATCAAACATATTTTTGAACGCAGAGATGACCGGGGAGTATTTAAAGAATACCTCAACGGCCCCGAAGGCTGGAAGTCGATCAACGGGGGTACTATGGCCGCGGGTGCCATCCTCGGCAACCATTACCATAAGAATTGCCGGGCCGCTTTTTTTGTCCTCGCCGGGAAAGCTCAGATATGGTATAAAAATATCCAGGCCGCAGAGGCGGCCACGGAAGATTTTTGGCTCGAAGCCGGAGAAGGTTGTATTTTTGAGCCGTACGAAACACATGCAGTCCGTTTTGGCGAGGAAAGTTCTTTCCTTCTGTTAAAAAACGAAATTTTTAACTCTACTGACCAGGATATTTATCCAGCCCCGCTTATCTAAACCTATTTTTAACCTAAACGTATGTCGGACAAAAAAATACCGTGGTGGTCTCCGGAAATGGGACAGGAAGAACAAAGGTTGGTTAAGGAAGTCCTGGACAGTAATTATGTTAATGAAGGTAAGTTAGCTTTAGAATTTGAACAAAAGATTGCTGATCGGGTTGGTGCCAAATACGGTATCGTAACCACGAGCTGTACAATTGCTATTTTTTTGGCCTTAAAAGGCCTGGGAGTTGGCAAAGGTGACGAAGTCATCGTCCCTGACATGACGTTCATTGCCACAGCCAATGCCGCTGAGTTAACCGGCGCCACACCAATATTGGTCGACGTCGACCCTGCTACACTTAACATGAGCCCAGAAGCTTTCCGTGCGGCCATCACCCCACGCACCAAAGCTGTTGTGCCAGTACATGTTACCGGACGAGCTGCTGACCTTAAACGTATTATGGAGATTGCTGCCGAGCACAATATCCTGGTGGTTGAAGATGCAGCCGAAGCCCTAATGTCAAAACACGAAGGAAAATACTTAGGTACTTTTGGCAAAGCAGGCTGCTTTTCTTTTTCACCGAATAAAACAATCACGACCGGACAAGGCGGTATCGTTGTTACCGATGACCCCGAACTCAATATCCGTATCCGCGAACTCAAGGATCAGGGTCGCCCGCAACGCGGCAGCGGTGGTAACGACCTCCATAATACCATCGGGTACAACTTTAAATTCAGCAACCTGCATTCGGCAGTTGGTTTAGGGCAACTTACCTACCTCGACCAACGCATCAAACGCCAACGCCGAATTTACGAGATCTACCGTGATAATCTTAAAGATGTTCCGGAAATAACCCTCTACCCCTGCGACCTGGAAGGCGGTGCCGTACCACAATGGACGGATATAGCGACTGATCGCCGCGACGAACTTGAAGCTTATCTTCAAACAAAAAATGTTGATACCCGGAAATACTGGTACCCCTTACATACCCAACTCGCTTACAAAGAAGGTGATGAACGCTTTCCCAACAGCACCAAGACATCTCCCCGATCACTCTGGCTTTCTTCGGCCTACAGCTTAAGCGATGAAGACGTGCTCATGGTCTGTGGACATATTAAAGATTTCTTCAGAACAACCTAAACTCGTTAGGCGCGTGAGCTGCGCACCAAAACTGATTGGCTGCTGACGAAACATGGACCCAGACATTCATAAACCTGGCCAAGCAGCTAATTTTTTGTTAGCCAATTGGCGCCAGAATTTGTTTGACAATAAAGTAAAAACTCACTATAATTTGAGCGTTTGCTTTATAGTTTCGTATGCTCTTCAACTCACTGCCGTTCTTTATCTTTTTTCCCACCGTTACTGCCCTCTACTTTGTTTTTCCCCACCGCTTCCGTTGGATCGTGCTCTTAACTGCCAGCGCGATTTTTTATATGGCCTTTATACCGGCCTATCTGCTTATTCTTCTTTTTACCATAGTTATTGATTACATAGCAGGTCTACTCATTGAAAACGCAACAGGTAAAAGAAGGCTTTTATACCTGATTATAAGCCTTGTCTCTAATATCGGCATCCTCACTTTTTTTAAATACTTTAATTTTTTTTCAGCCAGCCTCACAAGCATTGCGCACCTTATCCATTGGAATTACAGTTTTCACCTCTTATCAATCATTCTTCCGGTGGGTCTTTCGTTCCACACCTTTCAAGCCTTAAGTTACACAATCGAGGTTTATCGCGGCCAACAAAAAGCCGAGCGCCATTTGGGAATTTATGCTTTATACGTCATGTTTTTTCCGCAGTTGGTAGCAGGCCCCATTGAACGTCCGCAGAATTTAATCCATCAATTTAAAATTCACCACTCATTTGATTGGCAACGCGTCGGTTCAGGCTTACGATTGATGCTCTGGGGCTTTTTTAAAAAGATCGTCATTGCTGATAATGCTGCAGCAATTATCAATCGTATTTTTGATTATCCTACCCAGTTTACCGGGTTGCCACTTATTATTGCAGCCATCTTGTTTACCTTTCAACTCTACTGTGATTTTTCAGGATATTCAGATATCGCAATCGGTTCAGCTCGAGTTCTCGGCTTTCGACTTATGAAAAATTTTGACCAACCTTTTGGCTCTAGAACATTGCCAGAATTTTGGAGAAAGTGGCATATTTCCCTATCGACCTGGTTTCGCGACTATCTCTATATTCCACTCGGAGGAAATAGAGTACCACCATTACGTCACTACTTAAATCTCCTCATTATTTTTACTATAAGCGGTTTATGGCACGGAGCAAATTGGACCTATGTAATCTGGGGCTGCTTGCACGGTTTTTTTATGATATTTTCAACCGCCACAGTGCGCATACGGCAAAAGCTTATACAGCTTTTCAAGCTCGAACGCTTTCCGCGTTTTCATCACATCTTACAAATGTGCACTACTTTTTCCCTCGTAGTAACTGCTTTTATTTTTTTCCGAGCTAACACAACCAGCGATGCGTGGCACATAATTACACACCTCTTTGCAGATTTTAATTTTACATTTTCTAAGCTATTGAACGCACTAGGAACAAGTTCATTTAATTTTATCCACCTCCTCACGGCGATAGCGTGTATGGAGATAATTACCTGGGCTGCACGACAAAGTCGTCTTAAAAGCGCTTTTATTAGCACTCCACTCTGGATGAAGATATCAGGTTATACAACCATAGTATTATGGATCATTTTCTTTGGTTACTTTGGTGAACGGCCTTTTATCTACTTCCAGTTTTAAACTATTCTACGCTTTGGTATGTCCAACTTTTTTTTACACTTCAAGTACGTACATCACATAGCCCTTAGTTTACTTTTCCTGAGTTTACTCCTTCTTGGTATCGAGGGTCTGCTGCGCCTTAAGGTCGGGACAGCACACATTGATGACATTGGATATATTAAAAAAAATGGGCTGGTTTTTCTAGAACCTAACGCCGATCGAGTGGTTACCGGTGGCAACTTTCAGCCTATCCACGTGGTAACGAACGAGGACGGATTCCCAACTCGAAACACAACACTTACGACACCAACAGGCACTATCCGTATCGCGTTTATGGGCAACTCTTTTACAAAGGGTTTTGAAGTTGATTACACAAAAAAATTCACGAGTCGCGTCGAGCAACTCATGAACGAGGCTGGCGCCCCCAAGAGTCAAAAATATGAGGTACTCAATTTTGGTAATGGAGCCTACACTTTTGTCGAGCAATTGTTTATATATGAAACTTTTGTTAAAAAATACCAGCCCCACTATGTTTTCTTAATTACCTACCCTCCAACCGATCTGTATCGTAACGACCTTTTTAAAAATCACAAGGATTATATACTCAAGACTCCTATTGCCGCGCTGACACCAGAAAAAGTATCACTAATAAGCACCTCCACTTCTACAACACCAACTTCTACCTGGGAATTAACTCGTTTTAAACGCAGGATTTTATCGGGTATTTCAGAAAGAATTAATCGTTTTGAAAACAACTCAAATTCTTTTATAAAAAAGATGCTTTACCCTGCAAATAATCTACTTACCCGCCTGGGTAACATCGATAACGCTACAAATCAAAAGGATGGGCAGTTTATCGACCTGACGTTTACCTACATGGATCCTCGCTCACAAGAGGCTGAGGAAGCCATCCTTTTTTCTTCCAAGCTAGCGCTCAAACTGGGTCAGGCAGTCAAAAAGGATGGAACTCATTTTGGTTTTATAATTATCCCGAACTACTGGCAAGTAGATCCTAAATACAGCGAGAAACTTGCCGTTGAACAGCCAACCCTTGAACCGGGGCGTTGGAATCGCATGTTTAATGAAACTATTGGCAAAATTTATCCAATTTTAGATTTGTATGAGCTATGTCGACGCTCGATTGCCGAAGACCATATACAAATGTTTATTCGAGACACCGGACATTTTACACCAACCGGCCACGAAATAGTTGCTCGTGAAATTCAATCTTTTATTACTCAGACATTTAAAACACCTTAGTATTTTTTATACTTTCCTTGTCAGCGTGACTGGTTTTTGATACGATGTCGCTATCTTGTTTATCTATTTCAACTATGGAATCTAGCCGGCCCGACATCTCCATTGTGATCCTCTGTTACCGCTCCGAAGACTTTGCACCGATTTTTATTCAGGAGGTCGAGAACAGCCTTTCCAAGACCAACCTTACGTACGAGCTCGTGTTAGTTGCTAATTTTTTTCTCAATCCAGAAAAAATTGATCGAACCGCCAAAATTGTTACGGAACTAGCCAAGGATAACCCCAGACTCATTGTAGTGGCCAAAGAAAAACAGGGAATGATGGGGTGGGACATGAGAACAGGTCTGGATGCTGCAAACGGCAATACCATTGCCGTAATAGATGGGGACGGACAAATGCCTCCGGAAGATATTATTAAAGTTTATCGCGCACTTAACAGCGGGCAATTTGCAGTCGCAAAAACTTATCGCGACCAACGTTTTGATGGTGCCAAACGCCGCATTATTTCAAAAGTCTACAACCTTTTGCTCAAATCATTGTTCCCTAAAGTTACAGTATGCGACGTTAATTCTAAACCAAAAATCTTTACACGTGAGGCGCTCCAGAAACTCAACCTTACCTCAGACGACTGGTTTATTGATGCCGAAATTATAATCCGTGCCAGCTATCTCAACCTACCAATTAATGAGATCGCTACCCAGTTTCACCCCAATAAGCATCGAAAATCTTTTATTCGCCCATCAGCTATACTAGAATTTTTAAAAAACTTAGTCCGCTATCGATTGAAGATGAGCTTTAGTAAATAATTTGATACAAAAACAAATTATTATGAGTGTAGATTAACTTCTTATTTGCAATGAAGGAAAGATCCCATTCTGGATGGGCGGCACGATCCCAAACAATATAGTTTGTACCATATTTCTTTAAAATACTTATAATCCCCTCCGGATTATTTATTTTTTTGTACTTTTCAACTAAATCTCCTAAAATCACCTTACGTCGCTCTAAAAGCTCGGGATCATTTATGGCTATCCGTCGCAAATAATCATAATAGTCAAAACCAGAACGATACCCCTCGATCTGTTTGTATTGAGTTTTATAATATGATCCTTCAATTTTACCAACCATATACTTGTGTACTGATTCCTCTATATTATCTCTAAAGTTCTTATTTAAATAATGAAAAACGAAAAAACCTTCTTCAAAGCGCTCTAAAGGCGTGTTGGTAAGAGCCGAGTCGCTATGCCAGAATAAATCATGATTAGTATAAATGGTTATGAGATACCCGCTGTAATTATCATTTGCCAAGACAACACTTTGCTCGGGCACTGTGTTTAAAATATCAAGAATAGGCCGATACTCTTGAATATCCTGTGTCGGACCAATTGATGGCAGAAATGAACGGTACTGACCAACAGCAGTATTTAAAAAAACTACCAGTGTAACCCCAGCAAGCAGCAGCTCTCGCGCCCGCTCTTTAGCCACAAACTGCCAAAGTAAATAAAAATTAACGATAATACCAAGGGGAACGATAAAATACCAATAATAATGACCGATTTGGAGCGATTTACCTGTAATAACCTGCTGGTTAAGCGCAACCCATCCAGTGAGAATTATCCCCAAAAGTAACCACTGGTGTTTATTTACCTTCTTGAGAATGATAAAAATAAAAAACCAGAGCGCTAAAGACACCGCTCCTATCTTACTAAAGATTGGCTGCCGAGTATGACTTGACCAATGGTAGTAGTCCGCCTGCTCTCCAGCGGGAGAAAGAAAAAATTTACTCATGGTAAAAAGTTGGTAAGAACCCAATAGAAGCCCTACGCCTGTAATAAGAACGATATGCTTAACAAATTGCCAATCGCGCCGATATAAACAAATAAGGAATAAAATTCCGTTAAGCGCCAAGGCAAAAGTCCACGCAAAAAAATAAATATAAAATATGATTCCAAAAGTAATGGCGGCAAACAAAATAGCTATGCGCTTTCTGGTTATGAAACTCCGGACCAAAGCGTTAAGATAAATAAAAAAGAAGAAAAAACTGGTAAACGGTATCATGGTTCGACCGTACATATTATAGTCACTGTAAAAAAGGGTTTTATTATAGACGATATGATACCCGCCCACTATAAATAAAGCAGTCAGGGCAGAGAGTCGTCGGTCGCCTGACAATTGGTAAACTACTGCATACATGAGAATAATAATCGCCCAGACAATAAAAAAGGTGTAGATGTGTATAAGCAGTACGACATCGATATTTTGACTGATTCCGAGTATTGTAAACGGCGCTAGCAAAATTTTTTCTCCATACATGAAATAAAGATCTTCCTTGTCTTTACCCTCACGCAATAACGTATTACCCAACGGTTTTTTTTCAGCAACTTCTTTAACGCGCACCATGTAAATCTGGGCGTCCGAAGGAAAACGAGCTAGATTAATTTTTTGATACGTATCCTTGGTTGCGAGCGGAAAAATAATTACTGGAAAAATAATCAAAAATGCCAAAAAAGCACCTGTGACACCAATAAACCAATGTTCTACAAATAAATTTTTAATACGAGCAAAAAATAGTAGCATATATCTTATTTGTCATGTTTTTGTACCAGCAGATGAAACGTATTAAAGTAGAGCGAGCGGACAAATACTTTATACACTGGGCGAAGCAGCCAGTGTAACCTCGGAAAAAGTTGTCGGAGCTTTGCTTCTCGTATATCCGCGACACTAAAACCGCATTTTTTCAGGAGCTCACACGCTCTGGTATATGTAAAATAATGCATACCTCCGAGCGTTTGACGTCCAGCAACGCCGTCTTCTTTGCTTTTACCAAGAAGAATCAACAAACCATCAGCCCACCGACGAGGCAGCCAGTTAATGCCCCACATATGGTAATGGTAATCATACACGCCAAATCGATTGTGAAAACTAATATACGCATATCCCCCCACTTTTAGCACACGAAACATTTCACGCAGAACTTCTGAAGGGTTTTCCACATGCTCAGTAACCTCGGAGCAATTCAAGAAGTCAAAGGAGTCGTTCTCAAACGGCAGTCTTTCAGCAACACCTTCTTGAAGATGCGCAGCGACTTTTTCTAAATGCGCTCGCTCTTGAGCCTCCCGGACATATTCTGGGTTAATTTCAATACCAAAAACATCATATCCCAGCGCTGCCATAGCACAGACAAATTTTCCCTTGCCAGAACCGACATCTAAAACCTTTCCTGAAGGGGGAATAAATTGAGCACAATAACGGGGATGGCTCATAGCTATAAACTAAGTATATAGTCCTTTCCAATAATTAAGTTTCATTTCCCAAAGCTCCTTCAAAGAAGAAAAAACTGCTTGGAAAACCTTTACTCGCGAGTCGGTGTCGTGGCGCCAAGAAACTGCCATCTGTCGAATTGTAATACCATTAAGGTGGGCAATGTACAAAAGTTCTGTATCAAAACCCCAGCGATTAATCTGAGCCTTAGAAAATATAACTTTTGCTGCCGCGCTAGAAAAGCATTTAAAACCACAGGTAAAGTCAGTTACCCCGGGAACAAGTAGGTTTGAAAGAAGAGTAAAACCTTGTCCTAAAAAAACTCGTATATGCGATTCGCTTTTCGTTATCTCTGAATCTTGTAAACGACGGCTCCCAATTACCACCTGATCTTTTGGCTTTAAAAAAGTAACTAAATAATTAAATTCAATCAGAGGTGTCGCAAGGTCTATGTCAAAAAAAACAATCCATTTTCCTTGTGCTGCTTTCGTGCCCTGCCTAATAGCATACCCCTTACCTTGGTTGTCGGGATAACTTACAATTTGAAACGAATAGGTGTTTTGATACTTTTTAAGCAACTCCTCGGTAGCGTCAGTTGAACCGTCATTTACAAAAATAATCTCAATTTTTTGTTGTGCCTGACTAAAAAACCCGAAGATTTCAGCAATATTCTCATTAATTCGCTTGACTTCATTAAAGACTGGAATAACGATAGAAAACACAACTGTTTCCATAAAAGTTCCTAGTTATTTTTTTTGATAAACCCCCATCAGGGAGACGCCGAAAGGCAGGTTTATATATGGGAGCAGAAAAACTTCTGTATTGAAAATATAATAAAAAGGAGCATTGAAGGCAGGCATTCTTTCAAAAGAATCCTTGTCCGGTAGACCCAAGTATCGAATAGCTAGGCGCATGAGTGCGACCAACGGAAAAAGGATGATATTAAAATAACTCACTTTTAGCTCATTCCAACCGCCTTCAAATAAGCCTCTCAGCATTTTTTGATTATACCGTCTTTGGTGCAGAAGATACTCATCGTGCTTTGACCATAAGAACGAAAAGGCGGGCACAAAAGCGATAAAGACACCACCCTTTTTGAGAACCCGCTGTATTTCAACGACAGCGCCCTGATCGTCTTTAAGATGCTCGAGAACATCAAGCGCGATAACGAGATCAAAAGTAGCATCAGCAAAAGGGAGGTGGTTTGCATCACCCAAACGCAAATCAGTAAGACCTTTTTCCTTACAAAAGGAAATAGCATGGGGAGAATTGTCAAGCGAAGTAACCGTGCCAAATTTTTCTAACGTCCGAGAGTTGAGACCGGTGCCACAACCAATATCTAAAATTTTTAGATCACCTTGTTTAAAGGGAAAAAATTTTTTGACCAGCATAACCAGTAATTTGGTTCTCACACGAAACCACCAATGTTTTTTTTCTACTTTATAAATTACCTGATAGGCTTCTTGTTGCATATACTGTTACCAAAAAGTATAAAAAGCGACCTGGACTGTCATTATCTGCAAGAACAATAACATTAGGATGGCAGAAAAGGATTGTTCGTCTTCACCTTCTAGCAAGCTACTACCAAAATGGATAAAGAAGGGTGCGATGAAAAGCCAAATTCGACCCACTTCGCCCTGAAATATACCAATAATAAGGAAAAAAAACAAGCTTATTGCTCCACAAGTAAACCACTTACTACGTCGTATAAAACTTTGGGGTAAACTCGTTACAAAAATGTACACGAGCGGTATCCCGAGATAGAAAAGAAACTCTAAAACATTCATTAAAAAATATGAGCTATACGTTATGACTGAGGCAAAATTACTCTCCACAATCTCGTTATTATGTCCATAAGCAATAAAAAAATTATGGACTATTGAATACCCACTCCCCTTCCAGAGCGCAACAAAAAAAAGCACGAACACAAAAACTGTACAAACTACCCGAATTAAAAAAATCTTTCTGGCAGGTTTTTCTGCATCGGAATAAAGGCAATAGAGCAAATATACAAAACAGGGAGCTAACAGAGCGAACAAAAAATTAGAAAAAAATGAGTACGCTACGAAGCACCCACCCAGCAGAGCCAAGGGTAGATTATTTTTCCAACCCCAATAGCACGCCCCGAGTGACAGCCAGACCAGACCGACAAATAGCCCCTCCATTGAAGTGGCAGAAAAAAGGACCAGGCTCGGTAAAAAAATAAGAACCATCGCAATCCTTTTTGCGCGAGCCACACCTGCCTCAGCCTTAACCAGAAAATAAGTGACTAGGGGCACAATTCCAGCCGTCATGACTAGTAAAATGGCTAAGCCAAGATTGCCCACATGAAAGAGTTCTTGCCAAAAATATAATGCTAAAGGATATCCGGGTGGATGTATTCTGACGTGGACAGGTAAAACAGGCAGCAATGAAATAAAATCGTGTAAAAAACTAAATGTTCCCTTAATAAAGGGGAGTGCGCCAGTATACTCCCAATATGTCCTGGTAAGAGAGTCCACGATGCTCAACAACCCATCCCTAACCCCGGCCACACTTAACGCTAGTGCAACAAAAACAAACCAAATAACAAACAAAAACATACGCTCTGAGAGCGCTTCTATCTTGGAACGAAAATAGAAAAAAGCCGAAAAGATTCCAATGGGCAGTAGAAACCATCCAAACCCCTTAATGCGCGGCGAGGGAAGACCGTAAAAAAACCAACGATCGCCCAGATAATCCTTATAAAAATGGTGTACACCAAGTTTAGCAAGAATAAAAACCCCAAGAATCACTACTGTGGCTAAAAATAAATGGCGCAATCTCTTATCGCTTCCAAAGGACTTCCAGTACCACATACCAAAAAATATCCAGAGTACTACGAGGCCGATGAGCCCACCTAGAATAAAAGGTATTTTATCGGACCAAGCCGGGTCATATCCTTGACCTGAAACTTTTTCGATTAAGCGGATGAGAAAAGCATTGTTCATAGACTATTTAAAATAAATTCTTTAATCGTTCCCGCACGCATTGGCCAGGTGTGTGCCGCAAGCGTTGACTTTGCCGCTAATGCCGCGGAAGCAAGCGCAGCGGAGTACTTAGCTGGTTCCAACGTGTCTTCAATAGCCCTAGCTAAAGCCGCAGGATCATCAGGTGCGCAGAACACCACTTCTTCCACTGAGACAACTTCACGCAGGGCTGGCAGGTCGCTCGCAATAAGTGGCGTACCCGAAGCCAAGTACTCAAACAACTTCATGGGCGAAGTGTACAGGCGGCTAATTGCCAAACGTGCAGAATTGGGCAAAACTAAAAGATCAGCGGCAGCGTGCCACAGAGGTATCCGGGCATGATCTTGCCAGCCCACAATATGTAAGTTAGATCCGGTATATTGCTTTTTAAATCGCGCGATGTCTTGGGCAGTTCCACCAACTAAGTAAACCTGATTTTCAGAGGAAATTAGCTGAGCTGCTTGAGCCAGCACGTCAGCTCCTTTCCAGTCGTACAAATGCCCCGTATAGATAATTATTTTTAAATCCTCAGGCAAACCCAACATCGACCGACAGTCCTTTTTATCTAATTGCTTACCATAATCAGTCAGATCAATAGCATCCCGCGCGACTAAAATTTTCTTAGCCGAAACTCCTTCTGCCACCAGCTTCGTTTTAATTCCATTACTAATGACTACTAAACCAGCAGCACGGCTCCACGCCGCCCGGTGTAACCAGGTAATTTTTTCGGGAATTGTATGGAGTTCGTAAAAAACTTTTGCCCCAGTTTTCGCCAACCACCAAGCACCTACCAGGTCACGCGTAAATACAGCAGCTGTTGTATGGGGTAAAATTAATTTTTTGGCACGAAAATAAAAACTAAACGTCTGTATCCAAAAACCAAAGGACTTAAAGACTGGCCACGCCAAACCGTCGATACAACCTATTTTGGTAATACTAAAATTGTTCTTGACTTTATAGAAATCAAAAGGTTCAGAGGTGAGGTGGTTTCTTCGGATCGGTACAACAAGTTCTACTCCTACTCCCGCTTCTGCGAGCGCCTCACAGGTCTTCATGATCTGAAGGCCGTGCGCTTTTTCGGTAGGCAGACGGATGTTGGCAAAATATATTATTTTCATATTTTCAGCATATTTATTTGGTGGCTGAAAAAAAATAGCCTAAAGGAAACTTGTCTTTGTTCATGTTGGGACGAATATACTTCACAAGCCTATCCCCTGCCAGGACAAGCGGGAAAATAACGATCTTCAAAAATTTCGGCACCATCTGTTCACAATGCGACCAGGCCGCAACGCAGGGGCCTGACCCAAAGGAAATAACCTTAACATCACCAAAACCTGCAGCGCCGATGATTCGCAACAAAGTCTCCTTGGTATACCGCCAATAGTCGCGAGGATCGGGATGGTAATTGACCAAAAATGGTACCACACCCAAAAGCCTTCCACCTGGTTTTAAGACCCGTCTGCTTTCAGCTATAACCTGATTGTAATTAAAAATATGCTCGAGAACATTAAACAGCAAAACACCATCAATACTATTCTCCTCATACGGAAGCGCATCTTTTTCAAGATCAACAGACAGTTTTTCGTCATCAATCCCAAGCGCAAAACTTAAATCCAAAAAGTGCAGGTCTGTACTTGGGGCTTTTTGTAAAAAACGATGATAGCTGGCTAGGTTATAACCACTACCGATATCGAGCACTTTTCCAAAGACGCGGTGGTTAGCACATTCTGCATTCATAAATAAACGGTAAGTATCTTTGCCGCGCCACAGTTCTTTGAGCTGGGTAAAAAAATCCATAGAGATAATTAATCCTTAAAAAATTCCTGCTGCCATAGTTGCCACATGACTATCGCCCAAATACTGTTTAAATTATACCGTTTACCACTGAGATGGTCAGCCCACATTTTTTGGACGCCTTGGCGATTAAAAAATGCTTCATCGAGGTTTCCAGGAGCAATAATTTCGGCCACAGTATTTTTGAGGTCACCCCGGAGCCATTTAGCCATAGGTGTAAACCACCCTCGCTTCTCTTGGTTAAGGATATGCGGAGGAATATAGGGCAAAATCGCTTCGCGCCAAATTGATTTACCTTGAAAATTTTTGGGGCGATTGTTCAAAAGCGAAATTTTCCACTTTGTTGGGATACGGTAACTAAGTTCGACGAGGCGTCGATCAAGAATAGGTACCCGCTCTTCCAAACCAAAAGCCATCGTCATTTTGTCAGTACGTAAAAGCGACTCGTCGACCAGCCAGCTTTGGCGATCAATATTCATTGACTGCTTCTCAACATCTGACTGTATCCCAGCTGCAAAAAACTGTTGGTTAAAATAATCTTCCATAACTGACCGGTCACCAAACTCAGGATTAAACACCTCGCGCACATGTGCCTCGGACTGGGCTAGAAAGGCCAGAATACGCCTACTACCTGGGGGCAGGCCGAGCTTAGTAGCCAAGGTGCCTTTCCCCAAGGCTCCCAGAGCACCTTCAGCGGCTCTACGCAGCGTTTTTGGCGACTTTTGGTACTGGGTAAGAAGATAGCTGTAATAATAGCGTGGATAGCCCCCGAAGAGCTCGTCTGCCCCGTCCCCACCTAAGACAACCGCGACTTGTTTTTTGGCCTCACGGCTCAACAGAAAAATTGCGGCGGCGGTCGGGTTAAAGTTGGGCTCGTCTAGATGCCATGCGATCTTGGGCAAATTATCGCGCACATCCTTAGCTGAAATACGGAGTTCGTGGTGGTCAGTGCCGTACCAACGCGCTGTTTTCCGAGCAAGCTCAAAATCAGCGTTGAATTTTCCATTCTCCGGACCAACATCAAAACCAACAGAAAAAGTAGCTATTTTGCTGGAAAGATATTTTTTGGCAGCACCGAGCACTGCTGTTGAATCAAGCCCACCACTTAAGAAGATGCCAACCGGACGATCGGAAATAAGTTGGCGCCTGACGGCATCATCAAAAAGTGTCTTTACCGAGTCGGTTGCAGTAGTACGCGAAGTGAGATTGGAAAAATCGCTGACCTGCCAATAGCGTTCGAGTGTCAATGTTCCATTTTTAAATATACCCCGATGCGCTGCTGGAAGTTTATAAATACCGTCAAATAAAGTTAAGGGCTCGGGAACATAGAGGAGGTTAAAGAAAAAATGGGCAGCGCGGTGACTGACCTTACGTTCAATGCCATGAGCTAAAAGCCCTTTTATTTCCGAAGAAAAAATCAGCTGCCCGCGGTGCTCGACATAATAAAAAGGCTTAATTCCCAGCTGATCACGGGCAATAAATAATTCTTGCCCTGCTGCATCCCAGATCGCAAAGGCAAAAATACCATTTAATTTTTCAACACACGCCGAACCATATTCTTGATAGGCATACAAAATGACTTCGGTATCACTTTCCGAAAAAAAAGTATATTTTTTTTCAAGCTCCTTTTTTAATTCCTGAAAATTATAAATTTCACCATTAAACACGATTGAATAGCGTCCGGAGCGGTCGTGCATGGGTTGCGCTGCATGCTCGGACAGGTCAATAATAGCAAGACGGTTATGGCCAAATGAAATATTTTCGCCGCACCAAAAATCCGTGGCATCAGGGCCGCGGTGGCGAGTAACTTGGTTCATTTTCTTAACCAAATCCGGATTGTGGAAAGTAAAACCGTTAATGCCGCACATAAAAATTTTGCCAAATCTTTAGCCGTATTTTAAGTATATCGACGAGCATCAAAAACGTATCCGTAACGATGCGCACACTACTCTCTTTACGATGGTTTAGTACAACCGGAAAATCGCGCAAGGCTAGCTTATTCTGCCGAGCGATTACGAAAAGCTCAATATCAAAAGCGAAGCGGTCGATAGTTGAATACTTAAGAACCAACTCTACTAAAGGACGAGTGAGGAACTTGATACCGCATTGTGTGTCTTTAATCCCTCCCACCACAGCTTGCCGGACAACGGTTGAAAAAAAAGATCGGCCAAACTGTCGCAAAAGGCCATAACCGTGCTCAGCAAAAGATTTTGGATTGGTTCGGGAGCCATAGAAGCAGGAAACTATTGGATCAGCCTTTGAAGCAGCAAGCAGCTCGCCAAAAATAGCTACACCATACGGCAGGTCAGCATCGGTAAATATAACTGCATCGCCGGTGCTTGCCCGCAGCCCTTCGCGTATTGCGGCTCCTTTGCCTTGATTGGCTTCAAAGTTGATCACGCGGCACAGTGCTTGCTCCTGCCAGACGAGCAAATGTTCTCGCGTAGCATCAGTACTACCATCATTAACCACAACAACTTCCACAGCTACGGAGGCCTGCTTAACCCAATCAAAAATGCGTCCCAAAGATTGGTCGATGAAAGCGGCTCCGTTGAAAATAGGGATAATGATAGAAAGCTCAGCCATACTTATTTTTTCTTGAACAAACTATACGCATCTTCTCCAGCGATTTTCACATACTGCTGAGCTAAGACAGTTTCGATATTTTCAAGAGCAGTATCTGCTGTCGAGCCGCTGGTAATTATAAAATCATACGCTAGTCCACGGTTATCTTCAAGCTGAGCGCGTCCAAAAAACAAGGCCGGATTAATTTGTAGAAATTGGTAAACAGGTCGGTCGCTTAGTAGAAAACTTATGCTAGGAGTATTGATTGTTAAAATAGTTGCGTTTTCGGGTACTTGTGCTTCAACCAGGTGTGCAAAGCTGGTAGGTGCAGGGGCATAGTATAAAGGATCATCTACTTTAGTTGCCGCATGTCCAGCCTGAACCACAATAAGGCTACTAAGAAAAATAAAGGCCATTGTCCTAAAACGAGCCTGTATTAGAGCAGCTGGAACGACTAAAAATAAAAGCACGTGAGCCGGAAAAAAATAACGATACCACCCTGGAGTCTTCAGATACCACCCGAGCGTTACGACAATAAAAAAGATGATAGCCAATTCAATTTCGGTACCTCTTTTTTGAATAAGTCGTTGGTAAATAAAAACACTGGCTACCAAAAATAAAATCAAAAAATGTACTGGCGTTGATTCAGTAATAAAACGTAAGGCGTTTGAGGCGACTTGAGCAAGCGGGTTTGGCGCAGCATAGGAGTTAGCATAAAAACCAACAGTTGTACGCAAAGAGCCTAAGGAAAACGACTGTAGAATTGAATACAACCACCCTACGAACGGCGGTGCTAAGCCTAGTGCGATAAACAGAACCCGAAAAAACAAAACTTTTTTTTCCTTCCAAAAAAACACTATTTCACTGAGGCCAACCGCCCCAAGAGCAACCAGATAAAAAGGCTTGGTAGCAACCGACAACCCAAGCAACAGTCCAACCAAAAAAAGTCGGCGGGGTTTTGCTGTTTGGGGCAAGACAAGTAGGGCAGCAAGAAAAAATACTAACCCTGGCACTTCACCCAAGACAGCTTTGCCATTAGCGTAGAATGGTGCAAAAGTAACGATGAGCGCGACCGTGCCAAGGGCGGCCCATTTATTCTGATAAACCTTTTTAACCAACGTAAAAGCAAGAAGGCTAAAAAGGCCTAAATAGATGATTTGAGGCAATCGCGCCACAGCTAAACTGGCACCACCTAATTTAATAAACAGGGCAACCGGTAAAAGAACCGGATAGTTGGTGGTGATAAGAAATGAACGCTGCTCCACATGTTGACCCGGTGCAACTGGCAAGCTATACACCCTCTCGGTCACTAAGCTTTTGGCAATTCCCATATTAATCCCTTCGTCGAACCAGGTTGCCGGGCTTGCAGCGATCTTCCAAAAAGAAACAAGTAAAAAAATACAAACAACAAGAATGGCCGAACCCTTAAAAATAGTTTGTTCACGGCGTAAAAAAAATTGTTGTATCTTTTCAAACATACTTAGAGACCCAATACCTTTAAATGACTAACAATTACTGACCAAAAAGCAAAAACATCTATGATAGATACAACTGTCAAGAAACCACTAACTACGAGCACGATTCGGCGCTGTTCTGACCAGATTTTTTTCCTGTTAACAACTATATAAGCCGCAAAAATGGCGAGCAAGGGATAAATTTGGAAACGATAGCGTGACTGTACCACCGTTGGTAATAGTACAATAATCGAACTGAACGCCATGACGGCAAGGTAGCGATGTTGCCGAGTACCCACTCGCCATAGTACAGGCAAGCCGATAAAACCGAACATAAACAGAAAGGCAATCGCGACACCAGACAGTGCCACAAAAATAGCTTGTGATAGGCCTTGCTGATAGAACCAAAAGCCCATAGGCCGTATCAGGCTGAAATAACGTATTGTACGGATAAGGCTGAGCTTAATAAACGAAAGCGGATGTTCGAGTAAAAAACTTTTAAATTCCTGGTTTGCTTTTTGCTTAAAATTGAGGAAACCATTGGCTTCGCTATAGGTGGTTACCGGATTAAAACCACCAGAAATTTGGCCACCATTACTTTGAAGCGTGTTACCAATCCAAATATTGTATCCTCCTACCAAAGTTGTCGGAATAAAGGTTTTAAAATGATGGTAATTTCGGAGCGTCCACGGAGCAAGCACTGCTCCGAGTACGCAAATAAAAACAGCTGCAGAAAAAAAGTTTTTTCTGAGCGCGTAGGCAACCAGAATAATAGGGACAAATAAAAATACCGGCGGACGGCTTAAGATCGCCAAACCCGCAACAAACCCCAGCCCCCCTGCCCATCGCCAACTACCCGGCAGCTCATAGGCACGCACAAAAAACCAAATAGTCAGCGTCGTCAAAAAAAGATACAGCGTTTCTGTAAGAAGCATGGCCGAAGCTTCGATAAGATCTGGATGAAAACCAATACTAGCCGCAGCAACCAGGCCAATTACTATTCCTCCCTCAGAAAAAAGACGTCGGCCAATTAAAAAAACTAAACCCGCTGTGGCAGCATGCAGGATCGCTTGCACAACCCACACCGCAGCATACGAATGTCCAAAAAGAGCGTACACACCGGCTAAAAAAAATTCGTACCCCGGACCTGCGCGGATGATGGCTGTATCAAAGACAAAACTTTGCTCACACACCTCCTTAAAACCACACCCACTGAGCAGGTTCAGCGCAATAGCATCATAGGCCTGAGCATCAACCAAAGGTTGGATACGGTAGATAAAAGCGTAGGCTAAAGTAGCGACCAAGGAGCAAAAAATAATACCCCAGAGTACTCGTTCAGGCACCTGGTTAACGACTTTTTTTAAGCTGCTCAAATTCATAGGTAATCATCATCTCAACGAGTTCCTTAAACGAAGTACGCGGCATCCAGCCCATTTTTTTAATTGCTTGGTTTGAACCTTTCATTTCTTTGATCTCGTCTTTTCTGATAAATTCCTTCTTTTGGATTATTCTATTTTTCCACACTTTTACACCAGCAACTCGAAAGGCTTCAGCGGCGAAATCCGCAAGTGAGCGGGTGATGCCGGTGCAGATAACTGCGTCCGTTGGTTTTTGCTGCTGGAGCATCAACCACATTGCTTCAACATAATCGCCAGCAAAACCCCAGTCCCGCCGTACCGACAAATCCCCCACTTCGATTCTGGCTGCCTCACCCATGGCAATAGCTACGACCCCCTGGCAAATTTTTTTAGTAACAAAATTCGCCTGACGCAGCGGCGATTCATGGTTGAATAAAATACCATTTACTGCATACGTCCCATAGTGTTCGCGAGCAATATGCACACCCCAATGCGCTGCGGCTTTAGACAGGGCATAGGGGTTGGGCGGCTCAAAACGATACGAACGCTCGGTAATACTTTTTTCACTATTACCATACATTTGGGCGCTTGAAGGATTGAAAAAGCGGGTTGCCGGACTTAATAGTCGAATATTTTCCAAAATAGCCATCGTGGCATTGAAATTAGTCGTCAGTGTCTCGGCGGGTGCTTCCCACGACTGAGTAACGCTTGATTGTCCGGCAAAATTGTACCATTCCCGGGGCTGGTATGTACGTAAAATTTTAGCAATTTTTTTCTGGTCATCAATCGAACCCTTTACCAGAATCACATCCGATAAAACATCCAGGTACAGCAGGCGCTCTAAACTTTTTTTGGTGGTGGAACGAGCCAAACCAACAACCGAATACCCTTTTGCAACCAAAAAACGAGCAAGATACGCCCCATCTTGTCCGTCAATACCGGTGATAACGGCAACATTTTTGGCCATAGATACTTGCGAAATCTTATAACTTAAAGGGTGATACCCACCTCAGCACAGTCATTTATTACCATAATTTTTACTAATTCTTTAAAGCTCGTTGTAGGTTGCCAGCCTAATTTTTGGCGGGCTTTAGTAGCGTCACCGAGCAGGCGGTCAACTTCCGTTGGACGGAAATATTTTGCGTCTACGACAACATGGTCTTCCCAGTTCAGTCCTGCAATTGCAAATGCTTCACGACAGAATTCACGGACAGTATGCGTTTCACCCGTGGCGATAACATAGTCATCCGGGGCCGACTGCTGGAGCATGAGCCACATTGCTTCAACATAATCTTTAGCGTAACCCCAGTCACGCTCAGCATCTAGATTTCCTAAGTAGAGCTTGTCAGTTTTTTTAACCAGGATATCGGCAATGCCTTTGGTAATTTTACGGGTAACAAAGTTTTCCCCGCGGCGAGGCGATTCGTGGTTGAACAAAATACCATTGCAGGCAAAGAGGCCATAGCTTTCACGGTAATTTACCGTAGAATAGTGGGCAAAAACTTTGGCGGTTGCATAGGGGCTGCGCGGATAGAACGGGGTTGTTTCACGCTGCGGTGTTTCGAGGACTTTGCCGAACATTTCGCTACTTGAGGCCTGGTAAAATTTAGTCTTTGCCCCATGGTCCCGAAGCCATTCTAAGATACGCACCGCACCAACACCAGCAACGTCAGCGGTATATTCTGGGACGTCAAAACTAATTTTGACGTGGCTTTGGGCAGCCAGGTTGTAAATTTCATCAGGCTGAATCTTGCTGAGCAAGCGCGCAAGACTGCTGCCATCGGTCATATCGCTGTAATGCAAAAACAAATCACGATCACGGTGTTCGGCGTAGACGTGCTCCAAACGCTCACGGAAAACGTTGCTTGAGCGGCGCACAAGACCATGCACTTCGTAGCCTTTAGAAAGCAGTAATTCAGTAAGATAACTCCCATCCTGGCCAGTGATACCCGTAATTAAAGCCTTTTTCTTCGGTTCGGTCATATTAGTCTAAAACATTAAATTTAAAGATAGACCAGATCGCGCTGACGCCATCTTTCCACCCAATTTTCTTACCCTCAGCATACGTACGGCCATAGTAGGAAATTCCTACCTCATACAAACGTAATTTAGCTTGGGCGACCCGGGCCGCAATTTCCGGTTCAATATTAAAACGGTTGGCAGTAAGTTTGGGTAAAATTTGTGCCAAAGCAGCTTTGGTGAACATTTTATAACAAGTTTCCATGTCCGTGAGGTTGAGGTCAGTAAAGACATTGGAGAAAAAGGTCAATATTCTATTGCCGATCGAATGCCAAAAAAATAAAATGCGGTGAGGGTTGCCACCCATGAAACGCGAACCAAAGACAACATCAGCCCGGCCCGTTACCAGCGGCGCCAAGAGCAGGCGGTATTCTTCCGGGTCATACTCAAGATCAGCGTCCTGGATAACGATATAGTCCCCAGTTGCCAAGGCCATGCCTTGGCGGATCGCCGCGCCCTTGCCTTTGTTTTCAGGTTGTAAATGAATTTTATAATCTAACCTCGTGAATGTCGCCAAAAGGTCGCGGGTTCCGTCTTTTGACCCATCATCAACGATCACAATCTCTTTTTCGCAGTTAGGGAGAGTAACCCGATCGATTGCTTCCAAAATTTCGTGGATGGTTTTTACTTCGTTGTACACGGGCATGACGATAGACAGCTTCATATACTTGTCGCAGCTATAAAGTAAGTAACAATACGGTCAATTAATACCGTTAAATTGTGGTTTTTAATTACATACTCCCGTCCTTTTTGGTTTGGGGTAAGTATACCAGAGTGGCAGATTTTTTCAATAACTTCAGCCAAGTTCGACGATTCCCCTTCCTGAAACGTCATAACAATCCCTTCGTTTGTCAGCGGAAGAAAAGCCTCGTTTGAGGTAACTACGGGTAGACGGGCAGCGAGCGCTTCGAGCACTGCTTTATCGACACTCCCTGTCCGACTAGCATTAATGAAGACACTTTGCTGCGCAAGCACTTCGCGAAGGTCGGTATTAGTCATTTTACCGGTAAAGATAACGTTTGTACCGAGATCTAATTCTTGCACAAGCGTCTGTATTTTTTGAAAGTACAGCTGGTCGTCAGATCGTATCGGCTCCCCAACAACAGTGAGCAGTATTTCGCTTTCAGGCAACAAAACTTTTAGCCGCACAACTGAACGGATAATTGTTTCCAAATCTTTTGATTCGGTAATCCTTCCGGTAGTTATAAGTTTTAAAGGATTACATGACAGTTTCGGTACCGCGGTAAAAAGCTCAACCGGGATTCCATGACCCACATATTCAACTTTATGACTCGGCAAACGAAAACTCTCTGGTGATGTGGTGAAAATATTGTTTACCAGCTTCTCGGCCAACCTAAGGGTGGCGCTGACAGACCGGTGCACATACCAAAGTAGAATTGGTTTTTTCCACGATTTCCAAAAAAGCGCGCCCAAAATTACATATATTTGATTCATATGTACCCACACTCCATCATACTGCCCGCGACGAGAAATAATATAACGATAAAAATTAACGATATACTTACTACGGGACGCACCGACCTCTTTACCAAGTGATAAAACCTCCACATTTGCAGGCAAATCACACGACCCCTTCTCTAAACAAATGACAGTTAATTTCTTAACTTGTAATGATAAACGAAGCAACCATTCGTGAAATGATCCGAGATTACTATCGTTTCGGTCAACTTTTTGAGTGATGACCAGCAAGGAAAGTGTTGGGTCAATCATAGGAGTACGTGTTAAACGATATTCGAGAAACAATTCCGAAGCACCCGGTCAATAACGTCTTGACCAAAAAATAACCCGCTCTTACGCTGAGCATTCTGCGACAGCTGAAGGCGACACGCCGGATCAATTAAAGTTCCTAAGGCATCAACATACTCGGCTGCAGTGCCCCCCACCAGAACATCTTCGCCGGGCACAAAAGCATACCCTGCCAAACCTCGCAGGTTCGTAACTGTTGGAAAGCCACGGGCAAGCGGTTCAAAGATCTTTTGTTGCATGCCTGAACCAAAAAAAGAAGGTGCAATAGCAATATCCATTTCCTGCATAGCACTATCGAGATCATCAACAAAACCGCGTTTAATTACATTTGCAGGAATACTTTTTTCAAGATCAAGCGGAAATTTGCTGCCAAAAATATGAATTTTAAATTTCCCAGGAAACTGTTTTTCCAAAAGCGGCGCTAGTTCGAGCACAAACTCCAGCGCTCGACGATTGTGAGCCACCGTAAACGTAGAACCGGTAAAAAAAATATTGAGCGGCGCTGAGTGTTCACGCACGGCGTGCGTGCCCAGTTTTTTGTAGAGCGACCGGAGCGGTAAGGTTTGTACTTTTTTAGCGTGCACAGCACGGTATTGATCTTCTTCGGCCGGAGTAATCGAAAACAACACATCTGCTTTGCGGGCAGTAACATGTTCAGTCAAAAATTTGGGTAACGACCGCAAGTATGTGCTTAGGGAGCGCCCATCTTCATCAAGAAAATGTCTGGCCTCAAAATTAATCGAGCGGACGAGGATGGGAATATGTTTTTCTTTGGCCAAATGATAGAGCGGCCAAAGATAGGTGTAATCAAACCACACTGCCGCCGGGTTGAGCTCGAAGATTTTACTCCGGACTGCATTTTGTATTTCCGGATCATTAAATTCCCCAGCGGCACCATCCCAGGAACGGGGTGAAACAAGCCGTCTCAAAAATTCACCCATAGTATGCGGGTGCTTTTTGTATGGGATAAGCATGACATCGACACCTTCTTTAGCCCAAGCAGTCTTAATTTCGACAGCGGACTGCCAATCAAAATACTTGGCAACCACGCTTACCTGGTACCCGAGGCGCTGCAGTTGGCGGATGCCGTCAGCCCGATCTTGTTCACAAGCTCCGGCTTCAGGATACGGAAAACGCGGCGTAACGACAAGGATATTTTTTGATTGTTCTTTAAGCTCAATCATAACTTTAAATAGCGAGCATGGCTTTTTTAAAGCCATCAACATCGTTCACCGGCAGAATAGTTACTTTTTCACTTGGTTGCAGCTCATAATTAGCGACGCCAACATCGGACATAATTACCGGCGTACCAAGTGCAGCAGCTTCCATCGGAACCAGGCCATAGCCTTCACTCAAGCTAGGGAATACTACAGCATCGGCCGTTTTAAGATACTGAGCTGGATTAGCTATAAACGGCTCCATAAAAACATTTTTTTGAAGTTGAAGCCGACTAATGTCGGCAAGTAGGCGTTTTTTTTGGGGACCATCACCAACAATCACAAGCGCAGCTTTCGGCTGTGATTCTAGAACTTGTTTAAAAACTACAAGCAACCAGGGAATATTTTTAACCGGATCAAGACGGTTAAGTGCTAAAAATATTTTTTCAAAACCCGGGTATCGTTCTTGTAAACCACCAGTCATACCGTCTCTAGTAAGACGTTCGACATCAAGCGCAACAGGACGGATAACAATTTTTTCTTCTGGAACTCCCAATGGTATTAAACTCTTTTTAATTCGCTGACCCACAACACGGATTCGATCCGCCCGGCGTACAATGTACTTTCCCAAATAATACTGCAAACGATTTTTTAGTCCGTTGGTACGATAATATTTGCTACCATAAAAATCCCCGTGCATTTGAATTTCGAGCCGCAATTTGAATTGTTTTTTAAGCCCTAAACCAACCAGACCAATAAAAAATGGATCCTGGGCGCTGATAATATCTACCTTATACTCTTTGAGCGTCTGCTCACCAACTCCATACAAACGCCAGAGCTGACTGATTTTATTACTCCCCCCCGAACCCTTGATTGTAACCGTCGGACTCAAACTAATAATTTCCTTTTTAAAATAAGGGGCAATAATATATAAAACTTTTTTTTCACCATACTGAATCATCCGGCGCGCCACAGCAGACGACGGATTGAAAATTTTATTGTCGAGACTGATCATTAATTGCATACTTTTTCTAATAATTCTCTTGTTTCTGAAATCATAGTCTGAACTGTAAATTGTTTAAAAAATCTAATCCTTTCGTTACTCCTTAGTAGATTATTTGATATTTTTACTGAACCATCTAAAAATTGTTTAATTTTATCTTCTATACCTTTACTATCATTAAAATCAAACAATAAACCTGTTTCATTCTTAATAATTATCTCAGAATTGCCTCCACAATTACTTGCAAGAATTGGCCTATTAAAACTAAGCGCTTCGAGTAAAAAATGAGATAGACCTTCGTAACCGCTATTGAGCAGGATTAGATCTGCTCCATGAATATAAGACAGTGTTTCAATTCGATTTTTATTACCAACTAATTCTACTCTACTAGCAATATTACCCTCAATAACTTGTTTCTTTAAGCTATCCATTTGCGGGCCATCTCCAATTATTTTTAATCTAACATCGTTATATTTATCAATCTTAGACAATCGGGTCATTACTCCAATAAGCGCATCCATTCCTTTCCAAGGTAACAAACGGCTAACACTCACCAACCAACGTTCGCCCTTATGAACTTTAGGCTCCATATCCTTAAATTCAACGGCATTATACACAACTGTAATTTTTTGCTCTTTAACCCCCCAACCCATCACCATTTTCTTTAAATAATGAGCTGGAGTAATTACCTGGTCAGCATATCTAACCACCCAAGCCTCAATCCGTCGTAAAAGCCCAACAAAGTTAAAACCTTTCTTTTGTTTCTGGAATTCATCAATTGAAGTAGTAACCCCAAAACGAACGGCACCTTGCTCCCAGGCATAATCCCCTACTACTTTAACAACAAATTTCTTGCGGCGCAGACGGCTTGCTTTGAGCGCAGGAAGCCCGGCATTAACCGGACCCATGGCATACACTACGTCGACATCCTTGGCATGTTTAAACAGAAGCCAAAAATATTCGGCATATCGAAGTAGTTTATTTTTGTAGTGGACCGAAAATACTGGACACGTAACAACCGACACGTCTGAATTAGGATTCAGCGAAACAATCTTTACTTCCACGCCAAGTTTTGTAAGCTCGTTAGCTAGGGTTACAGAGTACGTTGCAGGTCCACCGGACTCCGGCGGGAAAATGTCGGCCGCAATTAATAATTTCATACTTACAGTGTTTCAAAAATTTTACGCATTTCGGCCGCAACAGTTTCCCAAGTATATTTTTCGTTTATTAACTTGCGTGCATTTTCGGCCACGTGGTCAACTTTTGCTTTGTTTTCTTCGCGCAGTAAAAAAAGAACTTTTTCCGCAATACTGGTAGGACTTTTTACTTTACAAAACCAACCCGTTACCCCATCAATTAAAAAATCTGGAATGCCGCCTACCGGAGTCGCAATAACCGGCGTGCCTGCGGCCATAGCTTCAAGAAACGAATTACCAAGACCCTCTGATAGGCTGGGACGACAAAAGACATTACTGGCCCACAGATACCGCGGCACTTCGTCGTGCGATTTGGAACCCAAAAAGTGAACGCGCTCGGTGACTTTATTTATAACAGCCAACCGGCGCAATTCACTTTCTAGTTCGCCACTACCCGCGATAACTAGGCAAACAGAGTTCGGCAAATGGTATAAACTTCTAATAATGTCCCCTACTCCGTTTTTGGGCACTAATCGAGAAACGGTAAAAATTATTTTGCTATCAAGCGGAATACCGAGCTCGCTTCTAACGCTGGTCACCGCTTTTTCACGAACAGCGGAATCAGTTTGCTGAAAACGCTCGATCATAACACCGTTTGGTATGACGCTGACAAAATTCTTCGCACCCAACTTTACCGCCCAATTTTTGAGCGTGCTGCTGATAGCTTGGATACGGTTAGCAGCCGTAAAAATCTGTTTGAAATACCACCAGCACCACCAAACATGCTTATAAATGTGCCACTTACTATCACCTTCCTGCAGCGTAAGGAGGAGTGGCACGGTAGGATGTTGTTTTTTATATCGGAGGGCAGCAAAACCACCATAGCTCGCCATAATTGCCCAGGTCGCATCAAAACCACCTAATTTTGCTGCTGCCTTAGGACCACTTAGGATTAAACGGAATTTATCAAAGGCAGTACCCCGCCCGATACGATGGACGAGGACTGACCCTATTTTTTCTTCAACCGGGAGCTGAGGGTCAAGACGGGCAGTGATCATTTCAAAGGTAAAATCCGCCCCAAGCCGGTCGGTGATTTCTTTGACTGCCACTTCAGCACCACCTACAGCTGGAAAATATGCCGGGGAAAAAATAAGGATGCGTTTTGCCATATCTAGTAGAGTTTAGGGGGTTTGAGTAACATGATACACCTTAAAAGCCACCTCTCCATCGTCACGGTAAATAACTACAGGCATAATATTAAGATCAATAATTTTTTTCTCCATATCCGCTGCGAGAGTTGAGGCGGCTGTTACGGAATCTAGTGGGGCACCATCTTCTGCCTTGATAAAATAAAAACTGCGGATCCCGAGCTGGTTTAACAGGTAATCTTCGCTTATCGAAATAACCGGTAGATTATTATAGAAACGGCGGCGTTCAAACAACCATACGCGCGAAAACCAGTTAATGCGGTCGTCAAAAATAATAACTGTAGCCTGTTTAAGGTTCTTAGCCATTATTTCTAAGGTAGTTTCCAAGAGGTACGGTTCTAAATTTTTTTGTTTGATTTTGATATCGCCATACGGATCAAACCGGGTCAGCTCAGGGTCAGCTTCGACAAGCTTGTCTAAATACGCATCAAGTTGCGCAACACCAAAATTTTGAGAAGCAGCGGCACTTTTAGCCAAACCAACCGAACCATAGTGGCGAGGCATTACGTGACTATTTAAAGTAAAAAATCCTAAGTATATCCCAAAAATAATTGAGGAAGCTAAAAATATATTTTTTCCTCGTACTGCGTGCCAGGCAATCAACCGCTCTCGGACATCAACTGCGGCCAGAGCAATAAGCGGTGCAAACAAAACCGCATACATTGAAAGGACATACCCCTGCTGCCCAATAAAAAATTGTTGGATTGTAAAAAAGAGGATTAATGACAAATACAAAGTAAGGCGGCGCTTACTCCAGAGTGTAAAAATAATTGCGGCCAGCGCTAACGCTAAAAAGGGCCACGAAATAAAATGAGCTAGATTGATGAAAATCTGGACAAAACCAAAAGGTGAAAAGCCGGAGACCCCGGCCAAATGCCAGGGGCTATCTTGACCGAAAAGACGTGCGAACTGGAGAGAAAAATGTCCAGTTGCTTCGAACATCAGAAGGTTATAAAAAATTACCGGCAAGAGAACAACAACACTTAACCCAAGAGCTGCATACAGTTTAGCTTCGCGAAGCAGCTGACGATTATTACAAGCGACATAGAGCAGAAGACCTGGAATTAAAAAGAGGGTAGTAAATTTAACCGAAAGAGCCAAACCAAAAGCAAATCCAAACTTCCACCAGCTGGCTCGGTTTGTTTCAAACTGGGTAAAATAATACAAGCAGAGCGCGATACAGAACATGACTCCGCTTTCGAGGTACGCTACCCGTCCAGCCCAAATAAAATGCGCATTGAGGACCAAAAAGAGCGTGGCACCAAGGGCAGCCCGAGGTTCTTGACGCTTCACCACATGGTAAAGAACAAAAATAGTTCCCAGAGCAAACAAAACAGAAGGAAGCTTGGCGAAGAAACCATTGGCATTTATTGACAAAAACAGATGCTGGACTAAAAATAGTGGCTTTGGATGGTCGTGGAATGAAAGCCCAGCCCACCGTGGTACAATATCAAACCACTGGATCGGCGTCGACTGAAACTGACCATCGCCAAACATAAAATCGACGGGCCCAATGGCTCGCACACTGTAATGAGCGTCGTCGCCCACCATATCGACATGGGTCACGCGAAACAAAAGTACAGCGGCTACCACCAGGATAATCGCGAGGAGCGGACGAGGCAGCTTTTCGACGGAAGAAGAAAGCTTGCGGCCTGACATATTAAAAAACTACTTAAGTGCAGCGAGCCGCGCTGCAAAATCGGCTATGGTCTTTTCAAGGCCTGTTTTTAGATCAATCGTTGGCTGCCAAGCGAGCAATTGCTTCGCAAGAGTTATATCTGGGCAACGCTGCATCGGGTCGTCAACTCGAAATTGACCGCTATACACAAGCTTGCTCGAGCTGCCGGTGAGCGCCAAAATCCGCTCGGCAAATTCCCGAATAGTTAATTCAACTGGATTACCCAAATTAATCGGCCCCCGCACTTCACTTGGTGTGGCCATCATTTTTAAAATACCATCGATAAGATCATCAACATAACAAAAACTGCGCGTTTGTGAGCCGTCACCATCAACTGTCAGGTCCCTACCCTCTAAAGCTTGTACAATAAAATTTGAAACAACTCGCCCATCATTAAAGGCCATCCGCGGTCCATAGACATTAAAAAGACGGACCACTTTAATGTCCAGACCATGCATCCGGTGATAATCAAAAAAAAGTGTTTCTGCGCAACGTTTACCCTCGTCATAGCAGGCCCTCGGGCCAATAGGGTTAACATTCCCCCAATAGGTTTCTTTCTGCGGGTGAACAGAGGGATCACCGTAAATTTCTGAGGTGGAAGTTTCCAGGATGCGGGCGCCATGCTTACGCGCCAAACCGAGCATATTGATAACTCCAATAGTATTGGCCTTAATCGTGTGCACTGGATTATATTGGTACTGCACCGGTGAAGCGGGACAAGCGAGATTATAAATCTGATCTATTTTTTCTTCGGTGAAAAAAGGCTCGACAATGTCGTGTTCAATAAACGTAAAATTCTTGTTTGGCAGCAAATGAGCTATGGTGTCTTTGGAACCAGTAAATAAACTATCAAGACAGACCACTGCATGACCCAAAGTAAGCAACCGTTCACAAAGGTGTGAACCAATAAAACCAGCGCCTCCCGTTACCAAAATGCGCATATTTAATGTAGATATTGCTTAAAATTTATAAAGATAGTATGCTTTATTTAGCCCAAAAAGTCAATATGAGCAAAAAAATAAAAATACTCTACGTTATTACCCAAGGCGCATGGGGAGGTGCCCAGCGCTACGTCTTTGATCTGGCCACAAATCTTGGGCAGGATTTTGATATTTATATTGCTGTCGGCGAAGATACAGGACCGCATGATTTGCAAAAAAAACTAGAAGATTGGCAAGCGGAACATGCGCAGACAACTTTTACTATACTTTCGCTTAAGCACCTCTACCGCTCAATTAAGCCAACAGAAGACCTGCTCGCCGTCCTTGAACTTGCCAGAGCCTACCACCGCATTAAACCTGACATCGTCCATTTAAACAGCACCAAGGCAGGCATCGTGGGATCCTTGGCAAAATGGGGGCGGTTTTTACGAAAAATGTCTGTAGTATATACAGTTCACGGCTGGGTATTCAACGAACCGCTTAATCCTAAGGTTCGTTGGTTCTATGTTTGGCTTGAAAGATTGACTGCCAGTTTTAAGGAAAAAATTATTGTTCTTTCTGAACCAGACCACCTCGACGGCCAAAAAGTCTTAGAAATTCCTCCAAACCGCTTTGCCACCATTCCCCTCGGTATTGACCCGCCAGAACCAGCGTGGAGCCCAATAAAGGCCCGAGAAGTCCTCGGTGCCTATCTCAGCATATCATCCCAAACACCACGACGATGGATCGGTACTATCGCTAACTTTTACCACACCAAAGGGCTGGATATTTTGGTAGAAGCGGTTGCCAAAATCAAAGACCGTTTACCACCAATTTTATTTACATTTATTGGTGAAGGTCCTGGCCAACTACTTTTGGAAACATTGATTAAAAAACATGAATTAACGGATACTATTTACCTCTCCGGTAGCTTAGAAAATGCCGCCAGTCTTATTCCGGCTTTCGACCTTTTTATAGTACCGTCCCGCAAAGAGGGCTTACCTTATGTTATCTTAGAAGCAATGGCTGTAGGTTGTCCGGTCATAGCTACGAAAGTGGGCGGTATTCCCACCCTTATTGAGCATAAAAAAACCGGCCTCCTCGTTGACACACCAGAAGCCAGTTTGCTAGGGGAACAAATACTGTACGCCATTGCGCACATGGATGAAATGGAAAGTTTTGCCAATCAAGCCAAAGAAAAAAGACAGTACTACACGCTTCCAACAATGACAGAAGGCACTAAGGCTATCTATTACTCCCTGACGTAGACGATACCACGAGCGCTTCAACCTGGCGCGCCTGGTCGTTAAATACTAATCCCCGTTCACGGGCGAGCGCCAAAATTTGGCGCGCTTTTTCGTTTTGACCCATTAATTGATAGAGATAAGCAAAACGCCAATAGGTTTCTAAAATTTTCGGGTTGTCGTCAAGGGCTTGTTCCATGAGTTTGATGGCTTCGTCGTTTTTACCCAGCTGCAGTTTGAAATTAGCAAGCGTGTAGAGGAATTGCTGGCGGCGTGGCGAATAACTAAGACCAATCGTCATAAAACGTTCGGCATCCGTTATAAAGCTTGGATTATTGGTAACAGCAAAGCCAATCTGGCCAAGCTGCGAAAGAAGCAGGTACGTGCGTACGTCTGCGGGGTGGAGCCTCACGTTCTCTTGTAGGGCGCTATAAGCGGTATCAAGCAACGCAGTACTGTCAGCTTTAGGCAGTTTTTGGTAATTGTCACCAAGAATATCGGTCACTGTACGAGCAATATCACCACGGATATCATCAACATGTGGCGAATTGAAAGCAATTGCTTCCTTGGCGGCAGCAAGACCTGTGGCTGGATTACGCGAGAGTTGCTGTAGGGCAAAAAGGGTTTTTTGGTTTGCCCTGGCTGGTTGAATATTAAATACAAAAATAAGCAACATACCAGCGCCGCCGACAATAGCCACAGACACAAATCCGACATTTCGGTCAGCATTTTTGGAGACTCGCTCGCCTGTTTCTTCTAGCTCTTCCGCATAGAGCGGGCTACCCAAACGATTAACCATGGCCAGCCAAAAAACAAAATACAAATAGGACGTTGGATTTTCAAAAACCGTAATATTCTGGACAAGATGAGCGACCAGAAAACCAGTTCCCCAGGCAATCAAGTGGATACGCTTACCCCTGCTTTCCGGCCGTTGCCAAAGGGTTACGACAGCTAAAATAAAAATTCCCAGATATGCCAGCACCCCAAAAATACCTTGTACAGTAAGAGTATTCACTACTATATTATGGGCGTTATCAAACCATGTTTCTCCGTAACCGTATTCCAGCGAACGTGGGTTATAGTATTTGTTGAAAGCATAAAAAAAGTTATTTGGCCCCCAGCCAAAAACCGGACGTTCCTTCCAACTATCCACACCGATTTTCCAAGCAATAAAACGCGTATCACCTGTCCCGCTCTTCAAAGAAGTACCAAGAAGACGTCCGATAGCCGGCAGGTTTTGGACAAAGGGTACGTGACGGAAAGCAAAGAGCACACCTACGAGCAGGACGCCTCCACCCATAACGCCATAAATAGTTAGTCGTAATTTTTTATTTTCTTTAAGTAAAAAGCTATAGCTTACAAAAACAACAAAGAGACCTGCCAGTAAACCTAAAACCGAGCCGCGGGTGCCACTGAAGAGCAACCCCAAGAGACTAAGAAGACCAAGGGCTGCATAGAGTGCCCGCAGAGCATTGGCTTTTTCTTTGAAGAAAAGAAGCATAGCCACAAAAAAGAGGAACAACCCATAACCACCGACATAAATGGCGTTACCGAGCGTGCTAGCAACACGATCACTGCCCTGGTTTAAAAGAAGTTCGGGATTAATTTTTTGCATTACTCCAATTACCATTACCAAGGAACCAGCAACTAAAAACACTTTAAGCGCCTGCTTCCAATCAGACCAATTTTTAAAAACACTTGTACAAACAAAGTAGTAGATAACGTAATGGACGATCGTAAACAAGCCCAACATGCGTTCGTGGTTATCCCAAAAACTGTGATACGTATCAACACCCGTAAACGTTGAAAGCGCAAAACTTAAAAGAAATGTGCCTAGCGCTAAACTGACAGCTGTAAATCGTGGACGATACACTTCATAGTTCGCCAACAGCAAAAGTACATATCCGCCAAGCATTGCGATAACAAGCGATCGGAACAAAAGCACCTTAGGGACAATAAACGGAAAAATAAAAGAACTTGGCGCAATAATTAAAGGAATGAAAAAAGTGGCATAGATAAGTAATTTTACGACCCGCTCAATGGTTAATCTCATAGCCGATAAAGATAAAAATATACCTATAGTTTATCGATTAAACGACGGAAAGTCAAAAGCACTTTCATAAACAGACTTGCTATACGATTGACAAAATGAGCCTTATGCGATATGAAAATAGTAGCTGTGGAGGCACCCGTGGAAAAAAACCAAGCTTACTGCACCGTCTTTCCGCCCGTTTCTCAATTCTGGTTCACGCTGTCATGGGGATTGCGCGGCTGTAAGGACGCGATTATGCGCGAACTCGCCATACTAGTGAAAACCCATCGCCGACTCCTCGAAGAGTCCTTTCGGCGCACTTTCGATGAGCGCGACCCGGCGAAGCGAGATGTTTGCAAACAGTACCTGGCGCGACTAGAAGAATCATACGACAAAACCCAACGTGCCTATGATGATATTGCCAGCTGGAGAGCACGAGGCCCCACAGGAGCGAAACTGCTCGTTACAAAGCAGGCTCAAGATGAGCAGCAGGTCAGAATATCTTTTTCTTATAGCGATGAACGAGGCAGTTGGCTTGTAGCCTTGCGCTGGCCGAAACCGCGCATTACTTCAATTAAGCCGGCCTTCAGCATCAGCTTCGAACCCCCTCCTGCCTAAGCCCTTCTCCTCAGGTCCCCTATAAGGCTGCACCTGAGGAGCTAAGCAAAAAAGTTCTCAGCTGAGAACTTTTTTGCTTACCACTCAAACGTATGTCGTAATTTTTTGACCAAAGAAGTGCGGCGCTTATTTTCGCCACGCCTTATCGCAGAAGCCTTAGTCGGCATGGTTTTTTGCCGGGTTTTCGGTTTTTTAAGCGCCTCGGCAACCAACTGGTTAAGCCGCTTAATGGCGGCTTCTCGGTTTTTAGACTGCGAACGGGTTTGTTCGGAGGCAATCACCAATTCATCTCGACTGTTAAGGCGATTAGCAAGCTTATGACGGATACGCTCTTTCTGCTCAAGAGAAAAGGCCTGAGAGGTGCCGACCTGCCAATGAACAACGACTTTGGTAGCTGTTTTATTAACATTTTGCCCGCCAGGACCTGAAGCACGGGCGAAATTAATGGTAATTTCAAAAAGTGGAACGGGATGAATTGACATGGAAAGAAAACTAAATACCTTCTCTTTTTAAAGAAGCATTTATAAAGGCGGTGTTAAAATTAAAAACAACCTTTCGGTTGTTTTTCCCCCTCCGCTTTCAATAGTATAAGTATAGCAAAAGAACCAACCAAAGGTAAGTAAAAATGTGGATAACTTTTAAGATTCGGCAGCAATTTTTTCTTTTAACTCCTCAACGATTTTTTGGTACCCATTGCTCGGTAAATTTTCAACTAATACCTCGTAGTCTTTAAGTGCCGCCCGGTTATCACCAACACGTCGCAAATAAGAGCCACGAGCCGCAACAAGAGCTATGGGATTAAATAATTTTTCAATACCTTGTTTAAAGACAGCGAGAATTTCCTCCTTGCTCTTATGCATTTTGTAATCGTACAAAGTTGCCAGACTAATATACCCACTTTCATCCCCGGGTGAAATAGCGATTACCTGACGGTAATCTTGTTCGGCTCGGGCATAATCCTCGACAATTTCAGCAACCTTGCCGTGATTTAAATAGAACAAAATGTTCTTAGAACCAAACCGCTCAATGCCTTCGTTGTATATTTTTAACGACTGCTCGTAAAAATCCCTTTGCCGACGCGGAGCGAGCTCACCCAGACTCTTCCAGTTTAAACCGAGCGCCAAGTAAGCCGAAACTTTTTCGGGGTCTTCTTTAATTACCTGCTCATCTTTTTTAATCTGGTCAGTGATAGCTACCAGGTCAGGGCGATCTTTAACAGCGGCCATAAGGCCGTGTTTGCTTTGTCCAAATATACCTTGATACCAAAGCCCAAAAATAACCACCCCTGCCACCACGACACCAAGTATTCCGAGAAAATAAAATTTTTTGTTATTCATAAAAAAGTATTAACGCAAATTATTTTCTTTAATAAAGTCATCGGCTTCTTCGCGCAGGCTCGGTTCAATGGCGACAGCCCGCTCGGCGTATTCAAGGGCTCCTTTTTTATTGCCCGCCAAGGCATAGAGAGCGGCTAAACGTACATACCAATTTGGATTTTCAGGTTCGGCAGCAATGAATTCCTGATAGAGCTCTGCCGCAGCAGAGTACTCCTTGGCAACAGTGAAGATGTCAATGACGTACATTTTTTGGTCAGGGGGCAAGTAAAGCCCTAACCTGCGGGCTTCTTGTATTTCTACAATAGCTTCAGCGTGCTTGTCGGCCGCCTGATAGGTAAGACCCAAAAACCAATGGCTGGTTGGATTGCTGGGGTCAGCCGCAAGCGCTGCCTGCTGGACCTTGATTGCCTGGGCGAAATCTTTTTTCAAAAGATATAAACGTCCCAGAAGGAATAAAATATCTTGTTTGCGCGGCGAAATTTCAACTGCCCGTTTGAGCTCGGTTTCGGCCTGGTCCAAATACTCAACTTTCCCCTCTGTACCCAGCACCGAATATATCTGCCCAGCCCAAGCTGGGTAGGCGATCGTCAACGGGTGCGCCACTCCTTCATCATGAAGGACATTGGCCACGGCCACAGCATCGTCTTCAGCCGCTTGGGCAATAGGAACTCCACTTTTATCCAAAAGAACAAAACGCTCCGCTAAAAACACCCCTGTTTCAGCACGAAAAGCTACGGGTACAGCAAGTGCTGCCCGACTTTCACGCGCCCATTCGCTAGGCGTAAAAGTTTTTTGAGCGTTCTTGAGGTGATATGATGCCTTAAGGGGCAAAAGACTACCCTTGTAGAGCACAGAAACAAGCACCAATACGCCAAAACCTGCTGCTATTTTTTGGTACCACAGACCACGGGGCACCACAACACCTTCCCCTACCCTATTGCCGTCGACACCGCTGCTGATGGCTGCTAATAAAAAGAAAAATAAGAGGAGTGAGTTATTCGTTTCAAATAGAAATATTTGCTGCACACCATACGCCACCAACACGCCTGTAAAAATGATCGAAGCAGCACGTGTCTGAATGCTTTTTTCTGAATCAGTAGCATCGCTAAAAATGAAGGATGGTTTTTTTAGTACATACCAAAGCGCAGCAGCGTAAATTCCAAGATACGCAGCCAAACCTACAATACCAGCACTACCCGCAATCTCCAAAAACCAGTTATGCGGTTTATCCCATACAGTTTCGCTGAAAGAGTGCTTTAAAAAACCTGGATTATAATACTTGCTAAACACGGCTTCGTAACTACCAATCCCCGACCCAAGTAGCGGATGCTCCTTAATACCTTGCAAGGCTATCTGCCAAGCCCATAAACGTGTTTCACCTGTACCGGCAGTAAAATTACTAACATTAAAAAAATGACTAATCGATGGCAAATTAATAATCATCCACGGCGTACGGGCAACTACTACAAGTACTGCACCCATAATAATTATACCCGAAAGACTCAATCCGGCAATTATTTTTGTTTTCTTTTTCGCCGCTAGCAACAGCGCCGCCACAACTGCCGCTATGATCCCAAATCCAAAACCAATTACTGACCCACGGGATTGGGTAAAGACAAGCGTTATACAGAGTGCTACCACCCCCATTCCACACAGTGCGATTTTCCAAAAATTGGTCGCCTTGCCTTTCCAAGCAGTTACCCCGGCCAGGAGCGGGAGCGCGATGGCAGGCACAAGATACATAGACAGGAAGTTAGGATTACCCAAAATTCCTTGTAAACGCTTTTCACCACCAAGACCCCAACCCGCAGGTAAACTCTTTTGAAAAAAAGCAGTCAAGATAATTAAAAACAATACGACAATACTAATTAGTAATGCCCGTTTCCATTCTAAACTGGTCCATGTTTTTTTTAATAGAAAATACCATATTCCAAAATGAATCCACGTTAAGGCTCCATTCGCGCGAGCCTGGTCACCCCAAAAACTGAGTGCAGGATTATTTCCTAAAAGTGAAGTTACTACCAGAAGTCCTATAAAAAGCACCACAGCCACATCGAGCTTGTTGTGCCACCATGGCATTTTTTTTAAGGATGTTTTATTTTCATCAATGAGTACTCCAACTAACACCAACGCCAAACACAAACCAACCAAAATCTGAAAAATCATTGTTTTGCCAAAATGGGGGGCAAAGGCTGTAAAAGGAGTATAGAGGAGTGGTATCAAGAGTGTCAGGTACAGCAAATTTTTTCGTAGAAAATACAAATACTTCATAGTCACTCACGTATTATTTTACTTATATATCTTGCTTATTGTAACAATCTCAGTATAAAAAAACAACCCCCCGAACAAGTTCGAGGGGTGTGTTTTTTGGGTTATGAGCTACCCTAAAACTAAATCCTAAAGGCTTTAGTAGGTGAAGGTCTTGTATTGCAATGGCAAGTCAAGGCCCATAGCTGTTAAGCCAGTAGAGACGCCATCCGACCATACGATACCGCCGTTAGGAATGCGGATCGAAAGGGACTTGGATTGAGCAGCGTCGCTGGTGTCTAAGGTCACGAAGAAAGTCTTCGAGGAACCAGACGAGATGCTGACATCAGTGAAGTTAGCATCGACGATAGTTGTAGCGCCGCTGATGGTTGGCATACCAGAACCATTGCTGTTGAAGTTTGTCGTAGCCAAGGCAGTCGTGTTAAGAGAGTCTTTGTAGACAGTCAAAGCACGGGCAGTGTTAAGACCGCCAGCCTGTGAAATGGTAGAGGACAATTCAAAGTTAATATGGCTAATGGTAGCTGTGTAGTTCCCAGCGTTTGCTAAGTTCGTAACAACAAACTTGCCAATCGTTTGGGCTGCAGCAGGAGAACCGGCTCCGTTAGGGGAATCGGAAGACCAGGCAGTTGTCAACTTAGCGCGGTACAAGGTAGTTGTAGCAGCGTAAGCAACGCGGTTGGTGTTGAACGAGCCAGTGTTAACCTGGAAGATCTTAGTGCCAGAGTCAATGACGTCTGGGGTAATGACCGTACCAGATGAACCACCTGTAGAAGTAATTGAGAGGCTGTCGCCACTGTAATACTTCGCGAGGGCAAGGTTAACAACCTGGCCGGTGGTGGTAAGACCACTGTCATCGTACGTAACGATATCAGCTACAACCTGGAGAACTTTGGAAGCGCCTTTCGGTACTTGGAAAGTAAGATTGCTGAAGGTAGCGTGTACGAGGGTGGAGGTAGCACTACTGCTGTCAAAGGAAGGTACTGTTGTACCAATCTGTTGACCATTGTCATTGTCGATAAGTTTGATGTTGCGGAGTGTACCGGTAGCACCAGAACTTACGCGATTGCTGACAACTAACTGAGTGATGTTGATCGGCTCAGTTGAAGAAGCAGTGACATTAAATTTACCAAGTAACTGACCAGTAGCACCCATCAAGTAGTTGGTGGTAACTGGAGTATCGGAATCGATAGCTACAGTGTAAGCACCAGCTGTTGAGACGTAGTTGTTCTGGAGAGAAACGGTAGGAGTTGTGTAGCTGGCGCTGCTGCCGGTTTTAACACCAGTTGCAGTTACAGCACTAACCTTGATCAAGTTTGAGCCACCAGTGTAGGCAGCCTTGAGGTCAGCGTAGATACCAACAGCGTACTGAGAACCGTTAACAACGCGGATAGCCGGGGAGATGTTAAAGGTGTAGGTGTTGGCAGGATTACAGGAAGTAGCCTGTGGATTTGGGTAGGTTTGACCAAGTTGTTTGCCAGCGGCATCCTTCAAGGTCAAATTTTGCATCGTAGCACCGATACAGACAGTAGCGGTCTCAGTCAAAGTGACTTGAGAAACGTCAACGTCTTCTCCAGCTCCAGCGGTAATGATGAAAGAACCAACTTTAGCTTGAGTAGCGTTTACTGTTCCGTTCGGGTTGGTAGATGATTTGTCACCAAAGGAAGTGTCCTTGGTAACACTAACCGTACCAGATTTTACCGTTACAGTGTTGGCATTCTGTTCAACAGTCGAAAGCGAGCTGAGGGAAATAACGCCCTGAGCATTGCTCGATCCATCGTCCAAACCAACAGTGATAGTGTCGTTAGCTGCAATCGTAGCGTCTGTGGTGTCTGCAGTTACAGTAACGGTCGCAGTGGTGCCAGCTTTAATGATAAAGCTACTACCAAAGGTACCGAAACCAGTGTTGGCAACGCCATTACCAGTCAAGCTAGTGATAGTCGTACCAACCTGAGATCCGTCAACTAACAAACGAACGTTTGATAATTTATCGGTGTTTACAGCGGTAATAGTAGAAGAAACGCTGAGGCTTGATACCTTAACATCTTCACCATTGGCTTTCCAAAGCCACTTACCGAGGGTTACGTTAGTAGCCGCGTCAGCAATGTTGCCAGTTGGAGAGTCGGAAGCGAGAGTCTGAGTGAGCGATCCAGTGTTAACACTGTAGTTCACTGCAGTTCCTGCTGAGTTTGGTTCAATGATATTGAAGCTGTCAGTACCATTGGCTTTCAAGAAGACATTGTATCCACGGTCGTAGACAACGATGTCAGAAGAGTTCTGCAAGGTAGCGCGGAATTGGCGGTTAGTACCGGCAACAACGTCAGCCTTGAGGCTCAAAATCTTGGTTTGTCCTTTGGTAATAACATATGGAGCTGCTGACCAGTCGAACCAGACAGTTTTGTCTGAGCTCATGTCAGCAACGGTTGAACCGATCTGGGTTGCACCGTCCCAAAGAGAGAAATTCTTGAGGTCACCAACGTTGACTGAGCCAACGATCGTGAAGTTCAATTTGCGAATTTCAGTATCCTGAGCAGTGTTTTGAACCTGGATTCTCCAGATTTCGTATCCAGTTGTACCAGGATCTACCGTTGCGTTAGCAGATGGAGCAGAGCTGGTGAAAGCAAGTTTACCAAGATCCGTTACCGAAGCTGTAGTAAACATGTTGCTGGACAATGGGAAGCTTCCACTTACAGTACCAGAGGTAGTGATAATGGAAGAAGCAGCCTGGACAGAGAATCCAATCGTCTTACCAGAGGTAACGGCGGTTTTGAGATCCATCTTGACCCATACTGGCTTAACAGTTCCGCGGCTTACGGTGAAAAGACCGGAAGAGTTGGAGAAAGTTACTAAACCATTGGAAATGCTTGGATTTGATCCAACTTTAACACCCATGTCATCGTAGAGGTACAAGTTGCTGATATCGGTATCAGCAGAAATACCTGTTCTCTTCAATTGAACAGAGGTAACTTTTACATCTCCATCGTTACCGGCGGAGAAGTTCAATTTTAAGACTGGGATTTGTCCCTGAGCACCATTGGTGGTATCAGAAACGATCGTGGTAGCAAAAGGGTTGTCACTCGCAAGTGAAACACTAAGGCTTCCATTTTGAGTTGGGCTTGGGTTGCCAACTACACCACCGCTCTGAGTCTTGTCCGTGAGGGCTTTGACTTCAGCAGTGATAGCTACGTCGGTCATCAAACCAGCAACCGCACTGTCTGAGACAGCGTGGACAAACTTAGTCTGGAAACCGTTAGCTGTCATACCAGTGGAAGTTACTTCTTGCAACTTACCATCTTTGTTGACATACCAAGTTTTGCCGCCGTTTGAGACGAGCATACCTGGGTGTACTTTAGCTTCAGTTACGTCTGCACCGCGCTGGGTGTAATGTGGCCAGAAAGCATCGTCAACGACCATAACTTTGTAGTTAGTGCCGTAGAGAGCTTTGGCTGCATCAGCCGTAATTTTTGACAAGGTGTTGCCCGGTAATACAACGTAGAGTTGGTCGGAAGAAGGGCGCTTCACGACATAGGAACCTGGTTGGTAGTTAACTGCACCAGGGTAGGTACTAGGTACCGACAAAGAGTCGAAACAAGCCTGATCGATAGAAACATATCCACCGTAGGTTGGTCTCCAGCTCTTGAAAACGTCACCATTTGGGAAGTAAAGGACTTTGAGGTCGTTGTTAACAGCGTAAATAGCTGGTTTGCCAGTTACTTTAAGCATGTCGCCAGCGTTCAATGTAGGACATACAGCTGCCTGAGCGGCGAGCGGTAAAAGCGCAGCATTGAGACCGGAGAAGACTACGGTAACAGCAACGGAAACGACGACGTTCACAATCTTTCTTCCGAGTTTTTTTACATCGTTCATAATAAATAATTTAATTCCTTACCCACCTGCGCCCCGCCTAAACGGAGTCAGATGAACTAAGGTTCTCCCGATACACACACCACTGCGGTGAACATAGAGCGGGATACAATGATCAGGCAAGCCCGTATGGGCTTTCGACCTAGGCACTGACCTTTTTCAAAACTAATTCTCTCCCCCATTCTTTTTACCAAAGCGTATCTTGGTAAAAAGTAGGGAGAGAGTAATTTTTATTTTAACGAACTTGAGCTTGCTGTACTGGTTATCACTGCAGCCGTCCCTGAAACCATTACGACAATTGGTTTTTGATCCGGGGTTGTTGTTACAACTACCATCACTGTTCCGGTTGAGGCAGAGAGTGATGCGTCGTTTTGATCCTTAATGACCTGAACTATTGGTAACACTGTTTTTACTTTAGCTAGTGTTGTGTCGGAAATTTTTTCTGCTGCTTTGCTAGCTTCAGTCACCTGTTTTATAGCTTCTACCGCTCGAGTAAGGTCGCCGGTTGCAATCAGGGCTTTCGCTTCGGTAATTGTCTTGTCTACCTGGAGGGAAACAGCATCGGTCTTAAACGCTGCGTCTTTTGTTTCAGCAGCGACACTAGAGATGGTTTCATTAAAGCCTTTGGTAGAGGTGGCCAGAGCTCCGGCTGTTTTACTGTTAACGCCAGTGGTTAAATCTTTCACTTCATTCTTTACTACTTCGACAATATTCTTTACACCATCGACATGACCTTTAGAGCCACCAATATCGCTGGCAGCAGTATCAAGTGCACTCGTTATAATACCGTTAACCGCTTCTTTAGAGATGCTGTGATCATCGGCCAAATGTTTGGCAATAACTACTTCAATCGTTTTTACTCCAGTATCTTTGGCGAGATCCTTAGCAACACTTACTTCTTTTGACAGGTCACTGTCAGCAGTTGTCGCGCTCGTCTGCAAATTATCTTTTACTTCCTGGAGGGCGACTTTGATGTTGTCAGTATTTTCTTGGATCGTAGTAACCACTTGTGGCAAGAGCGTTTGAGTGGAAGAGTTTTTGATGCTTTCTAAATTCTTATTAACATTTTCAAGTTCATTTTTAAGGTCGGAGACTGTTTCAGCAATATGAAATTTCTTGTCTGGATTGTTAACAATCTGCTTGGCTTCCTCTGCGCGGCGACCTGCCAATTCAAGACTAAATTTTGCTTGGTCATTGGAAGTGCCGACCAAGGCAACGCGTGTTTTTTCTACCGCCTCAAAAGCACGCTTGACCGGATAGAGCACCTGGTCCCCAGGAAGCGCGTCGTTTGAAGCGTTGGCGCTAAAGGCATAACTGCTGGTCGCGAGCACTGCCACCATAACAACCCCCACTACCGGACGGACAAAGTTATAAACAAAGGCACGGGGGAAAAAAATAGACAAAGCCGACCATACCCGTTCAAGCCTGACAGCCGCAGTGGTTTCCCCGGAGTTCGATACGGTATTTTTTACCTGAGACAAAAGAAGCGCGCGGTTATTCTTTACCCATTCCTCGCGCGGATTGATATCGGCATGCCGGATCTTTTTAAGTTGTCGGATCAATTCAGTTTCCATACCTTATTATTGTTTGGCAATTTCTTTTAATTTTTTGAGGGCGCGGTGAAGCGTTACACGGACGGCGATCGCACCTTTGCCGGTGATCTCTCCAATTTCATCCATTTCAAGTTCATCAACAAACCGCAGTATTATTATTTCTTGATATTCTTGTTTCAATTTTTTAAGTGCCTGGACCAGTTTTTCATTTTCAATCTTAATCTCTAATTTTTCGTGCCACGCCCCCCTATCACCAACTTCCGTTTCTTCGTTGAGGAGCAAGGGTTCTTTGGCCCGGCTGCGATACAAGTCTATAATTGATGTCCGGGCAACGCGGTACAAAAGTCCGCTAAAACTTTTTACTTCCTTATTTTCGCGGAGATAATTCCAGGTTTTAAGGAACACATCAGCGGTAACATCTTCGGCTTCTTCTCTTGAGCTAACTTTAAAATAAACAAAACGGTAGATTTGTTTAACATAAACATCGTACAACTGGCCAAAAGCTTCTGGGTCTTGTTTGGCCTGGATACGATACAGTAGCAGCTTTTCAGAGATCTTGTTCATTAATGAAGACGCCAAAAATAAAAAAATGTTACACTTCAGAAACATTCTCTCACGAACTTCTATATTCTATAGCTGTAATAAGCATTTTTGAACTTCCTTAAGCACCTCTGGGGCTTCTTAAACTACTCCTTAAAATACCAAAAAAACGCCTTAACGTCAAATAATACCCCCCTTTTTAAAACCCTCAAGATCATTGCTTCTGTAACGCGCTTCTTAGGACGCCGGTCAAGAAAGCTTTTCTTTTTATTATTTGTATATACTATCCTATACAAATAATAATTTTTGAACGTAGGGCTAAAATAAGGTCATTTTTTGATTATTTGTATACACAAGTGTATACAATCATAACAAAATACAGCACTCTTTTTAGGCCTAAGTATTGACAAAACAATCAAAATATGGTACCATTTGTCTAGACTACTTTATACAAACATTATGAATCCTCCGGCCAAGTCCGTGGAATCAAAAGAAATGATACGTGTTTCGATCTCAGAGGCGGCCCGACTTTTTGGGGTTAACACCCAAACAATTCGCAGAGCCATTAAAGCCCAAGAAATTACCTACGTCATAGTAGGCGGGCGCTACAAGCTTAACTTTGAAAATCTTGTTAAATGGTCCCAACGCCACATTACGATTCAGAACAAGCTGGCAAAAAAAGGTATCGGGCAATTTGTAGATAAATGGAAAATTAAAAACCCTCTTTTTTCCCCCAATCCCAAATCAATCAGCAAGCCAGGGAGCGAACCTAAAGAAGAGGCACCACTCCTCACCCCTCCTTCAGCTATCACCCCAAGCTCTTCAAAAAATCCCTAATGCAAGGGATTTTTTGTTTGACAAAATGGGGTTTTAAGGACTATACTGGAAACAACAAAATCAAAATGTAAGCTTGCCGACCTTGTGATTTGAAATTTTAAAAAGTATGTTTAAACGCATCCACGCTTTTTTTCACACCCACTACCACAGACATTATCATGGCATTTATAAAAACCCAAAAAAACTTTTTATCTTTGACCTCTTCCTTTTGGGCACCTCGCTCATTATGCTGGGCAGCAGTTTATTCTTTTTTTTCTGGAAACCCGGCACCACCGATCTCGTTGACCTGAAAATAAGCCTTGGTGACACCCGTATCAAAAGCGGTGAAGCGGTTAAAGTCAGTGTCAATTTTACCAACCGAAATAAGTTTGAACTCACCCGCCCGACACTCGCCATTCATTTGCCTGACGGTTTTATAGTTGATCGAAGCAAAACTCCGGAAAGTGTTTTTTCGAACAACTCCATCGTTGCACTCGACACGATCGAGCCGGGAGCAAAAGGACAGGCTGAGGTCTACGGACATCTTTTTGCAGAACCTAAAACTGACGAGCGTATACTTGCCTCACTCTCGTACCAAGCAGGTCCCGATCGAGCAGTTGAACAAAAACTGGCTTCATACTTTATCACGCTCCCCGAGAGCATTCTCCAAGATACTCTAGCCATTGCCAGCTCTAGTTTTGGCAAGCAGTCCGTGCCGTTTACGTATACTCTTAAAAATACAGGTAGTACGCCCGTAAATAACTTGGGGCTTGAGGACACCTGGAATGAACCGCTCGTTCCTGAAAATAAACGCAAAGATCTGACTTTGGCACCTGGCGAAACAATTGAGCTCAAAGGCACACTCACAGCACCTACTCAAGCCGGAGAGTATACAGTGGTTATCCGTTCATATGTCGTTGCCAACAACCAAAAAATCACCCAATCAACCCAGCAAAAAAAATTGACCGTCATCGTTCCTGAGTTACGCTCGGAAATTAAACTTACCAAACCTGTCGCTTTTGTTGAACCTCGCCAAGAGCTTCCACTGGAAATAAGCTGGAAAAACACCAACGCATTTGCGCTCAAAAATGTACGGCTGAAGATCACTCCTACTGCCGGACTTGTTGACCTCGCCAAAACAGGGCGTGAAAATCAGTTGAAGGTTGAAAACGGCGCGCTCGTTATCGATAGCAGCCGACGGACAGTGCTAGGACGCGCAGAGCCTGGAGCTACAGATACGCTCGAGATCACCCTATACTTACTCCCTTCGTTCCAAGGCTCAAATAACGCCCCACGCCTGACTATCACTCCCACACTCGAAGGCAGCACCGAGCTTATCGAGGGACAGGTTTTTAACGAGAGTAGCGCGCCGCTTATTCTCGCACTTTCAACTGACTTGGCACTCAACGCGGAAGTACGCTACTTTACTGCCGAAGGAGACCAACTCGGCCGCGGTCCCTTGCCACCGGAAGTTGGTAATAGCACCAAATACTGGGTCTTCCTCGAACTCTTTAACACCATTAACCCCACCGAAGAAAATGCTTTAACCATCTCTTTGGCGCCGGGCGTTACCTTTACTGGCAAACAAAGTGTCACCCTGGGCAAGCCGCTCGGCACCTCTGGCGACGGACGTACACTTTCCTGGCAACACCCCGAAATTCCACCCGCCACAAAAACCGGCTGGTATTTTGAACTAGAAAGCACTCCGACCGAAGCGAATATCGGAAAAAACCTAAGCTTAGTGCAGGGCATAACGTTTACTGCCAAAGACAGCGTGGTCAGTAAGGCATTTAGATTGCAACCTGGAAGCCTGACAAACGTGCTCAAAGCCAATGACCGCGGTTCACGATCCGCTTCAAAAGTAATTGCACCGTAATAAAAAATAAAAAAGAACGAAAGGAAAACTTTCGTTCTTTTTTATTTTTTGTTTTTCCAGTAGAAGTTTCTAGCACCTAAGTAAGGTACTAAAAGCTTGGATCTACTGGAAAGGAGGAAGAGACGACCCAGCCGAACACAGGTTAGACCTGCGTTCTAGAACGGGGGCGGCGGGACGGGACGGCGGGGCTTCTTTTTGACCACCTTCTTCTTGGGCGGGACAACGACCTTCTTCTTCGCACAATCCTTGGCGAGCACATCGCGATCGAGCTCGAGATCCTTGATGCGACGCTCCGCCGCGCGCTGCACGAGGGCGGCTGAGGTGCGGTAGAAAAAGTAGGTACCAGAACAGACAAGCAAGCCGACGACAGCAGCCAGCAGACAGGCCGACTTGAACAGCCTGCTGTCATCCTTGGCAGCTACAAGAGCCTGCTGCGCTTGCAACTTTTCGGCAGCCTCGGCTCGGAACAACTGATCCTTCTGATCGAGACTGGCGGCAGCGGCCTTGCGTGTGGCCTCGAGACGAGCCTCCAGCTGCTGGGCACGCTCGAGGGCGTCCTTTTCAGCACGAGTTGCCGTGCAGGCCTGCTGCTCCAGCTTATTAGCCCGAAGCGCTTCTTGGTCGGCCACCTCTTCAGCGGCCGCGGTCACGCGGCAGAGCGCAACCAGAGCGTTACACTCGAAGGGGTGAGCCTGGACCAAGTCGGCCCAGTTCATAGACACGAGCTTTGCAGGCACAGGAATCGTCTTTTTGGACATGAAACCCTCCAGTAAAAAGTTTACATACCTCTTTGAGGCATGCTTCCTTAAATACTCTATAGCTGATAGAGAACTTAACAAAACATGCCTTATTTTTAAGGAACTAACGCCTAACTATAGCACATTTTTACCCTTTTGTCAAGGTTGTCGGCCAAAACAAAAACAACCGTTTTGTGCGGTTGTTTTGGCTTGAGAAACCCTCCAGTAGAAGTTCCTACCACCTTGGTAAAGGTAGTAAAAGCTTGGATCTACTGGAGTGAGTATAAAGTGATGACCCTTGCCGAAAACGAGTTTTCACTCATTCTCTAGACAGCTCGGGCCACGGAACCTCTCTGGCTAGCTGCCCTCGGCCTTCAGACGCTGGGCGCGCAGATGGGCCTTGCGGGCAGCCTTCTTGAGGGCACGCCGCTCGTCGGCCTGGCGAGCCTCGTTGACCTGGCGCTGCAGGGCCTTCTGGCCCTGTTCGGCCTCGATCAGCTCGCGATCGCGGGCGTCCACGGCCTTCTCCAACGTACGGGCGTTCGCCTCACTGCTCGTGGCCGCAAAGCGCGCCTCGGCGATGGCACGATCCTTCTGGATGAGTCTCTTTGCGTACTCGTTGTACTGGTAGAGACTGAAGGCCGAACAGAAGGCCGTGAACACCATGAAGACGAGGACGAAGCGGCGGCTGCGTCTCTTGGTTTTCGCTCGGTGGCTCTTGGCGAGGCTGGTGCGAACATCGGCCACAGCGTCGCGCTGATCGATGATGGTCGCGGCGAGCGCTTGCACGAGAGCAAGGTGCGCTGCGGCCTGGTTCTTCAGCTCACGGTGGAAGTAGAGGGCAACCGCGACTCTCGCCTTTTCCGCGAGGCGAAGCTCCTCCAGGTGACTCTGGCGCGTTTCCCGGCGCTCGGTGATGAGCTCCTGGATACGAATGGAGCGACCCACGAGATCAACCAGCAGCTGCTGGATGATGCGGCGGCTCTGTGCCAGATCGTCCTGGAGGGTGAGCATACGGAGGCCATGGCTCACCAGGGTGCTGGCGTCCGGCGTCGGATCCGCCTGGACGAGGCGGAGCGGCGGGAACTGGGGCAGCGTGGCCGAAGAGCCGGGCTTGGCATGCGAAGCGACAATATCATCCATGATGGTGTCCTCCCAAAAACAGGTTATACATCCGCACCTAGGGTTAAGGTGCGTTCCCGCAAAAGCTCAGTAAAAGCTTTTAAGGAAAAACACCTTATATTTCAAAGACCACGACAAACCAGCCTAGTACATTTTAGCCGTTTTGTCAAGATATGCTCAGCATTAAACCTTAATTTTAGCTAAAAAAAGAAAGCCCTGGCTAGGTGTACTAGCCAGGACTTGAAGAAGGACTCCCTAGAAGAACAACGTGCCGCCTACTCAGCCAACACGCAGATCAGCTGCCACTCCTGTTGAGTAGCCGGAGCCGGAGGGGGCGGTGGAGGAGGGGCCGGTGGAAGTGGCGGGTTTGGAGGGGGCGGATCAAGCCGACCGAGTTGGACAGTGAAACCGTCTTGCCCCGGGGGATTACAGAGCACGGTATCACCACTTCGAACGCACTCCAGCACTGTCCTTGCGCGTTCACCGGTAGTGATAGTACATCGGCTTGGCGCTCGCGGGATCACTGCCAAAATATCGGGGGCGACAGGAATGAACTCTACGTCCGACTCATGACTGACGGTCGACCCAAAGCCTCCACCAACACCATAGGCAACCAAGGCCGGACAACCTGGTAACAGCACAAGCACACACGGCAAAAAACACGTCGTGAGCTTCATGGCTGACTCCTTTCGTGAACCAAAAGATCAGAACTACATCGTAAGATAAACATTTTTTTGCCGTAACGTCAATACAGATTTAGTGCTTACCCGAGAAAGCAGACGCCAATTTTTGAAGCCGCTGTACCTGGTCAACTTTTTCCCAAGAAAATCCCTCTTTTCCAAAATGTCCGTAGCTCGCTGTAGCTCGGTACATCGGCCGAAGCAACTGCAGCTGTTCAATAATTTTACCCGGACGAAAATCAAAAACACGTGCAATTATTTTTACCAGATCCGCGTCAGCGATCGCACTGGTACCAAAGGTATTTACATTAATGCTCGTTGGCTCTGCTTTACCGATGCAATAAGCCACTTGGACTTCACACCGTTCGGCCAAACCGGCAGCGACCATGTTTTTGGCCACATAGCGAGCCATGTATGCGCCCGAACGATCTACCTTTGATGCGTCTTTGCCTGAAAAGCAGCCCCCGCCATGCCGACCCATGCCGCCGTAGGTATCGACAATAATTTTGCGCCCCGTCAGCCCCGCATCACCATGTGGGCCACCGACCACAAAGCGGCCAGTCATATTAATATGGAACTCAGTTTTCTTGTCGAGGTAGCGGGCGCACACAGGATTAATAACGTGCTTAATGATATCGGCGCGTAATTTTGTGAGCGACACTTTTTCATCATGCTGGGCTGACACCACGACATTTTTCAACCTCACAGGTTTATCCTCAACATACTCGACCGCTACCTGCGTTTTGCCGTCGGGCCTGAGGTACGGCAAAATATTTTTCTTGCGCACTTCGGCGAGACGGCGGGCAAGCGCGTGCGAGAGGCTGATCGGCAGCGGCATGCGTTCGGGTGTTTCGTTGGTAGCATACCCAAACATGAGTCCCTGATCCCCTGCCCCTTGTTTTTCAACAGATCCACGCGATACACCCTGGTCGATATCTGACGATTGTTCGTGGATAGTATTCATAATAGCTCCGTATGTTGCATCAATGCCATAACAGGCACTCGTATATCCAATATCTTCAAGCACTTTGCGAGCAATTTTGGGCACGTCAATTTTTGCTTTTGTTTTAATCTCACCGCCAATAACAACGAGACCCGTGGTGGTAAAGCACTCAATTCCGGCGTGCGTGTTTTTATCTTGCTTAAGAAGTTCGTCGAGAATAGCATCAGAAATTTGGTCGCAGATTTTATCGGGGTGGCCTTCGGTAACAGACTCAGAGGTAAAGATAAAGTTGGACATATACACTACAAATTAAAAATACAAAAAAACAAAACATATCGGCGTATTGTTTTTAGAAGAAGATAGAACAGGTCGCCAACGCGCTGCGCGCTATGGCGAACCAAGGAAGTTGTTGGACAATAATTGTTTGATCGACCCGGCAAACAATCTGATCAGCCAACAACTAACACCATCTTCAGACTAAAAAAGAGCGGCGTATTGTTGTTCAGTATATGTAACTACTCAAATTAAATCAAGGGCAAAATTGTCATTGCGAGCAAAGCGAAGCAATCCCCTTGTTTGAAAAAATAATTTTTTTAAAAGTACTTTCTGAAATCTTGGGGATTGCTTCGTCGGCTCGTTCCACGCCTCCTCGCAACGACAAAGTACTTTTAAAAATTCTGCACCAAACTAAAAATAATCCCGGAAATAAAAAGTACCAGGACTGTGGTGGTCAAAAACCAAGCCGGATACCGGTGCCCAGGGCGCGCACCAAAGATGCCCCGCCTTTTTGCGCGCCAATAGACGAGGATCATGATAAAAATTTCAAACCCAATGAACAGGCCACCGACAACGTTTAAAATGCTAATAAAATTTCTGAGACCTGCCAAAAACAAGACGAGCGGTACGACAAAAACCAACAGACCCGTGGTAATCGGGCTGAATTTATCGTCCCAAGCCAAACTTTCTTTAAGTGCGATACCCAGCCCTACAAAACTTGTAGCCATAGCACCCGCAGCAAAAATATTACTGGCCACAAGGACACCATTGCCAAAACGCGAAGCCAATGCGACCGTCGCAACAGGGCTCACGCTTGACCCGAGCGCTCCGAGCACAGCCGCAGCAAAAAGAATATAAACGACAACGGGAATAGCGGTACCCCAGATAACAGCGCGGCGCAATTTTTTGGGGTCGTGCTCGAGGAGCGCTTTGGCTTCAATAACTGCGGGACTGCCATGCAGAGCAAACAAAATAATACCGTACGGAAAAAGAAGTTGAGCGGTGTTGGTGTACATCCAGTTAGGCAACTCAACTGAGCGAAGTAAAAAAATCGACAAACCACCAATCACGAGGATAACCAAAAAACTTAAAAATTTCTGGATATTTTTGGCGGCACTGAGGCCGCGCCAGACTACAATGCTACCACCGAACCAAAAAGCAATACTCCACCAAAACGGGTTGCCGCCAAATAACGTTGAGAGCACGGTGCCTTCGCCGATGATATAAGCCAAGAGCGCACCATAACCGCTCAGGACAACGGTTAGTGATAAAAGGTTGCGCGCCCAGGAACCCACATATTTGCCTGCGAGCCCTGCCAACTGAAACCGCTCCGGCGTGTTTTCGGCAGTCTCGGCGATCATCAGGTTCAAACAAACCATCAAAATTCCAAACCCAATCAAGTATAAGAGACCTATTTTAAGACCAACCTGCATGATGGCGTACGGAAGGCCAAGGATACCAGCACCAATAGTCATGCCGGTAATTAAAAAAACACCTTCAGCGACTGAGCCTGCTGTATGTGGCGATGTATTTATTGGAATAAGATTTTTTTTCACCTAACTAGTATACCGCATTTTAATTATTTTTTATAGAAAAAAATCCTGAATATCTTTATAAAGATATTCAGGATTTTTCGGCAAGCGCGGCACTAGCGCTCACCGAGAGAGAAAGGCTTACGCCTGGACGGCGCCCTCCTTGGCAGCGCCCGCAGCGTGACCGGTCGACACAAGCGTCTGGAACCATGTCCAGTGCATCATAATGACCAAAAACGCGAGGAGGAACCGGGGCCCCGCCATGTTCAACGGCTCGTGACTCAACACAGCAACAAAGCCGAGCGCTCCAATAAGTACTACGTACGGAATTGACCAGAGAATCTGACTCAGCGGCCGGAGGATTCGGCTAGAGACCCAGATTGCCAGTGCAAACAGTGTGCACGGTATAAGCAGCACAAGACACAGGGCAACGAGCCAGACAAGCTCCGGATACACCGGACCCACGCTCACTTCGGGCAACCAGGCAAGCACCGTTTCGCTGGCAACACCGCGCATAAAAAGGGCAACCATGAGGCTGAGGAACACGGTGTAGCACAACATGACTCCCGACCAGAATAGCCGCGAAACAATATTCCACAAACCTGTAAAGGTCATTTAGTTCTCCTCTGGCAAATTGCCTTGGAATAAGTCTAGCAAAAAAAGTATTCCTGTCAACCGCACACACAATGCTATTCAAAAAAAGGATTTACAATCGCCACCACCACAAATACTTGGCAGAAAACACAATATGCACCATTCTTCCTCAGCCACGAACAAGCTTGCACAGCATTATCCGAAAAAAGTTTTTATCACTAAAAAAAGAGTCTTAACGACTCTTTTTTGGTGGGCACTGAAGGATTCGAACCCTCGACCCTCTCGGTGTAAACGAGATGCTCTAACCAACTGAGCTAAGTGCCCTTAAAACCAATTTTTGACTTGTTTCTAAGGTGCTACGAGTATACAAAATTGGGAAAAATAAGTCAATACATGAGATTAGCATTGTAATTGCGAGGAGAGGAGCGACGAAGCAATTCCCTGGCCAGCGAGAAACTTTTTTAAAAGCCACCCTTACATCCAGGGTATCGCTTCGTCGTCTCGTTCCTCGCCTCATCGCAATGACAGCCTCGAGACTACACAGTTTTATTCTTTCTTTAAACCTTTAATATATTCTGCAATTTCTCCCCTACCCTGCTTCGCTTCCCAGTACCACCACTCTGCCCCCCAAAAATAGGTGCGGGCAAAACCAACCTTATCAGCAAAGGCAATATTCTTTTTCAGCTGCGCCAGGTCGAGACTTTTTGATCGTTCCTCGACAGTCACTTGTGTCAGCGGCTTATCTGGTATCCAAGGCTCCGCCTGGAGCTCAATGATAAAAGCTGTTGCCGGAGAACGCCCCGCGAGCCACAATTTAAAACGATACCAGTTGGCCGGCAACAAACTATATTCAGTATACCCCAGATATTTATTCCAGACGATGCGGTACAGCGTACTACCAAAATAATCCCCGACACGGGCTGTTGTTTGCCAAAAGTGTAATTCACCGCTATCGGTTACGACTATTTTATGATCCGGATCACTACTTTTAACCAAAGCAATTTCTTCTTCCAGATCTTGCTGGGTAATATCCGGACATTCACCGAACTTCAAAAACGGTTCGTTTTCTACCTGCCACATTTCTAGAGCGGGATTGTTTTTATACCGCTCAACAACAGCGCGCATATAGGCCTGCAGTTTAGAAGTATAGGCGTCGTCACCAGGCTGTATCCACTTGGGCAAATGACACTCCGGCCAGCGCGGTGTTTTCTGACCAATGACCAACATGACTTTGACCCCCTCTTGCCCTGCAATTTCCATAAGGGTATCGAGTTCAGAAAAATCGTATACTCCGGCTACCGCTTCGATAGTATTCCACTGCGCCGGCAAGCGGACATGCTTGAAGCCCCACTCTCTAATAATAGTGCGGTACGTTTCCATTGCATCAAGGCCAAGGTAGCGTGCGTGATCCGGATTGAAACTAACACCGTAGACAGAAACAAGTGCAGACTTAAATGGCCACAACACCAGTGTGGCGCCCAACACGGTGATACTAAACACGCCGAAAAAAATAATTTTTAGCCATTGCTGTCGCATAAGCAGATATTAACGAATGATAAGCATGAGACCGAGCGCAATGACGGCTACGCCGATTGCTTCCTGAGTAATTTCTCGCTTTTCAAAATCTTCTTTAAAAACAGCCGGGCGAACTTTAGACAGAAGCGCGACGAGCCCGATAAGAAGGGCGAACTGTGCTCCAGCCAGCGCATTTACAATAGTAACACTACCAATCGCTGTTGCATACTGTAAAAATACCACACCAAAAAACGCAACCAATTTTTCTATCACCACAATACTCGCTTGCCCCAGTGATTTTGTCGGTACAGTTTTTTGTTTGACTGCAAAAAGTGTTTTGCGAATTGAGGGCAAGGCCAGGAGTGCGATGCCAACGATTCCACTAAAGCCACGGGTATAGACAAAGCCAGTTAGAAACCCATGTAGATCGTACATATATTTTGCGCTCACATGTGAAACGGCAAACAAAAAACCGGCGAGCACGGCCCACACAATGCCGCGGTGAAACCCGTGGTGCAAACGACTCTTTTCAAAAGCGATAATGAGCGAGCCAAGAATTAAAACTCCAATCCCTAGTAATTCCTGAGTGACAATGACTTCTCTCAGAAAAAAATAACTCAGTATCAAAACAAAAAATGGAATGACTGCTCCCAGCAAAGGTCCAATGTGACTGATCTCGCTTTCTTGTATTGCGGTATACATTGCAGCTAACGCGGCAGCAAACATCAGTCCTGAACAAAGTGCTACCCCATAATCCGTTACGCCAATAAGACGCTCAGTGCCAAATGGTAAGAGTAAAAAAACCGGTAATGCAGTAATGGTTGAGTAAAATAAAAACAACGTCGGTTTAACGGTTGTCTTTTCGAGAATAAATTTATTGAGTATCAAATCAAAAGCTTGAAAGCCGTACCCAATGAGCGCAAGAATGATGAACATGCTTGAAGTATACCAAAGACTGTGTTCAAAGAGAAGTTCATTCGGCTGTGGGCAAAAAAATATTTTGCATACGGCTGAACGATCGTCTAGAACAGCGCGCTATCCCAAAGGACAGTCGCAACTGTTCTAGACGATGCAAAGATCATACTGCAACCGACGCGAGATCCGGAGGCGGTTCGGGCAAAGCGATATTGTTCTCTTCACAGAACTCCATCGCAAGGGCGAGGCCATCAGGTTCATCGAGGAGCCGGGTCACAATACCCCAAACACGAAGCTGCTGCGCTCTCTGATCCTCAGAATCGTGATTGATCTGCTGCTCGTTGTCATCCTTAAAGGCAGGATGCGAGCAGCCATTGAGGCAGTGCGCTACTCCATCTTCGTAACGAATCCAATCCCGGGGACTTCCACCGGGGTGGCACGACAGCAGGTGAATGACAGCTTTCTGAAAGGCTTTCATTGACACAACTCCTTTTTTGAAAAAATCGAGGCGGCGTAATTGCACACCCCCTCAACTCAATCCATACGTATGGACTAGGTCGAAAGGGCGCACACTTGTAAAGAACGACTTCTAAATAAAATCACCCGTTGCCTTTGGGCTCGCGGGTGATTAGGAAAAAGCTTTTTTATTTTTTACTTCAAGCTTTTAGTATAATCACCCGTTATCCAAAGATCGCATACAAAAATACGGGTCATTGGATTGACCTTGGAAAGGTTCTGGCAATTGAAGCTTAAAGTATGGTTCATATTTTTTAACTTTTCTAACGTATCAATAGTATTCAACATGGTCAAGATAGTTATCCACACACCTTCCTTCGAAATCCGCATCATTACCAACGCATTGACAAACCGCCTAAAACATGCCAGGCTGGATACCTACAGGAGGTTCAATGAACAAGAGAGCTGTTGTTACTGCAGTGTTTCTCGTCGGCTGTGCCCACGCCCAACGAAGCGAACCGGTTAGCCCGCCCCCACAGAACAGAACAACCACCACGCATACTTCTGTCCAGCCAGAGCCGGAGCGGCTGACCATGCAGCTCGTGGGCGAGCTTCGCGACTGCCTGGTGCCGACGGATGGCAGCATCATCGTACCGCTGATGCAGGCCAGGCCGGGAGCACCCTACATGCTCATCTGTGAGAACGGGGCGAACACGCTTTTCGCTTGCCCTGCCAGCCACCCCATGATCGGCCTGGTGCGCGAGGGGCAGCGCCCGCTGAACCTGCACATTGATTGGGAGACCTCAGACAAGCCGGGTGATGAGGATGTCGTGGGCGGGATCGTCACTGTGCCCGTGCCACCCGGCACACTGGTCAACCTTCGCTACGGCTGCACTCCCACCACCTACCCCGCGCTCTAAACAACGAGCGCACCAGCCTGGCGGACATCCGCCGGGCTTTGTATTTAGTCTGTTACGAATCCCTCTCCTAAGCCATTTTGGCTAAGAATAGGCACTTTCACCTATTGACAAAAAGGCCAAAATATGCTATACTGATCAGTTACTTAGGAGTATGTATATCCTACTATGCGTATAATCATGATCGGACAAAAAGGGCTCCCGACGCAGTATGGCGGTATTGAACGCCACGTTGAGGAACTGTCTATCCGCCTTGCCAAAGAAGGCCATGATGTTTTGGCATACGTGCGTGATTGGTATACCCCAAAAACGATCCGTTCGTTTGGTGGTATCAAACTTATCCATACCCCTACGATCCACAGCAAACATTTGGATGCGATCGTGCATACTTTTATTTCTACCATCCATGCCTTGTTCCAAAAGGCTGACGTTATCCATTACCACGGTGTTGGCCCAGCACTCTTAAGTTTTATTCCACGCATCTTTGCGCCGAAGACTAAAGTTATTGCGACCTTCCACTGTATCGACCGTTACCACCAAAAATGGGGCTTGTTTGCCCAGCTTCTTTTGCGCCTTGGTGAAAAAGCTGCTTGTTTGTTCCCCCATGAAACGATCGCCGTTTCGAAGACAATCCAGAATTATTGTTTGAACGAATACCAAAAAAATACGACCTTTGTCCCCAACGGTGTTACGATGCCCGGACAGGTTGATAGCAAAAGTCTGGAGCAATGGAATTTACAGCCAAATAACTATGTCTTAATGGTATCACGCCTCGTTAAACATAAAGGCGCACATTACCTGATTGACGCTTGGAAAAAATTGCAACAAAAAAATCCTGACCTTATCGCTGGCAAAAAACTAGTGATCGTCGGCGACAGTGCTTTTACCGATAGCTATGTTGAAAGCCTGAAGGAAGCTGCGAAGAGCGACCCTACCATCGTCTTCACCGGCTGGCAGCGTGGCCAAACACTAGAAGACCTCTACGGCAATACTGCCCTTCTGGTGCACCCCTCTGAGAATGAAGGCTTGCCGCTTACTGTACTCCAGGCGATGGCCCATGGCCGTCCGGTGTTAGTATCAGATATCCCTGAACACCAAGAAGTCATCACCAACGAACAATTCCATTTCCGCAACGCCAATACCGCATCCTTGGTTGAAAAGTTGGCCGCCTTGCTTGGCAACACTAAAAAATTATCAGAAACAGGATTACGCAACAAAAATACCGCCTTCACGAACTATCAATGGGAAAAGATTGCGGGCGATACGGTGGCCGTCTATGGCACTAACCCTACTGCTACGTTTAAAACTGTCCGTGCGATTGAAGCGTAAAAGCCTCGTTCAAAAATCCTCCCCGTAACGGGGAGGATTTTTAATTTTGGAGAAAAGTATTATTTCTTAACAACTTCTGCGTAAATATTTTCTAACTTCCTAAAATAATCATCAGGCGCATGATTGGCACTAATTAATTTTCTACCGCGCTCCACCATAGCCTTCGCTTCGCTGTCAGGCAGGACAAAAGCTTTTTTAATCACTTGCGCCAGGTCTTCGCCATCTTCGGGCTTCGCAAGGAATCCTGTCTGTCCATCGATAATCATTTCAGGTGTACCACCGCGATTAACGCCAACCACAATGCGGCCGTAACTCAGGGCTTCGAGCACCGTGAGCGAACAATTTTCATAAAATAACGACGGCACGACAATCACGCGAGCACTGGCCATAACTTTTTGCCAAGCAGCACCTTCGACCCAATGCAAACGTTCGACATGCGTGAGGCTGTACTGCTGCAGGTAGGTATCTACCCATTTATCGTCCGGACCCGTCCCGGCGACGGTCATGGGGAGATCGCGCAACTGGCAGGCGGCTTGCAAAAACAATCTGATCCCCTTTTCGTAATGCATGCGACCCAGATAGACTACACGGTTACCAAGCGGCAAAGGCGCAGGTCTGACCTCAAAAGGATTTAAAGCAACGCGCATTTTCTTTTTGGGGAAACCATATTCAACCATTTTATCCATCATGAATTGACTGGGACAAATGAACATGTCGAGATGATCCCAAATACCTTTGAGGTGGTAATAATAGGCTTCGAGCGTGCCCGCGATACTCGGTAACAGGCGGTTATCAATACACTTGTAACGGATGCAATTATACAATTTTTTCTTAAACAGATCTTCGCGGAGTGACTGTCCGTAGAGAAAACTATGATTGGGGCACATGGGGAAAACATCGTGCACCGTAAGAACAGTAGGGATTTTAAGTCGGCGTAGGGTCGTAAACGTTGTTGCCGAAAGATGGTGATAAATATTATGAAGATGCGCAACTTCCGGGTCAGTAGCCAGTTTTAGCGCTTTAAGTTTTTTTTCAATCTCGGGCGCAACAAATAAATGACGGAAAGTCTTCCAGGCGCTAGCCAGATCCTGCTTACCCAGAAGTTCGGGAATTTCTGGGGCAAAATAGCCAGCATACTCACTGGGAAGATTTTTGGGGTGGTTCATGGAAAACTCCACAACTTCATGGCCGCGTTCCCGCAAACCTTTGATCGTATCAAAAAAAACCACCTCGGCACCGCCACGACGATAAAAAAATTTATTGGCTTGAAGAATACGCATGATATTGATAGTAGTAAGTACTAAGTAGTAAGTAATAAGCCACTTACTACTTACAAACTTATTTCTTATGAGCAATCACCACAATATTTTTCCCCTTCCGTGCGTCCACTTCCTTGCCCTCTGTGGCATACCACATTTTTTCAATAGTAAACCCGGCTGACTCGAGGAGCTCGGTAAGTTCAGCAAAATCAAAAGCATGGTAATATCGGTCAGCCAAAACCTCGCCGTCGGCGTCTTTCCAAGGAATAAGGTAATCACGGCTATTTAATTCCGTCCACTTGGATTTTTGCTTATTGGCCCAATCGCTGTCTAAATTCCAGACGCTAAGAAGTAGTTTGCCGCCCGGAGCCAATTCGCTGTGGATTTGTTTCAAGAGTCCGAAGCGCGACAAAGAGTCAGGGAGGTGATGAAAAGAAGCAATGGAAAAAGCCAGGTCAAAAGAAGCTTCTGGGAATTTTTTTTCGTCAGTTGCGGTCGAAAAAAACTGAACCTGCCCGCCTTCAATCAGCTTCTGATGGGTCCATTCGGCGATTTTAAGAAGCGCCTCACTCTGGTCGACACCGCAATAATCAAGACGATCTTTGCCGGTGAGTGTGGGGGCAATGTGGGTAAGAGTTTGGTCGAGTAAATACAGAAGCCGCCCATTACCACATCCCCAATCGAGGATACGTTGACCAGCCTTAATAAATGGTTTAAACTCTATGAGATCTGACCCGGCATCATAGCGGGTACCAGCAAAGGCCTCGGCGATGGCATCGTAGTCTTCCTTGGTTTTTTGAATAAGGTCTACCATACTTTTTTGTGTCCTTACCTGAAAAAATAATTTTAGCTGCCCTTGAGAAGCCTCCAACAACCGAGGAAGCTTTTAACGTCCTTAAACGCAGTTTAATGGCTGGAGAAAAGCCTCAAACGAAGTTGCCGGACAAAACTGAGCTGCTCGTAGCATACCATGATTTAGTGAAAAATAACAAGATTTTACCTAATGAACAGTTGGGAAAAATGCTTATGCGCCGAGCTGTTCGGAGTTTGTCGGGGGTGGCGGTGATCACCTCCTTGATCAAGCCGTACCCCTGCCCAGGACAATGTGTCTATTGCCCGTTTGACGAACGAATGCCAAAGAGTTATTTGTCCGAAGAGCCGGCAGCGATGCGCGCACTCATGCTTGAATTTAACCCCTATGAGCAAATGGCTCGGCGTATTGAGGCACTCGAAAATAACGGACACCCGGCCGACAAAATTGAATTTATTATCAAAGGTGGCACCTGGAATTCCTACACCCTCCAGTACCAGTATTGGTTTATCTTGAAATCGTTTGAAGCGTGCAACACGCTTGAAGAAAGTAAAAAACAAACTGTTGCGCTTTCACCGCTAACCGAAGATTCGCCTCTTGCCGAGATTAAAGCAGAATTAGCCAGGCAACAGACAATTAACGAAACAGCCAAACATCGTATTATCGGACTCACGCTTGAAACCCGGCCAGACTGTATAAATTACCATACGATTTGGCAAATGCGTGAAATGGGCTGTACGCGCATCGAACTTGGCATCCAACACACGGATGATGCGATCCTTGAATTAACCAAACGCGGCCACGGCAGTAAGGAAGCGATGCGTTCAATGGAGCTCTTGCGTAACTATGGATTCAAAGTTGACGCACATCTGATGCCACAACTCCCTGGTGCCACGCCTGAAGCAGACTTGCATATGATGCAGACTATTTTTTCTGACCCTGGTTACAAGCCAGACATGATTAAAATTTATCCCTGTACAGTCGTAAAAAATTCCGAATTATATGAATGGTTTGAGCAGGGAAAATACAAAGCCTACTCGGTGGAAGAACTGATCGATATTCTGGTAAAGTTTAAACCCACCATCCCCTACTACGCCCGTATTTCACGCTTAATCCGCGATATCCCCGGCCAATATATTGAAGAAGGTAATACGGTAACAAACCTGCGCCAGGTCGTTCAAAATAGATTGCAAAAACTGGGTACGCCTTGCCGCTGCTTACGCTGTCGTGAAGTTGGGCATGTCGACCTCACCAAAATTCCTGATTTGACACCGCATTTGTTTATTGATGAATATGAAACGCACGGCGGTACCGAATATTTTTTAAGTTTTGAAGACAAGGATCGAAAAGTAGTGTTTGCATTTTGCCGACTACGTCTCGTTGATTTTGCATCGAGCGAACTGCCAAAAGAAGCAATCCGCTATCCGGCGTATATCCGAGAATTACATACGTATGGAAAACTTTTAAACATTGGCGTTAAGGATGACAGCCAGAGTCAACACAAAGGCCTTGGTAAAAAATTATTGGAGAAAGCGGAAGAGCTCGTTCGTGAACATGGTGTTGAAAAACTGGCAGTGATTTCTGGAGTCGGCGTACGAGATTATTATCGCAAGTGGGGGTATGAACTGGAAAATACCTACATGGTAAAAAAGCTTAATTAAAAAACAGTCTCTTGAGACTGTTTTTTAATTATTTTACTTACAGAGAAGCGAGCGAGAAACGGTGCCACTTGACCCGCTGGCCAGGTGAATGACGATCTCAAAGAGAAGCCACATATTGACAAAAAGCTTAAAAATTGCTAAGATAAGCCTTATTAAGGAGTCAATGATGCCCCAAGCTGCCCTGGCTGAGCTGCCCACAATCACACCAAGCGTCCTCGTCGTTGTCAATGACGAGGACCGCTGGCGCAACCGCATCACTGCAGCCCTCACCCACGTCGATGACGTGGCAGAGGTTCATCTCGAGTCGAAAGTCCCCATGCAATTCCCTACCCTGCTGCACCTGATTCTCCTGGTGGTGCCGGACTACGCAACGGCGATGAGTCAGCTAAGCGAATTGCAACGATACGGGAATACTACCCCGATAGCGATCTGGTGTCCTGCGTTCCTGGCTCCGGCCGGCATCGATCGCCTCCGACAGCACGGCAGTCGCCGTGTGTGTGATGTCCGGAGCTTCAGTTCATTCCCAAGCAGCGAAAAGACCATCCTCGACACGATCGGGGACACGATCAACAGGCTCACGGTCAGCTGACCCGAGGCCCGCTACTCCCAACTCCTTAGGCTGGCTGTTGAGCATCACTCACGCAGTCGGCCGCCCTAAAAAGAACTCTTCTCCGAAGAGTTCTTTTTAGTATTAGCATCTTGACAAAAACCAAAAAATAGCGTATCACTATTTGCAACTTCTCTGTGCGAGGTCAGGCCATGATTCAGATTCTGGTAGTCGACAGCAACATCAAGCGCCTCACCGAGACAGTCGGAATTTTAAAAGGTCATGGATACACCGCGAGCGGCGAAACGACTCTTCCGCTTGAGAAACCAAGTGAAGCACAGGTAATTATTCTGTGCGTGGCTGCTCGGGCGGCTATCACCGATTTCATCGAGTCACTCCACGGCTGGCAGATTCCACTCGTCATCTGGTGTAACCAGACACTGTCCTCCGATCAGGAGCGAGCCCGTTGTATAGGCGAACTCTTCAACCGGTATCACCACGTACTGCTCGATGTCTTCTTTCCTATCCCGACACTCGACAGTCACATTATCGGATTGTTTGAAGAAGCACTCGTCGCTCTATCTTCGCACACGGAAACAAGCTGATAGCAGCGCCCTCGGCCTGACTCAGCTCCCTAAAAAGAACTTTTCCTAATCGAAGAGTTTTTTTATTTGGGTTATTGCCTAAAAAGAACTAAAATGATAGATTATGCTTACTATGTCCGAAACTATTGTAGCCGGTCCTGTGATTATTGAAGACAATAAAGTCCTCCTGATCAAAGAAATCAAGGATGGTAGTATTGGCCTCTGGTTTTTTCCGGGCGGAACTATGGAAAGGAGCGACCCTACACCTGAGGCTGCGTGCATACGTGAAGCAGCCGAAGAACTCGGTCTTACAATTACTATTATTCAGGAACTACAAACAATTCGTATTGAAAAACCTGATCGCAGCACTATTCTAAAGCACTACCTAGCAACACGAACCGGAACAATTATCCCGGGACAAGATATTGCGGCAGTTGACTGGCACGATATTCGTTCCCTCCCAACAGACGCCGCGCCTAATGTCGCCACCGTTATTCAGGAATATTTGAGAACAATATGATTTACGAATCACTCGAATTTAAGTAAGGGAAGAAAAAGAATTACTTTTTTATTTCTTATTTTTCCTATGACCCCTTCTTTACAAGCCTACGACAACGACATTTATCAAGCAATCGAAAAGGAACACGCTCGTCAAACCGAAGGATTAGAGTTAATACCCTCAGAGAATTTTGTTTCGAGGGCTGTCCTCGAAGCACTCGGTTCAGTTCTGACCAATAAATATTCTGAAGGCTACATTGGTAAACGTTATTATGGTGGCTGTGAATGTATCGATGTTGTCGAAGGACTAGCCATCCAGCGCGCCAAACAAATCTTCGGCGCTGAACATGTAAATGTTCAGCCGCACTCCGGGGCGCCTGCCAATATTGCTGTTTACTTTGCACTCCTTAAGCCGGGCGACACTATTCTCGGTATGGATCTTTCCCATGGAGGCCACCTAACCCACGGACACCCGGTTACCTACATGGCTCAGATTTTTAACTTTATTCGTTACAAAACCACACCGGACGGTCGAATTGATCTTGATAATCTCCGCTCCATGGCGCTTGAGCACAAACCTAAAATGATCTTGGTTGGGTATTCAGCGTATTCACGAGAAATTGATTACGAAAACGTCAAAAAAATTGCTGATGAAGTTGGCGCCATTACCATGGCTGATATCGCTCACATCGCCGGTCTCATCGCCGGAGGCGTTATGAACAATCCTGTTCCCCTCTTTGACGTTGTTACCACGACGACCCATAAGACGCTCCGCGGTCCACGTGGCGGCATGATTATGTGCAAAGAAAAATTTGCCAAAGATATTGATAAAGCAGTATTCCCCGGCCTCCAGGGTGGACCGCATGAAAATAACATTGCGGCAAAGGCAGTAGCTTTTAAAGAAGCATTACAGCCGGAATTTAAAGAATACGTGTTGCAGATTAAAAGGAATGCCAAGGTGTTAGAAGCTGAATTTAAAAAAATGGATTATAAAATTTGTTTTGGCGGTACCGATAACCACCTTCTTCTTATTGACGTAACACCAAAGGGTTTGTCGGGAAAAGAAGCTCAAATCGCCCTTGATAAGGCAGGCATCACTCTGAACAAGAACATGATCCCCGATGATACGCGGTCACCATTTGATCCGTCAGGTATCCGACTTGGCACACCAGCTGTAACGACACGCGGCATGAAAGAAGATGAGATGCGTAAAATCGCCGCCTGGATTGACGAAGTAATCAGGAATCATAGCAACGAAGCCAAGCTCGCTGAAATTAAGCAGGCTGTAAAATTATTTGTTAAAGACTTTCCATTACCTGTCTAAGCGCTGGAAATGAAATGATGGGTTGGCCTACGGGTACTGCTGACTATATTAAAAAAGATCCTGGTCTCAGGATCTTTTTTAAAATTATTTTAAAAGCTAGACAAACAACCCTTTTCGATCAGCGCTCACCGGACTAATCGCATCATCGTACGTAGATTTTTCCGTTTCAATGATAATATCTCGCAACGTTTCAACAGTTTCAAGCGGAAATTCGCCAACAGCCGTTTCATTAGTCAGAAGCAAAGCATCAGCGCCATCGATGACCGCATTAGCAACGTCACTAATTTCAGCGCGGGAAGGGCGGCGACTATGCTGCATAGAATCAAGGAGCTGAGTAGCGACCATAACCGGTATACCAGCCGCATTAGACAAGCGAATAATATTTTTTTGGGTGATCGGTAATTTTTCCTGGGGCATCTCAAGACCCAGGTCACCGCGCGCAATCATTATTGCGTCAACATGCTCAATAATTTCTTTAAAATTCTTAACTGCTTCGGGTCGTTCGATCTTACCCACAACATACACTTTTTCCGTGGTACCAGCTTGCTTTTGTGCTTCAGCAATCACCTTGCGGAGTTCTATGATATCGGCAGCACTTTTAACAAAAGAAAGAGAGATAATTTCAACACCTTCTTTAATTGCAAAGGCTATGTCCTGCTTGTCCTTATCACTCAGCGCCGGAATGCCGACGAAGGTACTATCTGGGAAATTCAAACCTTTATGGGATGTAACGCGTCCCCCATCCACAACTACGGCCGCAATACCAGAACCCGTAATAGCGGTAATGGTAATGGCCAGATGACCATCATCAATAAGGATACGCTCTCCCACAGCCAAATGCTTCTCTAACCCGGGAAACGTCACCGGTAAAACACCGTCGTTCTCATATGCTGCCCTAGACGTATCGAGTTGAATGTTGTCTCCAGCTTTGAGAACAAGTCCCTCTGCCGGGAGTACGCCAAGGCGCATTTTAGGCCCTTGCAGATCTTGCATGATCTGGACAGACTGATTGATAGCGCGAGCGGCTGAACGTATGGCTCCAATCAAATCACGATGGCTATCATACGAACCGTGGGAAAAATTAAGCCGAGCAAAATTCATGCCGGCTTTTATCATAGATTCAAGGATACCAGGATTGGCCGAGGCAGGGCCGATCGTCGCACCAATTTTCGTCCGGTTTGCCATAGATTATTGTAAAAAAGTTTTTAATTGCTCTTTTTGTCCAGTATCAAGCGGTAAAAATTGCAAGACGCTTTCAAGTGAACTGGTAGGGCTGATTTCACTCACTTCAGCTTGCCTCGCAAATACGTTGTAGGCATCGACAAACTGTCTAAAAAACGGCGACAAAAAAAGTACAGAGCTTCCGAGTAGCAAGAAAAAAATAATAATCCTGAACCAATTACCAAGCGCGCTCCAAAATAATTTACTGTTGATGCGCCGATTTTGCTCGTAGATAATCTGCGACCACTTCAGGTTTTTTTCCAACAGCTCACGAAGGGCGGCTGGACTAACATCTTTTTCTGGCCGTACTGGAGTCGGCGCTTTTAACGCAGGCGTCGTTCCGGCTTCGACTTTTTCTTCCTTAGCGTCCGCCTTACTAGCAGGCTCGTGCGTGTGTTTGAACATACATGGCTTAATTAAGGGCAGAATTAGTTCCCTTTTTGTTTTTTAATAGCCAATTTTTTTAATTCCCGCTCAAATGTCTGAACATCTTTAAAGTCACGGTAGACGCTTGCAAACCGGATATAAGCGACCATATCAAAGGTGCGCAGATGTTTCATAACTAACTCACCCACTTCCTTGCTTGCGATTTCACGACTTTTTTTCTTTTGGATATCTCGCTCAATAGAGTGAATCAGGCGATGGAAATGCTCTTTGGTAAAGGCACGCTTCGTAAGCGAGCGGTAAATCCCGCTCTCCATCTTGTCGCGCATATAACTTTCACGCCGACCGTCTTCTTTAACCACGATAGTATCCAAAAGTTCTGTTTCTTCGATCGTTGAAAAACGAAAATGGCAACGGTCGCACTCCCGGCGGCGGCGAACGGACAAACCGTCTTCAGTTGGCCGCGTATCTACAACACTTGTTTCTTTATTGTTACAGACAGGGCAGTGCATACGAAACGAGTACTAAGTACTAAGCAGAGTAGACAGAGTAAGAATAAACAGTAACGGGCAAAACTTACTTTGCTGGGCTATACTCCCATTTTCTTTCGGATAAAGGCAGGGATCTCAAGCTTGTCGTCTTCGGCGTCTTTTGCTTTTTCTTCTTTTGTCGAGGTAAGCGGACCGTTATTGCCAAGCGGCGCGAAGATTGAATTTGGTTTCTGGGTAAATTGTTTAAACTTCTTTTCTTCCTCTTCGTTTTCTCGCTGGGACTTGCGGAGGAAGTTGCTTGGAATATATTTACCGCCAGCAAAAAGGTTTGTAGCAGGTTCTTCTTCTTTTAAAATACTCGACGGACGACGGTCATCGAAACCAGTCGCAACTACCGTAACCCGGATGCTACCGGCCATAGCTTCATCAATGATCGCGCCAAAAATAACCTTTGCGTCATCGGCGGCGGAGTTGGTGATAATTTTAGCAGCTTCACTTACCTCAGTCATGGTTAAGTCTGATCCACCACTAATGGTAAAGAGTATGCCATGAGCACCGTCAATCGACAGCTCTAAAAGCGGACTTGAGATTGCTTCTTTTGCAGCTTCAATGGCTCGGTTTTCACCGCTGGCCGTACCAATACCCATGAGCGCAGAACCGGTGTCGCGCATAATTGTTTTAACATCAGCAAAGTCAACATTAATGAGCCCAGGAACAGTGATAAGCTCAGAAATTCCTTGGACGCCATGCTGCAAAACCTCGTCGGCAATACGGAAGGCATCAAGCAAGCTTGTTTTTTTATCAATTACCTGCAAAATACGATCATTGGGAATGGTGATGATTGCGTCAACATTTTTAGAAAGTTGTTCCCAACCTTTTTGAGCGATACTATTTCGCTGCGGGCCTTCAAAGGAGAATGGCTTCGTCACTACCGCTACCGTGAGCGCGCCAAGTTCTTTCGCTACTTCTGCAACCACCGGCCCCGCACCAGTTCCGGTGCCACCGCCCAGGCCACACGTAATAAAAACCATGTCACTATCTTTAAGCACATCACGAATTTCATTGATCGATTCTTCAGCTGCCTTGCGTCCGATCTCCGGATCCATACCCGCACCAAGACCTCGGGTAACGCTTTTTCCAATGTGTAATTTATACGGCGCAGGATTATGATGAAGCGCTTGAACGTCGGTATTCATGGCTACAAAATCAATGCCGCGATTTTTTCCATTCATCATGCGCGTCAAAACAGAGCCGCCGGAACCGCCCACGCCCACTACTTTAATCTTAGCAATGGTTTCAATATCAGGTTTAACTTGGGGCATACGCGTGATAATTTAATAAGTGTATATATTGAGAAAACAGCATGAATACTTTTTGTGTCCAAGCTTTCTTAAATAAAATAAGCGAAGATTTCCTCGCTAGTATAGTATCGTCATCAACCACCGCTGTCAAGCTGTTTTCGCAGGCATTTGAATACAAAAAACAAACGTTAACTTAGCCTAGGGAATAAGCGCTTTCATCCATTTTTTAAGCTGACTCGAAACTTGATTAACACGCTTCATCCCCCCACCAAAACTACCCCCACCTGAATAATTTCCTCCGTTCGCTCCAAACTTCATAGAACTACCCCACTTTAAGAGGCCGACAACGGTTGCAAAACCAAGGTCGTTAACTTTGTCTGTGATGCTCGACATGTTAAGTGGGTAGCCAAGCGTTGCTGGCAAGCGCAAGGTTTTTTTAGCCAACTCAACGAGACCAGGCAGCTTAGATCCACCACCGGTAAAAATTACTCCAGCTGGTAGCAACCCGGTACGTTGTACCCGGTTAAGTTCCTGGTTAATTTTACGAAAAATTTCTTCAACCCGAGCCTGGATAATTTCAGTGAGGTATTGTTTCTTAACGATCTCATGATCCGGTGCGCCTACCTCATAGAGATCAATCTCGTCACGCTTACCTGAAGATTCAGGCAGGCAGTCGCCAAAGGCCAATTTTGCAGCCTCAGCGATGTCAATTGATGTCCGAAGGCCAATGGCAATATCGTTGGTAATATGTTCTGAGCCGATTGGTAAAACCGTAGTATGGACTATATCCCCTTCTTCAAAAACTGCCAGGCTCGTAGTTGAAGCGCCAATATTTACCACAATAACCCCAAGCTCTTTTTGACGCGGGGTCGCTACAGCTTCGGCAGTGGCCAAAATCGACAAGACTAGATCTTCGATCTCGAGGCCAGTACGGTAAACGGCTTTGGTAAAATTCTTGATCTGTCCTGATGAGCCTAAAATAATTTGCGTATCAACCTCAAGGCGGATGCCAGTCATGCCAATAGGATCTTTGATGCCGCTTTGACCATCGATGCTAAACATTTTGGGCAAAACATGGAGCACCTCATAATTAAGTGGTGTAGCAATTGTTCTTGAAGCATCAATCGCCCGGAGAACATCTTCTTCACTGATCTCATTGTCAGCTTTTGAAACAGCCACAACTCCTTTGCTGGTTTGGGATAAAATATGGGAACCGGAAATACCTAACCAGACAGTTTCAATAGGAATGCCAGCCATACGTTCGGTTTTTTCCAAACAAGCTGAAATAGACGAAACAACGTCTTCAATACTATTGATTACCCCTTTGTGGATCCCCTGTGAGGGTGCCTCTGCCGCAGCGAGTATTTGAAGTTCCGGTGTTTCGACACCATCGCGGCTAATAAGGCTTGCTACCGCCATCCGGGTTGTCGCCGAACCAACATCCAGCCCTACCACGATATTGTCCATTCCTTTTTTCATAGAAGCGACTCTAAAAACTTTACAGACTTGTAGTATACACTATTTTAACAAAGCAAGAAAGTGCGGCACAAAGATAATTAATCCAATTGCTGCGGCCAGAAGAGCAGTCAATAAAACTGCCGCCGCCATTGTCTCTTTAATCACTTTAACATAGTGGTTTAGCCGTGGTTTGAGGAGGTCGGTGCAGTATTCTAAAGCAGTATTGAGGAGCTCCATGACCAAAACAAGGCCGATAAGGAGGACTACCACAATGAGTTCATATCCTCGCAACCTAAAATAGGCTGCAGCGACCAAAACGGCTACGCCGCAATATACTTGTAAACGAAAATTTTGTTCGCTGCGATAGACTGCCTTTAAACCTCCCAGCGCCTCTCCCAAACTCTTAAATAAACGGCCAATACGCATATCAATCATTTTTTGACTTAAAAATCGCTTCTACGACACTCTCTTGTAGAGCAAACATTTTTTTCGCCTCAGCCTCTTCGTGATGGTCGTGACCAACCAAGTGCAAAAGTCCATGGGTCAACATGCGATAAAATTCTTCTTCAACCGGGACTTTGAAACGACGCGCCTGTCGTACTATCTGTGGATAATCAATATACACTTGCCCCAATGACGCAGAAGGCACAGCATCATCTTCTTGCCAAGAGAAGGATAAAACGTCTGTTGGTTTATTGAGCCCGCGGTAACGACGGTTTAATTCTTGGATCTCTGTATCACCAACAACGTTTATCTCCACGGTCGAGCGAATTTTCTTCTCTTTTTGGGCAGCCATTTTTACACCCCGAATAATCTCAGGCACGGCTAACGGACACTTCACCAGGATATTTACTGAAGGGGAAATCATACGGTTCAGATTTAAGGTGTTTCATCAGTTGTGGTCACTGCACCTGTTACGAGTGGATCACTAACAAGTGTTGAAGTTGTTTCACCGGTAAAAATTGGAGTACTAGCTTGGGCGCCACTCATATTTTCTTGAGGAGCAAAACTTCTGGCCATTATTTTTATAATTGAACGAAAATTCACGATATTGGAATCCGTTGTATGGAAAATAAGGGTGTAAACACGAGTATTAGTTGGAAAATAGTACACGAGCCAGTCGGCGCGACGATACCCCGAAAGCTGATTAAAGTAGCCTTCAAAAGTAACGAGGTCACCATATTTTTGGTCCTTTGCATGCAGGTCAAACCAAGCGGCAAAATCCATCGTTGGCTCTTTGTCAAAAACACGCACTTCAATATTTTCGCCCGTTATAGTACTAAATAAAACATCGCGATACGTACCATCAACATCACCAATTGCCCAGGTAGTAGGATAGAGTAGTGTATACCCGAAAACAGGATTACGGTATTCTTTCACGAGCCCAGAATCAAGCAGTTTCATAGGCTCCCGCCCCGATGGATTATACAGATAAAAAATCTCATGACTATCAGTATAGGAATCTTCGTCAGTATCAGGAATGCTAAAATCGGTTGTCAGAAGCTCTTCCTCACGGTCAGTCAGGCCATCCTTATCGGTGTCCGCACTATCACCCAACAGAATCGATGGAAAAACGAGCGGCTGGTCTGCCAAGGAAACGGGTGTTGGTAAAACTACCGGCGTAGTAGTCGGCACTGTAGCTACCGGTGTTGTTGTGGGAACCTCTACGACTGGCGGGTTTTCAACAAACACAACAGGAACAGGCGGTGGAATTACATTTTTTTTACTTTGTAGCCAATAATAGAGCGATACCCCGGCACTGGCTACTAGCAAAATCACCAGGCCACCTATAACCAAGAAGCGAGGTCGTGCCAGGAAACTAGCAGGATGAAGATCGTTGCCACTACCAGCCGCCGTTTGTTTGTCGAGTACCTTTTTTTCAGCAGATGAAACTGAGCTATTTCCGCCCAGTTCCACTTGTTTTGCAACGTTTTTGAAGGTAACGACCGGATTAACACCACCGTAAAAATCGGCCGGTATCACTTGCACCTTGGCAGCAAGCGGCTCATCTATTTTTTGATCTAACGTATTTTTTTTTATACCAAACATACAAAAACGTCGCTGAAATGGTTACCTATTTTTACTTTAATCCTAAGGGCTTGTCGTGGTAGCAGCAGGGGAAGTCTGGCCAGGCGGGAGTTTACCCGCGCCGAGCGGATTGTACCCGTTTTGTACTTCTTCACCGTCGGCAAAACTATCGCCGTCAGTATCAGGATTTAAAGGGTTAGTCTTCCAGACAAGCACTTCTTCTCCATCGCCCAAACCGTCTGTATCAGTATCAACGACACTAACGCTCGTACCAACCTGTTGTTCTCGGATATCATCGAGACCGTCACGGTCAGTATCGACTGACTCACCAAAAAGCACAGCGTCATTTTTAATATCAGTTGAAATACCGCTCGTTGAATTTACTGCAGGAGCTGATGGTACGGGTTCGGTGGGCACGACAGGAACCGGTTCTGAAGTCGTTGCTGGTGGAAGTGTTGTTTGAGGGTTTGGAGCTGCTGGCGGCTGTTTAATAAATTTAGAATAAACCCACCACCCACCTACTGCCAAACCGACGATAACGAGACCGCTAAGGACAAAAAGGATGATCCGTCCGAGCACCGGTTCTTTGGTTGGATAGGTGCCCATATGACCACCCATGACCGGAGCTGCAGTCGCCCCTGTACCACCATAATTAAATGAGGGTTGAGGCTGAGCAGCAGCGGTCGTCCTAATGACGGGTTCTGGAGCCTTGCGTTTAAGCACACCAGCCGCTAAAGCGTCTGTACCACCGACCATTTCACCAGAAACAGCTTTTTCTTCCATAGATATCCCGCTTGGCGCGGCCTGGGTATCCACGCCTGAAAACATATCGTCAACAGGTAAATTTTGAGGAGGCTGACCCCCTCCGGCACTCGTTGGTTCGTCAAACATATGCTTTAATTAAATGGAAATGCTTAAAAGTATTTTAAAGCGTAATGAGAGGCCCCGTTCCATTGGGATTAAATCCACCGCGAACTTCAACTCCGTCAGCATAAGTATCTTTGTCAGTATCGGGGTCTAAAGGATCAGTACGGAAAATTGTCACTTCGTCTTTATCAAGGAGACCATCATTATCAGTGTCGGAAGAAATAGGGTTCGTTTTATATTGCACCTCTTCACTATCCGTAAGGCCGTCGAGGTCTTGATCCGTTACCGCGACCGCGTCTACTTGTTGGCGAAAACTATCGAGCACAGGTGAAGGAACCGTTGAGGTAACTATTTGTGTTGCCGAAGAGTCGATCGGCTGACTACTATCAACTGCTGCACCCGGAGGCACCCCCTTACTTTCAGTGTTTTTAGCAAATTTTTGCCACAGCACAAAACCAAGTCCAGCCACGAGGGCTACTACCAGTATACCACTAATTAAAAAAATTTTCTTGTGGTTTTCCATAGGGTTCAACCGTTAAAAGAATTTACTTTCTGAGACAATTTTATTGACTGGAACTATGCGGCTTGCAGTTGTGTCGGGGGTAGGAACGGCTGCCCGTTTAATATTAAAGACATGCCAATAATTTGCATTAGGGTTATCCGATGGCGAAGCACTGTTCATATAGAACGTCATAGCTGGAACGGCGAAATGGTTTTCTGCTGCATCATTTTCTGGGAAATATACGTCTACTTTTAATTTAGCGGTATTGCGAAAACGAGAAATTCCTGAACCGTCAGTACGTACATAAAAGGCATACTGGTCATTAGTCATCTCAGAAGAAATAACCGTACCACTCACTAATGTCGCTGCCGTATTAACAAAGAAGGCTTCTGCGCTTGTTTTATTGCCGGTTAAACCATACCCATGATACCCAATACCATTAATACGCGGTGCTTGGAAATAATTCGCACCACTTGATAATTTACCAGCAAATGTCGTGCCTTCTGTTTTGCCTTTACCCGCAAGCGGTACGGTAAAACCACCGTAGAAAGGCGTCTCCTTTACCCAGCTTACAACAACACGGATATCGTTCGGCCGCGCCACATTACTGATAACCGGAGAAAGGATGAGATCATATTGTTCGGGGGCAGTTGAACCAAAAACTGGAAAATCAAAACGATGGATAGGGTCATCATTGAACCGAAGCGTGTAGCGCGGGTCTCCTGTCGAACAAAGCGGGAAGCTGTTCAGTTTGGTACGGGTTACAGAAGAAACTGGGTCAGTACTTGGCTCCCGAAGGAAATAACTATTAGTTGAAACGTCAGTCCAATGGCTTCGACCGACTAATTTCTTAGCTTCGGTACCAAGACCAATATATACATCAATCTTAGAAGGACGCGCGGCAACATAGTTATCTTTCTTGATACCTAAGAGTGGGTTTGAAGCCGAAGGTGAAAGCACGTTGAGAATCGCCCCGCTAATTTCAACCCCCTTTGCCATGTCGACACCGCAGGTAACACAATTATTAGCTGGAATACTGCAAGCCGTACCGCAGGCTGGCGGATTAATTTCTTTTTTCTGAGTGTAGTCTGATTGCGGCTGGGCACTACATGAAAGCAGCTTATAACCTCGATGCACGCTATCGAAAGAATTCTCGGTAAGCGGAGTGTTGTTGAGGAGATATAATGACTTAGTAACACTATCCATATCGCAGACTTCGGTGCCAAAAGGAGGCCCTTGGACAACGCCATCACCACAGTACGCTTTGGCTTGTACATCAATAATATTCTTACAGTCACTCGCGCAATACGAACAAGACTTACCATACGCCGGACTACAACTCTGTCCATTGGCCGAACCTTTATCACAGGCTTCGCCGGCATCTACGCGGCTGTCCCCACACCGCGGCGCGTCACCCAAGGCGAGCGGCGCAAGTGTTGCCGAACAAAACCATGGGCTCTGCGCTTCACTTGCTATCTCACCTGGCTGAAGAACTCGGTTATATACCTTAAGTTCATCTACCCCAGCACTACCACCTTCAAGGTACGTCGGATAGTTGCGGTCAGCCAGAATACCCAAAGTACCGGCATCGCTCATGCTCACATTACCATCAGCAATAGGCTTGCCGTCCGCGTAAAATTTCATGATATGGCTGCCGGTATTGAGCACAGTAACAGCAACATGGTGCCACTCACCTGCCGCAAAGGCGGCTGGCAAGACAACCTCCGCCTTACCCAAACGTCCGGGTGAAGAGAAGCCAAGCTTTAAGACCTTATCGGTGTTATAGTAGGAAAACACATAGTCCTTCTCAGCATCTCCAGCGTTCCGGCCATTTTGCTTAAGTAAAATGTTCTTCCAGCCTTCTTGGCTCCCGGGAGTTAATTTAATCCAAGCCCCGATTGTAATATTGGCTACATCAAGGGCTTTATAGTGGGGCACGGTAATAAAATCGCCTTCGCTAAAAGTAAACGCCCCATTGTATTTACCGGCAGAACTAAAATCTGGGCATTCATTTTGACCAGCGTCACACGATCCATTATTAATTCCTGTATTGTCACTAAAGGCCATTTTATTATCTTTGAGAGATGCGTCGTCAAAACGCCACCAAGCCACAGCAGTTTGGTCAGACCATTTGCACGAAGCACTGCATGAGCGTCCACCGGCTTGCTCATTGATAGAACAGGCATTTACCGCCCCATCACATTCTTCGCCCCACTCAGCCTGGGTAATACCATCACCACAATACGGACCCGTAGCTTGGCAGTCCCAATTGCACGAGGTTGCCTTGGCCAAAGAGTATTTAAGCTTTGTTTCGCTGATTAATTTACAGGTACCACCAAATGAAGTCCGTTCAGCACCTGTGAAATTACAATCGTTTGCTACAGAGCAGGGCTGACCATTTTTAACACCGCCAACACACAAACCAGGCTTTCCATCCATCATCGCACGGATATCACAGACCTCATTTTTTGTTTGCACCACCCCATCACCACACAAACCGACATCGTCTTTGGTTGGCAACGTGCATTTTGTTGTGCAATGGTTATAACGACCATTGAGACTACCATCATCACAGACTTCTCCTGCTTCCACTTTACCGTTGCCACATTTACTAAGGAACGAACACGCCACACTATCCGAAGCTTTCCACTTACACGAAGCGTCGCAGACATCAACAGTAATTTTATCAGCAGTCACTGCTCCGCAGGCTCCGTAGCGTGTCTGGCCAACCGGGTCACACTGTTCACCACGAACGCTGTTAACAACGCCGTCGCCACAGACTCCGGTATTGAGTGTGGAAATTTCTTGGTCTTGGTTGCAAATGCCGCTCGCGTCACCAATAATAAATTTCTTAGGATCAATAAAATCAGCAAAGAACATGTCCTGGTTGGCAATAGCGAGTCCAGTGTTTTCAAATTTTGCCCGCACTGTATAATCGGCACCGGCCGGAAGGGCAGTATAGCGGTAAGCATAAGAAGCAGGCGGGCAAGCAAAACTAAACCGGCGATCAGCAACACTCCAGGCAGTAATAGGGTCATGAAGCACACACACTTCCGTCCCACCACAATCTTTGTCTACGGTGCAAAATTTACTCGTACTAACCGAGCAGGTCCCAGCAGTAGCTAGTTGGTTAATCGGGTCAGTCGGCACACTTTGCCCAAGCGTATTTCCTAAATTTGACCACGAAGGCCAGGTACTCACGGTTTGGCCAGTAAGATAACTTCCCTCTTGCATGTCAGGGAACTTTTTATCATGCTTATCCGCATAATTTTTCAGGAGTGACTGCACAGATTGCAAATCACGCAGCCGTTGGTAATTACGCTTAAGCTTATCAACACTGGCGGAACAAATCTGATTACCCGAACAGTCCAGGTCACTGGTACACCTAGTTTCAAAACCAGGATTGTCCACGCTGGCACCACAGAAGCCGTAATTGGTAATGTTGGTATTAAATTTTAAATTGGTGAGGAGCTCATCAAAAACTTTGCGCGTTTCTGGCTGAGCGTTAGCATTGATGCTGAAAAGATAGATAGTACTATAGACATTCTTGGTCGTACCAGAATAATTGAGGGCGTCAACATAGATATTATTTCCGTCAGTAATAGCGCTGTAGCCATCAATTTCTACAGTTTGTGTATCACCCACAAAACCTTGGCCACCACTGGCCTTACCAAGAGCATACCAATCTGCCGGGCTCAGATGCTTAGGGTTGGCAAATACCTGAACACCGATTGCATCGGCATTTTTTTCATTCGTAAAGAAGAATTTTTTAAGCGCCCCGGTCGGAGAAACTGCTGAACCACTTGCTTGAACAGTCGGCCGCAAATACGGCAGGTCATCGAGGGTGCCCGTGCTACCACTGTCGGCGCAATAGTAGGTACCAAAATTAAAGTATCCATCCATAACTGCGGTCGATGCGGGGATAGCGGTATTGGTGAAGACGTTTCGTGAAAGATCAAAGCCATCGTTGTTTCCAGCTTTATCTTGGTATGGGAAGATGGTAAATGGCCCCATAGCATTAACGAATAAATCTTTTGGCGGCCATGGATTTTCACACAAGTACACAATGACATGGGAACTCCCTGTAGCAACAGCACCGCTTGCGCTGGTATACTTATTGGCCGTCAGACGGGCTTCGGCGCGCACATCAATTTCTCCATTACGGTTGTTAGCAGTGATGATATTGAGATGGGTATTGGTCGATTGGAAAGAAACATACGGGTTATCCAGTGGACCCCAGAGATACTGCCAATCATAAAATTCAGGGATCGGCTGGACACGCGCATTAGTTGAAGTGAAAGCCGAAGCTTCGAGTGTCGTGGTGGCGTTGACCGCTGAAAAAGACCATTCCGGAGGGGTAACCGTAACTTTATTAATCTCACAAATCTTATCGGTCGTCGCAAAATTCCAACTAATATTCTTACTGACATTTTTTCCAATTGAAACACCGTAAATATCTTTTACACCTTCTTTAAGGATAACCGCGTAATCAGTGTTAAAAGCCAAAGGCGCGCTTATACTGATACTAATACGCGACGTTGTAGCTGGGCCGGCGCCAGGAACGATACGGGCAACCCCTTGATCCTGCCCCACACACCAAGCCTTAACATTTGAAGCGATGGCACTTGCTTCGCTGCCCGTAAACAGTGATTTGAGCGTCGTATACACGCGGGCAAAAATAGTACGGTACCATGGTTTGGCTATCAGACTGTCGGTTGTAGCAATTAACGTTGTTACATCTTGCTGGCCAGAAGCGCAGCTGGTCTGACTACCGCGGGCAACCAGAACGTTGTCTTTAAGCGTATTTTCATCTATTTTTGTATCAAAAACTGCTTCCAGATAAGTATTCGGACAAACAGTCGCAGCGTTATTGGCAGGGTAAGTACTGAGTAAGCGAGGTTTGCGGTAGCAGCAGGTGTTCTCACCAACGGCGTAGTCATTACCAAAAGTTCGCTTACAATCGAGATCCGTATTGTAGCCACAGGCAATACTAAAAACACCAGAGCCGCTGACATTACGATTGCTTTGGAGTGTAGCTGCTTTGACGAGAGTTGTTTGGGCAGCAGGCGTACCTTGTGGCAGGCCTAAACCAACACCGGATGCAAGCGTCCAAGGATCAACCAAACCTTCGCGAGTAATCGTAAGCGAGCTTTCACAAACAGCATCTTCACCGCTGCCAACTACAGCGTCTCCACAGGAAGAGGGTGTCGAGAAAAGAAGCGAAGAACCCGTATGTCTGCCGCTAGCGTCACAACCTTCGGTGTTTGGAACACACTCATTATCAGTCTTCTTGAGACAGAATTGGTTACAAGCCGAACTGTTCCAACCCGAACCGGCCACGTCACAACCCGGATCCTCGTCAGGGGTTGCTACTCCGTCGCCACACTGACTGAAGCTCTGACCACAAGCAGCATTGAACTCAGTGCCCGAAAAACCACCGCGCGTCAACTGGTTATCAATACACCATTGACGGGAAAGCTTGGCCCCGGTATGAAGACATTTTTCAGAACAATTAAGCTGCGACAAAGGATTAGCTACACTTTTTGCGATACCCGTATCACAATCTTCCCCACTCCCAATACTGCCGTTTCCGCAAATTGAAGCATTTGTATCTGAAGCTTTGACTGTTGCTGACGAACCAAGACGTCGACACGAAAGACTACAGGCAGCACTCGTTTTAGGGTCTTTAGGATCGCATGCTTCACCTAAATTCGTCTCGGTAATGCCATTACCACACGTAGCTGCTGTATTGCCCGTGAATAAACAGTTCAAGCTACAACCTTTTCCAGAATCAGGGCCATCGCAATCTTCACCTGCTTCAATTTTTCCGTTACCGCAGACTGGCAACAGGCCGCTTTGGTTGGCAGGAACATCACTACCTTTACGGATACAGCTTGCCGTACAGCTTGGATTGCTACCCTTGGTGCTAAACGAAGTAACCACGGCCACTTTCGGATCAACAGTCGTCCAATTCCAATTTACTGACCACGGGTTGATTTTCTGTCCTTGAGCACTGCAAGCATCCGGAGCAGCATAGGGTTGGACGGTGTAAAGCGTTTTTTCAGTAATTGATTGTCCAAAAAACTGAGGCGGATTGACTTCAGCACGGTCGACTTGGCACTGATCTTTTTTAGTGCGGAAACGCCAGGTAAATTCACGATTAAGCGGCTTGCTAGACGTCTGAGGGTCGTTGATGCGTGCCGCTGACCACAATTGGTTGGTAGCGGAATTTGGGGCACTGCTAGCTGCAGAAATAACAACCTTATAGAGCGTGCTCGGTTCGAGGAGCGTGGAATTACCTAAGGAATTGGCAATTTTGAGGACAGAATAATTACTCCCAGGGTCAAGAGTAATATCAGTCAATCTCAGAACTGATTCCGTACTTAAACAATTTTCATCGCGACATTTCAAAAGCTGCACCGTGCCACCTTCGATAGTTCCCGGCAAATTGCGGAGTGACATGGTGGTATTAAAGCGAACACCGACTTCGGCATTGGTACAGGCTTCAAGGCAGCGCGGCCAATAATCAAGTACAGCCGGGTCACTCAGGTCGATCGTAAGCGGGCTAGTACCCTGATATGACGCGGTGCTCGTCGAAGCAACAGCGATTACATTTACCCCGTCTTCGGGATTAGCCAGACCAATACCCACCGTGTTTGCTAAGGCAGAAACCTGAGTAACAGGGGCATTCGATGAACCATACACACTTGCATACTCGCTATTTTCAGTGCGCCAACTCCACGAAAAACCACCAACATCCATCATGATGCAATGCTGATTGCTCAAACCATTACCACGGTAATAAAGATCCGTAGCGTCTCCAGTATTGGTCCGGAACTTGATAGGCGACTCCAAAACTTTAGTCCAATAACTATAAGGAGTAATAACAACTGCTTTTAGCGAACAATTCTTGGTATCAGTTTTAAAAACATAGCAGTAGGCCGAGTTGGCAGCCTGGCACGGCTTGTCGGCAGCCAGCGCAAGCGAACTACTTGAGGCAGCGCCCCCAACCGAACGGATACCCTTAGTCAAGACCACCTGGTACCAAGTAGAATCATCCCAAGCACGATTAGCGCTCGAAAGTTGTAAAAAGGTGTGTGCAGCTCCCCCGCCATCGGTAACAGCGGTTTTCACTCCATAGCTATCAGTTGTAAGCGGCACTGGTGTGGGGTTGAGACAATTATTTTTATCATCAACACCAGAACATTTATTAACGATTACTGTTTGGTTGGTTACTGTCTTCTGGTCAATAGCCGCGCTTAACTCAACCGTGGCCAAAGCTGTCCGACAGACATTGTGATGTTCGCCATTTACAGTCTGATCCCACTGTACGCTTGGCGATGGACTTGGCAAATTTTTGCCTTCATCCGTTTGAGCATTACATCGTTCAACAACACGTGGAACAATCGGAATGGCTGCTGAACTAAAGCGCCAGACATACCCTGCTGAACGTGTACCCGCCGAACAAAGTTCGCCGGCTGGTTTACAGGCTCCAGCATCGGCACCACTAGCACAACAGGCATACCCTGGCGAGAGACAAGTGTTGTTATTTTGAACACAGTTTGCAACACTAAAATTAAGCGGGTTACTTTGCTTTGTGTCTCCGGGGCGAACGATAATGACTGGACCGGTTTGGATTCCAGCTGGAGGGCTAAGGGTAATCGACCCTTCGGTTGCTGAAGCCAAATCCTTCTTTTCAACTACCAAACGACTACCAAGATCATTGCCGTTGGCACCGTTTTTCCAAAAATACACATTGGGCTCTGCGCCAAAGTATTCACCGGTTAACGTTAGGACTTGTCCGGCAGCAAAGGGCACCGGTCCGGAAACAGGAGAAATTTTACAAATACCCGGATTCGGACTGCCAGCGAGGAGCGTAAAGGTGGATGCACTATCAATCAAGCTCACTGCCCCGTCAGCCGTTTTAATCTGAACAAAGTATTTTGTGCCAATTTGGCCTTTGTCCGTAGGAAATTTGACCACAATCTGGTCGTCGCGCCACACCACCGATTGACAGGCTTCGGGGAATGTAAAGCTCCCCACGATCGCTTCGCTTTCGGGGGTGGCTTTAAACCAAACAGCTCCAATATTAGAGCCAAATTTTCGACCTCCAATCGTCACGTATTCCCCGCGCGCACCAGCAGCAGCCGACAGAGAATTAATAAATGGGGCGTTTTCGCTAGCTCCCTGCTGAACTGAAAATGTAATACTATTACTCTCGAGACCATTTCTAACTATTTTTACACCAACCTGACCCTCTTCAAGATTTGGTACAGTTGTTTTAATAAGCGAGTCAACCCAGTCTTCTGGACGGGTAACAGCAGCTGTAGCACCAAAAAATACTTGGTTTTGAGTGTTATTAAGGAGACCAAAATTTTTACCAATAAGGCCTACCGCCGCACCGCTTTTACCGGTAGCGGGATTGATGGCGCACAAACTCGGGCGGACTTCATTATTAACAGTAAAATCACCAACCAAAGGACCCCATGTATCCCGACTTGTATCAATAAGCGAGGTATTAGCGGTCGCAACATTTTTAAGTGTCGCACCAGCACCAAAGACCGCGACCGGTCCAGGAACTGCGGTGGCTGGCACTTCAACAATAGCCTGGCTGCCGGACCAACTATTAAAACCCGCACCACAACTAACAGCCTTACCTTCTACCCAATCTGTTTCTTTGCTGAGGCTCGGATTTTGAACAGCAGCAAAGTAAACCTTGCCCACACTTCCTCCAAAATATTTTCCAGCAACGGTAACATAGGTCCCGGGCGCGCCAGCATTTGGTGTTAACCCCGTAATGGTCGTGCGCTGAACGCAAGCTCCTGCCCCTCCTCCAGCCGGAAGTTGGCAAAAACCACTACCACAATCCGCATTGGTCATACAGGTTTCGCCTGAACAGCTCCCGCATTCACCGCCACAAGCTGGTGGCCCAGATTGTTTCTCACCTAGATCACTTTCTAATTGATTATTAAAACAATGGTTAGGACGCAGATTAACTGTCACCGAAGCATTCCCTTTACCACCACTCCAATCTGTACCGAGAGCTTGTAATTGGTACTGGCCAGGAGTAAGGCCATTAGTCGCAAAGCTTAGTTCCACAGTGCCGGTCTTTTGGCAACTCGTAAGTGATTTGCTGCCAACAACTTCGTTACCCTGATACACAGCAACATTCTGCAGGCCGTTATCATCACTAAAAGAAACCTTTACCGGCAAAGTTGTTCCTGCTTGGTAGCTGCTGTTAGCTAAAGGCTCAGGGATCGTTAAGGTTGGCGGTAGACGATCAACCCCTTCACCCGTCGTGAAGGTGGTCGGTCCACAACCGCCCTTGACGGTACAGTTCAGTGTTAGCTTGCCATCCGCACTTTTAATCCCAGCTGCATTTTGGAAGGTAATCGTATAAGCAGTCTTGGGCAAAAGACAGTCATCGCCAGGGGTTGGTGCACAACTACCGGCTGGAACAAAAAAGACAATGCTTTTTTTATCACCATATTGCCATGTACCAGCAACAGCAGCGCCTCCTTGCTGAGCAATCGTAATATTGCCTGAAAGGGTTGCAAGATCTACTTCTTTACTAAAAATGACTGATGGATGGACGTTGCGGACACACAAATCACCAGCCGGTGGCAGGCTGGAAACAAAAAAACTCGTTCCGGAAGTACTAAAACCGCCTGCGCCACCACTCCCCGCACCCGCACAGTCAGGACCCGTGCAATTTTGTCCATCGAGTGTATTATTGGTGGCAGATACTAAACGACTAATAACAAAACTCGTAATCGCATATGACGAAAGGATAATGAGGAGACCAATACCGCCATTAACCAGAATTTTTTTAGCAGTACCGACTTTTTCTTCATTACCACCAGCTGTAAGGTACGTAAAACCACCGTAGAGTACAATCAAGAGCGCGATGATACCAAGAAGCCCCAGAACCGTCCGGATAATGTTGGCTACCACTAATCTGATATCACTTGTTGCCAGACCCGTTTGCGCACCAGCACTAAGACCAACATCCAGGGCTGGCTCTGCTGTCTGAGCTAAAACACCAGGGGCTAGAAACAGACTTCCGCCTGCTAAGACGATGCTGAGACAAAAAACAACAAGTATTTTTTTAAACCGGTGGCCAAGCACAGACAAAAATTTAAATAAGTAGAATTAAGGGTTGGCTTTTAAATAATCCAGGCATTGTTTTTGCGTCGTAATCGTGGGGAGTGCTGCTCCATTGCAACAAAATGGACTACCCTGATTACTGGCGGTCACAGGACAGCAATTTTTACCATCAGCCGTACAGAGCGAGGATTCCTTAAGGCGCTTGCTCGCTTCGTTTGCGCCACCAGGTCCTTTACCAGGGAAAAAACAGTTATAATTAACATCTTCAATCGCGGAGGTTAAGACTGGGAAAAAGTTAGCGCCATTTTTAGTCGGAAACGGACAGTGGGTCAGCGTCGTTAGCGTAGTATTATCAGCATTAAACGTTACGCGCGGAGTACGGCAGAGCGGTTCGGCGTTCGTAAGCGATTGCTGCAAATCGATATCATACATAGGTTCAACTCGCATCCGTTTACTAAAAAGCATGGTAACATCGTCTTTTGGCCCAACATACTCGGCATCAAGGCCAGGAGTTACTTGGTTCAGATACGGTGATGTTGTGTCGATCGCATCATTGATCGTGAAACTCCACGAAAAATTATCGGGTTTGTTTTGCTCAGAAAAAATATCTCCGGTATTTGGTGCGGTGTCCACTTTATTGTTCTTGTTGGCATCGAGTGCGTTACCCGAAACATCCATTGCACCCGAGAAAGGAATTGATTCAAATGATGAGGCGCTAAAAGTACGACCAGCCTTCACGAGGAGCGAATAGGCATCTTGTTTACAGGTGCCATCGGCGCCCTTGTCACAAACAGGTAAACAATAGATCGGCATGCCGCAAGCGTTTTTTCCGCATTCTTTGGTTGAGGTAAATTCAAGGGTGCGGTAGCCATTAGTCAGGGCAAATGTTCCCACAGGCACGGAGCTTTTGGCGCTCTTTAAAAAGACAGTATTACCGTTTAACGTATAGTTGGCCCCACTATCCGTAAACATACCCTGTACACCAGTTGGATCCATTGCCTTGTTGAAGTCTATTTGGATAACAGTATTCTTGTCTTCGGTTGTACCATCTGCCGGAAAAACGCTTTTAACAACTGGAGGGGCGGTATCAAGTTCGGTGCTGCAAGTAAATTGCCATTCATAGTAATTTTTGCCGAGCGAACTCACCTGGAAGGCCGAAGGGTTGCCACCCGCCTCGTCATCAAGCAAAACTCCAGGTCCCAAACGGACTTTATAAGCGATTTTGTCCGTATTTGAACCAAAATAATCGTACGGACGAATGACAAAGGTGTAGGCTTTGTCATTTTGGTACGTAGCTAGGACTGCCGCCCCCGTTATTGCCGCACCAGTGTCGGCTCGGGTAATGTTGATGTGTTCGGCATCAAGGACTAGGGCATCACAATCAGTTTTCCAATTCATGTTAGCCCCAATATTGATACAATCGCCAAAAATTTCTTTGCCGACCTGGTCACGGCTCTGATTAGTATTTTTAACAAAACTGTCTACTTTGACCGCTTTCCTAAAAGTAATAATGATTTTGGCGTTGCGGGCAACTTCAGATTCATCGCGAGCCGGATAATGATCTTTGACAATACCACCCAAGGCTCCGCTGCCATTAAAATTTTGGACTTCGGTACCAACCCCTCCCCCGCCTAAACCGCCAAGTCCGCCACCCCCTACACCGAGCGCGCGCAAAACAAACGTCACAATTGCATACGCACTTAAAATAATTGCCAACCCAATAGCACCATTACGTAAAATTCGCTTAGCCTGCGTTACCTGTTCTTCATTGCCCCCCGCCGTCATGTATAGATAGCCACCATACAAAACCAGCCCCAACATGACAATCCCAATCAATCCCAGCGCCACTCTAATTATCGTGCCGATGATTTGGCGTATATCAGTACTTGCCAGGCCGAGTGGCTGTTCGATAACAGCAACCCCTTCATTAAGAGTACTATTGGAATCAGCAACACTCTGAGCAAAGGCAGGAGTGAGATTTAAAAACGAAAAAACTGCCACAAACAGTACTCCCAGGACTGTGGCAGTTTTTTGAAGTCTTTTTTGACGTTGTTTAATCCATTGAAGCATGGGACAATGGAAAAAGGTATCCCCCTAAATTAAATCTACCGTTTGAAATTTCTTCCTAATTCTTCTGGAAGACGACCAATTTTTTTGAGATATTCGATCTTACCGGCTACACCCAATTTGTGCAACGCACTCTTCCGACGCATATTTTTACTTTTTCCACCGTCGTAAAATTGGATCTTCTTTACCTGTAAAATTTTACCGGACTGCTGCCAGCGTTTTTTGACGCGGCGCATGAAGGCCTCAAATGACTCAGTTTTCTTTCGTTTGATTTCGGCCACAAAGTTCACCTCCCTTTCTAGGAGTTACGTAATTAATGACATTAGTATACCGTACCTGTATCCAAGCGTCAACAGGCATTTTAACGCCTATTTTACTCGTTATTTACAGCAATTCCCAATTTCTTTTTCAAAGCTGATTCTACTTTTTTCTGGTCGACAATTTCTTGCACACCTGACTCCATGTCCCGAATAATAATTGTTTTATCCTGGACTTCCTTCTGGCCAAGGATCAGCACATACGAAACACCCTGGGCATTTGCAGCTTCAAGCTGGGTTTTGAGCGAGGTCTTAAAGAAGTTGTACGCAAGCCGCAAGCCGCTCCCCTTGAGCTCATTTATGATCTTAAGTCCACGACGCTTAGCTTCTTCGCCTAATTGAGCAAAGAAAACATGTGGTTTCTTCTCCGCAAGTTTTTCGGATTGGTTGGAACCTTGTTGCTTTAAGACAGATACGGCCCGCTCCAGTCCAAGAGCAAACCCGGCGGCTGGCGCAGCTTTTCCACCCAACTCTTCAACCAACAGATCGTAGCGTCCACCAGCTCCGAGCGCACTTTGCGCACCCGCGTTTTCACTTTCGCTTGCGAATATCTCAAAGACCGTGTGGGTATAATAATCTAAACCTCGCACCAAAAACGGCGCCAAGACATACGGGATCCCAACCTCATCGAGGTACTCAAGCACTTTCATGAAATAATTTTTGGAATCTTCGGTCAACCAATCAATAATCTGAGGCGCTTCTTCTTTAACGGGCTGACACTGTTCTTCTTTACAGTCAAGAAGGCGCAGAGGGTTTTTGGTCAAACGCTGACGACAGTCTTCACAGAGGTAACTGCGTTTAGTGCGATAATAGTTTACTAATTCAGTTTTATAACGGTTGCGTTCGTCTACAGTCCCAATACTGTTGACGCGCATTTCAACCGAGATGCCCAAATCTTTATAAAAATTGTAGGCAACGAGCATCAACTCAGCATCAATTGCTGGGTCTTTAACACCGATTGTTTCAAAACCAACCTGATTGAACTGGCGATAGCGTCCTTGCTGAGGACGGTCGTGACGGAACATAGGCCCCAGATACCACAATTTAACAGGCTGGGCTTGGTTCCAGAGGCCATTGCCGATGTAAGCGCGTGCCACCGAGGCTGTGGCTTCGGGGCGAAGACATACCTTACTGCCGTCACGATCTTCAAAAACGTACATTTCCTTATCGACAACATCGGTACCACGACCAATTGAGCGAATAAAAAGACTAGCTTCTTCGAGGATAGGCGTCTCAATGCGGCCAAACTGGAAGTATTCAGCCAAATGCTCGCTTTCGCGCTGGAAGGCGAGCCAATATTTTTCTTCTTTCGGCAAACTGTCGTGCATACCCCGCACGACGTTATACATTTTTTTATTTTTACCACCTTCAGCAGCAGCTTGCGGTTGAACCGGTTCTTTTTTGACTACCGGTCTTTTTTCAAAAGGCTTACCCGGCTTATTTTTTTTCATTTTTTGCATAGCAGGAAAAATTAAACGTTACTGAAAATTTAAAAATTAAACTCTGGCGCACTAAAAGTTTGGACACGGTCAAAAGGCCAGCCGCGGAGCCAGGCTCGCCCAATAATCATCGAACGATTAATAGGCCCGAAGCGACGCGAGTCATAACTATTCGGCCTGTTGTCACCCAGGACAAAATAACTGTCTTCGTTCAAGACAACATTTTGCTCACCAGTCGTTACCAAGTCTTTTGGCAAATAGGTCTCGTCGAGGGTAATGCCTTCAGGATGTTCTTTGTTGTAGATAATCACTTGGCCTTCAGCCACTTTGACCCGTTCGCCAGGGAGGCCAATAATACGTTTGAGAAAAAATTCTTTTGCATCCTCGGGTGGGTGGAAGACGATAACGTCACCGCGCACCGGCTCACGCAAACGGTAACTGAGTTCGTCAATAATCAAATACTCTTTCTCGTAAAAATTCGGTTCCATGGAAGCGCCTTTGACATAAAAGGGCTTAAACAAAAAATAGCGCACCAAAAAAATCGTGATACCCGCCAGAGCAACAACTTTAACGAGTTCTAAAAAAAAGAGTCCGGCGCTTGCGAGTGCTAGGGAAAAACGGCTCTGAGATTGATCAGACATACGGCAATAAGTCTAAAGTTAGCACCGCCTACGGTACACCATTTTTGCCGTTTTGGCAAACAGTCGGCACTCGTCCTCTACAAGGAACTACTTTGAAGTTTTTTTTGAAAAATACAAATAACCTTTAAGCAATGCTGCTTTTTAAAAAAACAGCACTTATACATGCTGTTTTTTCACTGTGGGCGTGCCTGGAATCGAACCGGGGACCTCGTCATTATCAGTGACGCGCTCTAACCATCTGAGCTACACGCCCGTAAATAGAAACTAAAAGTTACAAGCGAAAAATTAAAAGTATCTGTGTCGCTTCGGCGAACCTCTTATTTTTTAGTTTTTCGCTTTACGTTTTGCGCTTCCCGTGGGCAATAGAGGAGTTGAACCTCTGACCTCCACAATGTCAATGTGGCGCTCTAACCAACTGAGCTAATTGCCCTAGATAGTAGCCTATTTTTTTAACAAAGGCAAGTATAGCAAATGGATTAAAAAAAGCAAGTGGTTTATCAGCTTGCTAACAGGGGTTTTAGGTGGGAAGGACAAGGCGCCGGCAGCAGTGGGGGGGCTGCCGGCGCCTTGGAGAGTTGTGGGTCTACCGCCAGACCAAGCCGGTGGCGGACACTGCCTGGGTCTCGGGGGACACGCTCGACGCCGTCCGCTGGAGAGCCTTCTTCTGGCGCTCCTTGAGGACATAGTCGAGCACAGCGAAGGCACTGGCCAGAATGACCAGCACAATCGCAGCGATCTCCGAATCGCCAAGCCACCTGCTCTTCGGGAACCCCATCTTGTAGCAAAAGATCAGCGATCCAATGCTCGCGATGACGACCAGAATCTTGTTGGTCGTTGTTGCGAACGTGGCGTTGGTGGGGTTCATGAGAATGAACAGGGTGCAGAAGGCGTAGAAGCCATAGACAGCGCCGGAGATGAGACCGACCTTGAAGTCAAAGTGAGCCATCGCCCAGTGGATGTCGCGGATCGGCTGGGGAGTACGCTCACCAAGGAAATGGGCAGCCACGTAGGTCATGACGAGCACGAAGATGAGAAGGAGATACGCACCCAGCTGATCGAAGAACGCAAGCACCTTGTCGTTCTCGGTCTGCTCTTCGTTGGTGAGCTTGCGCTGGGGCGTGAGCTCTTGCATGACCGCCTTGAACTTCCGAATCGCCCAGACCCGGTAGGGGTAGCCAATGAGGCCACAGACGACGACCACACTCATGGCGACCCAGGACTCGAGGAACTTGAAGCCGTCCGTGGGCGGCCAGAAGACCGCCGTCGAAAGACTAGCGAACGCGAGCAGGGCGGCCATCTTGAGGAGGAAGCTCGTCTTGATCCGCATGGCGAGGTCGACCAACATACCAGCGAAGATCGAAGACCCCTTGAGCGGAACCATGGCGACTGGCGAGGGCAGGTTGGGCATGGAGTAGAGCATGGTGCTTCCCGGGATGATCGCTGCCAAGGCAGCGGACGATGGCCCCACGATCTTGAAGAGCCTCAGCCAGGGGATGTCCTTGCGGTGCCGCCAGATCAGCGGCCAACGACTAAGGATCATCACAAGGATGAAGAGCGTGGTCGAGCACACCGTGTTCCAAGTGAGGTACCGCCATTGCGGAATTCCCATCTTGTTCACGTAGTACTGCCCGAGCACGGTATTGAGAAAGCTAGAAACCAGAAGCAGGAGTGCCAGTACTCGCGTGGAAAACATGGATGTTTCTCCCTTCCGAGGTGGCCTAAGCCACTTCTCTTTGTAACCTGGGTTGTGTGCGGATCAACACTTCTATAAAGATACTTATGTATCTTTGCAAAAAATTGATCCGTACACCCAGGTCT
>CAZWKA010000003.1:0-155156 GCA_964634875.1 uncultured Gammaproteobacteria bacterium
ATCCAAATGCTACGAAGCTCGAAAACATCGGCTGGAAAGAACTCCGTAAAATTATTGGAGATAAATGGACACCTGGGGCAAATGTACCTTTTGACCCGACAGCCGCTAAAGTTGCCGATAAGCTCAAATTGAAAGTGTCTTTCGTTAAAGGAGTGGATTTGAACGAGGTAGAGAAGGTTGTTCAAGGTAAGGCCTGCCGGGGGACAGTTATATTCTAGTATAAAGGTCGAGTTTATTTTTAAATTAATATCAACCTCTATGCTTAAAAAAAATTTTTTTGGTTATAATTTTTTTGTTGTCCTTACGATTATTAGTTTGTTGCCAGGCATGGCTTCGGCCGCAACTCTAAACAACCTTGTTCCAACGGCTGACGGGACATATACCGACTTTAATCCTAATCCTGCCGGATCTCATTATACAAATGTTGATGATAGTAATTGTGGTGATGGTGAGTATAATTGGACGACGACACTCAATGATATCGATTCATATAAAGTCGATATAAGTTCAATCGCTGGAAACACTATTAATGCTATAAAAATACATACTTGCGCTAGCTCAGGTAATACGGATAACGGCCAAAGTTCACTGCAGCTTTTTTATAGATGGAATGGTACAAACGGGCCTCTGTCAGCCCATCAAACTTTTTATTGCAGCCATAATAATCCGGATTGGGGGGCAAGCTCTACGTTTAGCGGCCTGTCTTTGTCTGTTGATGCTCTATCAAGTTTGGAAATTGGAGCTATTTATTCTTCCTCCACTCCTAGTAATTGCGGAATAAAAATTGGAGCAATTAAAGCTGATGTCACCTACTAAGTAGGTGTGTGAATTAAATATGCCCGGCCTTAGATTGAAAGGTTGGGCATATTTTTGTTGTTGACATTTTTTAAACTCCAAGGTATACTCATCTCACCATAGACAGCAGGGCTCCGAGCATCGGGGTTAATAATCCTGCCGAGGTAATCTATTTGGCTAAAATTAGCCAATTCTGGTCGAGATTTACCTATCTTTCAAGTCTGTGGTTATACACAGATTTTTTTATTTGGTATGCCAAAATCAAAACAACAGAAACACGATGAAGTCGACGCGTTGCAAAAAGGCTTAACTACCGCTAAGGCTGTAGTATTTGCCAATTTTCAGGGCTTAACTGTCGCTCAGAGTGAAGAGCTCCGTAAAAATGCTCGCGCTGTAGGCGTGGACGTCTTTGCGGCCAAGAAGACCTTGGTCAAACGCGCGCTCGAAGGGGCTGGTATCAAAGATATCGGTACCGACGCTTTTAATGGCGGTGTAGCAACGTTCCTGGCCACTCAAGACGAAGTGTCGGCCGCTAAGGTCGTTAATGACTTTGCTAAAACTCACGAGATCGTTACGATCTTTGGTGGTGTTCTAGAGAACAAATTCATTAATGCCGCAAGCGTTAAAAGCTTGGCTGCACTTCCAACCAAACAACAATTACTTGGTCAACTCGTTGGTACGCTTAACGCTCCAATTTCTGGATTCGTTAATGTCCTGGCCGGTAACCTTCGTAACTTTGTCGGTGTCCTGAACAATATCAAGAACGCTAAAGCCTAAATTATTTACTTACCCATTTATTAATTCTCATTCATATGGAAGAAAACAAAAATGTAGAAGTACCAGAAAAGTTTAAAGCAATCGTTGAGCAGGTTGAAAAAATGTCTGTTCTTGACCTTGCTGAGCTTGTAAAAGTACTTGAAGAAAAGTTTGGTGTTTCAGCGAGTGCTCCAGCCATGATGATGGCTGCCCCTGCTGCTGGTGCCGCTGGCCCTGCCGCTGAAGAAAAGACTGAGTTCAATGTTGAGCTTACCGATGCTGGTGCAAACAAGATTAATGTCATTAAGGTTGTTAAAGAAATCACTGGCCTTGGACTTGCTGATGCAAAGGGAATGGTAGACAGCGCCCCTAAGGTTATTAAAGAAGGCGTTAAGAAAGAAGATGCTGAAGCAATGAAGAAGAAAATTGAAGAAGCTGGAGGTAAAGTTGCCTTGAAATAAATTCTATCCTTACAAAAAAACAATCCCGGTCTAGGCCGGGATTGTTTTTTATTTGTTAGAGCGGGAGTGTTATGCTGGACAGGCTGCCTTGGTCGAGGATGTAGCCGATCTTGTTGGCTTCATCGACAAAAATGTCAGTCGGTGCAGTAAAGTTTCCAAGAGGAATTTGGGCTTTAAGCGTGCCGGTTTTCTCAAAGATCACCAGGCGCTTGTTGGTGCTATCGAGTACGTAGAGGTAGATGAGGTCGGTATACGTCCAGATGCGTGCATTTTCGCCGAGGACAGGTTCGAGTGCCTGGAGGGTGAATGGGGCGGGGACGCCTGCGGTTAGTTTTATAATCTGGCCGTTAGCCTTTAAGGCAAAGATATCTCCGTCGATAGTAATATCGGTGGCGCCTTCAAGTGTGCTGCCAGAGTTTTTTAGCCAGGGACGTCCGATCGCAAAGCCGCTTTGGATCGGGTCGTAGCGGTAAATCTCTTTTGCTGCTGCATCCAGGGCGTAAAGGCGACCGTTATAAATAACAACACTATCAAGTTTTGTGGTGTTGTTGGGCAAGGTAAGGTCAACTTTTTTAACCGTAGCATCGTCAGGGTTTAGCTGGACAACCGTTTGGTCAGCGCTCACCAGGGCCACAAAATTATTTTCCTTGGGCACTGCTGCGCCAATAAAACCAGTAGTAACATAGTTGCTCGGCACTACGGTATTTTCTTTAGTTAACAGATCGTAGACAAAGAGCGATGCGCTTTGATTCGAGTAAGCAATGAATTTATTTTTAATTCTAATAAAACCAGTCAGTATGGCTCCAGCAGTATCCCATTCAGCGATTTTTTGGGTTGGTACGGTGGTAATTTTATTAAGCTTATTAACCGTTGCCTCGATGCTGGTCGTTAGGTTCTGGCAGGTTTCTTTTTGTTCAGCGGTTTTGCAGGGAAGCTGGCTCAGCGTTTCGCGTGCTGCAGCGATGTTATTTTGTGCACTGTTCTCGTCTTTGTAAATAAGGTTGCTTTCAGCTGTATTGATCTGGTCTTGGATTGATTGGACGCTGTCCTGATAGGCTGCGGCAGCCAATTTTTTTTGTTGTTGGAAGCGGATGGCAAAAATACTGCCAATAAATACGAGCACAAGTGCAAGCGAGGCGATAAGCATTATTTTTGTGGCGAGCGAAAGGCTCCGGAAATTTTCGCGGCGGCTATGCCATTCCCGAGTCCAATTTTCCATGATATTACGGCGTCGCCCTTGATAGTTCGTGGCAGCGAAAAAAAGCATGATTAGAAAACGAACCAGTCCAGTAAGGGTTCCCCAAAGGGTAAGGGTAAGCCAGATAATAAATTTTCCCAGGTAGAGTCCCGCCTTCGCGATAATCCGTCCGGCTTGGAGCAGGTAGGTTTGGGTATTTTTTGGTGTGGGGCGGGTCGGGGGGCTTTGGTGGGGGCGAACATGGGTGGCGTTAATTTCGGCCGCGGGATAGTCTGGTTGGCGGTTATTTTCCGAGGGGCGGGGAGTAGCCTCGTTGGTAGATAGCTTTTGGGAAACAGCTTTTATTTTGTCGTTTAAAACTGGCCAGAGCGATGAAGAAAGTGTTGTGGCAGTATTTTGTTCAGTCGAAAAAAAATCAGTCAGTGAGTTGGCAGAAGATCCGTGGGAAGGCCTGACTTTTTTTATAACGGCGGTCGACTCTTCTTTTTTACCAAGGTGAATAATAAGTCCACCGAAAGAAAGGCTGTTTTGCAATTCACGCAGTACTCGGCCAAGGTGCTCAGCGCTTTGTCGGGCGGGCCTTGTGGTAATGATTTTTTGGAGCCGGTCATGGCTGAAGTAATCGATGATATGAGGAGTGGCAACAAACAAGTAGTCGCTTGGGCCAATTTTACCCTGGATGACTTGGGGGAAGAGCGGGGTGCTTTCGGTTGACCCTTCTTCGTCCGGTTGGTTTTCTTTAGTGAGATCCATTTTTTGGTAATGGTCTTCCTTGTCGCGATAAAAGAGGAGTGCTTCAGGTTTGCCGGCAAAAGCAAAAATAATTTCAGTTTGACGGATAACCCCGATCGTAGCGTGGAACTCGATTGGGCCGTCAGTTAAAGAAAAATTTTCTTGGTTTACTTTTTCGAGGATTATTTCGAGTGCGGTCTGGTCGGGAGTGTCGGAAACTTCATAATAGCGGTTTTCAATTTCGCCAATGATTTTTTGGAAACGGGCAATACCAGGCGTGTCGGCTTGGTTTATTTCACAGACAGCAAAAAAATACCCCTTTTCTTTCTCTTCGGGAGTGGAGGGTTCGGTGATATGAAGCAAGACATGGGAAGTGTTCTGGCTGCCACCTTCAACAAAGAATTCATTAAGTTGGAGTACTTGATCCATATTTTGACTTTTAGCTACCCTGACAGTATACTATATTGCAAACGCAACGTCTAGCTATTTCCCTGGTTTTATACTATGCTTGAGCACTTTTTTGGTTCAAAGACACGGCTCAAATTATTGCAAATTTTTTTTCGTTCACCTCACAAAGCTTTTTACCTACGGGAGCTCTCGCGTTTGGCTGAGGTCCAGCTTAATGCTGTCCGTCGAGAGATTGCCAACCTCGAACATATTGGGGTTATTGCCCAGGTTGAAGCAGCCGATGCTGAACACGACGAAGAGATCGGCACTGAACGCTCTAAATTTTACCAGCTACAGACAGGGTTCATCTTGTTTGGCGAACTTAAAGCCTTGCTTTCCAAAGGTCAGCTTTTAGAGGAGCGAGTCTTTATTGATGAGATTAAGAAGCGATCCGGCAATGTTAAACTTTTCTTATTGACCGGCCTTTTTACTAATGAAACGAGGACTGGCACAGATATTTTGCTGGTCGGTGAGCTTAAAACTCCGGCGATCGCAAAAGTCATCAAAGAATTTGAAAAAAAACTAGGCCAACCAATCCGTTATACGCTTATGGAAGATAAAGAATTCACCGAGCGTCGTGAGATTGGGGACGTCTTCTTATACGCCCTTTTTGAAAGCAAACATGTTACGGTTGTTGACGCATACCAACTTAATTAATCACTATGTATGTACTGATTGACCCTTCAGAACGGGAAACTTTTGTTTTTTATTTCTCTGTAGACTTGGTAACCTGGACGAAAAAAGTGGTAGACAGCGGCGCCTGCCCTCATTTACTCGGGGCATTAATAGTGGCACTTGCGGATGAAGGTGTGGTACTGGCCAGCCTGGCGGGGATTGCGGTACGGGTAGGAAAAGGAAGTTTTACGCGAGACCGTGTGGCTGTAACTATTGTTAATATGCTTGTTTTTAGCCTTAAAATTCCTGCCGTTACTGTAGATGCTGTTGATTTTACAAGTTTAAATCAGCGTTTTCAATCGCTCGGTGAAGCGCGTTATATTGTGGCGACGTACAGTTCACCCCCTAACGTTGGGGCTAAGCAACCGTATCTTGGATAATTGGATACTTTTTGTATCCAATAGTTATTTTTATGCTTTCAGCGTATCAACGGTATCGGCTATATGAAATTTTACCGGGAGCTTCAATTTGGCTCACGCTTATTGTAAGCCTTTTTTTGGCTATTTTTAAGCCGCTCTGGATGATTTATGCGATCTTGGTTTTTGATGTGTACTGGGTTCTCCGGGTGCTGTATTTTTCTTTTTATCTCGTTTTGTCGTGGCACCGATTCCGCCGCGCAGTTCGAGTTGATTGGGTTGCTCGTTTGGAAGAATGTCCTACCTGGCAAGAAAAAATCAATGTTGTCTTTTTGCCAGTCTATAATGAAGACTGGGCTGTCGTTGAAGGGACGCTCCAGGCGCTTGCTGCTTCCAGCTACCCAGCAAAGCAGCTGTACGTAGTTATTTCTGGTGAGGCACGTCAATCAGAACATTGGCTTTCACTCCAAACTAAGATTTCAGCCGCTTATGACAAGGTTTTTGCTGACTTGATTTTTTGTACCCATCCGGACGGTTTGGTTGGCGAGATGCCAGGGAAAGGTTCGAACATCCATTTTGCGGAACATGTTTTTAAAAAGTATGCCGATGACCGAGGCTGGGATTATGCCAATATCATTGCTTCGATTTTTGATGTCGACACAATTATTCATCCTCAGTATTTTGCGCATCTCACCTATTTGTATTGCCGCCATCCGCGTCCGACGCGCAGTTCGTTCCAACCGGTTACGCTCTACAATAATAATATGTGGGATTCGCCGGCGATTCTTCGGATCATGGCGCTCGGGACAAGTTTTTGGATGTTATTTAGCTTGTCACGGCTGGATAACCTCGTTACTTTTTCTTCACATAGCATGAGCTTCCAGGCGATTATTGATGTTGGCGGACATGCCAAAAATATTGTCAGTGAAGATTCCCGTATTTTTTTTCAGTGCTGGCTCAAGTATGGTGGGGACTATGAGGTAACCCCCTTGTATGTACCAGTATCAATGGATACGGTTCGCGACGAGAACCCTTGGAAGAGTTTGAAGAATTTGTATTTCCAACAGCGCCGATGGGCGTGGGGCACGGAGAACATCCCGTTTTTACTGTGGGAATTTGAAAAGCACCGCGAGATTCCTTGGATTAAAAAAGCGGTTATTTTGTTTCATGAGTTTGAGGGTAAGTGGAGTTGGGCTGTTGTTGCGCTTTTGATTACAGTGCTCGGTAAGTTGCCGCTCTGGATTGCCAGTGGGGAAGTGCGCCAGAGCACATTGTTTTTTAATACCCCCTATGTACTTGAAAATTTGATGACGTTAGCTATGGTAGGGTTAATTGTTTCGGCTATCATGAGCATGCTTATCTTGCCGGACCGGCCCAAACACCACCATCCGTATAAGTACGTGTACATGTTGCTGCAGTGGCTCCTTTTACCAGTATCTCTGGTTTTATTTTCATCGTTGCCATGCTTGGATGCCGTAACGCATTTAATGTTTGGAAAATATTTAGGCTTCAATGTTTCCGCCAAGAAGCGATTGGTTTAATTTTAATCCGCAGGTATGGTTAAAAAATTTTTAATCGGGATACTCATTGTGGTTGTCCTCTTGGGTGTGGCGGCTGCGGTGTTGTGGCGTTTTCGCTCAAGCGATTACCTTAAAGAGGTTGTTATTGAGCAGGTAGCCGACCGCGTTACCCATGACAACCAAGAATCCCAGTTGTTACAGGCTGCACTTGGTTTTAGTGAGCCACAAACATATTTGGTTGTTTTGTTAAATAATACCGAACTTCGGCCTGGGGGTGGATTTATTGGGTCGTATGGGGTAGTGGCCGTTGACCATGCTGTGCCACATATATTGAAAGTGGAAGGGACAGAAATTTTGGACAATGTAGCGCCGAAAAATTTTGTGTCCGTACCGCCGCGTCCCATGAAGGAATATTTAAAGGTAGAGCGCTGGAATTTTCGTGATAGTAATTGGTCCCCTGATTTTGCGTTGTCGAGTCAGAAGTCTTTGGATTTATACACTAAACAACAAGGCCTGGCAGCCAGCCAGGTTAAAGGCGTGATTGGTTTTACCCCAACTGTTGTAGAGAAGATCCTCGAGATTACCGGTCCGATTACTGTTGATGGCCAGGTTTTTGACAGTCATAATTTTACCGAGAAACTTGAATATGAAGTTGAGTATGGGTATGCTGATAAGGGCACTGATTTTAGTGATCGGAAAAAAATATTAGCTGATTTGGGTCCTATTTTGGTGCATCGTTTAAAAACGACAGCTGTCACTCATTTTTCTGAGTATATCGTCCTTATCGAAACATTACTTAAAGAGAAGCAGATCATGCTTTATTCGCTTGATCCTGCGACCCAAGCGGCTCTGGAAGCCCGAGGTTATGCAGGTACAATGAGTCAGGCGTCAGGTGATTATTTGCTCTGGGCGGATGCTAATCTGGCTTCGCTTAAAACTGATGTCGCTATTGAACGGGATTTGGCGTATACGCTGGTGGCAACGAATACTGAGCGGTTGGTAGGACAGGCCAAAATGACCTATCGCCATACAAGCGGGGTTAATTGGCGTATTAGCCGTTATCTTACGTACGCCCGTGTATTTGTGCCTAAAGGGAGTGTGTTGGTTGATGTAACAACCGTTTCTTCGCGGGGTGTTACCACAAGCACGGTGCAAGCGGATAGTGGTGAAGAAAATGGTAGGCAGTGGTTTGGAGCGACAGTATTGGTTGAACCAAAGTCAACCGCCAGTTTACAGTTTCGGTATATTCTTCCACCTGCAGTCGCATCCCAAATTGCAGCAAGCAACTACTCGCTTACGATCCAGAAACAGTTGGGTACGATCGCTCCTGGTTTGACAGTCGAGGCCTACTTTGGTAGAAACGTACAAGCAGCAACCCCCGGGGAAGAAGAGAAAAATTATGGTGATAGCCGTTATGATCTGAAGACCGACCTCAGTGTTGACCGAGCGTTTTCGGTTAGGCTACGCTAGTTTACTGTAGCAGATTGTTTTACCTGATTACGTATGTTTATAAAAAAAATTGGCATTGATCTGGGGACCAAGAATGTCTTGGTCTATATCCCTAAAAAGGGGATCGTGGTGAATGAGCCAAGTGTTGTTGCTATCTCGAAAGCAGACGGTAAGGTGTTGGCTGTTGGCCTTGATGCCAAAGATATGATCGGCCGTACGCCGGACACTATTATTGCTGAGCGTCCCTTAAAGAATGGAGTGATTGCCAATTACCATACAACGGAAGCGATGATCCGTTATTTTATCAATAAAGCCTTGGGTGGTGTACGTCTCTTCCGGCCTGAAGTGATGGTAGCGGTACCAGGAGGTATTACGTCGACGGAACGCCGCGCTGTCATTGATGCGACGATTGCGGCTGGTGCGCGGGCGGCATATATTATTAAAGAACCGATTGTGGCGGCTATTGGCGCGGACATTCCGATTGGAGCAGCCTCGGGGCATATGATCATTGATATTGGGGGCGGTACAGCCGAGATTGCTGTTATTTCGTTGGGCGGTATTGTTGCTTGGGGATCGGTGCGCATTGGCGGTAACAAATTTGATGAAGCGATTGCTGAGTATGTTCGTCATAAGTATAGTTTGGCGATCGGTGAACATACAGCTGAAGAAATTAAGATCGCCGTTGGTTCGGCGCTTATCATGGATAAGCCGCTGAGTGTTGAAATTAAAGGCCGTGACATGATCAGTGGTCTGCCGCGTATTGTGTCGGTAACAAGTGACGACACCACTGAGGCCTTGCAGCATGATTTGGAGTTATTGATCGATGCAGTCAAAGAAGTTTTACATGCAACACCGCCGGAATTATCGGCTGACGTAATGGATAAAGGGATTATTATGTCTGGTGGTTCTTCTATGCTCCGTAATATTGATGAGTTGGTGGCGCGGGAGACAGGTGTGCCGACCTATGTGGCCGACGAACCGCTTTTGTGTGTTGCGAAAGGTACGGGAATTGCGCTCGATAATTTGGAGAGTTATAAACGAAGTATTCTAGCAACAAAATAAGCTGGTGGTTTAAAAAAATAATCCCGACGAAAGCGTCGGGATTATTTTTTGGTTGCCGACTGACTGATGCGCTTTTAGTGCGCTGCAGTCGGCGGGGAGGGGTTACGGCGAGCACCGCAGTGTCAGTGCTGCGAGGGTGGACGGGCGCTTGATGACAAAGAGCGCTTGCGGATCTCCGGTTCGCACATCGTTCTCTTTCCAGCGGATCTCGACGCGTCGGTCGGGCTGCTCGAAGATGGTTTTGGTCTGCAGCTGGGTGATCGTACCGAAGCGGATAGGGGCTGCTCCGATCTGGGTGATGCGCCAGACGAAGTTGCCATCAGCATCACGGAGCTCGGCGACTGTGGAGCCGGCAGCTGTGTCGATAGTGATTGTCTCGATCTGGCCACCTGTGCCACGAATCTTTTCCGTCAGATTTTCGATCGGCCCTGAGATCATGCTTTTTTGAACAGTAGAGATGCGGGGGACTTGGCCGAGCAGCGCTCGGATCAGATCCTTGGCCGGTAGGCGGACATGGAGGATTTTTTCGACGGCGCAAGCGGATGCCAGACCGGTCACGTACTGATCGTTCTGAAGCAGGGTATAGCGCTCTGCGCTCAGGGTTGCCTGCATGAACGGGGTCAAAGGGCCTGGTACTTCAACGCGCACCCGGTTTGGGGCAACGATGGCGAAATCGACACCCACGATCAGCGGTACACCCCTGCCAATCTGGATCTTCAACTTGGTGTTGCGAAACAGGGTGGGTAGCGCGTTCAGAGCTGTTGGAGACTTGTTCTTGTCCATAAGGCCGCTACCAACGCAGCCTGTCAACGCAAGAGCGAGAAGTCCGGGTACCATTTTGCTCAGCATGGATTACTCCTTAGCAGGTGTTTTCTTCAGCCGGAGCATACCCCCTTGTTTCTATAGAGGAGATAACCAGGCTAAAAAATTTTAGCAGTAAGCAGCTGAATGTAGCACTAAATAGCGGGTTTGTCAATATTCATTGCTATTAGACTAAGCACCTGGTATATTTTAAGAGTATATTGCACATATGTTTATAGGCATTGAAGCTGCTCACGCCAACAAACCCGATCGAACCGGGGTAGAGGAGTATTGCTTCCAAATTATCCAGGAACTCAAGAAAATTATCCCGAGTGATGTCCGGGTTGTTTTGTATACCAACAAACCCCTTGCTGGAGAACTCAAAGTCTTGCCACCTCACTGGGAGGAACATATTTTACACTGGCCGCTCAGCAAAGGGTGGAGTCAGGTTCGTTTAGCGCTCGAACTTTTTCGCCGTCCGCCCGACCTTTTTTTTGCACCCGGTCAATTGGTACCGTTTGTCTGTCCTAAAAATACGGTCACTATGGTGCATGACAGTTCGTTCATCCCTTTTCCGGCTGCGTATACTTTTTTGGCGCGTCCTTATCTGAAGTTGATGAACCGGTTGGTTTTGTTCTGGTCAAAAGTGGTTATAACTTCAACAGCTTTTAATCAACGAGAAATGGTTACATACTACGGCAAAAAGATCGAACCTAAAATTAAAGTTGTGCCATTAGCCTATAATCGCGAGCTCTATCGTCCGTTAACCCCGCTTTCAGTCGCCCAAGAAGCTTGGCTCAAAAAAATTACCAATGATGACCCGTTCATTTTGAGCGTAGGGAGGTTGGAAGAAAAGAAGAATACGCGCCGAATTGTGGAAGCCTTTGGTTTGCTACGAGCGCGGCATCCGGAATCAAAACTTCGTTTAGTTTTAGTTGGCAAGCCGCGAGTGGGGTTTGGCGGGGTTGCCGAGGCGATTGAAAAAAGTCCGTTTCGAGAGGGCATTATTCAGCCAGGGTATGTGTGGAATGATGACCTGGTTCTTTTGTATAATCGGGCGGAGGCATTTATTTTCCCGTCGCTCTATGAAGGTTTTGGTATTCCTATTCTTGAGGCGATGGGTAGTGGCTGCCCCGTAGTTACGGCTACCGGCTCAGCACTCGAAGAAGTGGGCGGTATAGCAGCGCTTTACGTTAATCCAAATAAAACAGAGGATATTACCCAGGCACTTGAGAAAGTTGTTTTGAATCCTCTTGAAAAAGCACGCCTTCGTACGCTCGGCCTTAAGCGTGCGCAAGAATTTTCTTGGGGCCAAACAGCCTCAGCGACCTGGAAAATTTTTAAAGAGATGGTTGTTTGAGTAGTGGTTGCTGTGGGGGCGTTGATTTGGTATACTTTAGGCGATGATTATCGGCCATGAAACAATCCGCGCCTACTTTGAGAATGCCGCCAAAAACGGCATTTTGCATCACGCCTATTGTTTTGTTGGACCTTCCGGGGTCGGTAAGCGAACTATGGCTCGTCTGATCGGGAGCGCTCTATTAACCACTCCTGAAGATGCACTAAACACACATCCTGATTTTATCTATGTTGAGCGTTCGGTTGACGAGAAGACCGGCAAGCTTCATAAGGATGTGAACGTGGAGCAAGCTCGTAGCTTGCGGGAGCGTTTAGGAAGCCGGGCGTGGCTCGGCGGTTACCGTGTGGTCATTGTTGACGAAGCGGAGTTGTTGAATGCCGAGGCTAGTAATGCGCTTTTGAAGACCCTTGAAGAGCCGGGTGAAAAAAATATCATTTTTTTGTTGACTGAAAACGAGGAACGCCTGCTCCCGACCATTCATTCGCGTGTGCAAACTTTTTATTTCAGCCTGCTGTCAGATGCCGCCGTTGCCACGTTTGTGGAGGGCTTAGGACAGCCTGCTGCCCGCGTTGCCACCATAGTCGCCATAGCCAATGGTCGACCGGGGGTTGCCCACAAGCTCGCTGTTGAAGAGGGTGCTTATGATTCTTGGCTCAGCGAAACGGGGCGTTGGGGTGATCTGGTGGGTCAGCCGTTCTATAAAAAAATAGCTCGCACCAACGACTTATTTTCTGACAAAGAAGATGGTGTGCGCGGCAGGGAGCGCGTCGTAGTCGCACTCGAGATTTGGGCGAGGATGTGGCGCGAAATGCTTCTTGGAGCATGTGGCGAACCAACCCCTTTGGTCAAACAACTAGGACTGCCGGTCGTTTCACGCTTACCCTATGAAATAGTGCCGATTCTTGATCGTCTCCGCGAAGCCCGGGAACTGTTAGTCAAAAATGTCCAGCCGAGGTTGGTGGTCGAACAAGCTATTTTTGATTTTTAATTTAGCAAGGTTTTAAAATTATTTGTGTAGTATGCCTAAAAAAATTATTTTTTTGGCGGGTCTCATTGTAGCAATAGTAACTATGGGTGCTGGTTGTGTCCAGTTTGGGGCGACTACACAAGGGCCGATGGGGGTTTTTCGTTCGGGCGACAAGGCGGAAACATGGGCTGCAGTTACAGCGTATCCGACCCCCCAAGGTGTTAAAAGTATCGCGGGGTTAAAGGTCTACCGTTTGTTCCCCGACCCTACTGACCCTAATTCCTTTTACCTTGGCTCGCGTGGGCAGGGGCTTTTTTATACCTATAATAATGGTGATACCTGGCAGGCAGCCGAGCAGCTCGCCGGGAAATTTATTTATAGCGTTGCCATTGACCGGCGTGATAAATGCACGATTTTTGTTACGGACGGCCCCAATATTTATAAGACAACTGATTGCAGTCGCAGTTGGCAGACAGTTTATAGCGAAGGGCGTCCTGACCAGCGGCTGGTAGCTCTTGCGACCGACATCCAAAATTCTTCGATTGTGTATGCGGCGCTCGTGGGGGGTGATATATTGATGAGTACTGATGCTGGGGGAAGTTGGCGGATCATAAAACGTTTTGGTTTTAATGTCGAAGATATTATTGTCGATCCGGGCACGCCTGGTCGGCTGTATGTGGCTGCCTATAAGGACGGCTTATTCCGTTCGGATAACCGTGGCAGTACCTGGGTTGACCTAAGTAAGAGTCTGCTGCCTTTTACAGGAAGTAGTCAATTTTACCGGCTAGCGATCAACCCGAGTCGCCCTAATAGTTTGTTTTGGGTCTCTAAATACGGCATTCTCCGTTCGGACGACGCTGGGGCTAGTTTTAACGCCCTGCAGTTGATTACTCCGCCAGGAAGTGTTAATATTTATGCCTTCGGGGTTAACCCCGAAAATGAGAATGAGTTATACTATACCGGAACCATTTTGGGGGACAAAAACGCTAATATTAGGTCAACTTTCTATAAATCCGTTGATGGCGGCAAAACCTGGGTTACCAAAAAGCTGCCGACCACAACGATCCCAGTAAGCCTGATGGTCAATTCGGCTAACCCGGCCTTACTCCTCTTGGCCTTTACTGTTGCTAACTAAAAGTATATGAATTTGAGTGATTATAAAAAAGATTTTGACGATGTCGTTGAGTTTTTTAAAACCGATATTACTGCTCTGCGGACCGGTCGCGCTTCTACGGCTATCGTAGATAATATCATGGTTGAGGCCTACGGTACCCATCAACAGCTAAAGGCCACTGCCTCAATTTCGGTCGCTGACGCCAAAACGCTCAACATTGAGCCTTGGGATAAAGGGCTTCTTGCTGCAGTGGAGAAGGGGATCCGCGATTCAGGTCTTGGCATCAACCCGGTTAATGACGGTCGCCTAATTCGTTTATCGCTCCCTGAACTGACGAGCGAGCGCCGCTCCGAATTGGTAAAAGTTTTACATCAAAAAGTCGAACAGGCCAAGATTTCGGTACGCAAGGTGCGCGAAGATATTCGTAGCATGATCGCAAGCGAAGAAAAAGAAAAGAACATTACGGAAGACGATAAATATAGTCTCCAGGAAGAATTGGATAGAATGGTAAAGGAGTATAATGAGCAGATTGATGTTGCAGGTGCAACGAAGGAAAAGGATATCACGACTGTATAAAACGGAAGATTGGAAATTAGCTATTTTTGTATGAGTGAACTCCAAGAAAATTTGATGGAAAAAATAATCTCTCTTTGCAAACGCCGTGGTTTTATTTTTCCGGGCTCTGAAATTTACGGTGGTCTCGCGAATAGCTGGGATTATGGCCCCTTAGGCCATCAGTTGAAGCAAAACATCAAAGCCGCTTGGTGGAAATTTTTTGTGCAAGAACGTGAAGACATGGTGCCAATGGACACAGCCATTATTATGAATCCCAAAGTGTGGGAAGCCTCTGGTCACTTGCAGAATTTTAGCGACCTTTTGGTTGAGTGCAAATCATGTCACCACCGTTTCCGCGAAGACCACTTGCTTGAAGCCAAAGCTTTGGAGCCGCAGTACAACAAAGAAAAAGTCTTATCGATCAGTGAAGTTGACTGCCCGGATTGCGGTGGTAAATTGACTGCACCTAAGAGTTTTAATTTGATGTTTAAAACATACTTAGGCGTTACTGAAGACACACAGTCGGTCGCATATTTACGCCCAGAGACAGCTGCCGGGATGTTTGTGAATTTTAAGAATGTCGTTCAGGCAACGCGTCGCCGTTTACCGTTTGGTATTGCCCAGATCGGCAAGAATTTCCGCAATGAAATTACACCCGGCAATTTTATTTTCCGCACCCGTGAATTTGAAATCGGTGAATTTGAATATTTTATTCGGCCAAGCGACTGGGAGCAATTATTTGAAATGTGGCTTTCAGAAATCAAACGCTGGTGGAAAGATGTCATGCAAATCAACATGGATAATTTGGTGTGGCATGAAATCCCGGACGGTGAACGCGCGCATTACAGCAAGCGCACGATGGATATTGAATATAAATACCCTTTTGGCGTTAAGGAATTGCACGGTATTGCTTATCGTACAGATTTTGACATGCAGCGCCACCAGCAGATGAGCGGCCAGGATTTAACGTACCAAGACCCAGAAACCAATGAAAAATTTTTGCCACACGTGATTGAGCCGACATTCGGTATTGATCGTATGCTTTTGGTCTGTCTGCTGGAAGCGTACCGCGAAGAAGCTGCGCCAACGGCCAACGAAGGTGAGACCGAAACGCGCATTGTAATGAAATTCCCGAAACATTTGGCACCGATCAAAGTAGCAATTTTACCGCTTTCAAAGAAAGAAGAGTTGTCGTCGGTAGCCAAAGATTTGGCCAAAGATCTACGCAAACATTTTACGGTTGATTATGATGAAACACAAAGTATTGGTAAGCGCTACCGCCGCCAAGATGAAATTGGTACGCCCTATTGTGTAACGGTTGATTTTGATTCTCTCGAAGATAAAAAAGTGACGGTGCGTGACCGCGATACCATGGAACAAGAACGGATTGCGATAGCTGAGCTGTCAGAATACTTGGCAAATAAATTTAAGGTCTAGATGCTTAAGGAGGTTTTAATTCCAAAATCCTAATGCCAAATTTTAAATAAAAATCTAAATGTCAAATAATTTCATTTGTCATTAGGCATTAGGATTTAGTCATTTTTCGTCTATGTACCATGTTTCCAAGTTAAAAAATGGCATCACGTTGATTACGGTGCCGATCAAAGGAACTAAAGCGACCACGGTGCTCGCCATGTTTCCGGTTGGTTCGCGCTACGAAGATCCGCGAATACTCGGTTGTTCGCATTTTGTTGAGCACCTCATGTTTAAAGGAACTATAAAGCGACCAACTACTGCCGAGATCGCGCGCACCCTCGATGCGTACGGCGCCCAATATAATGCCTTTACGAGCAAAGAGTATACCGGGTATTACGTTAAAATTTCCGGCAACAAACAGGCGGTAGCCTACGATATTTTGTCGGACATGCTCTATAATTCTCAATTTGTGGCAGAAGAGGTTGAAAAGGAAAAAGGGGCAATCGTGGAAGAATTGCGTATGTATAAGGATAATCCGCTCATGGATATTGAGAACATTTTTGAAACCCTGTTGTTTGGGGATACTCCGCTTGGCCGCGATATCGGTGGTAGCGAGGAGACGGTGCGCGGGGTTACCCGTGAAGAATTGTGGGGGTATTACCAGCAGCATTACTCGCCAAAAAATATGGTTGTGGTGGTAGCCGGTGAGATTGACCGCAAAAAGATCAAGACAGTATTGCCAAAGCATTTCGAGGTCAAAGCGGCGCCAAAAGGATCCTTCGGTTTGAAGTATTATAAAAAGGATTTTGAACGGATTGATTACTTCAAGAAGAAATTACCGCTCAGTCAGCGCGTTTTTGTAAAACAAAAAAAGGTTGACCAATCACAGTTGATGCTCGGCTTTCCGGGGCTCCACTATAACGATCCGCGCGAAGATGTGCTCGATGTTTTGTCGACTATTTTGGGCGGCGCGATGAGTTCGCGGTTATTTATAGAAGTCCGCGAACGCCGAGGTCTCGCCTATATGATAAGGAGTGGGGGAACATTTTTCCGTGATACGGGTGCAGTGTATGTCCAGGCTGGCCTTGATCCAGCCCGTATGCCCGAGGCGATTAAAGTCATCAAAGAACAGCTTGTTCGCATGAAAGACGAAAAAGTTACGGAGAAAGAGTTAGAAGATGCTAAAAATAATATTGCCGGGGGTATTGCGCTTCGGATGGAAGATTCGCATAACCAGGCAAACTGGTTTGCCGAAGAATTTATTTTTGCCAACCGTATCGAAACTCAAGAAGAAAAAATTAAGAAGATGAAAAAGGTGACCGCTGTTCAAATTCAAGAATTAGCGAAGCAATTGTTTGATTTCGATCAGCTTCGAGTAGCGGCGATTTCACCGGTCACTCAAGAAAAAATTTTGGAGATGCTTAAATAATGTTCTTGTATGGAAATGCCTACCCGCAAATACTATCTTTTTGCTAACTGGAAAATGTATCTCGATTACGACGAGAGTCTGGCTTTGGCGTCTGAGATAGCAACCAAGCTCGCCGTGGTGCCGGATTCAGTGGTGGCAGCAGTATTCCCGAGTGCCCTTTCTTTCGTTGGTGTCGAGAAAGTCCTTTCTGCCACGCAAGTCAATGTAGGGGCTCAGAATGCGCATTGGGTAGATAAAGGTGGTTATACTGGTGAAATTTCACCAGAGATGTACCGGCGTGTTGGTGCTACATATGCCCTCGTCGGCCACTCCGAACGCCGTCATCTGGCTGGTGAAACAAATCACGATGTACGCCAAAAAATAGAGGCGCTTTTGCAAGCGGGTGTAACCCCCGTTGTTTGTGTTGGTGAAACTGCTCTAGAGCGGTCAGCTGGTCAGGCTACAGAAGTAGTTGAAGCCCAGCTCCGATCAGCTTTCGCAGAATTATCTTGGCCAGCGAACCAGCCGGTTATTATTGCCTATGAACCAGTCTGGGCAATAGGGACAGGGGAGGCGTGTGCAGCCCCGGCGGCCGAAGAGATGCATGCTCTTATCGCCGCGTTTACTCGGGCTTTGGTGCCAACTCCGCCAATTAGTATTTTGTATGGCGGCAGCGTCCGCACCGATAATGTGCAGAGCTATTTGCGTGAAGAACATATTGACGGAGTCTTGGTTGGGGGTGCCTCGATAAAAACAGACACCTGGTTTCCGATTGTTGATGAAGTTTGTAAGCTTCTGTAAACCACGCTATGATTTGGATCATCCTTATTGGTATTATTGTCCTCGGCCTTTTGTGTATTGGCTATATTATCTTTCGCCATTTTCCTCAATTATCCAACCTTGACGCGACCCGCCTGCCAGAAGAGCAGACAGCGCGCAAGAAAAAAGAAATTATCGACAAACGAGTTGATGAGCAGGCTCGCCATTTCCAGAAGCGGTTTGGTAAGCGCCTTGAGCCTTTGGCATTGCCGTGGAAAAAAATTCAACTTCGTTTTAGGATCTATGTGGGTAAGATCGAGCGTTTATGGCACCATGAAGAAGTTGTTAAAAAATCAACTAATCCTGGAGATGCATTAACTGATACTGATAAGGAGCAAAAAATTTTCCAGCATATCCAGGAAGGACAAAATAGCCTGAACCACGAGCATTTTGAGCAGGCCGAGGAGGCTTTTATCGCTGCAATCAAGATCGACCAGAATTCTCGAGAAGGGTATCGTGGCTTGGCTGATACCTATTTAGCCAAAGGAAATCTGCCTGAAGCCAAGGAAACCTACCAATTCCTGCTCCAGATGGAGCCGGATAACGACAATGTCCTCGTAAAGCTTGGTGAAATAGCAGAGAGCCAAGGGAATACAGAAGAGGCTATTGATTGTTACCAGCAGGCTGTAGTAATTAATGACCTTTTATCTCCGCGGTTTTACCATCTGGCCGAGCTCCTCCTCAAAGTCAAGCAGCCCGACATTGCTCTTGAAGCTATCCAATCTGCAGTTGAGCTTGAGCCGAAGAGCCCAAAATATCTTGACTTATTAATTGAAGTTGCTATACTACTTTCCGATAAGAAACTCGCTTTGGAAGTGTACAACGAGCTCCGGCTCGTTAACCCCGAAAACCAAAAATTGGAGAGTTTCAAAAGCCGAATTAGTGAATTGTAGTTTTTTGGGCAGTTACCCAAGCGGTCAACGGGGGCAGACTGTAAATCTGCTGGCTCAGCCTTCCAAGGTTCGAATCCTTGACTGCCCACACCGGTGAGTGGTGAAAATACTCATGTATACCATGCCGCCTTAGCTCAGCTGGTAGAGCAGCTGTTTTGTAAACAGCAGGTCGTCGGTCCGAGCCCGACAGGCGGCTCCAATAACAATTGAGAAAGAATGCCGATGTAGCTCAGTTGGTAGAGCACGTCCATGGTAAGGACGGGGTCAGCGGTTCAAATCCGCTCATCGGCTCTAAAAAATAACCGGTTCTTAAGATAAGAGCCGGTTATTTTATTTTTGTGATGTGGGAGGTGTTGACTATGATAAAGATGGTTCTGTTAAAAAATCTTTGTATAGTGTATACTATATATACTTAGTTGTATGATCTTACATCAAAATAAAAAGGAGGGGTCATTTATTCGTTTTCACAAAAGACATTTTCTTGTTGCGTTTATAGTTATGGTAGTGAGCACAGTATTTGTTACTGGGCTCGTTTTATTTTTTGTTAATTTATATCCACCTGGTTTGTCGCGCGCGGCTACTGTCGTTTGGACAGGTGAGACAGGGGATGGTTTGTGGCAAACGGCAGGCAACTGGAGCGGATCAGCTGTCCCGACTGCTTCTGATGATGTGACTATAGCTTCAACCAGTACTTTAATTACGGTGACACTTTCATCGGGGCAAACGGCTAATTTTAGCACCCTAACTATTGGCGGGGAAACGTTATTGACTAATTTTATCCTCGAAGGGAATATTGGAACCGGTGGAAGTATTACAATTGATAACTCTGGTGTATTGGAGCAAAAGAATGCTGTTACTCAAACAATTAGTGGTACGCTGACTATAAAGGGCGGGGCAACTGGCGGTAAGTTAACACATACAGGAAATGCTTCTTCACAGAGTTATATTTTGAATTTTGTAGCTCAAGCTATTGATGTGCAAGCGGGTGGAGTCATTGATATTACGGGAAAAGGTTATGGAGATGCCAATTCTGGCCCCGGTCCTGGTATCGGTCAATCCAATGAGGGTGTTATTGAGTCAGGTGGTGGGGCGCACGGCGGTAATGGTGGAACGTATAATTTTTCACAAGGCGGCATTGGTTATTGTTTGGTAACCGATATTACAACCATGGGTTCGCCAGGTGGGCAGGCTGGTGGAGAGACTTTTAACGACCCAAGGCATGGTGCGGGAGGTGGGCTTGCTCTGCTGCGCTCGATCGCGACTACAACATTAAATGGTTCAATTATTGCTTCAGGTGCCGCAGGTACTACTCTTGCAGACAACACGTATAGCGGAGGTGGGGGTGGAGGTGGTTTGCGAATTACTGCTGGCGGTGCGATTGCAGGTACTCCAACCGCAGTAACAGCTAACGGGGGCGCTGGTTTTGGTGAAGGTTCGGCCGCTGGCGGAGGTGGTTGTATTCAGTTGTCCTACCATACAACAAACTCAATTACCGCTCTTGGAGACATGGTAACGGTTGATGGCGGTGCTCAGTTTGTAGGTGCAAATCCGACTGCTGGTTTATTTTACGCTGCCCAAACTAATGCAGTCCCAACTACTACTGTTACCAGCGTTGTTCAATCAACGACTTCCACAGTTACTTTTGTCGCCAGTGTCACTGATGTTGATTTAGACGTAACAAGCCTTGTGGTAGAACATTCGCTCGACGGCGCAAACTGGTCGTCTTCTACGCTGGGTAGTGTTACCCCAAGCCAGGGGTCGGTCAGCACTTCAACCGGCCGTATTTCTGGTATTGCCACCGACACTGCTACTACGACACTAACAGCAGTTTGGAATATCGGGATCGACGCGCCGACAACAACAACCTCGACTGCCTACATGCGTTTTGTTCCAACCGACGGCGCACTTACCGGCGCTGTGGCCACTTCGACAGTTTTTTCTATTGTAACGGTTCCCCCGAGTGATTTAAATATTACGAGCGTGACAGACCATGAAGCGAATTTTACCTGGTCAACCCAGGATGTTTTTACAAGTTATGCGCTGCAAGATGTTGCTAATGCCGTTTCATCCGGATGGGTTACCGGGGATAGTCATCAGATTACTGATTTAACCTGTGGAGTTGCATATACTTTTGCTATTAAAGGTAAAAGCAGTGCGGATGTTGAAACTGGTCTTTCCGCTAGTATTGCGACCACAACACTTAATTGTGGTCCAGCCTTTTCGGCGAGCGGGGGTGGTGGGGGTGGTGGAGCAAGTGATTCAGGAAGCTCTGCTCCAGCGCCGAGCCCAAGCACAGACGCGCCACAGCAACTGGTAACTGTACCTTTATTTTTACAACCACCGGTAACTCCTGAAGTGCTATTAAATGTACCTCTTACGCCCGTGCCGCAGGACAGGCTTTTGCAACCGCTTACGGTTTTGCCGCCACCAACGACACCGTTGGTTCCAGACACCGTAGTATTGCCGCCACCGTTGCCTCCTCAGGAAGTGCAGTTGATTTTAAACCAGCAAGAACAAATAGCGCAAATCATTACCCAATCCGCCCAGGTCATTGCTCCTGTACTACAAGTAACCACGCCGGTAACGGTCGGTGCAGCGACGCACAGTGTAACGGTTTCCGCTGCTTCCGCATCGAGTATTACATTTGTTCTTCGTTCTAATCCAATTACCCTTACTCTACAGGCCGGTGAGCAGCGTGAGGCTGATACAGACGGGGATAGTGTGACAGATGTCTTGGTGTCATATAAAGGCTTGTTGGAAGGAAAACCGCTTTTGGCTTTAGCGCCGCTGATTAATCAGGATGAAGCTGTGGGTCCGTTTACCATCAATACCGGTGCCCTGCAGACAAAATCAACCGATGTGTTGCTTACCTTTGGTGTGAAGGATATTCGTTCGATAGAAATTTCTAATACACCAGATTTTGTTTCGAGCGTGCACTTTGTTGCTGCTTCTTCAACGCGCTGGAGGCTTCCTACTGAGGCTGGTGTCGCTACGGTGTATGCCCGTATTTATAAAAATAATGATACGGTCGTTGGGGTGAGTGATAGTATCTTTGTCCGACCAGAAGCTTTGCCTAATTGGTCGGCTGTGATCCCGAAACCCGTTGCAACCTCCACCGTACCGGTACAAAAAGCGAAGCCAGTACCTGTGGTGTTTAAAACTCCCCTGAGAGCTGGTAGTGTGGGGAATGAAGTTCGCATGCTTCAAGTAATTCTTAAAGCGCAGGGGTTATTTCCCGTGCAGCAAGCCGTAACCGGTTACTTTGGTCAGTTTACGTACCAAGGGGTTGTCGCTCTGCAAAAGAAAAATTCCCTTACCCCTATCGGTCAGGTTGGGCCGCAGACGAGGGCACTTCTGAATGTTTTATCTGCTGAGTAATAAAAAAATATCCACCTTGAGTAAGGTGGATATTTTTTTGATGCTCCACTTCGTCCTATCGCTCATACGAACTAATTCGTAGGAATGATAGGGTGGGCGAAGTGGGGTGGGGGCTCCGCGCGTTTTTGGCGCGCGGAGCCCCTGGATTGGCTTTCTAGCGGCGCCAGAAAGCCAGAAACATGAGGGCGAAGGGTGCGGTGCAGACCGCGCCGAGGAACACGAACGCGACGAACCGTGCTCTCGGCGAGATCCGGCTGACGCGCCGGATGGCCTGGGTGCGGCGCTCCTGCTCGGGGATCAGCGTATATGGCTGCGTGCCGTTGCTGATGGGGTGCCGCTGCGTGCCCTGCTCTGTGATGGGGAACAGGCCGGTCTCAGCCCCACGCAGAACCGCGAGCTGCATGGTTCCCTCTCTGGACAGGTCGAGTGTCGGGATCTCTTTGGTGTCGTCCTCGTCGCCCATGCTCTGCACCTCTTTGGTGGCGGTGAGCTGGCGCTCGAACGCGGCCAGGCGCAGGTTCAGCAGGGTCTTGTCCGGATCCTCCTCCAGTTCGTCAAGGAGGGGGGTGAGAGCCTGAAGCGGGGTGACAGACGAGGCCGGCGGCGGCACCTCAAGCGGCCGAGCCAACAGTGTCAGCGCGTAGGCCTCCTGGTGGAAGCCGCGCGGGTTCGTGGGCGTACGCTCATCCCCGAAGAGAGGGGGTGTGCGGCTCGAGGGCGGGCTGTCGGCAGAGCTCTGCGGCGGGCACGACGGGTCAATCAGGGGCTTGGCGAAAAGGGGCGGAGTCAGACTGCTGTGCGTCTTCATGACTGTTACCTCGCTGGGTGGCAAAAAAGGTCGGGCATTGTAGCGGTGAAACAGTCTGATTAATAGCTTTATTAGACTGTTTCACCGCTAGAACACTTTTTTAAGGAACAAAAAAACCTGCGGCTTTCGCCTACAGGATGCTCCATCCTAGCACATTTTTAGGGTTTTGTCAAGGGTGTTTTGGGGTATTTTGGCTAATTTTAGCTATTTTTATAGTTTTAGAGTAGTTCAAATACCACTATTTACTGTTGCGGGCAAACATTTTTAAGCAGTATCTTTTCTTGAGGCAAGAAGTTATTAGTGGTAAACTATAATTTCTAATTATAGTTTCTATATGTATGCCTGGTAATCGAGAATGGCTGGTCCCCGCTGAATTTATAAAAAGAAAACCAACAAATTTGTATGAGGCACTTAAACTGCCTTTCCTTGCCTCGCCCGGCGAAGTGAAGGAGTCATATCGCCGTCTGGCAATGCGCTATCACCCAGACCAGGCCGGCACCAAGACTCCAGAGGAGATTCAAGCTGATGAAGAGCGTTTTAAAGAAGTTGATGAAGCGTACCAAATTTTAGCTCAGCCTGAAAAAAAGTTGAAGTATGATTTTGATACCATGGAAGCAGAGACTGAAAAAGCAATGCACACGTGGAAAGAATGTGGAGGGCCAGATTTTGCCAATAAGCCGCAAGAGTACGAAATGCTCGCTCGCGATGAGGAAGCTTTTTTTAACAGCCTTTTTCGGACTGATCAGGCGAAAGAAAAAGCAACCAAAGTGTTGTCTGACCTTGGTTTTCACCGTGCCCCTGATGTGAAAGACCGTTTCCCGTATACTTTTATAGATACCGACCCTGGCGATACTGATGGGGCGTCAAACATTGTGTATGAAGCACGGGCGCTCCGTAAGGACGCAAAAGACCTTGGAAGCGCTGCTCAAAAAATTGTGGAGGAATGGGGCGAAAAGGAGGGTGTCCTTGACGCTCTCGGAATAAAACAGAAAATACGCGATTATATTGACACCGCGCGCCGAAAATTTTTTACGCCCCAGGCGATCGCTTATAGCGAAGCCGCTATAAAAATGTATGGCTCAAAGCAAAAGCGAAGGCAGACCGAATTTTTTTTAACCAACTCCGATAGTCTGCTTAAACAGATGAAGGCGTACGACGAAACTGCCCAAGTTAATTTGTTGCCACAACAAGAAGGTGTTGATAAAAAAAAGCTGGCCACTTCTTTGCGAGGGCGGCGTTTATTATTTGTCGGACATTTAGAGACGATCGGTCTCGAGTAAGCTCTTTGTTCAGGGTGGCAAAAAAGGCCTGTTCAATCAATGTATATTTTTAATTTTCGCCTATGCTTAACCGCGATCTCATCAGCACCCTGACCCTCACTATCAACGCACCGGTCGCCAAAGTCTGGGACGGCCTTACGAACCCCGCGATGATCAAACAATGGCTCTTTGGCACCGATACCAAAACCACCTGGGAACCAGGCAGCGACCTTATTTTTAGCGGCGAATGGAGTGGGCAGGCCTACGAAGACAAAGGCAAAGTCGTCGTGTTCGAGCCGGAAAAAGTTTTGGAATATACCTATTGGAGCGCTTTTTCCAAATTACCGGACGCGCCGGAAAATTATAGCCGCGTTAGGTTTGTTTTGTCTGATAAGGGTGATATCACCGAAATGGTGGTAACGCAGACCGGGTTTACGGGTGAAGAAGCGAAGCAGCATTCCATGGATAATTGGAGGAGTACGCTGGGGAAGATGAAGGAGTTGGTGGAGGAAAATAATTAGGTTTTTATTTTTTATCCCACTTGTCTTATCCAATCTCGGATGATGCTTTGAATTCTCCCTATCTCTATTTCCGGCAATTCTCCGGTATGCATAATTATGTTTCTTGATAGTTCTAGGTCGTTAAAACGAGATGATATCCAGTGTTGATCGGGAAATAGATCGGAGAAATTCTCCCAATTAGCAACTATGATTTGAGCCAAGTTGCCAAACATTGTGTAACCTATTAACGAAGAGGATCGTGGAGTGTGGTATTTATTTTTCTCTTCTTTAGCCCTTAGATTTTCTGCTTGTTCCTGTACTTTCTTGGGAACATTGTCTTTCCACCATCCAATCCCAGCTCTCAATAAAAGTCGTTCTTCAATTAATTCTCGAACTGCGTTTTCCAAACAAAAGAACGATTGGTATGTCTTTGACATAAGACTAGCTCGATGTACTAAGATTGGGCTGAAATCAGTTTCTTCCAAGACAGTGTCTTCCTCTTCTTTAACTATTCCCGAGTCAATCCCATCTCTCGTAAGTTTAATTAAGCTTTCGGTTGCAAGAATGCCATTAAAAACTAATTTTTTGAGCTGCTGTAAATTTGTTTTGTACATAAGCCGGCCTTACTCAAATAAATTTTCTCTCAAGCTTTTAAAAATTGCACTATAGACACTTATATCAGTTGTTGCTGGCAAGTGTATTTCTATATTGTGATGGAAACTTAATGCTTTGGCTTCTTCCGGCGTTATCGGTTTTTGTGTTTTTTCATTTGTGCCACCACCTTTTTTTGTCTTCTCTTCTGTGGTTGGAGGAGGTGATATTTTAGGCGAAGCGCCAAATTTTGCTAGACCAACCAGTGCTTTATATGTCGCAAAGTATCTAGTGACCGTTTTCTCATCTTTGCCCGTAACTCGTGCCATTGCCCCTTTTATTGTATCTTCTGATTGCGTGTGCATCTCTGTATTGATTGCATAGATGTCTTTGTAGAGTTCAATTAATCTTTCCCCAATGACAAAAGGGTGGTCTTGTCGATCTTTCAGTCGGTCATAGTATTCTGTTGGAGCTCCGTCATCATTAAGTATATTAAGTCGTTTTAGAAGGGGGATTATTGCTCGGTCGTTAGAGCTTGCAAATCCCATTTGTTTAAGAAGTTCATTAGTAAATTTTTTTGGTTTTTCCGCAACTTTTATTTGTTCGAGAATAAAACTTATTTTATTGTTAGCGACCATGTAAGGGTATGTTTCTGGCATATTTCGATTATTTATTAATTAAAGACATTGTAATTGAAAGCATTGCAAAAAGCAAAGGTCATTATTGTTTATTGAGTGAAAGCAAAAAAAGCTCATTTTTTGAGCTTTCTTTCAATTCTTTATTTATCATTTCCTCCTCGTAAACCACCAGCTCGCCAACAGCGTCGTTAACGGCACAGCCAGCACCAGCACGCAACTGCCCACCAGCGTACGCACTAATTCTTCGGCAATAAAATTACTATTAAGCATGATCCACAACTGGGTGGATTTTTGCATGCTGTAGAGTAATAAGAGTGGGAACGACACGCCGACGTAGGCGAGGACGAGCGTGTTCACGAGCGAGGCAATATGTTCGCGGCCAACCGAGAGGCCGCTTTTGTATAATTGAGCCAGGGAAACGGTGGGGTTGGCAGTATGGATTTCTTCGATTACAGCGGCTTGGGCTGTGGTGATGTCGTCAAGGACACCCAGGACGCCAATGAGAATGCCGCCGAGGAGTACGCCGCGCAGATCTATCGTGCCGGCACCAAGTTGCAGGTAAAAGGCTTCTTCGGTACCGGTGCCTGCCAGTTTGGCAAAACGAACAAAGACAATGTCGATAATAATAGCGGCGCCAAGGGTGAGGAGGGTGCTGATAAGGGCGATGGTAGTGCGGCGATTAAAGCCGTGCGAGAGGTAGAGCGAACAAAAACAAATCAGGAGGGCGGCAATGATGCAAGCGACCAACGGGTCGTGCCCGGCAGCGATGCGAGGGATTAGGAAGCGGAAAATGACCAGGGTTGTAAAGACTAGGCCGAGGATGGAGGTGAGACCGCGCTTGCGGCCAAAGAATATGGCGAGCGCAAAAAAGACGGCGACAAGTATGAGGACGTTGGGCAGGCGGTACTTATCGGTAATGTAATAAAAGTCTTCTTTAATGCCGCCGGCGGGCTTGGTAATTATTACCACGTCACCCGCTTGTACTTTTTGGTATTCCTGGATGGCAAAGAGGCCACCGTGGTCGATAGTAATTTTTTTACCTTTTTCATCGCCGCTCACAATCTCAAGTTCCAGTTTTTGGTATTCCTGCGGCGTACCATCCGCGTCTTTGGTGCCGCTCTCCACGACCTGCAGAACTTTGGCGCGGGCAAAGATGTCCGGTGCATCATTTACAATGGGCGCGTCTAAGTCGAGCGGCGCTTCTTCGAGTGTCTGCATCTGTGCCCGGTGGGGGAAAAATGCGGACAAAAAGAGAATGATACAAAAGAGGCTGCGGGTAAAGAAAGTGTGGTGCATATGCTTAGCAGTATACCATGAAGCAGACTGTCCAAAAACTAGGCGACCGCCAGGGAGATGGCGGTCGAGAGGGGGCTAGAAACCGTACGATTGTCGGGTGCGGTTGAAGTAGGGTTTGGGAAAGCTAAAGCTGTAGTAGAATGAATCATCGGGGTAGACGACGCGGTACCAGTTTTGGGTAGGGCGAGTAGGTGGGTGCCAGGGGTCTGCCGGTTTACTGTAATAGTAAAACTGGGTCGATCCGTTGATGAGGACAGCTTGGGCTGGGGCAGCCAATGCGCCCGAAATGCCGAGAAATAGCGCGAAGCCAAGGGCGGTGGCTATAAGGGTATTTTTTGTCATAGAGAGTAAATCAGGTTTGTGTGTGAGTATAGCACACCAGGCTGAAGGTACAAACACTACAACCGCCAGGTGTAGTGGCGGTTGCGATGTCTCTATGGCCTTCGGATTAGCGAAGGATATGTGCAGTATATGCAACTAAGTTGCGTTTGTCAAATAGGAGTTGTGGAAAACTGTTAATAACTAGAGTACCTGCCGTAGTATACGACGGGTGTAGGGCGGTAGCTGTGGTACGTAGGGTAATTGCGCGTTTGCCACGAGCGTAGCGGAGCATATAAACGGGTTGGTGTGGTACGCAAATAGGCGGGGGCAGGCGGGGGCACGTAACCGCGCTTGGTGACAGGCTGGTTGGGTATCGTGGTGGGGGAGGCATGGTCGGCAGCATCATGTCCATCTGCTGCATGTTCTGTTTCTTCGTTGTCGTCGTGGCTGTGCCCCGGTTCAACTATGGTCCAGGCCTGGGCTGATTCAGTTGGTCTGAGAATGGCGAGGCTAAGCGCCAGAAAGAAAAAAATTCCTATCCACGCGTGTTTGTTTTTCATAGGTAGTAGATTACATATATACAGTACTCTTGTAAGCCTCATGGTTTGGGGCGCACAAGAGTGCTCGAGGCCGACGATCCGACCTCGGTTTGTTATTCGTCTGCTGGTTCGTCGATCAGTGTGCTGGGTGCTCGGGGAACCAAATCTAGCTGAAGGTACTGTGGCGACGCGGGTTGTTTTGGTTCTGTTTCCCGCTTGAGAGCGAATTTCCACCCCAGCATGAGCGGTACCAAGTGCCATTCCCAAGGGTGCCCGTTCGCCAAGTTGAGCGGTGCCAGCATGGCTGCTTCGCTGCCGATGACAAAACCTTTGTACCGGAAACTGATGCCGCCGAGCAGCGGGCCGAGTTTGACTTCGGTCTGGCTCTGGTAGGGCTTTTCAATTTCTAGCACGATTCCAGGCAGGTGCAGTTCGAGCGACCAATGCTCGCTAAGGTGGATATCAAGCCCGCCGGTAAGGTGAATGTCGCCACCCGCCCGGTCGCCACCAATTGCCGCGTGCAGGCCGGCAACAATGCCAAAGTCGACGCTGCCCGCTTCGGCGAAAGGGAATTCAAACTCGAAACAGAGCGGGGTCATGAGTTGGAGGATAAATCCGCTTCCACCCTTGAGGCCAGTTGTGGCCGTGCGGGAACTATCGTATTTGGTGGGGGAGGCTACCGCTTGGCCGGAAAATATTGGGCCACCGCACCACAAGGCTGAGGGGGATTCGGCCCTCGCAACAATGCTCCAGGCAAGGAGCGTGACGATAACGAGGTAGCGCACAGGCTTCTCCTTAAAGCAACTTAGTTGCACTTGTACCACAGGAATACCTAGTTGTCAATGCAACAAAGTTGCGTTTATCCACAGGTGCTACTTGAAAAAACTCAGTATTTTTGCTAGACTACCAGCATTAAAGCATTTTTTATGACTACTTCGCACCAAGTTATCGCTGACCTTAAGGATCGGGGAGAGCGCATTACCGAAATCCGGCGCATCTTGGTAGACATTCTCGCCAAAAGTCACAAGCCGTTATCGGTGCAAGATATTTTGGCGAAATTAAAAATTCGCTGTATTGAGGCGAATAAAACCACCGTCTATCGTCAATTGGAAACGCTCCATAAGTATAATTTTATTTACGAAGTGCGTTTGGCGGATCGTTCGGTTTTGTACGAGCTTGCCAGTGAAGACGATCACCACCATCATTTAGTGTGTCTCGGTTGCGGTACGATAGAAGATGTGTCGTTTAAGGACGACGTGGAACGCCAGGAAAAAAATATTTTAAAAATAAAGAAATTTAAAGTTGTGCGCCACTCGCTCGAATTTTTCGGCTGGTGCGCTAAATGTCAGAAAAAATATGGCAAATAATTTTTGGAAACAAGTATCGCGTGCTCTCGGTATCGTTGTTGTTCTCGCAGCAGTAGCTTTGGTTTTTTATTTTTTGGTTACGCGAGAAAATAAAATTACCCCACCCGATGATCGACTTACAGTTAGCACTTCCTTTTATCCGTTGACGTTTTTAGTTGAGGGTATTGCGGGCGATCTTGCAATAGTGAACACCATTACCCCGGCCGGGGCAGAACCGCATGAGTACGAACCAACGACGCAGGATCTGGTAGCGATCGAAAAAAGCAAGCTACTTTTTTTGAACGGCGCTGGTTTTGAATCGTGGGCCGAGGGGTATGTTTCTGCTGGCGCCACTATTGTTCCGGTCGCTGACACGCTGGTAACGCAGAATTTTGTTGCGGGAGAAAGTGTGGCCCGCGATCCGCATGTCTGGCTTGACCCCACGCTCGCCAAAGCCTCGGCTCAGATTGTGCTTGATGCCTTGGTTGCAGCTGACCCTGGTCATGAACAAGAATACAAGGTAAACGCCGAAACCTTTTTAAAACAATTTGATGATCTCGACGCCGCCTTTCAGGCAGGCCTTGCTACATGCGCACGCCGTGATATTGTTACGGGGCATGCTGCGTTTGGGTATTTGGCTGCCCGGTACACATTAACCCAGGTACCGATTTCGGGTTTGTCGCCGGACGAAGAGCCTTCACCGCGGCGGATGGCCGAGGTGGCTGAGTTTGTTAAAAATAGTGGGGTAGAGTATATTTTCTTTGAAAGCCTGGTGAACCCAGAGCTTGCAGTAACAATTGCCAATGAAGTTGGTGTCAAAACGCTAGTACTTAATCCGCTTGAAGGGTTGACGCCAGACGAAGTATCTCAAGGTAAAAATTATTTTACGGAAATGCGCCAAAACCTTGCTCACCTTAGAACCGCTCTCCAATGTCAGTAGACCATAACAAAAATATACTCGAAGTTAAAAACGTTTCGTTTGCCTATAGTGCAAATGCACCGGTTTTGACCGCTATTTCTCTCAATATTCATTCGGGGGATTATTTAGGTGTTATTGGTCCGAACGGTGGCGGCAAGACCACGCTTCTCAAAATTATGCTCGGACTCCTTCAGCCAACGAGTGGGAGTATTTCTTTGTTCGGCCAAGACATCCGCGATTTTAAAGATTGGCCAGCGATTGGGTATGTGCCTCAGAAGGCGGTTAATTTTGACCTCAAGTTTCCGGCTACTGTCAAAGAAGTAGTAGCAATGGGGCGGTTTGGCAAACGGGGGTTGTTACGTCTTCCGACCAAAGAAGACCGGAACCAGGTGGAAGAAGCGTTGCGCCAGGTTGATATGATTGAATACCGAGACCGTTTGATTGGTGATTTGTCGGCTGGGCAGCAGCAGCGCGTGTTTATTGCCCGCGCACTGGCCACGGAACCGAAAATTATTTTTTTGGATGAACCAACGGTTGGAGTTGATGTTGCAACCCAGGAACAATTTTATCGTTTGCTGGAAAAACTAAACCAAACACTCGGTCTTACCCTCGTGTTGGTGTCGCACGATATTGATGTTATTGCGAACGAAGCAACGGAACTGGCGTGTATTAACCAGACTTTGGTGTATCACGGCAGCCCGAAAGAATTTGTAAAAGGGGAGTACTTGCAACAATTATATGGTAAGAACCTTAAGTTTATTTTGCATGATCACTAAAGGTTGAAAAGTAAAAGTATGTTTTTAGAAATTTTTCAATATTCATTTATCCAGCGTGGCCTTGAGGCTGGGATTTTGATTGCGATTATTGCCCCGCTTATTGGTATTTTTTTGGTACTCCGCCGGTATTCTTTGATTGCGGATACGCTGTCACACGTTTCGCTCGCCGGTGTGGCGATTGGTCTTCTGGCAGGTATTAACCCCATCATTACTGCGCTTGCTACTTCGGGCGCGGCTGCCCTCGCAATTGAAAAATTGCGTAGCTCCAAAAAAGTATACGGCGAAACTGCCTTGTCAATTTTTCTTTCAGGGGGCCTCGCGCTCGCGGTGGTGCTTATTAGTCTGGCGCACGGCTTCAATGTTAACTTGTTTAGTTACTTGTTTGGGAGCATTGTTACGGTAAAGCAAAGTGATGTTATGTTGATCGCTGTTTTGGGCTTGGTCATCATTGTCCTGTTATTTTCATTTTATAAAGAGCTTGTCTATATTTCATTTGACGAAGAGGCGGCCAAAGTCAGCGGGATACCGGTAAAGGCAATCAACTTTATTTTTATCTTGCTGGCGGCTATGACGGTCGCGCTTGCGATTCCAATTGTTGGTATCCTTTTGATTTCGGCCTTGATTGTGATCCCGGTAGTTACGGCGCTACAGCTTAAGAAAAGTTTTTCTACTACCTTGTGGTATGCCGAGGGCTTTTCAATTTTTTCGGTGGTGAGTGGAATCCTGCTCTCGTATTATTTTGACCTCTCGCCGGGTGGTACGATCGTGCTTATTACTTTGGCTTTGTTTAGCCTAATTTTAGTCTTTAAACGGGCTTAACTGCCAGCACTTGATTATTTACCGGCCTTGTGGTAGAATACGACACGAAATAACGTAACTCTCTTATATGTCCCAAGATAATCTGGTTAAAATGGAATGTTCGGTCTGCAAGCGAACTAACTATTTCACCAAAAAAAATAAAAAAATCCTCAAAAACCGTCTCGTCATGAGCAAGTTCTGCAAACATGACAAGAAACATGTTGAACACAAAGAAACCAAATAAGGGTTGATTAAAGCGAGCTCCCGCTCGCTTTTATCTCTTTTAGAATGCCTATGAATTTTTTTCGTTCCCTCTACAACAGCTTGTTCAATGTGGAGTGGCTCCGCCAGCGTTTTTTGTTTCCCGGAGCAGCGTGGGCTTACTTTTTTCTATTGTCACTCATTCTTAGTGCCTTTGCTTTGATCCCCGTCGCGGTTGGTGTTCCGGCGGCACTTCGTGAAGTGCGCTCCGCACTTGAAACTAAAGTCCCGGATTTTAAGGCTGAGATCAAGAGTGGCGAACTTGCCTTGACCGGAGTCCCTAACCCGTATACTGTTTCGACAGTGGAAGGTGATAAAAGTTTAACGCTCTACGTGGATACCGTCGCCACGACGACGTATGATGCCGAGGAGTTGGTGCAAAGTCCGAACGGCAGTGTTATGTTGGTAACCAAAGACTCACTTGAGATTTATGAAGCGGCCGAACGCCGTAGCCAAAGTTTTTTGTGGAAGGATATAGGTGATCTTGTTTTCACCAAAGCGACTTTGGATACATATTTTGATACGCTCACCTCACCGGTAATTGTTGTTGTGGTTGGTTTATTTGTCTTGATTCTTACCTACATCGGGTTTATTATTGCGAAGCTCCTAAGTATCTTGATGGTAACACTCATCGTGTTGGTCGCCTGCCGGATAGCGGGGCGGGGCTGGCGTTTTGGTCAGTTATTTACCATTGGACTATACGCTTTTACCTTGCCGTCACTGATCGCGCTTGTTCTGTGGTTGGTCGGCCTACCAGTTTCGTCGATGCATTTTTTGGCTCTTCTTGCGTTTATGCTAGCTGTGGTGTTTACTAAAGATCGTGTTGCCCCAGAACCAATTGTGCCGATTGAAAAAGAAGTAGACAAAAAACTTGACCTTGACCTCGAAAAATAATTTTCTGGCGCCCTCGGGCGCTTGCCTTGGGCGCGTCGTATAATGGTAGTACGTTGGTCTCCAAAACCAACTGCGTAGGTCCGATTCCTACCGCGCCTGCTGATAAAATCATAGCTTATTAATTGAGCTATGATTTTTTTGTTAGCGCAGGCTGTTAGAAAGGTTCATTCTATGATAAAATAAAATTTATTCGTTAATTATAGTATTACAGCCTCCATGAAGATCGCTACCAATGTACATCGGGATGCCTTTGGGGGTATTACGGTCTCCAATCTTGCTCTTTTTGATTGGCTGAAAGATAAAGAAGATACGGTTGTAGGTATTGAAATCATTACGGCTCGACACCTGCTCGGGCCAGAAATATTTCGACACTATTTACCGTCTTTTTTTCATCACCACATTATTAACGGTATTGATATAATGCCTCGTTTTTCGTGGGAAAAATGGGGGAGCCCTCGAAAAAAATGGAGTATTCTCATAGAAAAAACAAAAGATATTTTACGCCAAGAGTCGCCGGATGTTGTTTTGATTAATGGAACGTATAGTACGCCTTGGATTTTGGCCCAGGCCGCACAAGAGTTGGGAATACCATTGGTTCTACGCTATGCCGGAGTGCTTCAAAAAGAAGTAAGTCATAAGAATTTTTTTATAAAAAGGCGGTTGCTAGCTTATGAAAGGTGGCTTGCTTCGTCCGCCACCAGCATTATTTTTCCTTCTCGTGTTTGCCAAAAAATTGTAGAAAAAGAAATAGTAGGACACGCTGTTCAGCGCAGCATGGTTATTCCGAACCCTGCAGTCCCTCCAAAAAATTTGATGCGAAGAAAAGCGGGGCGTTTTACCATTTGTGCGATAGGGAGGTGGACATCAATCAAAAATTTTCAAGCATTTGTAGCTTTACACCACGAGCTTCTTTCTCAGCAATGGCAACATCGGGCGGTTATGGTAACTTCGTATTGGGATAAAGCATTTGATATTCCTGAAACGATTGAAAAGAAAAAACAAATGAGTCAAGAAGATCTTTTCAAATTTTATCGCTCCATTGATCTTCTTGTTGTTCCTTCGCATTTTGAGACATTTTGCAATGTTGCCGCAGAAGCGCTGGTGAGCGGAACGTCTGTTTTAGTATCAAAAAATGTAGGATTTTCTGAAATACTTATAAAGTGCGGATTAAAAAGAATGGTAATTGACTCGTTTGATAATCCTGTAAAGGTTGCTCAAGCGGTACAGCGAATTGCCAAAACCAAACTTTCACAAAGCGAAATAAAAAAAGTTGCTTGTTTGCTCAACCCGCAAGGGATACACCAGAGCATGCTCGATGTTCTAAATAGCGTTATAAAAGTATAACTAATAGTACCAAGGTCGTTCGTAGAGTGTTTTGTAAAAAAATACCCAAACTTTTTAAGTTTGGGTATTTTTTTGTGGCCACGAGTGGGGTCGTTAGCGCGCACGCCTCGTGGATACGTGAGTGGGCAGGGGAAAGCGGTCGAGCTAGTTGAGGGGCTCGAGGGCGATCGTGACCCAGCGCTCGCTCTCGAGCTGCTGCTGCCGGGGCTGTCGTAGCCGCTCCTGGCTTAGCCGAAACGAGGCACGCAGGAACGTCTCGAAGGCTGAGGCGCGTAGCGGGTTCATCTTGATGTAGTAGCACCGCCACCAGTTGGGGTTGGCTCGGTCGAAGGTGGTCGAACGGGTCGTCCGGCTCTTCTGGACCATGACGAGGATGCGACGCCCGGGACCCTTGTCGTCTTCCCGAACGAGCTCGCCTTCGTCGTCGATGCCGACGAATTCCCTGAGGACGCGCAGAATGTCCTCGTGGAAGATGGAAACCTGGCCTGGCCACCGTGCCGCTTCTCCGTCGGAGAGCTGGTGGACCAGGATACCGGGCTCAGCCACCTCTTTACTCGCTGCTTCGATCATCAAGGCCTCCTTGGGGGTTGATAACGTGGCAGTTTATATAGCATGCCTGGTTTTGTCAATGATTAGACCTGTCCAACAAAAAAAGACTATCGCAGAGACAGTCTTTTTGTTGGTTAAGACGTGGTTATTTTTTCTCAATATAATAGACGGCACCATTAAAATCGTCTGTGACAAAGAAGGATTTTTCATCGTTTACCAGTATACCGGCGGGGCGACCATGTACAGTTGTACCTTGCAAAAATCCGCTCAGAAAATCAGTTTGTTTTCCGTCTTGGGTAGTGGCAATTACGGTGTAACCAGCTTTAAGGGTTTTGTTGCCAGAGCCATGCAGGGCAACCAAGAGTTGGTTGTTGAAATAGGTAATACCCAAGGGTGCGCTGTGGGCGGGGAGTTTTACATCGGCTAGGGGGACGGTGCTGCAATCAAACGTTTTGCTCCATTCTTTACTAGTATCAGGTTCAATTGTGGTATTGGATTCGTAACAGTAGGGCCAGCCATAATTTTTGCCTTCCAACACTTCGTAAATAGTGTCGGGCGGTTGATTGTCGCCGAGGTGGTCAGCATTATTATTGGTGGCAATCAGGGCGCTGCCCACAAACGTGAGGCCGACAGCGTTACGCAGGCCGCTGGCAAAGACTTTGCTATCGCTTCCATCCGGGTTCATGACCAGGATACTAGCCCGGCTTGGTTCGTCTTCTTTTTCTTCGCACGAGTTGCAAGAGCTACCAACCGAAACATAGAGCTTATTATTCTTCGCGACAACTGTTCGGGTAATATGCCAACCGCCTTGACCCAGCGTTCGGCCATAGGCGGGGAACGTGGCAATCGTTTCTGGTTTGGTTGTGGGGGCATTGTCACTGTTTGTGTAAGGATAGCGGATAAGTTTGTCGGTTAGGGCAATATAGAGCCAGGTTTTGCCGTCCGTGTCTGTATAAAAAGCCAGGCTGTGTGGGTTGCGGAGGTTTGACACGTAGGTGTGCGTGCCGGTGAATTTTTTGGTTTGTTCGTCAAATGCATCAAAAATATAGACTTTTCCGCGCCTCGTATCGCTAGCATTGTACATTTCGCCAAGGAAAAGGCGATTATCCGGGCTTTTAGCCATAAAGCGCAAGCGTTGGTAGCCTTCAGCAGCAACGCTAAGAGTGTGGTCATTAGGGTGGGTGAGTGAAAATGCCCGGCCATTTTTGAGTTTGACGGTAGTTGTCGTTGGTGCGGGTGAAGACACTGACGGTGGGGTGCTGGTTGAGAGAGGTGTTCCGTTATCGAGTGGTTCATCAAAGAATTGCCCGTTCGTGCAGCCTGCGCCAAGGAGTACTAAGATTAAGGGCAGGGCAAAAAGTATTTTTTTCATACTAAACTCAGGTGGATTAAAAATGACCTTAGTATCCTAGCATCATTTTTTGGAATGGGCTACTAAAGTTATTTTACGGCCAGGAGCTCTTTCTTTTTTTGACCTGTGGGTTGTTAGCTTGGAGTTTATGGTGTATACTCCCTATACTTAATTAACACTAATCGTACTCTTATGGATGATCAAAGATCATTTTTCCAGCAGCTTTCCCCCAAAAGCGCGATGACTGTAGGCCTCCTGGGCGGCCTGATGACCTTGTGTACTATCGGCTTTTTTGTCCTGCTCGGGCTTAATCTCAAAAATGGTTTTTCGTCCGGTGGAAGCAAGCCGCTCGCTGTGCAGCCAGCCGCTCCACAAGGTGAAGTTCAGCCTCCTGCCCCTACCGGGCCGGTTGATGTTGGTGTCGGGCATTTCCCGATGAAAGGCAAGAGTGATGCCCCAGTAACGGTTATACAGTTTGCGGACTTCCGCTGCCCATTCTGTGAGCGTTTTTATAGTGATGCGGAGCAGGGGATGTTGAGGGATTATGTTGCGACGGGCAAGGTAAAATATTATTTCCGTAATTTTGCTTTTCTTGGTCCTGAGTCGACACTTGTTGCCGAAGCGTCAGAGTGCGCTAATGACCAGGGCAAGTTTTGGGAATTCCATAATTGGATCTTTGAGAACCAGGCTCCAGAGTCTGACTCAACCTATTACTCCCAGGATAATTTGATTAAGTATGGTGTGGGTGTTGGCCTCAACAAAGCAAAGTTCACCCAATGTTTGACTGACCGCACCTTCGCCGCAAAGGTGCAAGAAGATTTGAACGAAGGTCAGGCAGCCGGGGTTAATGGTACGCCGACCACGTTTATTGACGGTGTTGCGCTTGTTGGTGCACAGCCTTACGCCGCCCTACAGCAAGCGATTGATCAGGCGTTAGCCAATAAATAAAAATAATTTTAAATAACTCTGATTGTTATAAATCGGAGTTATTTTTTTAGCCGAAGCAGCTCTTTACATTTTTGAGTTTCAAGCGTACGCTTACACATAATAATTAATTTTTAATTACATAGGTATGAAAAAAGCAATTTTTGCTGTAGTTCTGGGTATTGTAGTTATGGGCGCTGGATGCAGTGCTGCAAGTAACCCTGACCAGTCGAATGTTTCGGGAAATGGAGAAACTAAAACATACGAAAATTCTTTGTATAGTTTTCAATTTAAATACCCCGCCAATGCTCAAGAATCTGTTTTGACTCTCGGAAATTTAGATGAAAAATTAGTACAGTTTGAGTTACCTGTTGACCAGTACCCCTCAACCAATCTGGCTGAAGCTCAATTCATTGTTACAGCCCTTCCCCTCGATGAATTGGACAGCTGTCTGTCTTTGGCTTTGCCAGATGAGTCGGTAAAATTTGATACTGCCAACAAAATAGTTATCAATGGTCAGGATTTCTATTCTGCCACGGTTATTGATCAAGACAGCGCTGATTTGTATGAATCTCGAATTTACAGGGCGTTTAATGACTATGTCTGTTTTGAGTTTGAAGAAGCAATTCACACTACGAATGTAGAAGAAGGTGTAACTGAAGTCGACAAATCATCTGTCTGGCAGTCGCTCGAGGAAATGCTCCAGTCGGTTACTTTCGACCGTCCTAACGTTTAATTTTAAACGTAACACGCCAGCTTAAAATATATGGCCACTTCTTGTGCACATATTTCCGAAATTAAAGCTGTTACCCCGATAACACCGGACGGCTGCACAGACTGTCTTACGACTGGTGACGAGTGGGTGGCGCTCCGTCTCTGTCTGTCGTGCGGAAATGTAGGTTGCTGTGATTCTTCCAAAAATAAACATGCGACCAAACATTTCGAGGCAACCGGCCACCCGATCATGCAGGCCTACCAAGAGGGCAAAGAATGGAAATGGTGTTATGTGGATAAGATATATGTACTATAAAAAAATAACCCCAGGGTTTCCTGGGGTTATTTTATAATGAAGACTGTCCTCACCCTGCCTGCATATGTACATATTCGGGCACGGTGAGATAAAGGGGACAGTCTTGAGTCTGTGGGGTTGGGGGGTCGTAGCGGTTAGCTGAATCGGGAAAGGTCAGTCGGGAACTCGGTCTCGATCACCAGCTGTAGCGCTGAAACAGAAACCGGTTTCACTAGTGTGCCTTTGATGCCTAGGTTTCGAAGATCCAGACGTTCATGTCCGGTCGCCAGATAGGCGGGAACGTGGGCGAGAGTGCTGTCAGCCCGCAGTTGCTCGACCAGCCAGAATCCATCGTGCACGGGCATAGAAGCGTCAACGAAGACGAGTTTAAGTCGTTCGCCGACTGCTCTCGCCTCGTCCAGGCCATCAGCCGCATTCGTGGCGCTGATGATGTGGTAACCTGCGCACAGGCCACTAACGAGCATCGAGAAGAGCTCGGTTGTGTCAGGGCAGTCATCAACAACCAGGATGACAGGTCGGCCTTCCGGCCTGCTGGATGTGGGGAGTGCTTCTGGAGTATGGGTCAGCATGAGAATTCTCCGCGTGAAGTGGAATAGAGGTACCCTGTGCCTAAAACACTCTTTTGTCAAGCCCAGACCCCATTTCTTGAAAATAACGGGTGGCCAGGGTAGTTGCTAAGCAACAAATGATTTTATCTTGTACTAGGTTATATACGTATGGAAATTACCCGCCATTTTACCGCCACCACATTTATTGTGTATAACAAAAAAGTACTTCTACATTTGCATAAGAAGTTGGGTATTTGGCTTCCGCCGGGCGGACATCTTGATCGTGACGAGCTTCCAGAGGTGGCAGCGCTGCGCGAAGTTAAAGAAGAAACAGGGCTTGATGTCGAGTTGTACCAGCCTCCGAACAGTTTTACTTTTAAAAGCGTGGGTGTGCTGAAGCAGCCCTTTTGTATTTTGCTCGAAGACATCAATCCGTTCCATCAACATATTGATTATAATTACCTGGCTCGGGCAACGACCGCTGAGGTAAGTGAAGAAGGAACGCAAAAGCATGGTATGCGCTGGCTCAGCCTTGAAGAAATAAATGTGCTTGATGCGCCGGATGATGTAAAAAATTTAGCAGCCGAGGCATTGGCGCTTTTGTAAAAAGTATGGAGAAACGTAAGCCCTTATTGTCTGCGCGGACAACCTACAGTATTGGCGCTGCGCTCATCAGTATTGGACTCATCATCAAAGGTGTCTATTTTTTGTCTAGCGCTTTTCAAGGGAATGAATTGTCGGTTCCGCTACCAGTAGTAACATCGACGTTACTGAGTTTTGACATTGCGTCCTCAACAGCCCAGATTCCCGTTGCGACTTCGACGCTTTCGTACCGTTTAATAATACCTAAGATCGGCGTTGATATGCCGATTGTGATTGACGAAAAAAATGAAACACGCGGCCTCGCCCAGGGAGCTTGGCAAATTCCAGGAACCGCTGTCCCTGGTGAAGAAGGAGGATATGGCAATATTGTGCTCAGCGCCCATCGGTATTTGTACACGTCTGGTCCGCGGACTTTTTTTAATCTCGACAAGCTTGAGGCGGGGGATGAAATTAGTATTGAGTGGCTTGGAAAAACCTATGTGTATGTAGTTGATGGTTCTGCGGTCGTGCCGCCAACTGCAGTTGAAATTTTGAACCCTAGTGCAGAGCCTCGTCTCACGCTCTTCACATGTACACCTGTTTTTACTACCAAAAATCGGTTGGTTGTAACTGCGTATCTTAGTACGCCGCATTCTTCCACAACCACCCCTAAGTAAGACTTGACACAAAAATTGACTTTATGATGGGAGGGGAGTAGGAATAAGGAAGTAGTTACACTATTGTTAGGTATGAAACAGGATTTTTTTACAAATATTTGTTTACGTTTACTAGGGGTGAGCCTGTTAATTCTAGGTACTTTATTTTTTTGTGTTAATACCCGCGCTGCAGCCTCCCTTGTTCCGATTGAAGCTGATGATTTTGGTTTTTTGACTGTGTACAGTAGTTCAACCGTAACTGTTGCTGACGATGCTGCGACAGTTTTATATATAGTTGATGGCGCCACTGTGGTCACGACTACACTGAGTATTAATGGTCAGGTAGATTTATATTTAACGCCCGGTGAGTATCAGTTGAGCCAGCAACCAAGTGATGGTTACACGCCAGTTTTTTTTGTTGATAGTGAAGATCCCGAAACTCCGCAGTGTGATACGTCCGGACGCATACTCGTCCCTGCTGAGCAGGGAGGGGTTCGTTTGGTCTGTAATATTTTACAAAGCATCTACGTTCCTACAGAAGAGGAAGTTCCGCCTTTTGTCCCAACCACCAGCACACTCCATATCAACCAGCTCGTTATCAACGACAATGGTGACAACAAAACAGTTATAGATTTTCCTTTTGATGTGGCGATTGACGGGGTAACAACGACTTACCCTGGGGCGAGTACAACAACAATTGTAAACCTCTCTGCAACGAGCACGTATAGTGTTGATCTTGCTGTGCCTGGCAGTTATGCTCGAACGCTTAGCGGGGATTGTTCGGGTACGAGTTCCGAGGTCGGCACTCTTGTAACGTGTACTATTGCTCTCGATGATCAGGAATTATTTTTGACCGATGTGCGGGCGGAAGCGGTTGATACGACATCAGTAAAAGTTATGTGGACAACGAGTCATGCTGCTACGAGCCGGGTGATTTATGACGTGGTGAATCACGATGCCACGACTACGCCTCCATTGTATGGTTATGCTTTTACGAGTAATGAGCAGGGCGAGTTTGTTACAAATCACGAAGTGATTATCGCCGGTCTTGCTCCAGATACGCTTTATTATTTTCGCGCCGTCTCGCACGGCTCGCCAGAAGTAGTTAGTAACGAGGTGTCTGTTAAAACTATCGCCGCGACTGGCGGTGGACAGAATTTTAGCACGGGTGCGGGCGGGGGAGGGGTTGTTGCCCCGCCGCCAACAGCACCCACACCTGCTCCGGCACCAGTCCCAAGCGCACCGCAAGCAGTTTTAGGTGAAAAGATAGAAGTCACAGCTCCGCTGCCGAGCCCTACTCCACAAGCCGTACTCGGTTTTCAAACTTTACCAGTAACTGGTGGGCGCGCGCCTTCACGTTTACCTGATGTAGCGGTGGACTGTATGTTATTAGGTGGCCTGCTCGTACTTCGAACCAGGCTCCTCGCTGAGTAGTAACAGTATTTTTAATGTTAGAACACATAACCCTTCCTTCGGAAGGTTAAGTGTTTTTTGCTCACCGGTTTTTAAAATTGATAAAAGGGCGGTTTGTGCGTGCAGTAGTGTGTTTTATAAACATCTAAAAAGGTATATACTAAGGCCATGAAGCGTGCGCTTAAAAAATATTTTATCCCCCACGCGGAGAATAAGTACCACCCGCATTTTTTGCATGCCAAACGTGCGTTGGCATATTCGACTTTTTTTATTTGGATTAAAGCATTTTTAGTTGGCTTAGTTTTGGCTATTCCGCTGCCTGCTTTTGTTGCGCCCGATGTCTTATCGGGCGAGCAGGCTCGTCTGGTGCAGCTGACAAATACGCTGCGAGCACGAGAAAACCGCGAACCACTGGTTGTTCGACCTCTGCTCAACCGTTCGAGCGCGCTCAAGGCGGATGATATGGCGGTGCAGCAGTATTTTAGCCACAACGGTCCCGACGACCATAATCTGAAATTTTTTCTTAAGGCTGCCGGATATGGTTACCGCACAGCCGGAGAAAATTTAGCCATGGGTTTTTTCAGCGCCGATGAAGTGCTTTCGGCGTGGGTAAAAAGTCCGACGCATTATAAAAATTTAATTGACAGTGAATACCTGGAGCTTGGCACAAGCATGGTGGCTGGTTTGTATAATAATATTCCCACTGCTTATGCCGTAGCGCATTTTGGTACACCGCCGATTACGGCTCCAAGCGCTGCCTCGTCAACTCCGGTAGTGCCTGCTATCGCTGAGCCTGTAGTCACTGATCCGGTCATCTCAGTACCTCCAAAAAGCGTCCCAGCCCTCCGGGTGCTAAGCCAGAAGAGTGGTGTTGCTGTAGTAAAAACTCCGGCTCCTGTAGAAATCATTCCGCCTCGATTGGCCTATGACGCTGATCGTTCGCAAGTGCTCTGGAAAGAAGCTGAAGGCGGAGTGCTGGTTCAGATCCAGGCATATATCCAAGGTTCCGTAAAAACTGCTCAGGTAGAGATTGCTGGCCATACTGTAACTCTTGAGCCAGAGCTAAGTAGGAGCGAACAAGATATGAGGCGCTACGCTGGATCACAGGTTTTACCGCTTAGTAAGTCGGAGTTGTTCCGAGTGGTGGTGCCGCCAACTCTTTCCGTAATTGGTGAGGGTGGGGAAATAATTACCGGTTCTGTGGCCTGGCATGCTCCACCGATTATTACACCAAGCTCGTGGCAGCGCTATACTGTTGCCCGCCGGAGCATTCCTTTGGTTGCAAGTATTGTCGATTTTTCAAACAGCGTCTATATTGGTTTTTTGGCTTTATTCTTAGCGGCCTTTGTTGCTTTGGTTGTTGTGGAGGCTCGCAAACAACACCCTCATGTTATTGTCCAAACCCTGGGGGTGATTGCGTTGCTCCTGGTGCTTATCATAACCTAGTCCACACCCCTGTAGCGTCGAGGGGTTGACAAAAATGCTAAAAAGTGCTACTATACATTCACCTAAGCAGTCTTCACGTAGAGATGCCGTCGAGTTTCTACCTAAGACAAACTGTCTTAAGTCTTAATCCACCCATCTTTATCACTATGAAAGGTGTTATCAAACGCTTAACGGATAAAGGATTCGGCTTTATTACTCCAGACGGAGAAGTAAAGGACGTTTTCTTCCACATGAGCGACCTCAACGGCGTGCAATTCAACGATTTGCAAGTCGGCCAGGCTGTAACTTTCGAAGTTGCCCAGTCTGACAAAGGCCCTAAGGCCGTCAACGTTACTTTGGCGTAATAGCCCTAGTTACTACAAAAACCGCTCTAGCAATAGAGTGGTTTTTGTTTTTGCCAAGTTTTAGAGAGAGTGCTATGCTTTTAATAGTTTGTTTTTAAAAATTATGTATATGGTGCACAAAGCAGAAGGCGCTGGTTTTGAACCCCCATCAACCGGCGATGCGGGCGGTGCTAGTCAAAAAGCCGAAAATACTTCAGGTAAAGAAGTTAGTTTTGCTTTAAAAATGAAAATACAAATGATGATAGTTGAGAAGCTTCAGGACCTTAAAATAGCCGCCCCTAAGCGTGCAGGAGGGGACGAGTCGGTTTCTTTGAAAGAAGACTCTAAAAAGCTGAATAAAGAAGTGGCTGCCCTAGAAGAGTATTTAGCTGAGTATAGTCTTATTTTTAATGCTTTATTGGATCAGCCCAAAATTAAAGACCTGGCTTTGACCGATCCCCAGGCCGCAGCAGACGCGATTTTTGTCCGTCTCAAAAAACTCAAACCTGTCTTTGACGAACATTTTCCAAGAGACGTACGCCCGCTGGTCGTTGATAAACCTTCGGCTGAAGATCTGCGGTGGCTACACTTTTTGACGAAGGAAACAGATAGTGTTGATACTGCCGCGTTCAATTAATGTTTTAAAATTTTGTGTATGAATATGCCGCTTAAAATTGTCGGGATTGTTGGAAGTTTACGTACAGGTTCATATAATAGGGCTCTTTTGAATGCTGCGCGTGAATTGGTGCCAGAAGGGGTTGAGCTTGAGATTTTGGAAATTAGCACCTTTCCATTATTCAACCAGGATATGGAACAAAATTTGCCGCCTGATGTGGTGCAATTCAAAGAAAAAATTAAAGCCGCGGACGCTGTGCTTTTTGTAACTCCGGAATATAACTACTCTATCCCGGGTGTTTTGAAAAATGCCATTGACTGGGGTTCACGTCCCTATGGCCAGAATAGTTTTGACGACAAGCCGGTGGCTATAATGGGTGCGTCGATGGGGATGCTCGGGAGCGCTCGCGCTCAATACCAGCTCCGCCAGACGTTTGTCTTTTTGAATATGCACGCTGTTAACCGACCCGAGGTGATGGTGCCGAGCGTGCAGGATAAGGTTGATCAAAACGGTGTTGTTACTGACGCACATACTCGGGACAAGATACGAGAATTGCTCGAAGCGCTGGTTGGCCATACTCGTCGTTTGAACCACTAGCCTGTCAATAAAAAAATTCATTTTCAGTCTCTTGTTTGATTGAAAGAGGGTTTTTAGGTATACTTATCTTGCTTGCGGATCCATTTTTTTAAGGGTACGGATGGGATCAGTCAGATTGACAAAACCCTTAAAAAGGGATAGAATATCTAATCAATAGTTATTCAAACGTGGTATGAAACGAGTTTTGCCTTTGGCTACGGTTGACCCGTCAACCAAAAACCGGCCCACTTATTACAAGGTCATGGAAGTAGTTGGCATGACTATTTTCGCGATCTACATGGTTCTTTTGGCTAGTTTGCTGATTCGTTCAGCAGGCGTTTTTGATTTTACCCTGATGGGCTTGGCGCTTATTTTAATCCTGCCTATCGCAGGGTATATTTTGGCTGATTTTTTTTCGGGTTTTGTTCATTTTTTAGGCGACACATTTGGTACAGAAGATATTCCCTTTTTCGGGCCTCATTTTATCCGGCCGTTCCGCGCTCATCATATTGATGAAAAAGAAATTACTCGGCATGGGTTTATTGAAGTAAATGGTACAAATTGTATTATTTCACTGGTAGTTATTGTTCCGGCTTTTTACTGGCTGCCCATCATGAGTTCGTTTACCTATTTTTTGATCGGTGAAGTGATTTGGTTCATGATTCTTTCGATTTTTTTGACTAACCAAATCCATAAATGGGCTCACCAAGATAAACCACCCGCTTTCATCCGTTTTTTGCAGCGGTACCGCCTTATCCTGTCGCCTGAACATCATCAGGTGCACCATACTGCGCCGTTTGCAACGTATTACTGCATCACCTCTGGCTGGTTGAACGCACTACTCGCTAAACTTCATTTTTTTGACGGTATTGAGCGTATTTTCAAGTCAAAAAATTCCCAAAATAAAATTGTTTAAAGCTAGGGTGAGTGGTCTGCTAGCTTGGTATCCCGATCTGCCTGTGGCAGGTCGGTTTTTTAATTTTGAGCCCTGACCAAATACGTCTCTGTAGTTCTTACCTTTGACCTTGTCTTTTTCTAAGAATAATGATAAAATGGCTGGGATTTTAATATTTTCTGACCTCTCTGCCTATGTCGATCTTAACCAAGATTTTCGGTGACCCGAACGCCAAAGTGCTCAAGGAACTCCAGCCGCTGGTGCAAAAAATTAATGACTTAGAAAGTTCGCTGGCCGGGCTTTCGCATGCTGAGCTTCAAGCAAAAACTCCGGAGTTTAAAGCCCGCCTCGCAAAAGGTGAGACGCTTGATGACCTTTTGCCGGAAGCGTTTGCGGTTGTGCGCGAAGCCTCGAAGCGCCTTACGGGCATGCGGCATTTTGATTCACAATTGATTGGTGGTATCGTGCTTCATCGCGGGAACATTGCTGAGATGCATACTGGTGAAGGTAAGACCTTGACCGGGACGTTGCCGGTGTATTTAAACGCGCTCGCCGGAAAAGGTGCGCACGTTGTTACAGTGAATGATTATTTGGCTAAACGTGACGCTGTTTGGATGGGGCAAATTTATGATTTTTTGGGGCTCAGCGTTGGTATTATCCAGAACCAGCTCGTGTCGTATCGGTACAATGCTTTGGCCAAAGCTACTCCTGCGCTTGCCGAAGGAAGTACGGAAGATGCAGAGCGTGATCAAAAAGGAATGTTTAAAGTTGAATATGATTATCTTGATGCCTGTAGTCGGCCGGCCGCTTACCAGTGCGATATTACCTATGGCACCAACAATGAATTTGGCTTTGATTATTTGCGCGACAACATGGTCCAGTCCCTCGACGATCGGGCGCAGCGTGATTTGCATTTTGCGATTGTCGATGAAGTTGACTCGATTTTGATTGACGAAGCGCGAACCCCGCTTATTATTTCGGCTCCCGCGGAAGAGGCCGCGGATATGTACTATCGTTTTGCCGACCTGGTTGCGCAGTTGGTTAAGAATGATGATTATAATGTTGATGAAAAATTGCGTTCCGCCACGCTGACTGACACGGGTATCAAAAAAATTGAAGGGTGGCTGGGTGTTGAGAATATCTATGCTGAAGGCGGCATCACTACCGTGCATCATGTAGAGCAAGCTTTGCGTGCCCGAGCACTTTTTGCACGCGACCGAGATTATGTTGTTGAGAACGGTGAAGTCGTGATCGTTGACGAGTTTACGGGTCGTAAAATGCCGGGGCGGCGTTATAGCGAAGGTCTCCATCAGGCGATTGAAGCCCAAGAACGCGTCAAGATCCAGCGTGAAAGCCGGACCATGGCTACGGTTACTTTCCAGAATTATTTCCGCATGTATGCCAAACTCTCAGGCATGACCGGTACGGCTGTAACTGAGGCCGAAGAATTCGGTAAGATTTACAAGCTCGAGGTTGTTGTTATTCCAAGTAATAAAAAAAGCCAGCGCATCGACCATCCGGATCGGATATATAAGACCGAGGACGCTAAATTCCGGGCGATCGCCAAACAAGTCCGTGTGCTCCAAGACCAGGGTCAGCCGGTTTTGATCGGTACTATTTCCGTCCAGAAAAATGAACAGCTTGCCTTGTATTTGGAGCAGGAAGGTGTGCAGTACCAAATGCTCAACGCCAAGAACCATGAACGTGAAGGTGAGATTGTCGCCCAAGCCGGTCGTCCAGGGGCAACGACGCTTGCCACCAACATGGCTGGGCGTGGTGTCGATATCATTATGGGTGGTAACCCGCCCGAAAAAGAATTGGCTGAGAAATCCCGTGGTAGCGGTGGTTTGTTTGTGATTGGTACCGAACGCCACGAATCACGCCGGATCGACAATCAGCTTCGTGGACGTTCGGGTCGTCAAGGTGACCCGGGTGAAACGCAGTTTTATCTTTCGACTGACGATGATCTTATGCGTATTTTTGCCGGTGAACGTTTGAAGAGGGCGATGGATGCTCTGCGTGTACCGGATGATATGCCGATTGAACAGCGGACTATTACCAAATTGATCGAGTCAGCCCAGCGCAAAGTAGAAGGTTTTCATTTTGATACGCGCAAACACCTGCTTGAGTACGATGATGTCCTTAATCGCCACCGTGAAGTCATTTATGGTATGCGCCGCGAGATTTTGGAGAGCTATAAACAAGAAAAGGACCGATTGGCTGGGATCGTTTCGGAAGCAAAGGTGGTCGGGGCACCTGGTGAGGAGACTCAAGTTCCTGCCGGGGAAGCTGCACTGCGTCAGCGTGTTTTTCAGATGATCGAAAATGAGATCGAGCAACTCGTTTCGTTCCACACCAGTGCAGAAGACAAGGCTGAGTGGCAAATGCAAGAAATTTATCAAACAGCCGCTACAATATTCCCATTTTCGGCCGAAGAAAAAGAAGTGCTCTTGAAATTTGGTTCTTGGGGCGAAGAGAAAATGGAAGCGGTGGAAGAGCGTACCCGAGTGATCACCTATTTGACTGACCTGGCGAAACGTAAGTATGAGGATTTGCTGGTTAAGAAAACGGGTAAACCCGAATATATTTTGGAGATCGAAAAGCAAATGCTCTTACGTTCCATTGATAATTTATGGATAGAACATCTTGTAGCCGTTGATTACCTCCGTACGGGCATTGGTCTGCGTGGGTATGGCCAGCGCGACCCATTGGTTGAATATAAAAAAGAAACGTACCGGATGTTCAACGAGCTCTTGAGTCTGATCCAAAAAGAAGTGGTGTATACCATCTTTAAAGTTAGTATTGGTATTGAATTGGCTCCAAGTATTATGGAGGCCGGCAACATGCAGTTCCAAGGTGCGGCAAAAACCATGGGTGGTGAAGTCGCTGCTCCGGCTAGTCGTGATCCAAAAAATGTCGAAGGTGAAACGATGGGGCGTAATGATGTTTGCTTCTGTGGCAGCGGGGTCAAATACAAACGCTGTGGCATGGTGAATAGCCAGGAGCACCAAAAAAATTTGACGAGTAAGAAGCAATAACAAAAAACCATCCGCCATGCACTGAATACATTTTGTATACTCAGTGCATGGAGCGGACGGTTTTGTCCTTTTAGGAAAGGGTGGGCGTCTGCGTTGTTCTACGGTTCGATGATGTCGGGGTAGTCCGACAGGTCGCAGGGGTTACGACGGCTGAGCAGTTCAGGGGCGGGGTGATCCGCGCTCAAGTAGAACATGAATTCAACGTCCTCGGGGCCGATGTGGAGCGCGACGTAACCGCTGATGCTACCAATGGTTTGTTTGGTATATACCTTGGTGTGTCCATGGTAGTCGCGGAAGGCGATCTTCGCTGGTACGCCGCGGTTGGCGAGGATGACGCAGGTCGGCCACTTCTTGGGATCAGTGACGCGCGGAGCATTGGGGTCGCCAGCGACTCGGAGGGCTTCGCCGAGTTTGGGGTCAGTTGGCGATGTATCCTCCCAGCCGGAGCAGTTGCCAAACCCGAGACAGGTAGTGCCCAACAGTGCTAACAGGTGTTTGTTCATCAAGTTTCTCCTTGCGCGAGGAATGTTTACACGGTATTGTCATCGTGTCAATATTGTTTGTTAGGTATAGTATGATTGCTTCAAAAAAACACTGGCTCCTCAAAAGCGAACCATCCGCCTATTCAATTGATGATTTTAAACGCGACAATACCACTATTTGGGAAGGCGTTCGTAATTATCAGGCACGGAATTTTATGCGTGATGAAATGCGCGTAGGGGATTTGTTTTTATTTTACCATTCTAATAATGATATGGTTGGCGTCGTGGGTGTGGGCAAGATCGTTGAAGTGGGTGTGCCTGATCCCAGTGCGCTTGATGTGAAGAGTGATTATTTTGATCCTAAAGCAAGCAAAGAAAAAAATGTTTGGACAACGGTGCGCGTACAATTCGTTAAAAAGCTGCCGCGCTGCATTTCACTTGATGAAATAAAAAAACATCCTGTGCTTAAAAAAATGATGGTGGCGCAAAAGGGAGTTCGGTTGTCAGTACAGCCTGTGTTGGTCGAAGCGTATGCTACGCTTATGGCGCTATGAAATGGTAATAAAAATATCCCGATCGTGTCGGGGTATTTTTTTATTTCCTTGAGTGTGTCCACAAATTTTTATGAACACAATGGGGGAGGAGAATGGCGGCTGGGTTAAGCGGCTCGTTCTCCAGGTGGCTAGGTTAGGCCGAGAAGTCCGGCAAGGATATAGAGACCAAGTGCGACAGCGACACCGAGTAGCACAGCGTACAGCCTTGTCTGGCTTGGCATATGTTCAAACGGTGGCAGAATAACCTCTTCGGTGTTGTCTGCCGGATCGCGGGAGAGGGGCGGGATTGTCGGCGCCGTCGCCCGCTTGGTGAGCACTGTAGGTCGCATTGTCCGGGGAGGATAGATGGGTACCGGCACTGCCCCTAGTGGCCTCGTGTGCCTTTGGACTTCATAGACAGGGTCAGCATCGATGTTAGTCTGCCCAACTTCTACTTGAGGTGCTGGCGGGGGCGTAGGCAGGCCGAGGTAGTTGGCTTCGAGCACCGTGGGTTGCACCGGCAGTGCTGCGGGTGGTGGCTGGGGTGTCTCGCCAGGCCTGCCCAAGATGCGTTCGAGCAGGGTGGGCTGGTTACGCTTTGCGACCGGGGTAACTGGGGCTCGTGGTCTCAGTTTTGCCATGGCGTTTCCTCGTTTGAGGGGTTTTTCCAGTTTTTGGAAGAGCCAAGTAGCTTGGCGGTTCTAAGAACTGGAAAATTGCCTAAATAGCAGCTTATCGTATATCTTTGTCTTTTCTTTGTCAATTGGTGCAGAAGCGCCCTGTTGGTAGCAGTCACTCTTTCTGTTATAGTAAAAATAGACGCTTTTATACGTATGCCTCAAAAATCAAAACAACAGGCGCTTGACCGTGTAGCCGAAGAAATCCGGCAATGTTTGGTTTGCCAGAAAGGTAAAACCGGACTGGCTGTACCGGGCGAAGGGAACCCGGACGCCAACATCGTTTTTCTCGGTGAGGCCCCGGGCAAAGAAGAGGCTAAAACCGGTCGGCCGTTTATTGGGCGGTCGGGAAAATTATTGCGTGAAATGATCGGTAAGTTGGGTATCCGTCCAGAGGATGTTTTTATTACTAGCCCGGTAAAATATTTACCCACATATATTACTCCAACGCCCGATGATATTGCGCATGGTAAAATTCATTTAGAAGAGCAGTTGTCTATAATACAACCGGCGGTCATTGTTCTTTTGGGTAGGGTGGCGGCCTTGGCTGCGCTGGGTTCGATTGGTCCGGTTTTAAAAAAACACGGGACGGTTATCTCCAAAGATGGAAGAAATTATTTTTTGACTATCCATCCGGCGGCTCCGTTGTATGCCCCTAAGATGAAAGTCGTCATTGAGGAGGATTTTAAAATACTGCGTCTTTTTTTAAAGCAGCAATTTTCTTTGAAAAATACCGGGATGAAGACTAAATAATGGCTTAAAAATGGCCTTTTTTTAACTCCTTATCCACTTGTCAAAAAGAGTAGAACAGAGTAAGATGCTGGAGAAATTAGTTCTTAATTATCAGTATGCCTGCTAAACCTCAGCATTTCAGCAAGACGCCGACGCATTCCCAGGTAAAATCGAGACTGGCCGGTATTTTAATACTCGTTGTTTTTTGTGCAGTTGTGGCTGCGCCAGCCTACGCCAATAAAGGTATTGATTGGGTAAACAACACCGCCAACCTCGGGTTGCCCCGATTACCGGATAACGGTTACAACCTTGGTCTTGATCTCCAGGGTGGCGCACACCTCGTGTACCAAGCGAAAACAGATGCTATTGCCGAAGCTGATAAAGCTAGTTCGGTTGAGGGTGTGCGTGATGTTATCGAGCGTCGTGTCCGTGGTGGTTTGGGTGTATCAGAACCGCTCGTCCAGACGACTAAGGTTGGGAGTGATTACCGCATCATTGTTGAACTGCCTGGCGTGACGGATGTTAATCAGGCGATTAAGAGTATTGGCGAAACACCTGTTCTAGAATTTAAAGAAGAAAATACTGCCCCACCACGGGAATTGACTGCAGCCGAAACAAAACAGCTCACTGATTTTAATAAAGCCGCTGATACAAAAGCGAAAGAAGCCCTTCGGGCAGTGCAGCGCGGCATGAACTTTGCTGAAGCCGCGGCTAAGTATAGTGAGGATGAAAAAACTAAGACCGCCGGCGGAGATCTAGGTTTTATTGATGAGACCGTCTATCCAGAATTATTTGCCTGGGCTAAAACCCACAAAGTAAATGAAGTCGGTAATGCTTTGGTTACGACGCCGACAGGTCTGAATGTCGTAAAAAAAGTAGCAGAAAAAGAGGGTGAAAAAGAAGTTACAGCTTCGCACTTGCTGATTTGTTTTGCCGGTGCCACGCGCTGTGATGACGCGCAATATTCTAAGGAAGATGCTCTTAAGAAAATCCAGGAAATTAAAGCAACGATTACTCCAAAAAACTTTGCCGAAAAGGCAAAAGAATTTTCGACTGAACCCGGGGCTGACCAGAGCGGTGGCGTACTTGGCACTTTTAAAAAAGGAGCTTTGGTAAAACCGTTTGAGGATGCTGTTTGGGATCAGAAAGTTGATACCATTTCTGAGCCAGTGGAAACGGAGTTTGGTTACCATCTTATCCATAAGACCGGTGAGGCAATCGCTAAGCAGTACCAGGTTGCTCGCATTTTGGTAGCCACTAAAACCAAGACAGATATCGTCCCACCAGCAGAACAGTGGAAATCAAGCGGCCTTACCGGTAAGCAGCTCGAACGAGCCGAGGTTACCCAAAACCAAATTACCGGAGATATCCAGGTAAGCCTTAATTTTGATGATGAAGGTTCTAAGTTATTTGCTGATATTACCGGCCGTAATGTGGGGAAAGCAGTAGCTGTTTTCCTTGACGGTGAAATTATCAGTGCCCCGGTTGTTAACGCGGCAATTACCACGGGGAGTGCGGTAATTACGGGTGGGTTTAGCTTGACTGACGCTAAGCTTTTGGCGCAGCGCCTTAATTCAGGTGCGTTGCCGGTACCAGTTGAGCTCCTCAGCCAGCAAACCGTGGACGCTACGCTTGGTGCTGATTCGCTTGATAAGAGTTTCCGTGCTGGTGTCTTTGGTTTGATTGCAGTTATGGTCTTTATGATTCTTTATTACCGCTTACCAGGCCTTTTGTCCGTACTATCCTTGGCTTTCTACGCCCTCCTGAGTTTGGCGGTATTCAAATTGATGGGTGTAACATTGACGCTCTCTGGTATTGCTGGGTTTATTCTTTCCATCGGTATGGCGGTTGACGCTAATGTGCTTGTATTCGAGCGTCTTAAAGAAGAGTTGGCTGCGGGTCGAACGCTTAAGTCAGCTACTGAAGAAGCCTTTATTCGTTCGTGGCCTTCAATTCGTGATAGTCATATTACCGCCCTCATCAGCTGTGTCTTCTTGATTTGGTTTGGTACTGGGTTTATCCAAGGTTTTGCCGTTATCTTGGGAATTGGTACTTTAATTAACCTGTTTACCGCCATCACGGTAACGAGGACAGTCATGCGGTCGGTTTTCCCTTTCCTTAATGAAAAAGGAAATATTCTCTTTTTAGGATATAAAAAAGATTAATCCTCTCTTTACTAGCATGTCTCTATGAAAAAAATTCCTTTTATTAAGTACCGAAAGACCTGGTTGGCACTTGCCTTGATTACCCTTGTTATTGGCGCAGGCATGCTCTTGAAATGGGGTCTCAAGCCAGGTATCGATTTTACTGGTGGGTCACTTTTTGAACTGTCGTTTGGCAGTGCTGCTCCGGCAACAGAACAGATTGAACAGAATATAAAGAGTCAGGGTGTTGAAGAAGTGATTGTCCAGCGCTCAAGTGATAACCGTTTCATTATTCGTACTGGTTTTTTGAACGAAGACCAACACCAGAAAGTTATCGGAGCACTCCGGAAAGAATTTGAGAATAAAGATCGTTCGCTTACCGAAGACCGGTTTGAGACTATCGGCGCCACCATAAGCCAGCAGCTCCGGCAGCGGTCACTCTGGGCGGTAATCCTCGTGAGTCTGAGTATTATTTTGTATGTTGCATTTGCTTTCCGTCAGGTTAATCGTCCGTTGCCTAGTTGGCAGTATGGTTTGATTGCAATCATAACCCTTTTGTATGTTGTTGTTATCGTTGGAGGTGTCTTTGCTGCGCTCGGCCGGTTTAAAGGGGTTGAAGTCGACGTGGCGTTTGTGGTAGCAATATTGACTGTACTTGGCTATTCGGTAAATGATAGCATCGTCGTATATGACCGTATCCGCGAAAATTTAACCCGGAATCGAATCGATGATTTTGGCGAGCTCGTTAATACCGGGCTTAATGAAACATTGGCTCGTTCAATTAATACCGTGGCAGCTGTTTTGTTTCCATTGTTTGCCCTGTATTTTTTTGGCGGTTCGACTGTTCATTATTTTGCCTTAGCCTTGCTCCTGGGTATGGCTATTAGTACAATTTCTTCTATTTTTGTCGCCAGTCCGCTTTTGGTAGTAGCTGAAGAATGGCAGCGCAAGAAGGCCTAAGAAATTCTTGGACTCTTCGCAGTAAAAAATCATCTTAACAATCTTGCCTTGCCAGGTAAGATTGTTTTTTTATCAAGAATATGGTATATTCTCATTAAAGTATGAAAACACTGGGATGGTAAAACATGATCTCTTTTACTAGCGCGGTGTTTTAATGTTTTATGGTATGAGCGACTCCTTTATACGTCATATTGTGGCTCTTATCGCCACCCTTATTTGTTTGATGGCCTATTTTGCCGGGTATGTATCTGGCGGTTTTGGGTGGTGGTGGACAGGGTTTGCGTTGCTTATCATTTATGGCGGGGTGTACCGGATTATTGATAAGTAAATTTGAAATTTGTAGTGCGGTATGGAAACTTTTTTGACACTACCTTTTGGCATATCGTTCAGCCTCTCGTTTTGGCAGAACCTTTTTTTGTTACCTCCATACCAGCTCATTATCATGATTTTTGCGATCGGTGGCTGGGCAGTCTTGGCGCTTATTTTTTTCTTTATGGGCTCTGAGCTCTGGAAGGACTACCGCCAGGGTAAGTACACTAAAAATTGGCAGTGGGTTGTTTTAGCAGTAGATGTTCCGGCGCTTTTTATCCAAACGCCAAAAGCAGTTGAGCAGATTTTCGTACATCTGAGTGGGGCTAAAACAACCCCAAATGTGGGCGAAAAGTATTGGCAAGGTAAAAAGCAGAAGAGTTTTAGCTTTGAAATTGTCAGTATTGAAGGGTATATCCAGTTTTTAGTCCGTTCTGAAGTTGAATACCGTGATTTAGTAGAGGCGGCTATTTATGCCCAGTATACTGAAGCCGAGATTACGGAGGTTGAAGATTACGTTGATAATATTCCTACGCACTATCCCCACCCAAATTATGATATGTTTGGCATCGAATTTGCGCTCGATAAACCAAGTCCATTTCCCATTCGTACATACCCTAGTTTTGAGTATAACCTGAGTAAAGATGCGGTATTTAGTGACCCCATGGCGGCAATTCTGGAAAATTTTAGCCGTATTGGGCGAGGAGAAAATTTTTGGATGCAAATTATTTTAGAACCAATTAGTAGTAAGTGGAAAGAAGAGGGGATCGAACTTGTTAAATCAATTATAGCGAACAAGGGGTATTCGGGTGGACACGGAGGCCATGGTGGCGGTGGTAGCATGTTAACGGGTGCTTTGTCGGCAGTCATGGGGGTTTTGCACGTCATCATTAAAGAAATTGGCAGTGCACTTCTTGGTGGGGGCGAAGAGGAACATGGTGGAGGGCATGAGGACGCACACGAAGAAGGCAAACTTAGTGACCTGTCACCTGGTAATAAGACGGTCATTGAGGCGGTTGAACAGAAAATTTCTAAAATTGGTTTTAAAACTAAGTTGCGTATTCTGTATGCGGCGCGTAAAGAAGTGTTTAACCCAAGCAAATGTCTTGACGGTTTTGTGGGGGCGATGAGTCAATTTAACATCCAAGACAGCAATTCCCTGGTGCCGCACCATGATACTTCCGCGCAGTATTTATTTGCTAAATCCCGAACCGACCATCACAAACACCATTTTACTAGCGCTTTTAAGAAACGTAAGTTGAAGGCGCTTGGGGATCCTTATATCCTCAATATTGAAGAGCTAGCGACAATTTGGCATTTCCCGCTGCCGTTTGTTAAAACGCCACTTATTCAGAAAGCTGGTGCCAAGCGTGCCGAACCTCCGATGGGTCTACCCGTCGAAGCCAGCGAAAGCCCGCTCAAGCGCCGTACGCCGGTCCCTCAGGCAGCGCCGCCGCAATCAACCGTGCCGGTACAGGAAGCACCCGAAGATTTGCCCTATGGTTAAAAATAAAAACTGCCTCCATAAGTGGGGCAGTTTTTATTTTTCTTGGTAACGGTTTTCGGCGGCTAGGAGCGTATTGTAGAGTAGTAAGGCGATAGTGATGGGGCCGACACCTCCGGGGGTTGGGGTAACCGCTTGTGCCTTTTTAATCACTTCTTCAATATTGACATCGCCAAACACCTTATTGTCTTCAATGGCGACCCCAGCATCGATTATAATACTGCCGGGTTTGACCATATTGCCGCGGATTAAATTCTTTTTGCCAACACCACTAATGAGTATGTCGGCACTTAGGCATTTTGCTTTGAGATTTTTGGTCTGGCTGTTACAGGTGGTGATGCTTGCTTTTAGGTTGGGCAAGATGATGCTCAGCGGTTTCCCGACTAAAAGTCCCATGCCAACAAGGCAAATATCTTTACCGGCCACGCTAATGCCAAGGCTGGCAATAATTTCGAGAATCGCCCCGGCGGTCGGTGGAATAAACATATTTTTTCCAAGAACCATGCGGCCAATACTTGATTCGTTAAGACAATCAATGTCAAATTCAGGTTGAACCGCATTAATGAGTGTGGTTGTTTCAAGGTGTTTTGGAACAGGCAGTTGGATGATAAGCCCAGAGATTTTTTTACTACGCTGGATGCTTTTGATTTTCTTGAGAATAGTTTCTTCGGTGGTAGTGGTATCGAAGCGAAAGAGGGTAAAATCAATCCCTAGTGTTTTGGCAATCTCACCTTTTTTGCGCACGTAGGTCTCTGATGCCGGATTGTTGCCAATTAAAATAACTCCTAAGTGAGGAGTATGGCCGTTTTGATGCAGCACGCGCACGCGGCGGGCGGTTCGCCGGTTAATAGCGGTGGCAATTTTTTTTCCGTCTATGAGTGTTCCCATGGGAGTATTTTTGCCTAGTATAAGGCTGTTTTTAGTATTTGTCAATTTTGCCTTGAACTGAGCCATCGCACCTAGTATACTGGTGTCATGTGCTATTTTTCCGAACGTCAGCTTCGTTATTTCGGTGGTTTCCTTGTGGCAGTCTGGGCAATTTTTTTATTAGCCCGACCGATTAACTTAATGGTTGCCGATTTAGGACGGCATCTCCAGAATGGTCGCGTCATCGTTAATAGTGTTTTAGATGGTGATGCGTCAGCGCGGAATGCGGTTTTACATACAAATTTTTATTCCCACACCCTATCACTTTTCCCGTTCATTAACCATCACTGGGGAAGTGGGGTAGTATTCTATGCCGTTTTCATGGCAGGTGGTTTTACGGCACTCTCACTGTTTTTTATTCTCTTGAGTCTGGTAACCCTCTGTTTATTTTTTACCGCCGGGCTTAGGGGGAGTAATTTTTTTGTTGTTATCATTAGTTCGGTTTGGCTTGTTCCGCTTTTAGCCGACCGCACTGAAATAAGGCCTGAAATATTCAGTTATTTTTTCTTAGCTCTATTTTTTACGCTCTTGTGGCGGCACACACGCGGGCAATTGCGGCGACATTGGTTGTTGTATCTGCTGCCCATTCTCCAGCTGGTGTGGGCTAATGTACACGTTTATTTCTTTTTAGGTTTGGTCTCTATCGGATCATTTTTTATCGAGGCATGGTTTGAGCGTCCTCGGGACTTGGTAAAAGTTAAGTTTTTGGGTAAGGTTGGTTTTCTTAGTATTGTTGCTGCCTGCATAACACCTTTTGGCCTTCGCGGGCTTTTGTATCCTTTGGCTATTTTTAAAAATTACGGGTATACCGTCCTTGAAAACCAGTCTTTATTTACGTTGGTTAAAAACGGGTTAACCTATCCTAACATCATTATTTTTTGTCTTACGGCAGTAGTCCTTATTGTGGGGTACGCAAGTATTATTTTTCGTCAGCCGCGTTACTTTTTTAGAGCTGAGGTTTTACTGGTGTGCGTTGTCCTGGTTGCCGGATTCTTTGCTGTCCGTAACCTTGCCTTGTTGGGATTTTTTGGGGTAGCTCTGCTACCGCTTCTGGCTGCGGAAGTTAAAAAGACTTTTTTTCCACAACGTAACTTTAGTAAAAAATGGCTAGTTATTGCTGGTACAGCTGTCTTTTTTCTGACCATCGGATGTAATTGGGGGCGGCTTTCTATTCATGCCAAGAATTTTGGTGTCGGGCTTGCCCCAGGCGTTGCTCGGGCAGCTGAATTTATGCAAACACAAGGAATGGACGGGTCTTTATTTAATAATTTTGATAGTGGGGGATATCTTATTTGGTCCCTGCATCCCACTATTAAGGTATTTGTCGATAATCGACCAGAAGCGTATCCCGCACCCTTTTTTACTGAGCGATATATTCCTATGCAGTCTGATGATGAGACGTGGAAGAAAGAACTCTCGGTTGAAGATTTTGATACGATCTTTTTTTCGCTCAGCGAAAGCACTCCGTGGGGTCAGCGGTTTTTGGTGAATCGGGTGCAGGATCCTGCCTGGGCACCAGTTTATTTAGATGCGTACGCACTTATTTTTTTACGCCGCACACCTGAGAACGCGGCAGTGATCAACGAGCATGAAGTTTCGCCCGATCGTTTTGGAATAACTGGTGATTAATTTTTTGTTTTTACTGCTACGGGAAATTTTTGAAATAAAATAACGATAGCGTCAGCCGAATTTGCGGCACTAGGTTTTTTCGGGACTGCCAGGCCGTGTAGGATTGTAAAAATTATTTTACAATCGGTACTTCTTTAATTGCCGTAGTAAAGCGTTGTGATTTGTGTTCGCTCAGCATACTCCATTTCTTTTTAATGCCACTCCCAGCCATAAAAAGGGTGTCTTTTCCAAAATGACGGTTAACCTGGTCAACCGCTTTCATAAGTTCTTTATTTTTTTCAAACGCAACCGTTGTAAAGAGGTTTTGTTGAATCGTGTTTTCTGGTAGTAGCCCCACGCAGCAGACGCCGGCTTTGGCGTAGCGGTAGCCCTCACGGTAAATGGCGTCTACCAGCTCCATGGCCTTGCTAACTAAGAGTGGGGTGTATGAACTGGCTACGGGCAGGTGAATGCCTTTGCTGCCGATGTATTTTTTATCAAGGTTAAAATGGTTGGTGCGGATGTAAATATAAAAATATGAGGTTACTAATTTCTCCTCGCGCAGTTTTGCTGCGGCGCGTTCGGTGTATGTTGCCACCGCTTCTTTGAGCTCGTCTTTGGTAGTGATCGGTGTGCCAAACGAGCGCGTGCACATAATGCCTTTTTTTGGTTCCGGATTATCATCCAGCTTGAAGCAGGGGATGCCGCGCAGCTCGTAGACAATATGAAGGCCAGAGATGCTCAGATTTTTACGGATCCAAGCGTCTGGGCGGGCAAGGAGTTGTCCGGCGGTCATGACACCAAGCACCTTTAATTTTTTGGTTGATTTTCGGCCGATGCCCCAGAGCTCTTCAACAGGTAGGTCGTGCAGGATGAAGTCTACGTCCTCGTTGGCAATGTCGCAGACACCGTTAAAGTAGGGGTATTTTTTGGCTAGGTGGTTTGCTACTTTGGCAAGAACCTTAGTTTTGGCAATACCGATTGAAACCGGGATGCGTGTCCACTGACGCACGGTCTGACGAATTTTTTGCCCTAAGGCTTCATTGCCCTGATCACCGGTAAATTTTAAGAAAGCTTCATCGATGGAATATACCTCTATTTCATCAGTGAATTGTTCAAGGGTCGTCATAACCCGCTGTGAGATGTCACCGTAGAGTGAAAAATTTGATGAAAAGACTTTGACATTATTTTTCTGAATAATATCTTTATATTTAAAGCATGGCGCCCCCATAGGAATACCTAAGTCTTTTACTTCTTTGGAACGCGAAATAAAGCAGCCGTCGTTATTCGACAAAACAGCTACCGGCACTTTTTCGAGAGCTGGTTGAAACGCTCGTTCACACGAGACAAAAAAATTATTGCAATCGACGAGAGCAAAGACTTCGGACACAGAGGTTATTTTACTTGACGAACCACACCGGTCACGACACCGAGAATGGTAAAATTGTCGTCGGGGTTAATAAGGAGTGGGGCATAGTCCGGGTTTTCGGCTTTGAGCCAGGTTTTGCCTTTATCCTGCCAAAAGCGTTTCACGAGGAATTCACCTTCTACTGCCGCGACTACAATTTTATTGTGCATGGGTCGAAGCGATGCGTCAACCACGAGCAAGTCGCCGTCACAAATAGCGGCGCCTTCCATAGAAGAGCCGCTGACGCGAACCAGGTAGGTAGCCGGACGATTGTGGATTAAAAGATCGTTCAGATCAATTGTGTCTTCCACGTAGTCGTCAGCAGGGGATGGAAAACCTGCGGAAAGCGGGCTCGAGTATAAAGGGAGTGTGGTCGTTTTGCTGGGGCGCGGTAGAAATAGTTTTGTAGTTTTAGAAAGTTCCATAGCTATACCTGTGAATCAATGGTGGTCAATAGTTTAATGAATTCTTTAGTGTATTTTTGTGGATCAAGCGAAATACGGAAGTGTGTTTCGGAAATCGGTCGTACTAGGTTGAACGGGGCTTTATCTATGGCGCGTTTAAAATGTTCACGGATATGGGTGTCTGGCTTAATAAGCACAAATGTCGCATCCGATGAGTAGGCGGTAAAATGCTTGAGCTTGGCAACGCTAGTTATAAAGGTGTTTCGGTCGTTGATGATACGCTCACGCAGTTTTTTATAATACCCGGTTGCGCCAAGGGCGGCAATGGCGGTTTCTTCTAATATTCGGCTAAATCCCAAATAATATGGCTGGTAGCCTAATAGTTTTTGCGCTTCGCTGCCACAGAGTCCATAGGCGATACGCAGGCCTGCTAACGCGTAGAGCTTGGAAAATGTTCGGGTAATGATTGGGTTTTCGTAATTCGTAACTAGTTTTGTGGCAAGGGCATCTTCGTTTTTTCCGGCTAGTCCCGCGTAAGCGCCATCAATAATTACTAATGTTTTTTTAGAAATAGCTGTAAGTAATTTTTCTAAATCACGAACGGCTACAGAGTTGCCGGTGGGGTTGTTGGGCGAAGTAATGAGAATAACTTTTGGTTTTGTTTTTTTATATTGGCGAATACAGTCATCGATATCAAAAATAAATTTTTTACCGGTATCGATCATTTTAAAAGTGTTGATAGTAAAGCCTCGGGCAGCCGCGTATTTGTCGTAATAGACATAGTGGTACTCGTGCGTCAGTACGGAATCTTTCTTGGGGTCAAGGCTGTTAAAGACAGCGCGCAAAAAATCTTCACTTCCGTAGCTAAGCGCAATCTGGTTTTCGGGAAGTTTAAATTTCTGGGCGAGTTTTGGAACAAGGAGCGAGGTGTAGTATCCGGCTAAGTACTGCGAAGCGTGGCTTGGTTTAAAATTCTTGAGCACTTTTAAACAGGCCGGAGCAGGTCCCACGGTCATTTCGTTCCGGTTGAGGAGGATTTGGCGCATATCTTTAGATGAATTTGTCAGCCAATTCAGTATTTCGGTAGTTTATAAAATACTGTAAAATTGTCTCAAGATCAGTGCTGTCATAGACAACAGACGAAAAATCTATTTTACTAAATTTTTTTTCGCAGAGTTCTTGGAAGAATACCGTTAGTGTTCCGTAGAAGTTTTTGTAATTATACACTGCAATTGGTTTGTCCAATAATTTGTTTATTTTCCCACCAGCAACAGTTATCAGTTCCTCAATGGTTCCATATCCTCCGGGCAGAATAAGCATCGCATCGCATGTGCTAATAATCCGATCTTTTCTCTCTCCGATGGTATCTACCATAATCGTTTGGTCTAGATGGGGGTAGGCTTCGTACCCTTTGGTTACTGCTATTAAATCTTTTGACATTATTCCGATGAGTTCGGTACCGCCAGCTTTTTTGTAGGTCTCAGCTAATTCGAGCATCATCCCGTAAGCTGTTCCGCCGTAGACGATAGAATGGCCTTTTTCGGCCAGTGTTTTGGCGATGAGGCGAGTAAGTTCGATATACTCGTCACCAACATGCAGGGAAGAAGTTAGTGAGATACCTATTTTCATATAAGTTTAGTTAGTAAGATTGATGAGGCTTAGATCGCCGTTGATTACCAGTGGGTTCATGCCCAGTAATTCATCGTGTAAAATACCGTCGGGTAGAGGATTATAAAAAAAGATTTTTTTATTCAGTTCAAAAGCTTTGAATACCTCAAGGAAGGTTGCTCCGCCAATATAATTAGGCTGGCCATTTTTTTCAAAATTGAGCACCAAAATGCCGTCTTGGGGGCGTATTTTAACTTCGTGCTCACGGATAGTGGCGGCTTTCCAGGTGAGGTATTCGGCGCTGCCAGGAGTAAACGAAGCTTCTTTACCGGGTTCGTTGTAGCTAATCGGAAGGGTAATTTCGTGCCCACTGTCTTCCAAAATTTTTTTGATTGGTGAAATTTTATCGTAAAATGATTTGCTGCAGCAGATAAAAATTTTCATACTACTGTTTATTTTTTTGACTTAGTTTGCTGTATGATTCGAGTGTGGGGCAGTGTCAAGTTTAAGAAGCGCTGTTCCTCGCGCACTCCCTCCGGGGTTAACAAAATTTAACAATAGAAAAACAGGAGTCAGGACTTTTGTTGCGGTCTACGAAAAAATCGCTGAACTTGTCGTTTCCCATACGTTACCATACAACCCCTATCATTTCTAGGTCAAAATAATTGCTTTTTTTACTATACTAAGGTAGGTTTAGCCCAAGGAGCGTGGATATGAAGAACATCATTTTTGCTTCCTTGGCAGTTTCCTGTGGCATTGGATGTGCGCATCAGCCGCGCGTGGCTCCGCTACTGCCGGTCAAATCACGCCCAGGCCTTAACCGCGAGAAGATCCTGGTCGAAGTTGCTCCCTCAAACTTGTTTGGGCAGCATTATGCAGGCCTTCGGGCTGTGGTCATATCATTTCAGCCCCAAGAACGTGTCTGGACGTATTCTGGGGGCAACTATGGCCGTACCCCGGTATGCCCCGGTGAGCGTTCGGTGCCATTTTTTTTCCAGCCGCGTCCAGAGTACGTGTCTCCGGACCTGCGCAACCTCAAAACAGGGCGACGAGCCAAAATGTACTTTTTTCCAAGTACAACCAGGCAAGTTGAGGTGATCTTTATTTGTCCGGATATGTAGCTAACCCTGCCTCCATGGTGTGCGTGGGGTTAGAAAAAGATGTATATTAAAAAATCCCTCCTACCGATATTCGTTCGCTACCTGCGGGGACGAGTGTTGGCGAGGGATTTTTTATTTTTTAACGGCTGCTATGTGGGATGTATAGCTGTGTTCGGGGACCAGGATTCGAACCTAGATACACAGCTTCAGAGGCTGTAGTCCTACCATTAGACGATCCCCGAATTTTTGTTGTACTACTCTTCTTTTGAGCTGGTGAAGAGCACTGTTGGTTCACCGCTCGTTTTTTGGGTAGCATGACTATAGTCATGCAGTGTGTCCAAGATTGTAGCATATGGATAGCGCGAGTCAAGCCCGCCCTCCCACCCGTTATCATTAACGATAAACTCCCGTTTTTGTTCGTCAAAACCAACTAAAACCATCATGTGGTACGATGAGCCGGTTGGTAGAAAGTTGAGGCGTGGGTTATTGAGTCCAAAGCCGTAGTGGAGGGAAATCACGGGACGGCCAGCGGCGATTTCGGTTTTAATTTCTTTTAAGGTGGGGTTGCGTTTGATAGTTGCTGTAAACGAAGTTGCTTCGTTGATAAGGCGGGCAGTTTCGGCTGCATCCGTATTGGCGTTATAGCCAAATTTTTTGTTTTCCCACGCCACGAGTTCTAAGATGCGCTTTTCTTCTTCGGCGCGATTAGCTGGTTTTGTGCCGCGGTAAAATTGTTCAACCATGGCAACGCTAGCCTCTTCACAGGCGTTATTCCAGGGTTTTGTCCAATTATTATTAACTACTTCAGGTATGAAAGGTACGTCTAAATTAACCACCGTCTGTTCCTTTTCCTCGCTGGGCTTGGGAGGTGTGGGAGTGGAAGAGGTGGTTTTGTCAGGGGTGGACGTTTCGATCGTGGTGGTGTGTGGAAGTGTTGGTTTGCCACAGCCGGAAAGCAGGGAAACAGCAGTAAGAAGGAGGAACAGTCTTTTCATATGCGGTTAGCTTACCAGTTCGCCGCCAAATTCGCTAGCCAGCGTATTAAGGGTCGTATCTGGTGTAGCAGCTCCATAGGGTGAGGCGGCGGGTACTACCTTAGAATTGAGATTTATTTTTTCATTACATAATTTTTCGAGCGCGTCTTCAACGGCGCGGCGGTTTTTGTGCTCTTCTAGTTTTTCTTTATGGAAAGCATAAGGGACGGCGAGGTGCAGTCCTTCGTGGTCGATGCTTTCAATTGAAGACATTTTCAAGATAAATGTCAGTGAGTGGTTAGTTTCGGAGAGTTTAGTCATCAGGTCGTTCCATTTACTTTTAATATCTTCAAGCGTCGTGGTTGGAGGTTGGTGGTGGCCGGTAAGTGTGGAAAGGGCTGATTTGATTGACTGGCCAATGCTTTGTTCGGGTATCTTTTCTGATTCGGCTAGTGGCTGTGGTTCCACCATCTGTTTTACGGGGGCGGCTTTTAGAGGGGTGGTGGTCTGGGTCGCTGGTTGTGCGGCAGCGGAAGCTGTGGAGCGTAATCCAACTGTTGGTGGGGTAATCGGTGCTGCTTCAGGGGAATGGCAGAATTCTACTGCCAAGAGTTCTAGTGGTAAAAGGGGAAAGGGCGCACTTTTCATTTCGTTGCGTCGTTTGATGGCCAGGTCCAGAAGCCGAACTAGAGACGGTGCAGAAATTGCGACGCTTGTTTTTTCAAGCGCACCAAGTGTTTCGGTGCTGTAGAGACCCGAGAAAAAACTAGTGTCTTTGGTGCTTTGGATAATCAGGAGTGCGTGGAGCATTTCAATAAGGTCAAGCGCAAATTGTTGGGTGTTTGCTCCTTCAGTATGGAGTCTGCCTAGGAGTTTTACTGCTTCTGTGCTATTGAGTGCGATTAAGTGTCCGGTGAATTCGAGTACTCGAACTGTGTCGGAGCTCGGCAAGATCATTTCAGCATCAGCCTCACTGATTTTTTTTCCACCCGGGGTGGTGAGTGACAATATCTGGCCAAGCAAACTTTCGGCGTCGCGCAAGCCTCCTTCGCTTTTCCTGATAATGCGGTCAAGCACTACTTCGTCAACGGTTACCCCTTCGGCAGTAGTAATTTTTTTCAAACATTCCTTCATGAGGGCGTACGGGATGTTTTGAAAGTGAAATCGCTCGCAACGGGAGACAACGGTGGCAGGTAGTTTGTGAAGTTCGGTAGTAGCTAAAATAAAAATAGCATGCTTCGGAGGTTCTTCCAGCGTTTTTAAGAGCGCGTTGAACGAGCTGGTTGAAAGCATGTGGACTTCATCGATGATAAAGATTTTGTATTTTGAAGCTGTTGGTTTAAATTGAGCATTTTCAATGATGTTTTCGCGGACATTGTCTACACCGGTTTGTGAAGCAGCGTCAACTTCAATAACATCAATACTGCGACCTGCTGTGATATCTGTGCATGACCGGCAGGTGTCGCAGGGCTCAGCGCTGTCTACGGGGCGGTTTTGACAATTGATGGCCTTGCTGACCAGGCGGGCAATTGTTGTTTTACCCGTACCGCGTGGCCCATAGAAAAGATAGGCATGGGAGACGGTGCCACGTTTAATTTCGTTTTGGAGTGTTTGGAGGATGTGTTCTTGCCCAAAGACTGAAGAAAAATTTTGAGGACGGTATTTGCGGTAGAGTGTAGTCATATCAGAAAGTGAGAAGCTAAAAACGAAAAGTGTAAAATATTGGTGTCGCCGCGACGACTCGATTATTTTTAGTTTTTATTTTATAACGTAGCTTCGCTGAAATCTATATCATCAGGTTTGCTGGAACCAAGCTGGGCACGATCCATGATTTCGGCATTGACGATCTCGCGCGGACGGCCATATTTGAGGCGGGAAAGTTCTTTGATGGCAGCCGCTAGTTCCTTGTTACCTTCTTTGGGACCGTATGTCAACATATTAAAAGGTTTGGCAGCAGTATTGTCGATAAGAAGTTTAATATACGCAGTATATTGTTCGACGTTAATCAGGTCGTACGCACCAAATACAGGCGCGAATTCCTTGGCGAGAACTTCGGCGTCTTCAACACCGATACGGAAGGAAACAAGTGTGCCCGCGTTACCAAGCACGGCGTCGCGCACTGTGGTTTTACCTTTGTTGTCTTCAAGTTGCTTCATGTACTGGTGGGCAATGATTAACTCTAAGCGATACTTGCGAGCTTCGGATAAAATGGTGGCAATCGAGTCAGTAATAAAGTTTTGGAACTCATCGATGTAGAGGAAAAAGTCGTTGCGCTGGTCTTCTGGAAGCGAGGCGCGCTCCAGGGCAGCCATCTGAAGTTTGCTTACAATAATCATGCCCATCAGGTTGGCATTAATTTCACCCACTAAACCTTTGGCTAGGTTAACGAGGAGAATTTTTTTACCATCCATCACTTCGCGGAAATTAAAGCCGGAATGTGATTGGCCGATGATGTTACGAACCATTTCGTTTTCAACAAAACGTCCGACTTTGGAGATGAGATAGCCGAGCATTTCTGATTTGTGGAAGTCAGATGTTTTAGCCATTTCTTTATCCCAATAAGCGCGCACCACCGGATCTTTCAGTTTTTTCTTCCACTGATTTACAAAGGTGTCGTCGCTGAACATGCGGGGAATTTCAGCAATAGTGCCCGGGTTTTCAAGGTCCGACATGAGGGTTAACATGACGTTGCGCATGTTATGCTCAAACATTGGACCGATCATCGACGGATCAGTAACCATTTTATAAAAAATGGAGATCATTTCTTGAGTGGCAAAGTCTTTTTGTTCCTCGCTTCTGACCTCGAGCATGTTCAGGCCGATCGGGCGTTCAATGTCTGAGGGGTTGAAATAAATAACATCGTCGGCACGCTCTTTGGGGACGTGTTGCAGTACGTATTCGACAAAGTCACCGTGGGGATCGATAACACAGACCCCCTCACCGTTTTGGATGTCTTGAACTGCCAGGTTTTGGATAAAGACCGATTTACCGCCACCCGATTTACCGATGACATAGAGGTGTCGCCGGCGGTCGGAAACTTTCATTTTTACGAGTGTTTCTTCGCCACGGTACATGGCGCGTCCTAAGAGGAGGCCTTCTTTAGGCATGTTGGCTGGCGGCGGCGCTTTACGGGCTCCGAGCCAGTTAATGTGAGGGGTTTCGGTGTGAGGGACGGGAAGGTGCCAAAAACTAGCCATCTCCTCGGTATTCATAACCATGTAAAAACCTTCGCGCATGGAGCGATAGATCGACTCTTGGATCAGTGCGGTTTGGCGACGGGGGATGGCTGCGCCAAACGAATTGCCGTAACGGTAAATATTGTACTGGCTGAAGGAGTTGATGATGTTCTCAAGATTCAATTGGGCTTTTTCTTTGCTAGCAGCTGAGCTGATGAGGCGGATTGTAACTTCAAGTCCGCCGTGGCTGATTTTTTCTTCCATGTTTTTGACCATCTCTTCTTCCATTTGGGTGAGGTGGTATTTTTCACTGGCTGGTTTACTTGGGTCGTGCTTTTTTGGGAAAAGCAATTTGCCCAACTTCCCAATTTGGTGGAAAAAAGCGATGCGGTTGGCAACATCCTCAAATTTTTGGCCTTCGCGGATTTCGCGGATGATGTGCACAGCTTCATGGCGCCATTTTCCGCTGGCTGGACGGACGACATATTGGATGATAGCACCTTCATCTTCAGCGATTTTGCTCAGCGGGTTGAGGATGGAAAGAAGCGGGTCAGCGTCCATTTTTTTGTAGGTTTTGAAAGGAAAAATTGATTTGTGTTTGAACCACAAATAAGCTCCAACAACATGGCTCGTTGGCTTAAAAATGTTATAATCGCTTTCCTCGGTAATTTCGGCGTGTGGATACTGGGCATGGATTTGTTGTTCGACCAGGTCGCGGATTTTATCAGGTACGGCAACGTAAAATGAGATTTTGTTTTCTTTTACGACAATTTCAAAAGCAATATGGTCATTGCGTCCGCGCAGCCAAGGGCCCAGTCCTTTTTCTTTGTGCAAACCGGCGATGGAAGAAAAGAAAGTGTCAGCAACGGCGATTTGTTCACGGACCTGGTTGATATTGTCTTCATTGCCACCTTCTTGTTTTTCACTTTTTCTTTCTTTGGGGACACGGATAAGGAAGATGGTGCGGTGGAATGCCTTGCCTGCTTTATTTTTAGCGTGCAAAACCCCTCGAGCCGTAAACAAAATAGCCAGGAAAATTCCGACTATGATAAGGCAGAAGAAAATAGCCGCGCTAATCGGGCTCGCTAGAGCGGCGTTGGCCGCTTCCCTTAGAAAATCAATAAAAGGGGTCAAGAGTTCCATGCCGGAAACTTAAGGAGTCAAATATTTTATTTTTTGATGTGCACGATCCGATCGGTTTTGATCTTTGCTTCTTGTTCCAGGAAAAAACGGTTCACACCCGGCAGTAATTTAAGCCATTCAAAAATAAGCTTAAAGATTTTTTTAGCTTTGATATGGGTTGAAAGCATGAGTTCTCGGATTTTGAGAGCCACTTCTTCACCTTTGATCTTAAATTCCTGTTTAGCGACAGGGGAGAGTCGTTGGTAAGAATCCCCCAGGCCTTCTTCAAGAACTTTTTCAATACTGATGGTGATCTCGTCGCGTTTGACGGGGATGACTACTTTTTTAGGGCGGTGCAGGCTCGGAAAATGAAAACGAGCCTCGGGGTTTTTACCTGGGCCAGTGGATTTTTCATTCCCAGAAGGCTCCTCACGCAGGACTTCATGGGCGCGTTCCGGGCTCGGGGTGCTTTTCCCTTGTTCGGGGCCAGGAGCGTTTTTTGGTTTTTCAAATCGAGAGGGCGAGAGTGGAAGTTCGTTGTCACTCATAGTGCTCACTAGTGTAGCATGTTTTTTGCCCAACAACAATATCTTGTGGGAGCGAAATTTAAAAGTATGTTACTCTCGGTTTGTCATTCTGAGTGAAGCGAAGAACCTCTTCGAAAAGTCTTTCTGTATCCTGAGGCGGACATTGATCGGTCAGCGGTTCGGGGGCGGATTGGTTCTCTTTATTACTGGGTTTTCACGACAGTGCCTTCTTTTGTATCTTCCACTTCATAACCTAAGTTTTCAATTTCTTGCCGGAGACGGTCGCTTTCAGACCAGTTTTTGGTTGTGCGGGCTTCGTCGCGCTGAGTTATTAAAGTTTGAATAGTAGCTGGTATAGTTGTTACTTTTTTGTGTAAGATAGGTTCTTCTAAGTTATCTTCAATTTTAAGACCAAGAACTTGGTCGAAATGGGATAGAGTTTGAAAATCAATTGCTTCTTGTTCAAACGCTGTCCAAATTGACGCAAGGGCTGATGGTAAATCTAAGTCGTTGTTTACATGCTTAATAAAGGTGTCTTTAGTTTTTTGCAAGACATCGGGTGATATAGTTTTGTTTTCTTTTTTAAGCCAACGAGCTTCGCTGTAAAAATGCTCCAGGCCGGTTTTTCCTCCTGCAAGAGTGTCCCAATTAAAGGTGAGTTGTTTTCGATAGTGTGTTTGCAAACAAATAAACCGATAGGCAAGGGGAGGGATATCCTTATCTTTTAAGGATTGGAGCGTTAAAAAGTTCTCGCCCGATTTGGCCATTTTTTCGCCATTTGGAATAACTAAAAATTCGCCGTGCATCCAGTAATTGGCCAAAGGTTTTCCTTCGGCTGCTTCGCTTTGGGCGATTTCGTTGGTATGGTGGACGGGGATATGGTCAATGCCGCCGCAGTGGATGTCGAAGGGCTGGCCTAGATATTTGGTGGCCATGGCCGAGCATTCAATGTGCCAACCAGGGAAGCCAATGCCCCAGGGGCTTTCCCATTCCATTTGGCGTTTGGTAGTGTGATCCGAAAATTTCCAGAGGGCGAAGTCGGTGGGGCTTTTTTTATCTCCAATTTCCACTCGCGCACCTGCCTGCAGGTGTTTAAGATCGAGTTTGGCTAGCTTACCGTAGTCTGGGAGCTTGGTGGTATCAAAATATATCCCGTCTGAAGTCGGGTAAGTAAAACCTTTTTGTTCTAATTTTTGGATTAAATCAATTTGTTCGGGAATGTGATCGGTGGCTTTACACCAGGTGTTTGGCGGAATGATGTTTAAATCCGCGAGGTCGTGTTCAAAAGCCTGAGTGTAAAATTTGGCAATATCCCAGGCACTTTTACCCTCGCGCGCAGCACCTTTTTCCATTTTGTCTTCTCCGCTGTCGGCGTCGTCGGTGAGGTGTCCGACGTCAGTAATATTCATGACGTGGTTAACCTGGTAGCTGTTATAGACCAACACCCGCTTAAGAACGTCTTCGAAGATGTAGGTGCGTAAGTTGCCGATGTGGGCGTAGTTATAGACTGTCGGTCCGCAGGTGTACAATCTAACCAAACCAGGTTTGGAGGGTGCAAAGGCCTGTTTTTTTCGGTCCATTGTGTTGTAAAGCTCAAGCATACCAGAAAATTAGGATAGAAAGCGCCATTTTTACTCTTCGAGTATACTGTATATCTTAGTTCTTGACAAAGTCTTTTTTCCCTCGAATCCTTCTTACTTATCAACAGGCATTCATAGCCCTGAGCGCTCTTTTTTGGTATACTATGAGTACTTCAAAGCCTCTTTATCTCTTGCTGCAACGACTAAAAAGTAAAAGACTTTTGAGTATTTTCACGTTATGTTTTTTTCCAAGCCAAAGTCTTTTTTAGGCATTGATTTTGGAGCTGGCGGCATTAAGCTTGTTGAGCTCAAACAAGAAAAGAATCGTCCGGTTCTTTTTACGTACGCAATTGCTCTTGAATCACAGGACATCCATCGTGTTTTGAAGCCGGGCGCTGAACGAACGCTTGGGGATCTGTTGAAAGAAAAAACCTTACCGGAAACGCGTCCGGCGAGCCAGGTTCAGACTGAAACAGTTGCCGCCCCAGAAGACGGCCTCGATGCGGCGAAGATTGCACGTTATGCAGCGCTTATCCGATCGGTTTGCAAACAGGCGCGTACCGTGAGCACGACGGCGGTAGTCAGTTTGCCGGTGTCAGCAGTGTTCCACACTATTGTTAATTTGCCGATTGTTAAAAAGGATGAGATTGATGCTCTTTTAAAAGCCGAGATACGCAAATTACTGCCGTATAAGCTGGAAGACACCGCCCTTGATTATGAGCTTTTGCCGCACGCACCTGATGCTAAGGTGCAGACGGTTTTAGTCAATGCGGTTCCGAATAGCATGGTTTTGTTTTTTTCCAAGGTTTTTCAGCAGGCTGGTCTAAAGTTACATGCTTTAGAACCTGAATCAGTAGCTCTGGCTCGTTCGCTTATTGGCCGCGATACAGCGCTCACAATGATTATCGATATTGGTGCGGAGCGAACAAATTTTTTTATCATTGATCAGACCGTCCCGATTACGCACCATAGCATCGAGCTCGGGGGCAACAGAATAAATAAAAACCTGGCGAACATGCTCGGAGTTGATGATGGTGTGGTAGAACGCCTAAAAGAAGACCTTTTTAATTACCTGCTCCGGTACCCTGAAACAGCTGGTATTGGTCGTGAAAAGTTTTTAGCATTGTTTACGACTGTGGTTGATCCGATAATGAAAGAGATTGCCTATAGTTTCAACTTGTATCTGCGGCAAACCTGGAATGAAGCCAAGCGTCCGGAAAAAATTATTTTGACTGGTGGCGGCGGGTTATTTCCTTTTTTAGCTGATTTTATTAGTGAAACCTTTAAGATCAAATGCTATATTGGTGACCCTTGGGGACGCGTGGTCTATCCCGACACTTTAAAGCCCGTGCTGCGTGATATCGGGCCACGTATGGCGGTTGCGATTGGCCTTGCGCTCAAGAATCTGGTATAACTAAATGGTAAGCGAGTTCAGTTTTACACTAAATCACTATTAACCATAGTCTATGGACAAAGATAAAGCTCATATTTTGCTGGTAGAGGATGATGTGTTTTTATCGAATATCTATCAGAAAAAGTTTGAAATGGAGGGGTTCAAGATCAGTACTGCAGACAATGGTGAAAAAGGTTTGGCAGATGCAAAACGCAAGAAGCCAGATATTATTTTGCTTGATGTCCTGCTGCCCAAGCTCGATGGTTTTGCTGTGCTTGAAAAATTGAAAGAAGATCCGGCGACAAAAGAAATTCCTGTCATCCTCCTGACCAACCTCGGCCAGAAAGATGATGTAGAAAAAGGCTTAGAATCTGGTGCGGCTGATTATTTGATTAAAGCCCATTTCAAACCATCGGAAGTTGTGGATAAGGTGAAAAAAATATTGCAGCAGTAGTCTGGCCGTGGTATACTTTTCTTGAAGTTACGTATGTTAGATTTCATTCTTCCACGAAAGGGGGTGACTCTATGAAAAGACAAGGTTTTACTTTGATCGAATTACTCGTTGTTATCGCGATTATTGGACTTTTGTCCACGCTCGCGGTCGTCGCCCTTGGCTCAGCCAAAGTTAAGGCCAGAGATTCCAAACGGCTTTCGGATTTAAAACAACTCCAGACAGCGCTCGAACTATATTATACTGACCAGAATAATTATCCGACCGGTACAGCAGTTACGCTTGGTGCTGGCATGTACGAATGTCTCAACGCCTCCGGTTGGGCTGCGATTGGTTGTACTAACCCGTATATGGGTAAAGTTCCATCAGACCCTAATGGTAGCGCGTATGTATATACCTACGGGACAAATACATATACCATTACTGATACGCTCGAAGGTACGGTTAACGGTTTGACTGGTGCTATCCAGCTGACCCCTTCAGGTATTGGGCAATAATTTTTAACACTGAAAAATCCCTTCCAACATTCCGAGGAGGGATTTTTTTGTTTTCCTTGTCTTTTAATCTTTTCTTTACTATACTACCGTTAGTTTTTACTTCTTCCTTATGGAATTTTTTCTGACCAACTGGTTCACGTATGCCTTTGTTTTTTTCTGTGGCGTGATTTTGGGCAGCTTCCTTAATTCATGGATTTGGCGGGCGTGGGAAAATGTCCGGATCATTATGGGTCGTAGTATGTGTGTGCATTGTCGGCGTACTTTGGCGTGGTATGAGAATGTGCCGATCGTGAGTTTTTTGGCTCTTGGTGGTAAATGCCGAACGTGTTTACATCCAATCCCCAAGCATTATCCGTTAGTAGAAATAGCTATGGGAGTGCTGCTTACCCTTGTTTTTGCCTACCATGTTAGTCTGCCTGTTTTTAAGGTCGGGCTTTTTTGGCGCGACATTTTTTTTACTACGTTGCTCGTGGTTATTTTTGTTTATGACGCTTTGTATATGATAATTTTGCCGCGCGTTGTTTGGCTCGGCGCAGTTGTTGGTTTTGTTTTTAATTATTTTGTTTTAGGCATACCACTTCGTTCGTTGATTATAGGAGCTTTGATTGGTGGTGGTATTTTTTTGATCCAGTTTATTATTTCCCGGGGACGGTGGATTGGCGGGGGTGACGTGCGATTGGGGTTTATGATGGGTGTGTGGCTTGGTTACCCGTCGATAGTCGTCGCCCTTTTTATCGCGTATGTTGTTGGGGCTATATGTGGTGTGCTGCTTCTTGCGTTTAAAAAGAAAACCTGGCAGGCTCAAATCCCTTTTGGAACCTTTTTGGCTATCGGTACTCTGGCGAGTCTGTATGGGGGAACGCACATTATTCAATGGTACGTCGGTCTTATTGCTGGGTAGCCGACCAGATGTTGTATGTAGTTTGAAGTGCTTCGTAATTTTCTACTTTGTATGCTTGAAAAAAGATCTCTCCGCGATGTTTCGCGGCGTGTTGAAAGCACGCCAGATATTCCTCGTGATGAACTTGATCCTGCTAAATTTGATTTTATTGCTGAAGGATCGGATCATCTTGTTTTTGAAATGAAGGACTTGCCACAACTTGTATTTAAAGTAGACATTGCATCTTTAAAAGCTATTGATGAGATTGCTCAAAAATATGATTGGCCGGCTGGCATACCTGTAAAAGGCATGTCAGAAGCAGCTGAGCGGGTTATTGCTCAGGAAAGGTATCGTTATAATCAGCTAGTACAATATTTTGGTCAAGAGCGTGTCGTGCCACAAGGATTGCAATTTGTTAGGGTTCCACCGCATCGTGAAGTAATGCGGGCACTCAATTTTTCTTCCGGGAGCCATGCGCCAAAAGGTTTTTATGGCATTGCTCGACTACAAGAAAAAGTCCCTGAGATGCGTCGTGATGATCACGCTATTCAGCTGCGTGCGCAGCGGATAGAGGATGGCCGCAGCTTCCCTGCGGGTGCAGCTGAGCCCCATGATTACCAGCTCATAACCGATCATTTTGCCTATGGCAAACCATGGCCCGATACCATGGAAGATTATGATGTGTATAGGATGTATGATAGATTTTATTTGCTACAAGAAGGTGAGGGCAGTTTGCTTAAACTCAACGCTGCGTTTAATCAGAATGAAAAATCACACGAGCGCATACAAGGTGCGCTGAGGGCGCTTGTGGCATATGCTAATGAAACTGGTGAGATTCTTGATATTTTTGGTTCAAATAATATTGTCTTTCGGTCAAAGAATGACCCCGTAACTCATGAAGACATTTGGGATTTGCTTTTAGTTGATCCGCTCTTTGTTGACGGCGATCATGTTAAGACGCTGAGTAAAGCAAAAAAGTTAATCCATGGCCTGGCAAACGGTGAACATCTCCGTGATCAGATGGGGTCAGGAAAATACGTAGAGGGGATACGCTTGGTTATGAACGCGCTCAATTTTACCCGTCTTGTTAACGGACTTGCAGAATCTTTTGGTTGTTCAGAGCGTGTGCAGCTTATTTCTTCAGAAGACAAAGACGCTCCGTTAAATTTTTGGAAAATCCTTCGTGGTCTTGATTAGTATGACTGATAAAATGAAACAAGTTCAAAGATTACGCGCGCAGATTGATGATTTGCGCTATCGGTATCATGTCTTAAATGACCCCCAAGTTACCGATGCGATGTATGACGGCCTCATGGATGAACTGAGGCGTATTGAAGCTGCTCACCCGGAACTGGTCACCCCTGATTCACCGACCCAACGCGTCGCCGGGGTTCCGCTCGATAAATTTGAAAAAGTTACCCATAGCGTACCTCAATGGTCGTTCAATGATGCTTTTAACGAACAGGATATTAAAAACTGGGAAGAGCGTATCCTTAAAATACTGGAAAAGCAGTTGGGGGAGCGTCCTCAGGATATTTCATATGTGTGTGAGCTTAAGATCGATGGGCTGCATATTGTCTTGACCTACGAAAAGGGAAAGTTGGCGGTAGCGGCAACTCGCGGCAACGGGATGGTCGGCGAAAATGTAACCCAAAATATTCGGACGATTTCGAGTGTGCCACTTACTTTAAGTGAACCGATTGACCTAGTAGCCGAAGGTGAAGCATGGCTTTCGAGCCTGACGCTCGCGGCAATTAATGAAGAGCGTAAGAAAAATAATGAACCCTTGTTTGCTAACCCGAGGAACGTTGCCGCGGGAACTATCCGCCAACTTGATGCCAAGATTGTTGCTGAGCGTAAACTGACGCTTACGGTGTATGATATTTCGAGCACGCCGACCCCGGTCACCCAAGAAGCAGAGCTCAAGCGCCTCAAAGAGCTTGGTTTTAAGACCGATATCCATTGGCGAGTCGTGAATGATGTTCGCGGGATTATGGAATTTTATAACGAATGGCGCGACAAAAAGAACAGCCAACCTTTTTGGATCGATGGAGTCGTGATTAAAGTAAACCAGCGTCGCTACCAAGATGCCCTTGGTTTTACCGGTAAAGCGCCCCGCTGGGCAATTGCCTTTAAGTTCCCGGCTGAACAGGGGGCAACGACGGTGAAAGATGTGTATGTACAGGTGGGGCGTACGGGTGCCCTCACTCCGGTCGCTCTCTTAGAGCCGGTTCAATTAGCGGGTACGACTGTTACCCATGCGACGCTGCATAATTTTGACGAAATTGCCCGTTTGGGACTGAAAGTCGGGGACCAGGTGATTGTTGAGAAGGCTGGCGACATAATTCCTAAAGTTGTCCGTGTGCTTGATAAGCTCCGGACAGGGAAGGAGAAAAAAATTAAGGAGCCGACTGTCTGCCCAGTATGCGGGTCGCCGGTGAGTAAAAAAGCCGAAGGTGAGGGAGAAAAAAGCGTGGCCTTGTTTTGTTTGAACCCGGGCTGTTATGCCCAAGAGCTGGAGCGGATTGTCCATTTTGTTGGAAAACACGCTTTTGACATTGACCATTGTGGCGAAAAAATTGTGGAGCAGCTTTTGAACGAGGGCTTGATAAAAGATGCAGCGGATTTGTTTACGCTTACGTTTGGTGACGTGGAAGCGCTTGACCGTTTTGCCGAAAAATCTGCCCAGAATTTGGTTGAGGCAATCGAGCGCGCAAAAGATGTTACTTTGCCACGTTTCATTAATGCTCTTGGTATCCCCCAGGTCGGCGAAGAAACAGCAGAAGATTTAGCTGACTATTTTGGCTCGATTGATGGGGTGATGGAAGCCGATACCGAAGCTTTGTTTGCCATTAATGGTGTTGGTGAAAAAGTCGCTCGTTCGATTGTGAAGTATTTTAATCAAGACGGTGGACGGGGATTTGTCGCCAAGCTTTTACAGCAGGGAGTGCGGGTTAGGAAGCAGGTACTGAAGAACAAAGAACAATTGCCGCTTTTTGGACAAACGTTTGTGGTTACCGGCACGCTCTCTTCGCTCAGCCGGGACGAAGCCAAGGATGCAATCAAAGCCCTTGGCGGTGATGTGGCTGGATCGGTGAGTAAAAAAACTACCGCCGTCATTGTCGGTGAAAGTCCGGGGTCAAAAGCAGATACGGCAAGAGCTTTGGGGGTCAGAATCCTGGACGAAGATGCTTTTATGAAACTGATCAAGAAGTAGGAGGTCTCTTCACTAAAATACCCGGGTTTGTATACCCGGGTATTTTATTAGGTTTGGAATATTTTCTTTCTATCAATATAAAACTTTTAAAGTATGGGTCAAAGTCATGACTTTGTTTTTATCAGGACCAGTCACAACAATAAAATACCCCGGGCTCGAAACTGCGGCTTGAAAGCGCCCGGTAAGTTCGGTGGTCTGCATGTCGCCCTTATTAAATACCCAGGTCTCATCTTCAATAGGCTGTACTAAGACGGCAACGAGACTGGCAGCATCACCCCAGGCAGTGCCTGGAGCTCCGGAAACCGTTTCTTTGGTTTCAAAATAGTAGACCGGCGCGCGGTAACGGCCAGTGGCTGGATCGTGTTGTTTTATTACGGTAAAACCAGCTCCTGCGACAATGCTTTTAGAAACACGAGCAGGAATGACGGCTTCGTTTGTTGGTGTTGCTGCGTAGCCAGGAGCAATAAACAGGACGGTTCCTGCCAATCCAGACAAAAGAAGGGTTAAAATACGTTTGATAAGCATGTTGTTAGTATAGACAGCAAAGCAGGTTTTGTCGAGAGCTCCTGCATTGACGAAAGTAAAAAATTTTGCTAAACTAATGGCCTATGACGCACGGCGACGTAATTATCCGTTTTGATAAGGTAACCTTTGGCTATAGCCATAACCGGCCGCTTCTTGAGGAGGCTAGTTTTTCGGTACGTGAAAATGCCAAAATTACAATCATGGGCCAAAACGGCGCTGGCAAAAGCACGATTTTTAAGATGATCACCCGGGATTTGAAACCAGAAGAGGGTGCGGTACATACCGGAATTGACGCGAGTATTGCGATCGCTACTCAGGTCATGAAGGCTGAAAACCTAGATAAAACCATTGAGGAATTTTTTGCCCAAGTTTTTGATAAAAAAATGTATGACTTGCCAAAGCGGATTAAGTCTGTTTTGGATGTCGTCCACCTGAGCGCGCCCCTTGATAAAAAAATCCGCCAGTTTAGCGGCGGCCAGCAGGCTCGCCTTCTTTTGGCCTACGCCCTTATCCAGCAGCCAGATATTTTGCTCCTGGACGAACCAACCAATAATTTGGATGCAGACGGTATTGCGCATCTGACGCAATTTTTGATCGAATATCCTAAGACTTGTTTGGTTATTTCACACGATGCTAATTTTTTGAATTCGTTCACCCACGGTGTTTTATACCTTGATTCCTATACGCATAAAGTTGAACAGTATGTGGGTGACTATTATGAAGTGTTAGGTGAAATCGAAGCGCAGATTGAGCGTGAACGGATGAAAAACGCACAGCTTAAAAAGAGTATTCAGGATCGTAAAGATAAAATTAACTTCTTCTCCCACAAAGGCGGTAAGATGCGCGCCTTGGCAAGTAAATTGAAAGACCAGGTAGAAGAAGCTGAAGAAGAAATGGTTGATGAGCGCCAGGAAGATAAGACGATCAACGAATTTACTATTCCGGCGCAGACCGATATTGTCGGGCCGGTCGTGACGATCGATTCGGTGGGTATTATGGTTGGCCATGAGCCCGTTCGCAAGACGCTTGCCACACCACTTGAGGTGCGTAAAAAACAACGGTTAATCATTAAAGGGCCGAACGGTATTGGTAAGAGTACCTTTTTAGCAGCTCTCGCAAGCGGTGAAGAAGCGGGCGCAACTATCGCACCGGGTGCGCGCGTGGGATATTACCGGCAGGATTTTTCAGGGCTTGATTTTGATAAGACTGCGTACCGGGCGCTTGAAGAAATGATGGACCGCCCGTGGAACCAAGAAATTTACGCGACGGCTGCCCAGTTTTTATTGTCAGCGGATACGCTCAAAAATAAAGTGGGGTCACTGAGTGAAGGACAGAAAGGTTTGCTCTGTTATGCCCGATTTGTTTTACAAAAACCAGGTCTCCTTATTATGGACGAGCCAACTAACCATATTAATTTCCGTCATTTACCAATTATTGCGAAAGCCTTGGATCGATTTGAAGGGGCGGTAATTGTGGTTAGTCATGCGCCGGAGTTTGTGGATGAGATGAAGTTTGACCAGACGCTTGATTTGGGGGCTTTGTAAAAAATATTTAGAAAAACAGGCTTAGGCCTGTTTTTTATTTTTGATCAGTTTTATTTTTTCTTGCCGCGATAATTTTTTGATGGCAATTTCGCGCTTGAGGGCGGGGGAGAGGGTGCGGAAGTTTTCTTGGTGGACGAGTTTGACGGGGCGCCGAGCGCGAGTGTATTTGGCGCCGGTTTTTCCTTCGTTATGGTTTTTAATTCGTTTTTCGACATCGTTCGTATAGCCGGTGTAGAGGGTTTTGTCGGAGCATTCCAAAATGTAAACTGTGTATTTCATATTTGTTTATTTTAACATTTAAGACGTCGAAGTGTATAGCCTGCTCGTTACCTTTTTGGCAGCAAAAAGGTAACCGAAAAACTGCCCGAGCTGCTATCCGCTTCAGCACCACTTCGGATTCGTCGTCGCTCACCGGCCAATGTTCCTGCGCCGGAACTGTGGCCAGTGTGCCTCTGGGCACCGCTTCTCCTCATCTCGAAGCGGAGCTTCATCGGCTCGGGGCTCGGGGGAGTGGCGAAGTGAGCGTTGGTCGTGTGAGTGATTGTTTTTTAAAAACTAAAAAACAGCCTTTTTGAAAGCTGTTTTAGTAGGTGCCCCAGAGGTACGTGGGGCGGCGCTGCACGAAGGTGTGCGAGTGGGGTTCGGTTGGTCAGTAGTCCCGCAGGTCGCGGGTTTCGCGTCGCCAGATGCGGCGCTGGTCGCTCCGGTGCTGCCCGCTCGTGAGGCAGCCATGAAGCAGGTTGCGTCTGCTCCAGACGAAGCTCCGGAACTCTTGCTTCGTCATCTTCATGGACCGACGGAGCTTGATGATGTTTCGGTGCCGGACTTCGTGGCCGCGGTTGTAGGACAGGTTGATGTGCTTCTGCTCTTCATCCTTCGAAGACGAATCAGAAGCGATCTTCTTGTCCCACTTCGCTTCGAGGAGCTCGAGAGGGGTCAGCTCATCGAGCGGGTGCTTGAGGTACCGCTTCTCGAGCCACCGGACTTCGCGAGTCGATCCCTCTGCCTCCTTGCGGTGGCTGAGGTAGGCTCGCTGTTCCGCCTTGGTGAGGAGCTCGTGCTCCTTGTCCGTGATGCGCCCGGCGCACTTCAGCTGGTCGGCCTTGACCATGGTGAGTCCGCCGATCGTTGGCCAGTCACCCCCTTGGATCTTGGCGAGTAGATCCTGGACTTCGGCGAAGGCTTCGTCGAGCACCTCGGCCCAGCGTGCCGCTTCCTCGGCCTGACGCTTGCGACTCGCTTCCTCGGCCGCTCGCTTGCGGTCTGCCTGTGCCGCCGTGATCGCGGGGTAGGCGGCTGTGGCTTGTTCGAGCCAGGTTGTAGTGGGCTGGTAGCTGTCGAGCACGCGGTTGATGAACTCCATGATCTCGTGGTCCACGTACTCGAGCTGCTTGAGCTCCTCGATCTTCCACTTCAGCTGCTGTGCTTCACGCCCGAGCCGGCGGCGCTCCAGTTCCCCGGAGCGCTCCAGTTCCATGCGCTGTTCAGCGGCCAGGCGCGCCTGTTCAGCATGCTTCGACCGCATGGTGTAGCTGCGGCCGCGGCTGAAGTAGGGTTGAGGTTCCATGACGATCTCGATCTTGCGTCCCATGTGTCTCTCCTTGTGTGTACGGTTGCCCGCACTCACGAGGATTGACTGGTGGGAATGGGTCAGGTCGTTCGTGCGGTTGTTCAAACAAAAAAGACTAACGTTGGAAACTCATTGGTCGCCTCCTTGTAAAAGTGCTCGTCGTACCGGACTATCCCGGTTGTTTCGACGGTTTTTGCTCTGTGGTTAGCCAAAGGGAAAAAACCGCTAAAACAAGGCACGGAACAAGCCAGTATAGCACAAAAAACGGGTTTTGTCAACCCCCTTTAGGAAGCTCCTGTTACAGTTTTATTGAAGAAATTCGTTGATTTTTTGTTCGATATCGGTGCGGAGTATTTGGTCGTCCGGCGGCTCAGTAATGCTAAAGCCAGTGCTGCCCCAACTAACTTTGTTGTTTTGTTCGATAAAACCGGCGCTGAGAATTTGTTCACCTAAAGTTCGCTCGGCATTTTTCAGGCTGACATGAACGTCGGTTGTTAAAAACGGATCAGCAAAATAGAGTGCGGCCAAGAGGCCGTGACGCATGGGGCCAATTACCAGGCTGCCGTCGGTAGTAACAATGAATTTAGCTATAGGCGAAGTGCCCGGCTCAAGGAGGTACTCTGTAGGTATAGGGAGGGGCGCGTCAGTTGCTTGGTAAAATATGGTTTTGGCGATATGGCTCATATACTTAGAGTTTAGCGAATTTTTTATTTTTCTACAAACAAAAAAGCACGCATCTTTCGAATTGTGCTCTTCCGCGAAATTCCAGGGCGGGGTGTATGGGACGAAGTTGGAACCTGGGTGGCTATAAGGCAGCTTAATTAACCCAGCTGAATATAGTGTGGGCTGGCTAAAAAAACAGTTTATTGTTAGTGTATAGCCGTATACATTAACCGCTCAAAACTATGGAACCTTGGATCAAAGAACAATGGGAAAAATTAGAAAAACAAAGAATAGATATCCCTTTAAGATACGCACAGGAAAGCGGTAATTTCTATAAACGCAGTTTGGATTTTAACTATCAATTTGTTGTTTTTGCAAGTCTTATAGCTGGCTTTGGATTTACGGCTATTTCCAACATACAATCAAAACCTTTATTTATTATTGCTGAGTTGGTGCTTCTTACTGTGAGTGCCCTTATCCTGTTCCGTACAAAAAGGATTACAGAAGTTGAGCAAGCAGCTCTGTCGCAGGCGATTACTGAGCAGGTTGATTTATTCAAAAAATTGAGGGAGCTTTTACAATCCGCCATCGACGAAAAAAAGCTCACTGAAAATGAATACAAGAAAAAAAGAGAAGATCTTGCGGTCGCCGTGTTTAAGAATGAGGGGGATAAATCCAGGACAGAAATTTTACCCAAAAGCTACATTATATGGTTTATTATTGGCGTGCTTTTGTTGCTGTCCTCTTTTTTTATAAAAACGTCATTCACTTTTTGCGCTTCTCCGAACTTAACACAGAGGGGCTCTAACAATGGAGGTTTGCTTCTTAAAGATCGCTGTAGTTTAAAAAAAATACACATTCACCATTGGGAATAAAATTTGACTTTAATTAAAATAAAAGAGCCTTATAGTTTATAACAAAGGCTCTTTTATATAAGGGTCAGGATTCCATGCCAGGTGTATGAGAATCAGCGGCTAAGGTTGGGGTAGCTTAAAATAGCATTCTAAAGACCTAAATCCTTAAGTCTCTGTTTAATGGCTTCTGATCCTTCTGATTTTCTGGGAAACGCCCCTGTTTGTTCGTCTATAAACAAGAATTCTTTTGCTGGATGGTCTTCTTTTTTTGGAAACCAAGAAGTAATTTTTGCTATGTTGGTGTAGGGTTCGACTTCTAGCTTGCTACCTTCAATTTCTGGATTTAATTTTATCAATTCTCCTACTGCCTCAGCGGCTTCTTGCCAGTATGTAATGACTGCTATTTCAAATTCATGCTCGTTACCTTTATGGTACTTTTCCAAATGTTCAAGGAGTTCTTCAGTAATATCCCAGAGAGCATCCCACTTAAATGATCCTTCAGAAAGATCTATCTGGGTAGATTCTTTAAGATAAATAAGAAAAGCAGCTTTAAGAAAAGGCAAATCTTTTTCAATATAAACTTTGCCAAAAAGTTCCAGCCAGACACCCTGTATATTTCCTAAAAGATGGGGATATTTTTCTTTTAGTTCTTTTTCTTCCAATTCCTTCTTTTGTCTATAAGCCTCAGCTTTAGCTTCATTCTTTTCTACTTCGCGTTGGTTATAAATTTTGTAAAGAAAGTAGGCTATTATGGCTAACAAGATTATTCCTATAGTTTCCATAAATTTAATTTAGCTGACTGAAATCATGTTTTTTCTCTGAAATTTATATTTAATGTTCCACAAGCACATCGTAGTTCCTCGCGTTGACCTCGATCTGGTAAGACATAGAATAAGCTCCTGCAGTCAGGATTTTCACAGAAAAATGAACTAATTAGTTGGTGAAAGGATTCGGCTACAGGTTGAAAATCTCCTGTTTCAAGAGTTGCCCATTCATTAAAGTGGACAGCAGAGTTTATCTGCCATTGTTCGATATTCGATTGAGATACTAAAGCATTAAATTTTTCCATTCTTTCCTTAATCGCTTGGGCTTTATCGGTTTGTCCCCAGGTTCTTGCGGCTTTTTCACCTTCTGTTAGCAGTTTTTTAAAGCGAGCAGTAGCAGGAGGAAGAAGCTCTCCTAATTGAAACTGGGCGTCGCCGTGAAATTCTACCAAAGCCCTTATTCTATGGCATATTTCTTTGGAAATAAATTCAAGATAGTTTCTCAAAAGGGCTGCTGCCGCTCGAACGTCGTTTCGTTTTAATTCTAAATTAATTTCTTCCCACACATCCCGTTCGTCCCATTCTGTTGGTCCGTGGTCAACGTCCCACTTTCTGAAATGCATAAATGCTTTTGGTTTAATAAGTCCAACAGTTTTCATGTGTTTCAGCCATATTTCATCATGAGTAGTAAAAATAAATTGTGTTTCTGGAAATTTTTCTTTAAGTAAGGTGCAAACTTCACGCCGATGCCCAGAGTCAACAGACATTAACACGTCATCGAGCACTGCAAATGTAAAAGATTTTCCTAATAGGTGCTTCATTAAAGCTAGATATAAACATAGTCCCATGCTATCTTGATGTCCTTCGCTGTGGTAGGCTCCGGGTGGGAAAAAACCACGACCATAAAAATCTACATTGAAACCAAGCTTGCCAATGGAAGGAGTAAGCTGTGCTGTAAATCCGCTTTCATCTTCACGATTAATGAAGCGGTAGAGATCGCTAAAATCCTTCTCAACCTTTTGGTATATATCCTCTAAAAATTTTGTGCTAACATCAGTATAGGTTTTATATATTTTTGCTGTTAACTCAGCTCGCTCACTTACTCGTTTGTGACGTAAGGAAATTGCTTTATAAGTATCAAGTCTTTCTTGGCAGATAGTTAAGTAATCCCGCGCTCCGTCTTGAGCTGTGGGATTTGGAATGGCCAGTAGCATCTTTTCAATTTTTGCAATCGTTTCTAAGACTTCGTTTGGAATTTGTATACACTCTTGGAGAGCTTCAATTGTTTTTGTTACAGGAATAAAGGAGTCTAAGTCTTTAGATTTCAAGTTAATGTTTATTCTATAGTCATTTAAATTTTTGGTATCTATTGGTGGTTTTAGTAAATTCCCATACCCGCTCACTACTCCTAGATTATGACGAAGTTCTTCTAAGATTAGTTTTAACGGTCTGAGAGAAATTTCTATTCCATTAAGTTTTTTAGATAAAATTTCAAAATGTTTTAGTTTTGTATTAATAAGCTCTTTTAGGTCGACAACTTCCCAGGGTGTATCGCATAGCGGACATGCTTCACTGTCTATTAATGAGACGGCAGATTTAAGAAAATGTTCTCTTGCCATACCGTCTTTGGCTCCTGGATCATTTTTTAAGCTCTCCAGTTCTTTGATAATAGTTGTGTAAGTGCTATTTTCAGTTTCTGATGTTATGGATGCAAAAATATCATGTAACTTCTGTATGTCCGCTAGGGCCTGAATTTTTGGAATATGCCTAGTCTGTGCTGTGGGAAGTTCCGCAACTAAACCATCTTTTAATGATGTTGCTGAATTTAACACTGTGATTGGACCAAGTCCGAGAATTTTTCGGCGTTGGTTAACTGCGTCTAATAATTTTAGCTGTGTAAACTCAGTTATTTCTAGTGCTCGTAGTAGTTGTTGTTTTGACTCCTCCTTTTCTCGTTCAAGAACAGGCAAATCTCTTTTACAAGCATTTGATATTTTTAAAAAAATTCCTCGTAAATCCTCAACATCTTTTAGTTGCAGAAGTATTTGAACTTCTTTAGCTCGATCTCCGGGAGTAGAGATCACATACTTAATAAGCTCGCGACGAGAAAGGACAAACTCTGGGTGTCTAGATACTTTCTGTAAGGTTTCTAAAACATCTTTGTCCGCTGGATTAATCTTAGGAAATGCGGGTTGCTTTACGCTCCTCTCAATTATTACTTTTTTATTTAGATGAGGAATAAAAACGGTAAGAATGACCTTGGCTTTTTCTGGATCGTTACGACTGTCTACATGGGGAGCGTGATCTTTTAAGGATATTGCACCTCTGCCTTCACCCGCTAGTCTCGATATATTGCCCGTAAGTGCAAATTCTAGTGCGTCAACAATTCCGCTTTTGCCCGTGCCATTTCTGCCGCAAATAGAAAAGTTTTCTTGATTAAGATTAATAGTCAGCTCACGAATACCTCGAAATTCATGTATGGTTATCTGTTCTGCACGGATCATATATTTTGATCCTCCGAAAAGAGGGCTGCTTTAATAGAATTTTCTGTAAAACCTGCATCGTTCATAAGCGCAGTCTTTAGTCCGTCTATTAAATCACCCGCTGTTTGAGTGTCTTTCAACTCATCTAAAAATTTTTCAAATATTTTTTTAGGAATATCCTCTTCTATATTTGATGGTTGATTCGGGTTGTCCATAAAGCTTTTTAGTCCAATTTTAGCTTAAATATAAGCCTTATAATACATCAGATCAATCGCTTAAGCAACTTCAATAAAAATTTGATACCATGTTCTAGATACATGGATTTGCGAGAGAGCTTTTTATTTTCTCTTTCGCTAATATCTCTGTAATAACGGTTCCGAGCTGCCACAGCAACTGCATCTGCTACTCCATTCAAATTATTGTGTAGAGCAGTGTTTGGAATGTGCATTGTGTAAAAATCGTCTTTCGTTGCTGAATAGTAACTCCGTTCTAAGTCAGCTTCAATTTGTTTTGCGCTAATGTAGTGTTGAAAACCATCAATTTCAATATCTATTTTTGCCCATGGGATAGACAGGTCAATATGTTTATATCCATCCCAAGCTTCGAGTCTGCACCCAATATTTCTTTCTCTAAGGGCATTATAAAGTGCGAACGCCTCAGGTGTGGCTTTGCTCATAGAGTTTATTTTTTGCAAACAAAAAAGGCTACCCCGTTACCCTGGCGGCTTCTTGCGAAACCCAGCAACCTTTCGATTACTGACCGAATAAACAATACCAGAGACGGTGTAGCCATCTCTATGTTTATTCGGTTTTCGCACCATGCCTTGCTTTTGGCAAAGTTTAGGTGCTTAAATTGTCGTGCTTATATTAGCACTAACTGTTCCTGGGCGCAACCTTGACTTTTACAGCCTATTCGGCCAATATAAGCGGGTATGAAGACGGATTTGGCCCTAATTAAGGAAGAGCTGCAGCGTCGTTTTTCCGAGACCTCTACTAAAAGTAGGTGGGAATTTTTGGTACGTACGCAAAACTATTTTAATTTTATTAGTACTGTACCAGCCTTAAAATCTATTATTGAAAACGAGGAGAAAAATTTTAGTAAGAAAATTAAGGACAAGACTTATCGTCATGCACAATTCTTGTTTTCGCCAATATACCGAGACATGCCTAAAATGATCAGTGCGTTACTTGAAGCAGAGTCTCCTGGGGCACAGGTGCTAATTAAACGGACTCGTGTACAGAAAATAATTAAATGGTTTGGATTGGAGGATGGGTCAGATAATAAACAGCTGCCACGATTTTTTCCATTTGTAAAAATTTTCCATAATCAGTTGCTTGATCGGATGGCAGAACAAGAGTTTGGTAGTCAAGAGAATGTCCCCGTCTCAGAAGCGATCAAAAAATTGAATATTAGTTCCGCAACCAAGTGGGAGGATTTAGAGCTATCTTTTAGGAATGGATTTGAAGTGATTGTTAAATGTAAGGGTGCTGAGTTTGTAGCAAACCATGAGCAAATGGGTTTTGTGGATCAAAGAAAAGGTCTCGCACCAAAAAAGGCCTGGGATTTTTTACAGTTATTATCAGCTAACGAAGGGGTTTATAATTTTCGAGGTGAGACTGAGGATAGAATAAAGAAGGTAAGAAAACGTAAACAAGAACTCGTTGCTGCGTTGCAAGAATTTTTTCAAATTAAGGATGATCCGTTTGAGTCCATAAGAAAGGGGGATAGGACTTATAAATTGAGGTTTGCTTTACGTCCTGAGCCTGATATGAGAGAGGATTACCGTGATAAAGATCTCTTTGACGAATAACTGAGCGAGAATTTTCTCGTTCTTTTTTTAATACTTTTCTTTTTAGTAAGCCGCTTAATAAGCAGCTTTTTTTGTTTTAAGCGAAATTTCGTCCATAGAGGTTATAAATCAACCTCTTTATGACCTCCTTCAGCCCCGAACTTATTTTACGTCTGCAAAAGCATCTTTGGAATCGCTATGGCATTCCTATTGCCAATGACAAGGCGGTCGATCAGCTCTACGTTCTCGGTGATTTCTTTTTGTCGTTTGCAAATACAACCAGTAAACCCGTTGACGCCGGCTGCGCTGGCGGTAACGGTCTGCCGTCATCAAAGGCACCAACTCATCCGCCTTAAAGGATCAAGCATTGGCCGCGTAGCGGAGCATACAAAGCGCGGCCATTTCATCGCCGCCGCAGCGGCGACACCGCTGGCAGTTATTTATATTTAACACACACTTAACCCGACAATTTTATGCCTATCACTGATCAAAAATTGGTAATTTCTGGGAATATAGTCGAGCATGATTCTTATCGGATTAGCACTTTTTACGGCACCACTAATAGGAAGAAATCTAAAGGTCATAAAACAGGTCTGTCTACTTCTCGTGAAAATGAGTTGAAATCGGCTTATCGTGCTAAATCTACTGTTAGGCATCTCGTTAATGCGAATGCCTCTAGGTGGTATAAGCCAGATGGCTCACCCTGTCTTCCTATTTTTATTACACTTACGTTTGAAGCTGATGTCCGTGATCTTGCTGTTGCGAATGAGATGTTTACTAGTTTCATTCAAAGGCTCAATTATTATATTGAAGGTGTTAAAAAGAATATCCTGCGCTATTTAGTTGTTCCTGAGTTTCAGGATGAGAATCGTGGTGGAGTGATACACTATCATGTTCTATTTTTTAACCTTCCGTATATCGTTATGGTTTATGATGAAATGCGTAAAATTTGGAGTAAGGGTAATATCAATGTTAAGTCTGTACGTCGTGTTAAAGACCTGGGGAAGTATCTGACAAAGTATATGGTCAAGAGTATGCATGACGGAAGGCTGAAAGGTAGGAAGAAGTATTTTACAAGCAAGAGTCTTTTTAAACCGCATGTCTATCGCGACCCAGCCGTAGTTGGTTTAATTATTACATCATTACCAAAAAATGCTGCTATTTCAACCTTTTCTTGGGAAAACGAGTATAGAGGGACGATTACTAGAACTATTTATAATTTGAATGAAAGTCCTGAAGCACTTGATAAGTTTAGAGGCTTAGTGGTAGATTAGCCCCAATTAAAACCATTATGAAATATATTGCTTACGCCCGTAAATCAACAGAATCTGACGATCGACAGGTTTTATCCATTGAATCGCAGTTTAATGAAGTGAAGCGCCTTGTAGAGCGTGATGGTATTATTTTAGATGAAGTATTCTCCGAGAATAAATCGGCTAAAGCTCCTGGGCGTCCAGAATTTCAGAAAATGCTTAAATTCATCCAGAAAAATAAATGCACTATTTACGCTTGGAAGCTTGATCGACTTGCCAGAAACCCAAAGGATGGGGGAGAGCTGTTATGGCAAATGGATGAGGGTCAACTTTATGAGATAAGAACATTTGATCGATCGTACTCCAATAAGGCGGATGAAAAGTTCATGATGAATCTAGAGTTTGGAATGGCTAAAAAATATGTCGATGATCTGAGTGTTAATGTTCGCCGTGGTTTTCGTGCCAAGCTTGAGCGCGGTGAGTGGCCATATATGCCTCCGTTCGGGTATTCTTTTGATCCTGCTTCCCACTTGGTTGTTCTTAATTCTCAACAGGGTCAATTTATTACTGAAATGTTTAGATTGTATGCTTCTGGTAGTTATGGTATCCGCGAGCTTTCGCAAATCATGTACGAAAAAGGTCTGCGTAATAAAAGAGGTACACAGCTTGGTAAAACTCGTATTCACTGTATTCTATCAAATCCTTTTTATTATGGAATGATGGTAAAGGATGGGGTGCATTATCCTGGTAAGCATGAAGTTTTAATAACTAAGGAAATTTTTGATCAAGTACAGGAAGTTATAGGTGGTCGCTATAAAGCTCGGCCAAAAAAACAATTCTTTACGCACCGTGGATTTATGAATTGTCATGTTTGCGGTTGTGCGCTGACAGCTACGCTTAAAAAAGGACATGCTTACTACTATTGTACCAATGGTAAAAACATTTGCGACCAGCATAAGAAATATCTACGTTCTGAAGTGGTTGATGGAATGATGGGTGATATTTTGGGGCAGGTACAGTTTGATGAAGAAATGGTTGAAATTATGTACTTGGCAGCCAAAGAGAAGATTGGACTTAATGAAGAGTATGCCTTCTCCGCTATTCAGAACCTTAAAAAACAGCTTGATTTGACCCTTAGGAAGCAGGAGAGGCTTGTGAACAGCTATTTGGACGGTTCAACCCCTGAAACAGTCTATAAGCCCCTTGTGCAATCTTTAGGTAATGAAATTGTTGCAACTCGGCAGCAGATCAAAAAAATGGAAGAAAAACAAACAGGGGAGACTAATACTTTGGAACTTACTAAAGAGTACTTTTTAACCGCAAGCAGAGCGAAAAAAGAATTTTTGAGTAAGGATGATGTGGGAAAACGAACTATAGTAGAAAAACTACTTTGGAACCTTACGATTGAAAATAAAATTTTGGCTACGTATAAACTAAAAGAGCCCTTCCAATATATGGTAGGGGCTCCTCAGTTTCGAGATATTTCCGCTTGGCGGGTCGGACGGGACTCGAACCCGCAACTTCTGCCGTGACAGGGCAGTGCTCTAACCATTGAACTACCGACCCAGGTTTAACGTTATGATTATAGAGGTTTGGTTATATTCTGTCAATTGTTTGTGGGGTGTATAAAATTGTTGTCCCCGCCTGTGCGGGAATGACGCAATGTACCCGTGGTATTTGGAATAATATAAAAGGCCCTTGAAGTGTTCGGTAATAGGTAAGAGTAAAGGAGGGGGTACTCAATACCAGATTACCAAACACATTTCAGGGCCTTTTAGCTTGTTTATACTAGCAGCCAGTGTCTTTCCTGTCAATGATTGCAATGTGGATAATGGCTTATTTTGCTGCCGCAACGACTTTTTCAAAGATGCCTTTGTGTTTTGCAGCGAGTGCAGACAAGATTTTGCGGTCAAGCGCAATATTGTGCTTTTTGAGCGCACCCATAAGTTCGCTGTAGGTTACGCCTAACTGGCGGGCAGCAGCATTGATCTTGATTTGCCACAGCGATCGATTCGTGCGTTTTTTCATTTTACGCGAGTCAAAGGCGTACTGCTCAGCCTTTTTGGCAGCAGTGCGGGCAAGTTTGAGTTTTGATTTGCGGCCCCAGCGGTAACCTTTGGTCAATTTCAGGATGCTTTTGCGGCGTTTGGCGTGGATGAGACCACCTTTAATACGGGTCATAGCGGTACTTTAGTTCGGTAAATTAATTTGCATGATGCGATTGAGGGTAGTGCTCATGATCACGTCTGATTTTTTGTTGCGGCCGGTGTTGCCGTTTTCACGACCGTTGAAATGGTTTTGGCCGGCAGCGCGTTTTTCGATTTTACCTGTCTTCGTGACTTTATAGCGTTTGCTTGTCGCTTTGTGCGTTTTCAGTTTAGGCATATTCATTAAAACATTAAAGCATTAAAACATGAAAACAAGTGTTTCGATGTCCTAAGGCCTGTATGGTTTAAGCTTTGGCAATAATGGCGGTTACTTTGTTGCCTTGTTTTTCGGTAGGTTGTTCGACTCGGGTAGCAACTTCTTTGTTGACGCTTTCAATGAATTTTTTGACATTATCGAAAGCCAATGCAGATTGTTGCATTTCGCGACCACGCAAGATGATTTCAATTTTGACTTTGTCGCCGTTATTCAAAAATTTAAGCGTCTGGAGGCGACGGATTTCCATGTCGTGGGTTCCGATACGCAGTGACAGGCGGATACCCTTAATTTCCACCACGTGCTGGTGGGCTTTCCGGATACGCTGCTCTTTTTCTTGGGTGTAGCGGAATTGACCAAAGTCAATGATGCGGGCAACTGGTGGATCGGATTTCGGGTTGATCTCTACTAAATCTAATTCCTTTTCACGCGCCAAGCGGACTCCTTCGGCGGTAGTCATAACGCCGAGGTTGGAGCCGTCAGTATCAAGAACCAAAAGTTTAGGGGCCTGAATGCCCTCGTTGAACTGGTAGATCTTTTTTGGTTCTTCTTTTTTTCCGCGACGGGAAATGCGCATAAAAGTTTAAAGTGTAAAGCAAAAAGTATAAAATAGTTGTGTCGCCTTGGCGACCCGGTCATTTTTAGCTTTTAGCTTTTAATTTTTCGTTTGTTCAGTGGAAGTGGCGAGAGTTGAACTCGCGTCCAAAAACACGGGGCTAGAGCGTCTACGGTATGTAGTCCTCTTGTTGGTGTCCTGTCTACCTGAAAAGAGAACCAAAAGGCAAACAGTAAGCCGAAATCAATTTCACGTTTTTATCCAATCAGCGGTGGTAAAAACGCTACTCCTGGTGTTTTTACACCAGAACAAAGTTACCAGGTGTGGCCTTGTCTGATGGGCACGGCCGTTAGGCCATTGCCGGCGCAAAGGTGCTGAAAGCGTTAGCTAGAGCAGATTTGGCTTTGGAGAATAAGTTGGCACTTATTGAGTTGCCCCAACTATTAACGAGACCTGAGGCCGTCTCGATACGCGACTCTATCAGCTTGTCTCTGTCGAAACCCAGCACTCCCTTTAGAGTTCTTTGATTTGGCGTTTTGACTCCCGATCAATGTCTCGGTTTTTAAGCGACTCACGTTTGTCGTAGGTATGTTTACCTTTGGCAACTGCGAGTTCGACTTTGATAAGGCGACTTTTAGTATACACGCTTAAAGGGATGATTGTCAAGCCTTTTTCGAGTGCCTTGGTGCGTAAATACTCAATTTCTTTGCGGTGGAGCAAGAGGCGACGGCTGTGGGTGGGGTCGTAGTCTTTTTGGGGTCCAGCTTGAAGGTAGGGTGGGACGTGGGCGTTCGTAAGGTACGCTTCATTATTATGGAAGCTGACAAAAGCCTCTTTGAGGCTGATATGGCCGGATTTGATTGATTTTACTTCGCCGCCGGTTAATAACAAACCGGCCTCGATTTTTTCGAGGATTTCATAGTTAAAATGGGCTTTTTTATTATCGGCTAGGGTAGGCATAGGGGATAATTGGCTCACTTTAGCATTATTTTGGTTAAAAAGCAAACTTAGATTTTAAGGCACTATCTTGACAAAAGATGGTTTTTATGCAAGCCTTATGCTACTGCGCTTGAAGCAGTTCGGGAGGAAGCGATGCGTGTTCAGAAACTCGTTTTTGTGTTCGGTCTATTGGCCGGTTGTGCCGGTGGTCCGCGGGCCTTTGAATCGAGTCCGCCACCCATCCACTACGGCAATGTGACCGTATCTTCGGGTGACGGATGCTGGTCTGTCGACCTGCAGGCCGGGGCTACGCCCTATGCCGTGCCTTTGGATGAGAGTGACACACAGACCCTTGGCTTCGCTCTCCAGCGGACCTGCCCGTCCCCCGCTGACCAGTACTCCGAGGTCGCTGTCACCTTCGTGCCGTCGAGAGCGATTCCTCAGGATGTCGCCTACCAACTGACGGGCTGTGGGCGTCAGAAGGCTATGGGTCTGGCCGAGGGTAGTAATCCTCCGCTCCGTAAGATCAGCGATGTCGTTCTCCATGTGCCGAACAATATCGACCATCACATCTGTTTCATACATGTGGTGGAGATGCGTATCCCGGCCATCAACTAGAACGTCCTTGCTCCAGTGATCCTTGATCTTGGGGCAACATGCTACGCTTGCCGAACGCTGTCCGCTTCGGCAAGCCTGACTCCTTAGCGTATTAGGAAATCTAACCTAGTACATTAAGGAGAAAAACAGTTTTCTAGGACTGTTTTACGCTTCCATTTTTACATCCTTCGAGGTATACTGTTCTCGTATGAAGCAATTTCCGTATCTTTCCTTGCATCCCAAGCTGGCAGTAGCCATTGAAGTGGTTTTTGGTTTTGTCTGGCTTACCTTTTTGCCGCAAATTGACGTGTGGTGGAAGTTTGGGGTGTGGATCGGGATACGGCTCTTCTGGTGGATGTTACTTATCCGAGTTATCTTTTTTTCAGCTGCCCTAAGCCGTATCAAACACTGGGTTTCACTTGGTTTTTTTCTCGTTGGCTGCAGCGCTTATATTGTTTTTATTGACCAAGCCCGTGTAGGTCAAGGCGTAGAAGCGGCAGCAGTTTTGTTGCCGGCAATTAGCTTTTTGTTATTGCCGAGTACTGACCAAGAATTATCGTTTGCCCTTAAACCAGAGCGCCGATGGCGGTTTTTTATGGTTGTGCTGGGGTTGTCCGGCATTTGGAGTGGAATAATTGGCGGTAAGGCATTTGGTGTGTACCTTTTTAATATTGGATGGCTAGTAATCGCTGGATCAATTGCGACGTTGGCTATAAGCGCATGGTGGTGGCGAGAGTACGGCTTACCTGTTGGGAAACGTTTTTGGCAAAGTTCGGTGGCAATTTTTTTGTTGACACTCGAGACGGCTTGGGCCGTAACTGTTTCACCGCTCGGGTTTTTTGAGGGAGCGCTGGTTATTACGTGGCTTTGGTATGTCCTTTGGCTTTTATTCCGCTTCCACCTTTCAGCCGAAGGGGTAGTGTGGCGTAAGCAGTGGTTTTTCTTGGTTTTTAATGCGCTCGGCATGATCGTTTTCTTGACGCTTGTTGTTCGCTGGAAATAATTTTATTGTATGTCTTCACTTAATCATTTGCCGCCGCATTTGCCGGCACCAACCTGTAGTATCGAACAACATGCCCGGCATGAGCGGCTGAAGTTTTTTTTCATTGCTGCTTTTTTTGGAGTCCTGGGTGGTCTCACAGGCGCGTCAATTTTACTCGGGTGGATCTGGCCAGGGTATGGCGGGGGAGATACCTGGAGTTTTTCAGCGTACCACGCTGGTGCAGTAGTTAATCCGCTTGAAGGGCGTGTGGCCGAAGATAGCAGTGACCGGTTGGTTTCTGTCTATAAGGATACTTCAGTGGCTGGCGAAACACGCTATCTGACGGATAAAAATAAAGTTGGCGAGGCCGTCGTCTTGAGTACTGATGGCTGGCTCGTGATGTACACCCCTTCTTTTGACGGTGTTATTAAAAATTGGCAGGTACTTGATGCTGATGGTCAAGTCTTGCCACTTGAAAAAACGCTTTTTGACCGCGTTGCTGGACTGCTGTATTTAAAAGTGGTGAGCCAAGACCGGGTGGTGGCATTTGCTGACGTGCCCAAAATTGGTGATGATGTTTTTGTTCATGAGAACGGTAGGTGGACCCAGGCAGCGATTGAGTCCACGGATGGTTCACTTTTTGAGCTGAGTCATCTCGACAGTGCGCCGACAACGGCCTATGTGGTTACGCGTTCGTTTGAAGCTGGTGCGCCTGTTTTTTCACGCCAAGGCCGGTTGGTTGGTTTTATCGCCAAAAATAACCTTATTTTACCGGTTGAATCTTTTGCCCCAATCGTAACTTCGGTCCTCAGTGGGCAAGGGGTTCGTTATCCTTCATTTGGTGTGGAGGGTTTATTTGATGAAGATGAGCCAATCATTATTTCTGGCAAACGCGTTTCTGGTTTTTTGGTGCAAAAGGTACTTGTAAAAAATAGTCTGTTGAAGCGTGGAGATGTTATTCTAGAGGTGAATGGTCAGATTGTAACCAAACCAATTTTGTGGCATACTATGTATAGCAACAAAGAAGTACGAGCGGTAGTTCTGCGTGCTGGAACCAAGATTCCGCTTGTCCTAAATTTTCTACCTATTTCTAATCCTTAGTAATGTATGCTCAGCCTCCTTCTTAAACACAGTAAGACGCTTATCGCGTGGGGGGTTTTGGTAGCTGTGATTTCGGTTGGGGTAAGCTTTATTTTTCCTAAACAATATAGCGCTGTTAGTCGTGTCATTATCATTTCGCGGGACAAAACAGGTGTTGACCCCTATACCCAGGCCAAAGCAGCCGAACGAGTTGGTCAAGATTTGGCGCAGATCATGAAAACAACTGATTTTTACGATAAAGTTGTAGGTGAAAATGCCTCGGTATTTCAAGCTGGATCTTGGAAAAACCTTGACGACCGTGCGCGGCGTAAAAAATGGCAGAAAGATGTCCGGGCACAGATGGTCTATGGTGCCAGCCTCCTCGAAGTTACTGCTTATGCCGTTGGGCCAGACAACGCTCTGGCTTTATCTGCGGCGGTTACAAAAACACTGGCGGCACACGGGTGGGAATATAGCGGTGGCGATGTTGCGATCAAGCAAGTGGACAGCGCGCTTGTCTCGCTTCTTCCGGCACGTCCTAATTTTGTCCTGAATGGAGCGGTTGGTTTTTTGGTGGGTGGTTTTTTAGCAGCCCTCTGGGTGGTTCGCTCGAAAGGTTAAACTATTCTTAGGTTCAAGCAGTATGCTCACTGAATCAGGAGATTATTATCCTGGTGAAGAACTAGAGAAACCTCGGCAACTTACCTTGACTGAACGTCTGCAAGGAACCTTTCAGGAAATACAGCAGGGTTTGTATGACGGGCAGCACACCCAGGTGTTAGAAAATACACATTATCAAGACAAAGTTGCTGAGATTGCTTTTTTATTGGCTGATCTCGATAAGGATCCGACTCTGACGGTAGAAGGACCGGCTCGAATCGGGCGGATGAAACTGTGTGAAACAAAAATACGTCAATTAGACCGATTTATTAATAATTTATTGGAATCGAAGTACGGGTATAAAAAACGAGAGAAAGAACAGGTCGAAAAACGGGAGCGAGCCTACCAGTTTAGTGAGGATGGCCAGCAGATGGTAGTTGAGGGTGTAGCTGTTTCACTTCTGCGCACTGATGTTGCGGAGCTTCCCCGGATAATCCACGGTGCGCATTCTGACCAGATCAGTTATGGTAACAAGCTGATTTTTGAATTGTATCCTTTTAATGCCAGTATCGATCCCAATGATCCTCAGCCTCAAAAAATAGAAATTATTTTTAAACAAGGAAGAGAAACAGATGGTAAGTGGTTCTATGAAGTCAGACGGGCGGCGGTAGAACGATCTGCTCAGGCGCTCGCAGAATTTTTCCGCACTTGTGGTTTGCCCGCTTCTGATTATGCAAAGAAGAAGGTTGAAGCTGATGATGAGGACGATGATTCCCCGCTTATAGAGGAAGTGGTAGTGCCAACAAACGAAGAACATGCGCCAGTCATTAGGACAATTACGCCAGATGAGTTGGCTCATCGTGAATGGGTCGCAGACCAAAAAAATAAATCCGCACGCTGGAATGGTGTTGCTACACCATTTGTACCCCTAGCTCCACTCGGTAGATTAGTCCAGCGTTTTAAGCGACCACTGCTTGCACTTGGCTTTGCTGGCGGCCTCTTGGCTACTCCCGAAACTGCCCAGCAGAACAATGAACGTCCAGCAGCACTTATTGCTCAAAAGAGAGGGGAAGAAGAGGTGAAAAAAATTGAATCTTTACATGCTGAGGATCTGCGAGCTGAGTTGGTGCGAAAGAGCCTGGTTGAAACGCTGGTTGATCAGGCGATCCTTGCGGATAAAGACCTGCAACGTGAGCGTGGTAAGAAAAGATATGATCGCACGCAAATCACTGCTTTTGTGAAAGAACATCTACAGTCGCTGGCTGGGCAACATAATGTGGTAGTAGAAGGGAAGGTGCTAGTTGACCAGGCGCTCGTTTCTGGGTTAGTACAGGAAATTATGACTGATAATCCTCGGCACGCCAAAAGGTTCAGTCGAAAAATTATTAAACCGCTAATTAAGGCTGCAAAAAGGGCTTCAGCCAATCATACCTCTTAAATTTATGAAGAAATTAGCTTCTCCTGACGCAGAATCATCTGCGCGCCACTATCCTCAGTTTGACACTACGGATTTTGATGATGCACCAACCCCCGTTTTTGAGCGTCCGAAAAAAATGCGGCCGGTGTTTTCGTCTGCTGATTCCGAAAGCACCCCGATCCCTAGTGGGCGCTCGGAAATAGATTCTACTCTACAAGATATTGGGATCAAGCGAGAAAAACGTTTAGATACTACGGTGGTAGACCACGCCCAGCCGGAGAAAAAAAAGACGCCTAAAAAAGAGCTGGAGCGTAGGGGAGATATTGTCTATGTTGGTGACAAGGAAGTTGATCTAACGCTTCCCACCAATCCGTCGCTGCCTTTTGAGAAGCCGTGGTACCCGGCTCGGGGCCGTAACTTGCTTATTTTTGGTTATGGCAAGAGTAATGTTTTTGTTTTGTATAAAGAAGGAGCCAAATTAATGCTTCAAACTAAGATCGGCGGTAAAGAGAATTCCCCGGTACACTTAAAAACAGGTCACGATATTATAAATGCAATAGGGGTATTTAAGGGTAATGTCCAATTTAATTACCGATCCAAAGAACCCGGAATAGCTTCGGCGACTGAAGATGACGACACGGAAATCCCTGCGCAAATGTCTCGTGATGCCGATGAACTTCCGCCTACCCCCGACCTCGTTGTTCCGCTTCGTCCGACTAATGAACCGCCGACGGGAGGACGAGAAATACCTTTTAGTGAAAACCAGAAAGTAGAATTAGGCATGGCCTTTGATGATTTGATCGACGAACATAACGCTCCAGAAGTAATTGTCGAAAAAACTAGGTCAACAGAAACTGCGGCAGGTGAGATCGACATGGAAGCGACAGTGGTTACCCCTGAAGAGAAGGCGGGTATCAGTGAGTTGGTGGCTGCTTTGAGTGAAGAGGGGTATGATGCAGCGTACTATAAAGAAGGCCCTGTAGAAGATTTTCCGTCGCGCGACGAAAAAAAAGTGCGCGTTGGTTCGGCGGGAAGTATCTTTGGTACGAGTTCTACGGGTGGTAAGGATTTTGTATATTCGCGGGTTTCGCCGGTTGAAAGAGAGAGTGTCGAACCTCTCAGGTCTAATTATACTGCAATCGTGAGCGAAGTTGCGTCTGACGGAACACTGAGTGGTGCAGTTACTGAAGCCAGTACGGCAAAAGCCTTACGTGCCAGCCAAGATATTTTGCGTTTAGCTTTGAGGGAGCAAGACCATTTTACGCTTGAAGCCGCTTTTGGGGCGACCCACCAAATCGCCCACGGATTTGTTAAGCCGGGTGACTGTATTTCAGTTGCAGCTACCACGCTTGACGCTAAGGGGCAAGTAACGTTTGGTTCGTGGGGTGATACAGGGGTTTTGATGATTCGGGATGGTAAACAGGTGAGTGTCGTTGACCAGGCAGAAGTAACGCCGATTAAGGCTGAAAGTAAGAGTGTGGAAGTGGATCCACAGATTGAGATGCGTTCAGTTACAGGTAAAGATCATGACCAGGTTATTCAAGCAACCAAGCAATTTTGGAAGTTGGTCACTGTATATGAAGTTGAGAAATTATCCAAGCGGTACCGCGGTCAGGCTTTGGAAAAGGCTTTGTTTAATCTTGCAACAGAACGTAATAACGCAACCAAAGATTATACGATTGAAGAAGATGTGGGGGTTAAAGTGACTAAAATTTTTCGCGAACTTAAACCAGAAAGCTTCGCTATCCAGGTTGTGCACGTGGAGCTGCCAGAACAACGCGGAATTCTTTCAAAGATTGCAAGTAGTAAAGTAGGTAAGTGGCTGCGCGGCGCGGCGTTGGTCGCATTTGGTTTGTCGGGAACGGGCGAGGTGCGCCAGGCTGAAAAACCCGTTGTGCAAGGCCGGGCAGTGGAGCCCCAAGCAGGGCCGGTTCGTACGCTGGAACACAAAGTACCAGGAATGGTTGCTTTTGAAGTACAGCGTGATAATGAGGCTGAGCTGGTTCACTTTGTGAATGAGCGCAATAAAGAGCTTAAAATGCTCGGAAAATTGGCCGATGATAAAGGCCGGATCGTTTGGGTGGCGGCAGTGCTTAAACAGCTTTTGCGTGGTAAAGATACGGCCGGCTTTAAGACTGCTGACCTGACGCCCATGGTTAAGATTAATCCAGAAAAAGGCACTTTTGAATTCACAAATGTCGACCAGCTAGATGAGTTGCTTGGTAAAATTGCTGAAGCGAGCAAACACAAGAAGCATATTAAAGTAGTAAAAGGCTATGCTGCGGGAGTGTATAAAGATGCCTTCAAATAAAGCTGGCAGGATGGTATGCTCGTTTGTTTGGTAAAAAAACTTCTGAAAAACCAAAAAGAGTGCTATACTAATGGATAATTCATTTTTTACCTTTTTTTATGGCCCAGATTACCCCTTTTTCGGATGACTCCTTACCAGAATTTGAGGAGATGGCGATTTCCCAGGGACGAAAGCTGGGCTTTTTGATTGCCAAGTCCGAACTTTTGAGTGATGAAGAAAAAGAAGCCTTGCTCACGGTGCTCCCTGAGATGTCGCCAGAGCAGCTGGATGAATTAACTGTCACCCTTGAAGCTCAGCATGTACTTCAACAAAAAGACCCGAATGATGCTGTGGTCAAAGAGGGTTTGGTTCAAGCTGAAGACGAGTATAACCAGGCGATGGATAAGGCAAGTGGTGATACGCTTAAGAAGCTTGATCAGCTGCAGAAAAAGGTAAGCGGTCGTTAGAATATAACCTATGCTTGATAGCGATGCAATGAAACCGTCCACGTCTGAACCAGAGAAAGGACTTACTCCAGAGGAGCAGGTTGCTTTGTACTCGGAGCAGATTGCTGAACTTGAGACGCTCCACCGCCAAGGTTTGGTTTTGAAGCACCAGTTGCTTGAGGCGGTTTCAAATGAAAAACGGGCAGCTCTTCTCCAGTCTATTAAGCAATCTATTCCTAAGAAAAATAACTAACAGCGTATGCCTAAAAAAGCGCCTGGTAAGGAGGGTGGTGGAGAAGTTTCGCTGCAGGATAAGGTTTTGCGTTTAGTTACCCGAGAACATAGTAATCCTGACCGTAAAGTGCTTGAAACAGCGCTCCATTTGCGTGAGAAAGTTAGGTTTCTCTCGGCTGAGCAGGCTCGGTTAGTCGATGAGTTGACTGCGTTGTATGATTTGCTTACCGATGTGGTTGGTGAAGACCAGCAAGAGAAACGAAAAGAACTTTTGTTGCAGGCAGAGAAGTATTTCGTTGCTGCACGCGAACATATCATGAAACAATTTCCAACACCAAAAGATGCCCAGAAGTTTACCGGTGTTGAAAAACCGGCTGAACAATTAACGGCTGCGGGAGCCGAAACCTGGCTCCAGGGAGAAGAAGCAAAATTGGCGCCATACAATCTTTCAAAGCGGCAGCGCAAAGATTTGGCCGCGGGTAAAAAGCAATTTGAAGTTTTGGTTGGAAAATTAAAGACTGGTCAGATTACCGAACATGAAATTTTGACGACCTATCCAAAAGCACAAAGAGAGGTGGTTGAGACCGTCCGCCTTATTCTAAAGAAACAGCAAGACCAATCACCAGCCTTTGCTGCCCCGGAACCGGAAGAGTCCGAAGTGCAAGAAGAGGCTCCTCGACAAAAACGGGTTGTAGAACAAATTGCTTCGCCTGATGTTGACCCTCAAGTTGAGGAGGAGTCGGTTGAAACTGGAGCTGAAAATGAAACCGATGAACAAATTTTTGACCGGATCAAAGCCGAGATTGAAAGCGGTGCTTTTACACTTGAAAAAGCCAAAGCATCTATTGAATTGGCTCGGACTGTCGGCGGACAAACTATTCGTGATCCTCGAAATGAAGAAGACACTTTGGCGACAGGTTGTTATTGGTACGCTTTTGGGGAAAATGGTTTGCCTCCGGATGCAGCGAAAGCACTGGCGCGTACCATGCGTGATCACTTTACCAAAGGAAAGGCCGAACAAAAAGATCGGCAAGGTGAAGCACGGTTTAATGAAATAAAAGCCCGTTTTCTAGTTGATAACCCGGCAGATATTTTGGCAGTGGCCGACGAAATGATTGAAAAGGCAAAATCAACCCCCAAAGGACTCATGTCGACATTCAAAGCGACTTCGCCGGAGCAACAGGTATCGGTTGGTGCTTTTTGGTTTTTTAAGATGTACAAAACACCCTATAAAGGGATAGATGCAGATGCTAAAGTTTTTGCTAGCCAAGCAGCGGCTCATTTCAAAGATAAGGAGCCAAAAGTCGAAAAATCAAAAGAAGTACCCTTGGTTCGCAATAAACCAGGTTTTAATGACGCTGCAGCTCAAAAAAATGCAGAAGAAGCGGAGTATAAGGCTCAGCACCCGGAACATCCCGCACCAGCTGAGTCGCACGAAACTGAGAGTGCGGGGGCGCACGTCTTTTCTTTAGCTGATGCTATTGAAGTATTCAATGCGCTTTCTGCAGAGCAGCAAAAAAAAGTTAAAACCAGACCACGAAGAAGTCCTGAAGAACCGTTTCAAGATCCAGCGTTTACTGTGGGTGAGGCTCGTTACTGGAAAGCGTTCTTGGACAATCCAGATGTTGAACAGGCTGAAGCGGAGGCCCTAGGTAAACAAGCTGAACTTGAGTTTAGATCAATGATGGATAAGTGCATTCGCCAGCTTATTTCTAAAGATCCAGAACAGGCTGTTTCAACTGCTCAGGATATAATTGAGCAGGCGGAGCAGCTGGAGGACAGGGAAATTTTTCCTGAAAAGGGAAGTGAAGCGGACTCGGATGCAAATATCGTTGCTCTTGGTGCTTTTTTGGTGGCTAAACATTTTGGCGGTCGAAGTCGGTCTGAAGCTAATCAGTTTGCAGAGCACGCAAAGGATATTTTTATGACGGCTGAAGCGGCGCTGGAAGAAGCAGTTCCAGACGTAGCACCGACTCCTCGAGAGAGCGCTGAACCGGCACCGAAAGTTGAGTCGGTATCTCAGCGGTCAGTTGAAAATGAAATGAAGGTGGTTAGTCATATTGATCCTATTTTTAAAGCTTTAGATGAGGGCGAAGATTTACAATTTACTTTTGTGGAAATAAGTCGGGCCGCTGAAAACCTGCTTAGCTCACCAAATTTTCAGGATGGAAGTTTTGATCTCGCAAAAAAAACAAACACTGAGAAAATTGTCAGAGCCCGTTATTTGTACGCCCTTAATGTTGAGAATCTGGGAGAGCGGAAAGCTGCCCAGCTGGCCAGCGAAACCAGAAAAGCGTGCCAGCGGATTGAAAAGCTGCAAAAACCGGTTGAAAAAGTACTGATTGTTCCGGATGAAGATGAGGAGGACGATGCTGACCGCCGAGCGGCTAGTATCGCTGCGCGCAGAGGGGATGTAGTAAGTACGCACTATACGAGTGGGGTGGCGAATGAAATGCGTCGGCCGGCAAAGGATCGGACTGATATGCCGGAAGTTGAACAGCTGTCTCCGGAAGAAAAGAATAAAGCGAGTCTCTTGAGTAATCTCAAACGAACGTATTACCGGCCATTGAGTGAAAATATTGAAACATTTACATTCAAAAAAATAACTGGCAAAGAAGCTGATGAGCGGGACGCATCCCGCTTACTCCGCCGCTTGTATGATGCGCAAGTTGCGCCTTTGGTTGCTGCTTTTGAAGCGGCTGATCCAAAGAATGCCGATGAACTGGCTCGTCTGGAACGGGAAATTAAGAGCGCGGTCAAAGACCTTGATCTTAAAAGACAAGTCGCTGAGAATGCGGAATCGCTCGACTCTATATCGATTGATTGGTTGCGTGATGGTGTTAAGAAATTAGCTGAGCAAGAATACTCTGAAAAAATCACTCTCTATAATAGTTTAGTACGTGACAAGAATGAACTTATGACTGAGTTCTCCCTCTTGCGTGATTCGTTCCCAGAAATTGACCAAGGGTTAACTACGTTTGGCCGTGAGCTGGCGAAGGCTGACGCGATATATAGAAAGTCCCGGCAACCAGGTATCAAAGGAACTGAGGCAGCCAAGGTTTTTCAAGAAGCTTTTGCTGAGGCTGTCCAACAAGCTGCTAAAGAACGTAATAGCGTCCTCTTTACGCTTGAGAAGATAACCGGGGTAGCCCTTTAGTTTTTAATGCCTGCTTAGATGTCTATGTCAAAAAATGTATCCCAGCCAATAAAAGCAAAGGCTCAGGCGCTTGGCAGAAAAGTGAGCCAATTAAAAAATAAGATTGCGGAGACGCGTGAAGACGGGGAAGCCCTCAAGCGGCAGCTAACTGTAGCACTCGACCGGGCGAAAGTGAGCAAAATTTTAAAAAAAATTAAGTAGCCTTTAGTTTTATTACTACGTTTTTATGGCGAGCCCTGAAAAAAAATTGATCACCCCTGAGTTCAAACTGCATGTGCAGCTGGTGAAAGAGCTGAATGAAGGTGACCGTAGCGACCAGCACCTGCAGGCCCTGTTTGAATTGAATGAGCGTTTTAAGTCAGTGAAGGATGTCATGAAAGACCTGCGCAGGCTCTTGAAAGAGTGGGGTGCGATCCATGACCAAAAAGAGGGGCTTCCCCCACGTGAACTCAACCAGGCAATTGCTGAGTATGCCAAAAAAGTAGTGGCTTTAGAAAACGAGTTGCTCGAGCTTGAGGCGGAAGAAAAAGAGGTTGAGGAGGCGTGGTGGAAGGAGCAGCAGGCTACAATTAAGTCTTTGGTAGCACAAAAAGATCCGCGTCATACCGCCAAAGACATCCAAAAAAGACGGGATTTAAAAAATGCTACATTTGAGGCGTTGGCTTTGTTTAAAAAGAATCAAGAGGGACAAGCGAGCCAGTCCGACCTTCACGAGTACGGGCGTTTCAAACGCCAGGTTATTGATTCGCTGGCGGAATTAGCTCCGCGGGTCCAGACAGACGAACTAGACGAGGCGGTTGATGCCCGTGATACTCAACCTAATCCGGTTGTCCCCGATGTGGCTTCCGAGCCAAAACCAGTCGATGCCCGTGATACTGCTCCACACACACCAGTTATGGATGATGAACCAGATGCCCGGGACACTGCGCCGCATACTCCAGTGTTTAATGACACTAATCCTGATGCTCGTGACACCGCTCCTCATACGCCGGTTTTTGATGATCCTGATGCCCGTAACACTGCTCCCCACACACCAGTATTTGCCGAACCACCAGCGCCGCCAAAGAAAAAAGGTTTTTGGGGTCGGATTAAAGAAGTCTTTTCTAGCAAAGAAGTTCAGAAAAAAGCAGCTAAAACAATTTTGTACGATGTGCCGATGCGCGCTCTGGGGGCAAAGGCAGTTTTTGATTGGATCGGTGCGTCTCCGCTTGCTGCTGCCCGTGTCGCTGAAATGGTCGGGGGTGAAAAATTAAAAAATAAAGTTAAGGGGTATGTTGGTGAGGGCAGGGGAGATGTTGCTGCTTACTATAAGGGCGGTCGCGAGGCTGAAGAAGAATTAGAACAACTGCAACCTCAGATCGATGAAGTGGTGCTTGCGCTTGGTCGTGACATGAAAGAACGTCGTGCTCAGGACACGGACGCTGAGCTGCGCGTGCAAGCAAAATTAGATACTTTGCAACACATGATCGCGGGGGCAAAAAATATCGCTCCGGCCGAGCGCGCTGTTTTGTTTGAATCGCTGACGGATATCGTTACAAGCTACGGTGAAGCCCAAAAAACTGCCGAAGCTGCTTTGCTCAAAAAAACCCAAGCGCTCCTTGAGCGTCATGTACGTAACCAGGCCAACAAATTGGCTTTGGTTCGTGATGGTGTTAACGCCATTCTTACTGCAGCTGGTTTACCAATGGTTCGGGCAGTTGCCTACGCTGGTATGAGTGCCTATGAAGCAGTGCGACGGGTAAGTCTTGAGCGTAAAGGCGGGGCGGCGGGTGAATCTAAAAAAGATGCTGCTAAACGGTATGCCAGTACTGTTGGAACTGCTGCGCGCGAATCGTTTAATGCTTTGCTCTTCAGAGGCCGCAAAAATGAAGGTTCGGTGGCGCAACGTGGTATTGAAGGTGTGGCTGCGTGGGGTCAGGCTCTGTCTGTCTTTGGTATCAGTGTTCAAGCGCTTGATGGTCATGCACCAACGAGTAGTGAAGGTTTCCAATCGCTCATTAATGCGATTAAAGAACGAGGTGCCGAAGGCGCACTTGACCAAATGGGTAGCAATATTGCCCAGAATGCAGACCGTGTTGCCAATATCCCCGCTACGTTTGCCCGTGGCGTGGGGCATGCGTATGATGCGGGGCACACTGCGGTCGATTATGTAACTGGTACCTCGCATGATACTTCTCGGCTACTTGATGGTGCGCCAGAATTTTCTTTTAATAATTTTGCTCAAGAAAACCATCTGAGTAAACCAGAAGGAGATTTTTTGGCCGGTCTGCTTAAATACCCCAGCCTTCGCAATAATCCGGAAGTATTTCAAAATATTCTTAAGCTCTCGGATGCCGGCAACCATAATGGTGTAGCAGAACGAATACTTGGGGACGTTAAAATGTATACCTTCAAAGCAATGGTGGATGCCGGAGCTGGTAAAGAAGAGTTGGCCGGTTTTGTTCGCGATCAACATTTTAGTAGTCGTCATTTGGAACACCTCAAAGGCGTACACCTGGGTTCAAAACCCAGTGCGGAAAAAATTGCTGAAGCGCTCCAGGCAGCGATGGGTAAGAAGTCAAGCGGCGTTTATGATGTCTTCAAAGCTAAGGCAACAAGTGAGTACCAACATGCCCTTGCCCAGAAACATGGTGACCATTTACGTTTGCGCGGAAATGATTTGCGTCTGTATGGCTTTGACAAAGATGGTAACCCAATTTTGGGTGGCAAAGGTACGGCAACGCTGCTGCACCGTTCTGGTGGAAGTCATGGTGTTCTTCAGGCTGGAAAATCCAGCGTGTCGTCTGCTCAGGCGGTTGAAGCGTATGCCAAGCAGCTTGGGTATGCTGATCCAGAAGCATATGAAGTATATAAAGATAATGATGCCCTGGACGATGCCGGTGATATGTCACCGCCAGCCAGCTGGAAACTCGCCGGCTCGAGTTCGGCGGCCGAGAGTATACGGCATTTGGAAGAAATGTTTGCTATGGAAGACCCTCAAGCCTATGCGCTCTATCAAGCGGGTAAAGAGAACGGTGGTCTCGAAGATTTTGATACCTCTACCCTTGTCGCTAGTCGCACTGACATGGTGCCAAGTTCGTCTGGTTCAGTTACGGCTGAGGCAATGCAACGTGCTCCGGCGGCGGAGGCGTTGCGAACTACTCCTCGTGAAACGGTTGTGGCTGCGTTCCATCCGCAAAAAGAACATGATTGGGGAGTTGATTCAAAAGCAGAAGCTCCGGTTGAAGCCCGTGCTCCTCGTGTTAGTTCCCGCGCCCTAGAAACTGCAGCTGGTTCAGAAGCTGCCCAGGGTGGATGGGGGATGGATGCGCAAACAGCGGAAAGGAATTTGAGTAGAATGGAAGCGGCTCTCGAGCGTTCGATTAATGGAGTTGACCTTACCGGCGCCGGTTTTTCCAAGAATCGTATTATGGATGCTTTTGCGGCTTGGCGTGACCGGGTGAGCGGTGCGATTGAAGATGGAAAGCCGCTTGATGCGGGAGTTAAGGCCAGTGCCACCGAAGCACTGCAACGGTTTAATGTTTCTAGTAAAGATACTGAAGCTCTTGGGTTTGCGATTTTTGATGCTGATCCTAAGCTGCATAGTGTCGCACGAGAAATTAGTTTGATTATGGCACCTAAAGATCCTAATGTGGGTTTTGCGGCTAATGGTAGCCGCGGGGTCTGTGTCTTTGACCGGTCAGCCGGTACTTGGCAGTTTTCGACCTATTCAGACAAGCTTTTCTCAATGAGCGGCGGAAGATTGGTTAAAGCTGACCTCCAGGGCAATATAGAAAAGGTCTATGAAGACCCCCAAGCCTTTTTAGAAGTTCAGCGAGAAGAGTAAGATTGATGGTTTTTATCGAATTAGCGCTCTTGCCCTCAGTATATATAAAAAACACCTTACCACCCTCGTGGAAGGTGTTTTTATTTTATTTAGATCTGGTAAAGAGTTTGGGTGGGGTTGTGAAGTAGCAAAAAAAGCCTTATTTTAGCCAAAAAACTGTTTTTACGCGCTGCAGCCCTTGACAAAACCCAAAAAGTATGCTATAGTATGTCGTTACCTCAAAAAGAGACTAGTATACGTAAGAGAGACGTATCCTAGACACCGGCCCAAATTGATGCTATATCCTCTCTACACTTAGGGAGTTTTTTTAAAACCAACGCGTTCTTTACAATATCACACTATTCTACACTGCTTCTGAAAGAAGACAGGACATCTTTCTCTTGAATCTACTATAGATTGAAGAAAGAAACGCCCTGTCTTCGGACAGCAAGCACCAACTTGATCCCCACGCCGGGGATTGCTACGGATCACTGAGACAAAGGAGCCGCCCATGAACGCTTCCAAGATTGCCCTCGGTTTCGCCGCCCTCGCCATCGCCCTCAGCACCGGCTGCAGCGGCACCCCGTTCTCCGGCAGCAGCGGCATCGACGCCGGCCGCAGCCTCAGCCGGAGCACGACGACGGAGATCGACACCACCACCACCGTCGTCGACGGTCCCGCCTTCACCAAGGCGGACAGGGCGCTCCTCGCCCGGCTGCGCACCACGGTCTACGGTGGGAAGAAGACGGTCGGTCTCGTCCGCCGCGTCGACTACCTCGAGTACAGGACCGGGCACAAGGCCGACCTCGACGCCCTGGCCGAGATGGACGCGCGCACCAAGCTCGCCCAGATCGAGGCCCGCCGCGCCACCAAGGCCCCCAAGCTCGCCCAGAACGACGGCGGCACGGTCAACGTGCTCGTCCGCACCCCCGCGGACGCCACGGTCGAGAAGCGGTAGCTACGGCTGCCGTTGGTATAGGATAGTGTGAAGGTCGCCCGCGCATATTGGCGCGGGGGATCGAGCGACCGGGAGTCATACGTAGAGGTTGGCGATATAATCGCCGACCGCTCGAGACTCCTGGTCGACCTCGCTTTTTCTTCAGCATTACGATGATGCAGAAAAAGTGAGTGAAGTTGCTCTTTACAAACGCAAGACAGGACATTTTTAACTTCAATATCGTTGAAGTAAGAAACGCCCTGTCTTGCGAAAAACAGATTGGTCCCCACGCAGGGACTGTAACGGCTCACTGACAGAATGAAGGAGTCCATCATGAAGGCCATCCGCACGCTCTCCCTCATCGCCGCCGCTCTCGTCCTCACCGCTGGCATCGCCCGCGCGGACGATGCGGGCATGAAGACCACGGTCATCAAGTGCACGAAGGCGGAGATCGCCGCCGGGACCTGCACGATCGACGTGACCCTGCCCACCCCGGCGCCCCCCGTCGTCGTGGCTCCCTCCGAGCCGCCCCCCCCGCCCCCCCCCCCCCCCCCCGGCGGGGGCCCCCCCCCGCCCCTCGGCGCCCCCCCCCCCCCCGCGCACCACCCCCCCCCGAGCCGCCCCCGCCGCCCCTCGCCCCGCCCCCGGTCGTCGTCACCCCCGAGCCGATCGTCGCCCCGCCCCGCCTCGCGAACAGCCCCGCCCTGCAGAAGGCCTTCACCCAGACGGCTGAGGAGCACAAGGGCCTCAGCCGCCAGGCCAAGCTCGGGATCGGCTTCGGTGTCGGCGGCGCGGTCCTCGCTGGTGTCGCGGTCGGCCTCATCGTGTGGCACGTCACCAACGACGGCCTCTACCAGATCAAGCCGCCGATCACCGTGGCGCCCAACGCCCTGACGAACCTCGGCAGCGGCCCCCTCCGGCTCTCCGGCGCGTCCGTCACCCCGATCCCCGGCGGTGCGGTTCTCTCCGCGGCTCTCGTCTTCTAGACCCCCTTCCTCACATGAGGAGCAGCTCCCGGTTCCTACCGGTCGAAGCTCGCTCCTCGCCCTTTCAACAACGATGAAACTTTCGTGGTTGTTGAAAGGGTTGAAAGACCCACAAGTTCTTTACAACAGGTTCGGGAAATTTTAACTGCCTAAGTACTATAGGCAAGTGGAATGTCCCGAACCGACAATGTCCCAGCCTAAGAACTGGGCCAAAACCTGGAGAAGTGCATGAACACGATGACTCGCGGTTTGCTTGTCCTTTGTCTCGCCCTCGCCGCCGCGTGCGGCCCCGACCGCACCCTCTGCGCCCCGGGCGCCGAGGCGATCCTCGCCGTCGGCAACAACACCACCGATTCCCACGGCTTCCTCTGCGGCTGCGACAGCACCTCCGAGTGCGTCGCGGGCCAGCGGTGCGGGTGGTCCTCCGACTACAAGCGCAACGTCTGCTCCGACAACCTGCTCCAGTCCCTGCCCCCCGGGAGCAATCCCTGCAGCCTGAACAATGGCGGCTGCCGGTCGGACGAGACCTGCGTCTACAACACCGCCCTGAACTCGGTGTCCTGCACGCCGCCGCCCAAGCCCCAGTGCAACATCACCTGCGGCGCGGGCCAGAAGGCGGCCACGAACGCCAACGGGGGCTGCTTCTGCGCCCCGACCTGCGAGGGCGTGGTGTGCGGCGCGGGCCAGACCTGCCAGCTCAACTTCGACCGCGGCCTGTGCGTGAGCAACTGCCGCGCCCCCTACGTCGAGTGCGGCGGATCCTGTGTCCTGACCCAGCTCAACAACAGCCACTGCGGCGGCTGCGGGAACATCTGCGGCCCCGGCTCGACCTGCCAGGGCGGCACCTGCCAGCAGATCCCGGCCCCCCAGGATGTGACCTGCCATGGGATGCGGTTCACGCTGGCCCAGGGCACGAACACGAACACCACGGCGCGCGAGTGCCGCGGCTACGACATCCGCGGCGACCAGGCCTGGTCCATCGCCCCGCCGACCCCCGGCACCGAGACCAGCGCTCCCAACGGCATCTGCGCCGCGACCTGCCTCTCGCAGGCCGGCACCGAGACGGTCGTCCCGGCCAACGGCAGCGCGATCTGGATCCCCGGTGGCAACCAGGACGTCCCGCGCTACACGCGCCCCGGCTGCCCGCGCCTCCGCTGGCACCCGGTCGGCGACCCCTTCGGCGCCGGCTTCGCGTGGGACGCCTTCTGCGAGCAGTAGGCTCGACCTAGCTCTCGGCTTCTAGCCGATTGAGCAAGGGGCGGGCACACTTCACCGTGTGCCCGCCCGACCCCTTATCCTGATCATGAACAAAACGTTCGTGGCAAGAATAAGAGGAAAGAAAATAAAAAAATAATCTTTCAACAATTACTTCTGACGCAGAAATAGTTGTTGGCAGATTACGTACTTCGGTACTAATCCACCAACCCAAAAATTCCGCCTATCTCTCTGGGTGGATTTTTGTTTATGGACCAGTACTAAGCAAAGTAGGCAGAGTAAGCAGATTAAGTTTTGTTTTGTGGAAGATAGCTTCTTTGTACTTGGATCCAGCGTGTGAGGAGTTTTCCGACTTCCTCGCAAAGTTGTAGGGCAGAATCGTGCTCTGCTTTTTTTATATATTCCAGATCTTTGGCTAAAAGAAAGTGGTATTTTGTCTCTTCAAGAGATGCGTCAGCAATATTATAAAAATGAAGACTGTCGCGTAAATTTCTTCTTCTAAAACCCTCAACTATATTAGTAGGTACCGAAGCTGCAGACCGCCGCACTTGGCTAGTCAATCCAAATAATTCTGTTTTTGGGAAATCGCTAGTTAGTTTATAAACTAAAAGAACCAAGGTATGTGCTTTCTGCCAAACTTGTAAATCCCGAAAAATTTTGATTGTCGCCATACTTACTCTGCTTAGAACTTACTCTGCTTACTTTGCTGGCTAGCCGCCCAATACCCCCACACGGCCCAGAACCACCAGATGACTGGGGTGTGGTGGAGCATGTTGTCGGACAAGCTCATGATGAGATAGATAAGGATGCTCAGAATGAACGAAAAATGGATCCAGCGTCCACTGAGGAGTGTTTTAAATTCGTGGTACATGAGGGTGACGAAGATGCAGAGATACAAGAAAAGCCCGATCAGGCCGCTTTCAAAAGCGACTTTGAGATAGTCGTTGTGGGCTTCGGAAGTGTTGTCGAATAAATTTTCGACCCCTTTGTTATAGTCCCAGACTTTGCTAAATGAGCCATAGCCATAGCCAAGGTAGGGCCGGGCCTGGAAGAGGGGAATAATTTTATTAGCAATATCTGCGCGCCATTTGATGGAATCGGCATCTTCGTTGCGGCCGGTTAGGCGGCCAATGACACTATTTGATTGCAGGTTGATATTGTAGGTGTGGCCGACCCAGTTATTGATTGGGTAAAAGAGCGTATAAAAAAGTATGGCGCCACCCACCAGGTATAGGAATACTTTTTCGTAATAAAAAAAACAAATTGCCAGAATAAAAGCAGCCAGGCCGATCCAAGCTACGCGCGTATAGGTAAAAACAATAATAAGCGTCAGGAAGGCAAAAGCAAGCGGTGTGTACGTATGCCAGTGTTCGGTGGTGCGCCCAGAGAACCGGCGGAAAAATTGGGCCACAGGATGGAGGAACTGGTCGACGAGGTTCCTTTTTTCAAAGCGTAGCTGGAACCGATAGGTATAATCCGCCAGTACAATGAACAAGACGACAGCGAAAGTGGCGAGGAGGTTCGGGTGGGCAAACGTGCCAAAAATACGGTTGGTTACGCCGTCGATGGTCATGCCGCCACCAGTAAGTAATTGGTAAAGAGCTAAGAGCAGTGGAAAACCGGCGGCAATAATCAGGCTTAGGTAAAAGGGCCAGACAAATTTGTCGCCTTCTTTGCGGCGCAGAATATTGCAGACGCCGAAAAGGGCAAAGAGATTGGCGGCTTTCAGTGTTTCGGTAACAGTAGAAGAAGGATCGAAACTATAAAGAAAGCTAAAACCGCACCAGGCAATGAAAATAAGCCAGGGGTAGCGGGCAGGAATCTGGTTCCAATAGCTCCGGTTCTTAATAAAAAAATAAACTGCCCAGCCCGCTAGAAGGAGTGAGATGGCTGCGTTGAGGTTAAAGGTGACGCTACCGAGGGTAAAGAAGGCATAGTCCCTCAGGCCGTCAATCGTAGGCCGAATCGCTAAGAACAAGAGGATGGCTCGCTCACCAAAAAGCTTGTGAAGGACAATGAGGGCAATGAGGAGAAACGCAAAGACATCGCCGCCGCTGGTTGGGTTAAAAACCGTAAAAGCAATCAGGCTAATGATGAGCCAGGCCCACAAAGCAAAGGAATCACGCATAGTTGAGCGAAAAAACGCCAAGAACAGTTGACAAAATCGTTCTTTTATGGTATACTCAGGCGTTGTTTAGTGATTTAAGTATAGCACATTTTGTGGTATACTACAGCTATCTTTATGAAGCGTTTCAATCAACGTACGGCCAAAAAAGCTCCAGTCCCAAAAAGTACCCTCACCTGGTACCGAGCTCTTGCAGGTGTAGCCATCGGCCTTTCGGCCCTGGTTTTTTGTTTTCAGGGAACATCAACGTCGGCTCCGCTTTTGGCTAATTATTACCTGGGCACGCTTCCGCAAGATGATGCGACAATCAGCCTCTTGGCTCGTAACGATGTTTTGGTTTTGAGCAGCGAACAAGGAGTGATTCGTAAGGATGTTATCCAGAAAATTAAGCAAAAAAATCCGAAAATTGTTTTACTGGCTTATGTGATCAGTAAGAGTTACGATCAGAATTGGAAGAATTATCCGGCAAATACTGTCTATAATAATTTTAGGGTTGACGATAGTTGCTGGCTCAAAGACGCCCAAGGAAATATTTTGTCAGATTGGCCGGGGCAGAAAAGTTTAAACATGAAAGAGCAGTGCACTGATTATTTGATCCAGTATACCAAAGACAATATTTTAACCCAAGGGCATTGGGATGGTATATTTTGGGATGTTGTGAATGGAAATATCGCCTGGACAAATAAAGGCAATATTGATTTGAATGCTGATGGTCAGCCGGATAAAGCGAGTGAAGCTGATGCCGAATGGCTCCGCCGCACGAATTATTTGCTTAGTCAGAGTCGCAAGCAGTTGCCGGTAAAATATTTTGTTATCAACGGAACTTCGATCCCGGGCGTCCAGCCACATGTGAACGGACGTATGTTTGAAAATTATCCGACACCCTGGGAAGCAAATGGGTCGTGGGGTGGGCTTATGACTACGCTTGCCGCCAACCAGAAAACAAATGTTGCACCACAGCTGTATATTTTTAATGCCAATACAAATAATACCGGTAACAAGAATGATTTCCGCAATATGCGGTTTGGCCTTACGAGCAGTCTCTTGACCAATAATACCTATTTTAGTTTTGACCATGGCACCAACGACCATAGTCAGACCTGGCAGTACGATGAATACAATGTAAAACTTGGTGACCCGGTTGCTCCGGCTGTTTCGCGTAATAATGAAACGCAATTCAAAGAAACTGATGTGTGGAAACGAGAGTACGCCAACGGCATTACGCTCGTAAACCCGACCGGGCAATCACAGACTGTTGATCTGGGCGCAGAGTATGAAAAAATTATTGGTACACAGGATAAAAAAGTGAATGACGGGGCAATTACCGACCGGGTAACGCTTGGAGCAAAAGATGGGATTGTAATGATGAAAACGCTGGATGGTATTAGTAGTATCAAGAATACCGCTTTCAAGAATGGCTCATTCCTACGGTTTTTTGACCTTAAGGGCAATCGTGCGCGTAACGGTTTTTTTGCCTTTGATGATGACTACCAGGGTAGTGCGACGATTTATCAGGGCGATTTGGATGGCGACGGTGCAGAAGAAAAAGTAGTTGCTACCGGGGCAAAACTTGAAATTTTTAATAGTAGCGGTGAACGTTGGTTCAACGATTATCCGTACGGTGCTAATTTTAAAGGTACGATCCAAATTACAGTTGGTAAGTTTTTTGGTGCGAGTACAAACCAAATCGTTGTTGCCCCATCAAAAGGTGGTAAAGTTTTGGTATATAATTACCATGGTAAACTTCTAAAAAATGATTTCTATCCGCTTGGTACAAAATACCAAAATGGTTTTACCGTAGCCGTTGGTAGTCCGGCCGCTAAAGATGCTGGTGAGTTGGTCGTGGGGGTAGGCAAAGGCAGCCCGACCGAACTTTTGGTCTATACGACCAGCTACACTAAGGTGGCTAAGCGTTTTTTCCCCTATGATAAAAAATATACCGGCGGCGTAACGCTGGCTGTCGGCGACATTAACAGCGATGGTGTGAACGAAATCGTAACGTTGCCGCTCAAAGGCACTGCTACGGCTCGGGTGTACACGACTGATGGCAAGAAACTATCTGAATTCAGGATTCCTTCCCTTTTTGGCTCAGTGCCAGTTGATATTACCATTGCGGATATTAACTTTGATGGCAAGCAGGAAATTGCGGTGATGAATGGACAATAGGTGCGAATGTCAAAATCTTAATGAAAAATTTCAAATAAAATTTCTAAAACCAAATGTCAAAATTTTGACATTTGGTTTTTTATTTGGCATTAGACATTAGGATTTAGGATTTTTATTTAATCTCCTGTAATTAAACACACCACCGGGCCTGTAAAGGCGTGGTGGTTTTTTATTGCTTGGTCGAGGGCCGCGACGGAGAGCGCGCTATTTGGAGATATGGTCAGGTCTTTGGTTTTTTTAATCAGGTATATCGCGTTCGTGATTTGGTCGTTGGTAATCGTCCAGCCATCCCCGCCGCTGGTTTTGGTAAGTGCGGCAACCCGATCCTTGCGGAGGCCAACTTTGTCGACGATGGCGCTCGCGAGTGATGCTTCGGGGTTCGGTTCCTCGACCGACCCTTTGATGGCGTCAACGAATGGATGGCAGCTTTGGGTCTGGGCAATATGAATTTGAGGGTTAATTCCGAGTTTTTGAAAGCCGAGCGCCAAGCCTTCGGCAGTTGTGCCGCTCGAGGTGGGAATAAAAATCGCAGATAGGTTTTCAATCTTAGCTACATCTTGCGCCAACTCCATGTAACCCCGCAGCGCTATTTCACTCGTCGCTTGGCGCAAGAGGCAGTAGCCTTCTGTTTTTTCGTACTGAAAAGCCGACTGGCGCGGATTATCAACTTGAGTAATTTTTATTTGTCCGTCTTCAAGTGCCTTTGTCAGCTTAGCTTGTTTTTTTGGGTCAATATTGGGGCCAATAAAAATTTCGAGTGTGTACGGGTCGGCCGGTTTACTCTTATTGTGGTTTTGGACGGTAATTATGGCTGAGAGCGCGGCATTGCCCGATGATGAAATAACAAACTTACGGATACCGGCGCGGGCGGCTTCGTCGATCATGAGGGGAATTGAGCGGCCTTTATGTGAGCCGTGTCGGTGCAGATCTTCTCGTTTAAGCCAGATTTCCTGGTTGAAGTTAAGCGCAGTTGAAAGCTCAGGGACGGGTGTTTGAGGGGTTTTCATAGGCACGTATCACGTAACACATAGCACGTATCATGCAGCACGTATATTTGTTACGTGTTACGTGCTATCTGCTACGTGTTCAGGGGTTGCTTAATTTAACAAAATATTGTAGTATACTAACCACTAATTCTAAAGTTTACCTTTATGAACCTTACTTGTCCAGAATGTAAAAATGCTGTCGATATGGCACCTTATGCTACGCTTGATGTCGGGCATGTCGTGGAGTGTAATAGCTGTGGTATGACGCTCATGGTGAAAGACATTGATGAAGCCAAAAACGTACAGGTTGAGATTGTAGACGAAGGGAAATAAACAGTACGAAGCAGATTAGGCAGAGTAAGCAGATTAAGCATTGGTTTACTTACTCTGCTTAGTACTTACTCTGCTTAGTACTTCAACAAGTTCTTCAATCATTCCTCTGAATCCGTGACTGCCTAAGAACACGACTACACCCCCTTTGGGTGTTTTTTCGTTGAGATAGGTAATGAGTTTTTTATCGTCATCGATATATGAAACAGCAGTGTGTGTTTTGGAGATAATTTTGGCCAGCTTGTCGCCTTCGAGTATTTTTGTATCTTGGGCAGAATCCTTTTTTACCAAGGTCAGGCGGGGAATAACTACTTCGTCAGCGGCGCTAAAGGCGTGTGCATACCCGGGGGCAGCTTGGAGCTGGCGATTGCCGGTGTTTGGCTCAAATACGGCAATAATTTTTCCTGAGTACAGTTTTCGGAGCGACGATAACACGGCTTCGGCTTTGCTCGGCGAATGGGCGATGTCGTCAAAGATTGTTGCGCTGCCTTCATACCGTTTTTCCAGGCGGCGTTTCATGCCTTTAAAACTAGCGATAGCGGCAATTATTTTTTCTGGTTCTATACCCATTTTAGTAGTCAGTGCAAAACAACCCGTGATATTGTCGGCCATGTATTCTCCGAGCGTGGCCGTTTGTAGTTTGTAGGCAGTGCCGTCATGCGTGATAGTGAATTTGAGGCCGTCTTTCGTTTGAGCAATACCGGAATACCTAAAATCGTTGTCAGTATTTTTTCCATAACTGACAACGCTCAGCTGTTTGGCTTTTTTGGTGGTAATGACGGGCAGTGCTTTTTCAGAAACAACCAGAAGTCCGGCTTTAGGTAGCGAGTCGACTAATTTTTGAAATGCTTCGCGGTATAGCGCTTCGGTTGGATAGACGTCAGCATGATCCCAAACAACTGAAGTGAGGAGTAGTTCGGTAGGAGCGTAGTATGCAAACTTAGGACCTGTGTCCCAGCGTGAGGCTTTGTATTCATCGCCCTCGACCACGGCCCAGTCGCTTTTGGTGAGTTCTGCGGCCGGCAGGTCGTTCAGGGCGAGCCCGCCAAACATGTAACTCGGATCGTACCCGGCTTCTTTGAGGATCCAGGTGAGCAGTGTGGTCGAGGTCGATTTACCATAGGTACCGGCACAGACGATGGAATGTTTTTTGCGTTTGATAAAAAAATCACGGATCACTTCGGGGTAGGATTTATAGGGAAGGTTTTTTTCTTGGACGGCCAGCCATTCCGGGTTGCTAGAACCGGCAACATTCCCAACAATCACTAAATCGGGCGTGCCCATATTTTCGGGATGCCAGCCTGGGTAGAAGTCAATGTCAGCGTCTTTGAGGTGAGTCGAAACCGGTGGGTAAAATCCGACGTCTGAGCCGGTAACTTTGTATCCTTCGCGCTTAAAGGCGAGGGCAAGGGCGCTCATCGCAACGCCGCAGATGCCGATGAAGTGGAAGTGTTTCATAGTGGTTTCTGAAAATATGCTAACCAAAAGTTCCGTTTGTAACTGCGATTGTTCATTTTGGAATAACTTTCTTTTTTATCAAGGTTCAGTAAGGTGAAATATTTGCCGTACATGGTTGTGAAATCCAGCCGATCAAAGACGCGTTCGGTTAACCCAAGTTCCTTCATATAATAGGTGTCTTTTTCACGCCCCGGACTTTTTTTGAGGAGTTCTTTGGCATTTTTATCGCCTTCTTTACAAAGTGCTTTGACGAACAGATAACCACCTGGTTTGAGGGTGCGGTTTATTTCGGTTAGGTATACTTCCCGTTCCTGTTCATTGAGCGAGTTTGATGAGGTAACATCCATAATAAGATCAAACGTGAGGTCGGGAAAGGGGAACGATTCACCAAAGCTTTTAATCAGGTAGTTTACCGATACGCGCATTTTTTGGGCGTCGCCTTTGGCAATGGCAACTGCGGTCGGTGAGATTTCGATGCCAGTAACAACGGCGCCCTCTTTGGCTAGGTGGTTGGCGTTGCGCCCGGTGCCGCTCCCCAGGTCGAGGGCGCGTTTGCCTTCCAAATCAAAATCACGTTCTTTACGCAAAAATTTTAAGAAACGCAAAGTGTCTTTTTGTGGTTCAGGGTTGAAGTGAAGGAGTTTGCTCTGTCGGTACTCCTGTTCCCAGACTTTTCCTTGCGCCATAGATTAAATGCAAAGTGTAAAGTGAAAAGTGTAAAATAATGACCGTTGTTGGTTTTATAATTTTTCTAAAATTTTTTTTAATTCATCGCGGTCAGTTTTCCACGCTTCGCCATCGAACCATTCTAATCCTTCGAATTGGAGTTTGTACGTATCGGTTGGTCGTTGTGCTGAGCCGAGGTAGATGTATTTTTTACCCTGGTCTTTTGCATACACAATTGCTTTCAGCATCATCCCTAGGCCGAGGTTAGGAAGCGTATTCTCAAGTTGATAGAATGGATAGCAGTAGTGAACGAGATCGTTTGTCTCGAGAGTAATGCAGTAGCCGATTGCTGCACTGTCATTGCTAGGAGGGCGATTTGCATCGTCTGACGTGGCAATCTCCTGGATTTCAACGTTCATCTTTTTATCATGTAAACCCTGGATGCCAGGGGATTGCTTCGTCGTTCGTTCCGCACTCCTCGCAATGACAAAAGCGAATAGCGTGTTGAAATTACTTTTTTCAGGGTCAGTTAAAAGTTCTTTTATTTTGTTGGCACTAAATATTCCGTCACCAAACTTTGTGGTATAAAAATCTTTACCTAATTTTCCAATGGTCCAGTCGTAGTTGGCGTAGGGGAGGGGGTATTTTTTTAACAAAACCTCTTCGGTTTTTCGGAGGATGCGACGGTTCTCGCTGGTTAATTCAAACTTTGTAAGATCGATCCGCAGGCTTCGGGTTTGATAGAGTAGATTTTTTTCATTACGCCCAAAAAGAAAACCTTCGTTATAGAGGTCGTTTATTTTTGCTTCGTCAAAAGCAGGGTTTTTTTCTTCTTTCCATTTGAGGTACGGTTTCATTGTTTCATGGTTATATTGTTTCATTGTTGGTAAGCTGATAACAATGAAACTGGCAGATTCAAAATTTGAAGGAGAAGCTCTAATGAAGACTAATCCAAAGACCCAAGAGTACAAAACCGGCATGAATAATCCAAAAACGCATCACGGTTTTTTCTTCGCTCCAACCACGGATTTCGAAGTGGTGGTGGATCGGGGCCATTTTGAAAATACGTCGTCCAAGCAGATGACGGCCAAGGATTTGGATGATTACGCTTGCGAGCTCGGCATAGAAAATAAAACCGAGGAGCGGAATAAGGATGAGCCGGTTAATGACGATGCAATTAATCGCAAGGAGCGCGCCGAGGCCGAGGGAACCCACGTCGCCCATTTGGAAGCGCGCGGGCTTAATATTAAAATAGGTGTACGTGATGAGTGCTCCAACGGTTGTGGCGTTTACGATGGCAATTGAGGAGTAACCTTCGATCCAGGATAGTACGGTAAGTGTTGAAAAGGTGATGATGAGTGCGCCACCAGCGAGGCCGTCCATGCCATCGGTAATATTAACGGCGTTTGAAGTCAAGAAAACCAGAATAATGATGAGGGGGATGATGAGCCAGCCTATCGAGATGAAGCCGTGGAACGGAATATACACGTCGCGCCACTGCTCGCCGAGTTTATTGTAGATCCACCAAGCAGTGATGGCACCAGCGGCCAACTGAAAGAGCATGCGTTCGTGGACATGCAATCCTTTGCCTGGGTGAGAGCCGAGCCACATTCCAATGCGTTTGAAGGCTGACCAGGGAAATGTGATAGCGAGCCATAGACGCTGTTTCCAGTCTTTGTGGACACGAATGAGCGTAAGGATGTGTTTGATTTTTTTGGTGCGCCGTTCGTGACCCATGATGTTGAGTATGTCGTCGATACCACCGAGAAGGGCAGAGAGAAGCATGACGCCAATCGGTACCCAGGTATATTGGCGATTCCAGTTAAAGAGTATGGTAATGACAGCGACCGTAACAATGACCAGGATGCCGCCCATGACCGGCACCCCTGCTTTGCTGCGGCGGGCACCCATAGCGAGCGTGGCGTCGTATTCGGGGTTACGGACGATTTTATACTTGTAGAGGAAGGAAATGAGGAGTGGCGCCCATAAAAAGGCAATAAACGACGAAAGTAAGCCAAAAAAAATGGCTGTCTTGAGCACGTCCAGTATCTCGGGGGAAATCGGCATAATACGCGTAGTTTAGCATAAAACTGGGCTTTTGAGCAAGTTGCGGGGTCGAGTTGGGCTGTGGTATAGTATTTTCTCTAGTTATAGCTATTTTTTATGGAAACAACCGACGTCGTTATCGTGGGAGCAAGTTTTGCGGGCTTAACTATGGGGCACCATCTTCCAAGTAATCTTAAGACTATTATTCTTGACCGCAAGACGCGGCTCGATACGGCAATCGAAACCACGGGTCTTATCACCGAAGCCACCCGTGAATTATTTAAAAAATTCTGCGATGTTGATCGGTTTATTCCTAATCAGATCACCACGATTGGAGTTGTTTCGCCGGATTATAATAAGTATTTTTTTTCACATACCGAGAAGCCTTGGATCTATTCGACTGATACGCCGCTCCTCGTGAAGCATTTGGGCGACACCCTCCCGCCACATATTGAACTGCATCTCGGAGCCGGCCTCCTCGCCTATGAGCGCGATACGCATGAAACACATCCGATTCTGGTTACGTACTTAAGCGGTGGAGAAAAGAAACAGATCCGTACTAAATTTTTGGTCGGCGCAGACGGTTCGCATTCGACGGTTGCGAAGTTGAACATCTGCCTTTCTAAAAATACTAAGTTCCTGGCGGGTTTTGAAAAAGTATTTTATGGAGAGATTATGTTTGGCGAACACCCGGATAACACGATCTACCATTTTTGGTTTGGTGAATTTTCGATCGGCTATGGCGGTTGGTTGTCACCGACAATTATTAGCGGACGTAAAGCATTCCGCCTGGGACTCGCCAAGCTTGAAAAAGATTTGAAGGATATTAAAAAAATCGACGAGTTTATCGCGATTTTGCAGGAGAAAAAAATTATTCGGATTGACGGGGACCCCGCTAAGGCCGCGCTAGCATTTGGCCACCTGATTCCAATCGGTGGAATTTTACCCAATGTTGTTGATGGCAATATTTTACTTATTGGCGACGCGGCCGGATTTTGTGGTGCGTTTGCCGCGGACGGGATTAAGGGCGCTGTTGTTTCCGGGCAGGTAGCAGCCAAATTAGTTCCCGAGTATTTGGGTGGTAAGAAAGACGCTTTTAAAGCGTATCATGCCCGCATTGAAGCACATAATGCCCTCATGACGTATTTTAAAAAACAGGTGGTCTATCGTTTTTTGTGGGATCGGATGAAATCAGACCGTGCCTTCCATGCGTTATTTGATTTGGTAGCCCGGCAGAAAGATACGTTTGTGTATCAATTTTGTGAGAGCAAGGATCGGCGGAAAAGCTTGGTCTGGATTGTGCTTCGCGTATCTAACATCCCTTTGTTACTTAAATATAGTTGGTTTGTTTTCTTGGACTTATTTGTTTAATTCTTTTAGACGGCGCAATTCAAGCTTCTGGGCTTCCCAGGCGCGCTTGTAGGTCTCGTTAGTTTCGTTGCCACAGTTTTGTTCGGTCCACGCGGCGGCAATGAGGGCAGGTTTTTCGTTTGGAATAGCAATTGTGCCGCGGCGAACGCCATGATTGTATTTGCCGTCACTGGCCCATTGGAGGGAGTGAACATAGCTGAGAATGATGTGTTTTTTTTCTACGGCGACGTCGGTAATAAGTACGACGTGGTCATAGTCGTGCGCGGGACCAGATCCAAGCATGACGATATAATCACCGGGGCGTGCCTTGTTCGCCTCAATCACATCGCTGTTACGGTCGTGCGCTAGTACTTTAACCCCCGCATTTTCAGCTGGTCGCAATTTAATAATCAATCGCCTAAGTATATTTGTGGCTTGTGGGAAAAATAAACAGTCACGCAGATTTTTTTTACGCGTCGCGCAGAGCTCGGCATTGAGAACGTGGTAAGCAAATCCCGAGCAGTCGACACCGAGCCTGTGGTCAACCAAAAATTTTTTTAATCCTTCGTCATCAAGTCCTTCAAGGTTAATCTTATCCTTTAATGAAATTATTAGGGCTTCTTCGGTAATGTCTTCAGGTGTGCCTTTGCCAATAAGGACGCGGAGCCCGCCGCGCATACCGCTGCGGCGGTTGTTATAATACGGACAGGCCACCTGGCGGTTCGGAAAGGGAAGTGCGAGGTAGTCATTAATCGCCTTTTCAGCTTGGGGTGAAAGCATATGCTCCTAACTTAAAGTGCCTGTTTTTAAATATCGTTCTTTTTCTACTCGGCTTTTTTCTTTGATCGCTTCCAGTTCTTTTTTGTCGGCGAATATTCCCTGGTGGGGCGATTGGATCCGTAAGCAGTCTGTTTCAAGTTCTGTGTTGGTGTAGGGGATTACCCGGCAGCCTTCGCCGGCAGCATTTTTAATAATGTTTTTCTGTTGTTTTTTTATTTCTTTAAAAAGGCTTGTTACTTTAACAATAATCTGCCCTCCGGTCGTGATAACAGCTGGTTCGTACGGTATGTTTTTTAAGCCGAGCAAGCTCGCCAGATGGCCTTCAAAAATTGTGTCAATACTTTTTTTCTTTTGCTTCATTTGTAGTTCCGATTCATAGGTAGTACTCGCTGGTTGCCGGGCATTGATTTCAATCAGGTGTAGTTTTTTATTTTTTTCATCAAAAACTACATCAATACCGAAAAGGCCTTTCCAACCGCTCGCCGCTAGCTTTTTGCCAATCGCCCCCGCCATCGCGCAGTATTGTTTGGCCAATGTGCCGTTAAGGAATTCATAAGGTAGCCCCCAGTCATTGCCGACGGTAGCAAATGAGCGTTCGGTAAACGGCCATAGCCCGGTAATTTGGTAACTGATATTCCCGATAAAGGTCGTGTTATTCCACTCGACGTTATTGCTCGTGAACACTGGTCCTTCAATATATTTGGTAACCCGAGCGGGTCGATCAGGAAATTGTTTTTGAATTTCCTGGAGCTGTTTTTTGGTTTCGATCAGGAGGGTGCCGCTCCCGGTGTGAGCGCGGTTAAATTGCAAAATAAACTTTTCGCCAGTAAATTTAATTTTTTTACACGGAAGAATCTGGTGAGGTGGTAAATACTTGGTTAGCTTTCCAAGCCACTCAACCTGAGTAATTTTTTCTTCAACTTTATTGGCTAGTTCGGCCGATGGGTTGAGTAGTGGCCAGCCTTGTTCTTTGCATGCGGTTTCGATCGCTCCGGTATTTTTGAAAACGAGAATATGAGGATTTTTGATTTTTTTAATGAATTTTACAGTGGAAAGGTGAGTGAGCAATTCGCGGGTGTCAAGCAGCGTCTTGCTTTTGATTAAAAGTATGCCCGAGCGGGTTTTGGCAACCTGCTTCCCAAAGGGGGTGTTGTTTGTTACTATGAAGTAGTTTTTAGTCTTTGGCGGTAACCCTAATGCCCGCTCGATATCGCGGGTTACATAGACGATTGGTTGTTTTTTTAGGGCTATTTCAAGGGCTTTCATAAGGTGGTAGTGTACTAAAAAAGATGGTTTTTGGCAACTAAAACAGGGTATGCAAGAGTTATATAAAGAACTTAAAAACTACGGCCATGTCCGCCCAGGGGCTCTCATGTCCAAATACACCACGTTCCACATTGGCGGACCCGTGCAGTTTATGGTTGAAGTAAAAGAAAATGATAAATTAGTAGTCTTATTGAATTATTTGATGGGGGAGGGTATATCGTATTTCGTTTTGGGTGGTGGCTCGAATTTGCTTTGGCAGGATGATGAGTGGGAGGGTGTGGTTATAAAAGTGCAAAGTGAAAAAATAAAAGTGCAAAATAATGTGATAGAAGCTGAAGCTGGGGCGTCGTTTGCGGCAATGGTGATGACCGCGGTTCAAAATAATCTTGCTGGCTTAGAATGGGCGGCCGGAATGCCGGGCACGGTGGGCGGTGCGGTGCGAGGGAATGCTGGAGCAATGGAAAGTGATACGGGTCGATCGCTCGAAAGAATTGAAGTCTGGCGTGATGGTGAAGTTATGATCCTCAAACCAGAAGACTGTGAATATGGTTATCGTGACAGTGCTTTTAAGCGTAATACTGATGTTATTCTGCGGGCGTGGTTTAAGACGGTGCCTGGCGATAAAATCGCTTTGATGCAAACTATGCAGGCGACGATTAGAGGGCGAAATGGTAAGTATCCGGCTTCGCCTTCCGCAGGAAGCTTCTTTAAAAATATCGATGTTAGCGCCTGGAGTGGGGATAGGTCTAAACTTCCCGAAAAGTTTTTGACAACAGGCAAAATTCCGGCGGGGTGGATTAATGAGCAAAACGGCCTTAAAGGTTTTGCAGTTGGAGGAGCAAAGGTGTCAGACGAACATGGTAATTTTTTAATCAATTATAACGGTGCGACACAACAGGATGTTTTGGGGGTGGTTGAGGAAGTACAAAAACGGGTGTATGATACTTTTAAGGTGGCATTGGATACTGAAGTCGTTATTAAGCAATAGTGTTTACTCTTAATTCTAGGTATATGCAGATCACTACAACGGGAAAAGGAGTTGAGCTCACAGAGGCTATTAAGGAGTATGTTGAAAAAAAGATTGGAGCGTTAGAAAAATTTTTTGATCGTATTGAGCGGGTAGAAGTTACTGTGGGTATGGAATCGCGTCACCATGCGAAGGGTGATATATTCTTCGCAGAAGCGAAACTCCTAGTGCCTGGAAATGATTTATTTGTTAAGGAAGTTAATTCGACGCTCTATACGGCCATCGATGCGATTCGTGATCGGCTGGAAAATGATCTTAAAAAACATAAAATTACACTTGCAGGAAATGTAAAAAAACAAAAAGCCGAAGGACGGGCAGTGAAGGAGTACGTTCCTGAGGAATAATATAGAACTATGCAGCTGATTAAAAAGGTGTTTCTGTTTTTTTGGGCCAGAGTATACTCTCTGGCTGCTGCTTTTGTTATTGCCGGCGGATGGATGTGGTACCACGGTAATAAACACCATTTGGTACGCCTGGTGATTACGACATTTTGTTTGGCGGTAGGTACCTTTGTCGCTTACCAAATTGGCGAATGGTTCTACGGATTTTTGGTGCGCCATTTTCGCCGGCATCCGTTTTGGCAAAAAGACTTCCGCGGTTTTCTTGATCGGATTTTTTTTATTTTTTCACTCTTGTTTGTCGTTTTCTTGTCTCGTAATGAGCTCGTAAGTATTATATATGTTTCGCTGGTTTTATTTGTCTTATTCTGGCGCCTGCAGACGTATATTGCCCGACACCCAGCGCCCGACCTTTGGCTGGTAGTCAATAAGCAAATTTTTGCTTTAGCGTATTTTGTTTTTATTGTCCAAGCGGCGCTGCAGTATGCTGCGTACCATTATTATATTTTGGATTCTAATATCAAGTTCTTTAATATTGTCTTATTCCGCTCGGCCGCAATGACCGGTTTTTGGCTTTTGGGGTTTGCGGTCGCAAGTACGCTGTACTGGCGGCTACAAGGATTTTTCCGGTATGTCGCAGTGACACTCTGGGGATTATTTTTTTCTTTGACGATGGCGCTCTGGGCGGTAAATATCGGCATTTTGTATTACTCAGGATTGTATTTTAGCCCGGTCGTGATCGACCATGCGACAGGGGCGGGAAGTGTCGCTGGTAATCGGATTGCGTATGTCCTTGCTATCATCTTTCTGGCTGTTTTAACCGCTTTTATTTGGTTGCTCCGTTCGGTGTTTAAGGCTCATGGCCGAACGCAGGGTCGCTATTGGCATTATTACAACGCGGTAATTGCGCTCATGGCTTTTGGTGCAATTTTTGGGCTATCTTCCTTCAAGAATACCCCGGAACATCAGGTGGTGAGGTCTTTTTATAATCACTATTTCGGTACAGAGACCAAAGTTGAGCTTCCGCTTGCGCTCCAGGAAAAATTGGAACGTTTTGGTCTTGTGTACGACCTTGGGGCTTTTAAAGTAAGCCATCACCCCACTGTTTTTAGCACAAGCACACCGGTGCAGAAATTATTGCCTGAAAAGTTTTTGGCCAAAAAACCGAACATAGTTATTTTCTATTTGGAATCCTATTCAGCCCGCCTGACTGAAGTGTATAATCCTGGTCGGTTCCCGGGTTTGACTCCCGGTCTCGTAGCTTTTGCTGCTGATCCGGGCACCACAGTCTTTAGAAATTTTTACAACGCGTCAACGCCGACGATTACTGGAACATTGTCCCAGATGTGTTCGTTTTTACCACCGACCGGACATAATGAGATACAGAATGACCGTAAATTGCAGAATCACCACTTGCTTTGTTTTCCGGAAATTCTCAAAAAGAATGCTGGGTATAAACACACAGCGTATGTGACGGCGGTAGACAAGGAATACGCGAATAAAGAAGGTATTTTTACGAGCGCTGGCGTTGATAAGGTGTACGGTACCGATGAGTTAAAAAAATATATTGCCGGCGAGCCGTTGTCATGGGGGTATTCTGACCACCAGCTGTTTCCAGCGACGTGGAATTTTATAGAAGCTGCGCCACAACCTTTTTTGATGATGCTCGCGACCGTTGACACGCATCCGCCGTTTAATCTTGCACAAGATGTTGTTCCCTATGGCGATGGTAAACAGGACGTCTTAAATTCGTTCCATACAACTGATAATGCCTTCCGGAAGTTTTGGGAACAATTCAAGGAAAGCCCGCTCTATGAGAATACGATCGTAGTAGCGGTTGCTGACCACGCTATTTTTCCGGCCGCTTTGACAAAAGATCTATTCCCGGCCGAAGCCAAGACGCTTAGTTACTATGATGAAAATGCTTTCTTGATGTATGTGCCTGATAGTGTGTTGCCGAAAGAAGTGACAACGTATTCGTCGGGTATTGATGTGACGCCAACGCTCCTGCATATGTTAGACATCAACGTGCCTAATTCATTTGAGGGACATTCGATTTTTGACGACCGAACCTTGTACCCCAACCTTCTTGGCATGCATGAATTGGGTTTGTACATTAATCAGTCGGTTGTCGGAAAGCGAAAAATTGATTATGATATTCCTGACGAGCTTGATTGTCCGGAGCAATTGAGTGTTTCTTCAACAGCGCCTTTGACGCTCTGTGAGTTCGCGCAGTTTTACAAATGGAAACGGCAGATGTTTGAAGAAGGAAGGTTGTGGGAAAAATAAAAATTTTATTTTTAATTTTTTAGTATGAATGAAATTGCTCGAGAAATCCCCGTTTTAAGAGAAAAAGTGCAAAAAACAGGAGAAAAAGAAACAGTAAAAGCTCGTGACCCGGAAAGCATGGCCGAAGTAATCGCGCTTGATGTTGGTGATAGTGCGGCAGGTTTACCAACCGCACTGATCGAAAGCAGATTAATTCCAAAACTTAAATCTCTGGAGTTGGGGCAAAAGATGACATCGGTTTTTGATAAAAATATTGTGACTGTGGAAAGAACTCTGGAAGGTTTTGTTGCTACCTATGAAGCAGCTAAGGCAGACGTTGTGTTTGCCACAGCGGAAGCTCCTAAAAAGCCTATATCTTTAACTGTGGACGAAGAAAATACTGATGTACAGGAAGCTGCTTAAATTATGCTACAAAAAAACCACTCACTGAGTGAGTGGTTTTTTATTTATTCTTCAGGAAATATTTGTTTGCCTTGTTCGTCGTAGAGGAGGATTGCAAGAACAGGGCAGGACTGGGCAGACATGAGGAGTGTGTCGTCGTCGGCAGCGTCGGGGTCAACGATGTAGGCCAGGTTTTCGTCGTCCATTTGGAATACGCCGGGGGTAACCGCAACGCACGAACGAGCACCAATACATTTCGCCCGGTCAACAACAATATGACGGATGGAACCGGTTTTTTTAACGGCGTAATCATTTTTTTCAGGAAGCGGAAAGGGGAGTGCTGTGACTGGTTCCATAGGACGATTTGGTAAAAGCTGTAAGCAGATTAGGCAGAATAGGCAAAGTAAGTATAATTTTAGCTTTGCTCAGGGTTATTGTCAACGTTTCAGATACGCTTCAAACACAGGGTACAGGTTTGGAATGATATTTGCCTGCGTATATTCTTTAGGGTCTATCCACGCAAAAGCAGTATGGTCCGCGCTGAGGGCCACCGTGTCTGTTGCACTTTCGCATTCAAAGAAAATGCCGACAATTTGCCAGGGCTCGTCTTTAACCGTTGGCCGCCATTCATTTACAAAAAATGGTTTGCCGATCGTTATCGCAAGCCCAGTTTCTTCGAGGACTTCACGCCGTAGTGCATCGTCAAATCGTTCACCAGGTTGTATTCGTCCGCCAACAACATCATATTTATTCACGTTTGTTCCGTCCTGGTAGTTACTCGATTCTTGCAAAACTAAAATTTTACCCTTGTGGGTGATGAATGCTTTGGTGGCAACAAATAGCTTTGGTTCCATAGGTTTAAAAAATATCTCCTAAAAAATCGTCCTTGGCAATAGTGTCAAGTGTTGGGTGCACTAGTTTTTCTACCTCGTTTTTCTCAATTTTTTCAGCAATCGTTTTGGTATTGGCCTCGTGAATAATATATTCGTCGTTTATAACTACGTTAGGGCCTTGTTCGCAATAATCGACGCACTCCGTAAAATCTAAATCAACCTGTTCGTTTTTCAAACCAAACGCTAACCCAGAATGTTCTTCGAGCCTGTCCATAATAGATTGTGAATTGCGTGCGGAGCATTTATTGCCGCAACAGACGCGAATTTGTTTGGGTGGCATAGGGGGTTTAGACGCCCATCATAACCCGGACTTCGTCGGGGATTTTGTAGGGTGGGTCAAAAGTGAGTTCAATAGTCACTTCCTGTCCACTACCGTCCAAGGCCTTTTTAATTTCCTCGTTAATTTGAGGGCCCCATGGACAAAACGGGGTGGTGTAGGTCATGAGAATATCGATTTTTTGGTCAGTAACTGTGAGTTTGTAAATCAGCCCCATAGTCCATATATCCAAGGCGATTTCGGGGTCTTTGACCGTTTGTAATTTTTCGATCACTGCTTGCTCAGTAAACATACATTTAGTTTCTGAATTGATAATAGCCTGTTTTTTCAACTTCTTCGGCAACTGTTTTATCTCCTGAAAGTACGATGGTGCCATCGACCATAATATGAACAAAATCCGGTACGATATATTCGAGGATGCGGTTGTAGTGGGTAATAAGAAGCAGTCCCTTTTCTGAGGAGCGAAAAGCATTGATTCCTTCGGCAACTATACGTAGAGCATCAACATCTAGCCCTGAATCTGTTTCATCGAGAACGGCGTAGCTTGGGTTGAGAAGTACGAGTTGTAAAATTTCGAGACGTTTTTTTTCACCGCCTGAAAACCCGGTGCCCAGTGAGCGTTTGATAAAAGCAGGGTCAATGCCTAGTGCTTTCATTTTTTCAATCAGAAGGGCGTGGAACTCGAGCGGATGTTGGAGTTTGCCAGTCATCGCCTGTACGGCCAGTCGAAGAAAGTGACCAACGGTGACGCCGGGTAATTCCGGAGGATATTGCATCGATAAAAATAGCCCGGCTTTAGCTCGTTCATCTGGTGAGAGCGGAAGTATATCTTTTTTATCGAGTGTGATACTGCCTTGAGTCACGGTATATTTAGGGTGCCCAGCGAGCGTATTGGCCAAAGTTGATTTACCGGAACCGTTCGGTCCCATGATAACATGAACTTCACCCGGCTTAATGGTGAGATTTATATAGGTGATGATTATTTTTCCAGCGCTGGTAACGCTTAGGTCTTCGATTTTCAAGCTCATATATGGTTGGCTAGGGTCTCGGCGTGCGCCAGACTCTTTTTAATTGCAGTTAATCCCAAGAGGGCGCAGCGTAGTCGGGTTGGATTTAATTTTTTTAAACCCATTAGTTCAAGAAGTTTTTCACCATCAAACTCTTTGATTTGTTGTTTGGTTTTTCCTTTGACATGTTCGGTAGCCAAAGAAGTGGCTGCTTGTGAAATGGCACAGCCTTCACCTTGAAAACCGATATCAGTGAGCCTGTCAGCGCTATCAAATTTAAGAAAGAGTTCTGTATGGTCGCCGCAGAGCGGGTTGAATTCCAAACCGGTTGCGTCAAAATCCGCCAACCTTTTTTTGTTGAGCGGGTTGCGATAGAGATCGAGCAGGAATTCGGAGTAAAGTTCATCGCTAGTTTCCATAGTTAGGTAAAAAGTTTTTTTACTTCTTTAATTCCGCTAATTAATTTATCAATATCTTCGATAGTATTGTAAACGCCAAACGAAATGCGAGTCGTGCCGGAGAGTTCTAAATAATCCATGAGCGGCATGGTGCAGTGGTGCCCAGCGCGAACAGCGACGTGGTGGCGATTGAGCACTTCGGCAATATCGTGCGGGTGAATGTTGGGGATGACAAAGGAAATAATAGCTTTGTGTGTTTCACTATTTTTGTTTCCGATTACGTTCACTTCTGGTGTGAGTTTTTCGAGTGCGTAGTTCATGAGCTGGTTATCGTGAGTTTGAATTGTTTCCCAGCCAGTACTGGTGACAAAATCAACGGCTGCGCCAAGGCCGATTGCTCCGGCGATGTTAGGCGTTCCGGCTTCGAATTTATTTGGCGCGTCGACCCACGTGGCTGATGTATAGGTGACGCTCTGCACCATGTCGCCGCCGTAGAATAGTGGTTCCAGGGTTTCGAGGTTTTTCTTTTTACCGTAGATAACCCCGATGCCGGTTGGTCCATACATTTTATGGCCCGAAAAAACCAAGTAGTCACAGCCAAGCTCGCGCACATTAATTGGTGTGTGTGCTACAAGTTGGGCGGCATCGATAATCGTGCAGGCACCTTGTCGTTCGGCAAGGGCAATAATTTTTTGAAGGGGGATAGTGGTGCCGAGGCTATTGGAGAGCCCGCTCACGCTGACGATTTTTGTTTTAGCATCAATTAATTCTTCAGCAGAGGCGAGGTCAATTTCTGTTGTCCCAGTGAGCTCGATAAAACGTACTTCGAAATCATGCTCCTTGGCCATTTCCTGCCAAGGGATGAGGTTGGCATGGTGTTCGAGACGGGTCAAGACGACGTTGTCGCCTGGGTTTACATTTTTAGTTAGGCTCTGAGCCAACAAGTTAAGTCCGTGTGTTGTGCCAGATGTAAAAATAATTTCGCCTGCATCGGCGCCAATAAACCGAGCAACTTTTTCTTTAGCAGTTTCGTAGGCACTGCTCGCTTGTTCGCTGAGCGTGTACACCCCGCGATGAATGTTGGCGCGATAGTTCGTATAATATTCGTTCATGGCATCAAGCACGATCCTTGGTGTTTGAGTGCTGGAGGCACTATCAAGATAGACCAGATCAGGCTGATTTTGGAAAATGGGAAAATTTTCTTTGTAATTTTTCATATTTTTTCTGCTATGCTTCCAAGAGCCAGCTGATAATCAAAAAGCTCAGACACTCAAGACCAATCACACCGGCCAAATAACGTACGTCTGGGTAGACTACACCAATAAGAATAAAAATTGAACAACCAAAGATTCCTATAATACGTCCGCAACCCCCGGCCATTTTAAGCGACGTGTGGTCGCTTTTGGTAATGATCCAGGCGACAGCAAAAGAAAATACGTTAAAAAGTAGTGGTGCCCACCAGCTGGAAAGCGGTTTTTCAAAAGGATAGTAACCAAGGGCTAGTAATGTCGTCGGTACAAGCATGGCTAGGGTGAAAATCAATTTAAAAATTTCATTGATAGAGCGGGGAATGCTAGTGCGTGCGGTGCGGTCGCTGTCAAGGAAAGATTTGATGCGTCCAGTAACGACACGTTCAACGGCGAAAAAAAATAAAAACCACAACAACATTGGAATAATAACGCTGCTACGAATATTGGCCACAAAACCTTGAAAAATAAAATGACCGACGCAATAAAGTATGAGCATACTTCCGAGCGCCCCCCAATACGACTGTGGGTTTACTTCATGCATGTTTTTTTGGTTCATATCCAAAACGAATTCATTATTTATCCCAAAAGTCGTACGCCGCTTTGAGCGTGGCCTCGGAACGTTCGTAGAGGTAATCAAAATTACCGTGGTTTGTTCCTTTTTTGCAACAAGTGTTTATCTTTCTTAGTGCGAGTGCACAGTCCTGAACATTTTTTAGTAAGGCCAGTCCGGGGTTACCTTTGCTGCGCACACCTTCTAAGTCCCCAAGTACGTATTCCAGTTTGCTGTGCGTGGTTCGGTCGATGGAGAAAAAATAAGTGTCAAAGGGGATGGTGATACCAGCATGGGCCGCTCGCTCTGCTTCGGAAAAAACAATATCAACAACTTCTTTAAAATTCGTTATGTCTTCGACAACTTCACCTTGATGTTCGCTGGTATTCCCTGGAGTGAGTCCTCCGAGGCAAATGAACTCATTGTTTGTTCCATTAGTCATGAGAATATTTGTGGAGTCTTCGTTTTTACGATAGGTAGTAAAAACTTTAAAACCATTTTTTTTGAGAACCTCATAATTAGTGAGCGAACGCTCCACTAGTTCTCTGATGCGCTTGGCTGCTTTTTCTGGTCCAAAGTTTGGATCGGGGCGAAATTTTTTTATCACCATCATTGCTTGCTTGCCTTCAACATCAATAGTTGCCTCGTAAGCATCAGCATCGGCCCCGCTACCAATTTTTCTTTCGTTCACAATGCTTAGTTCACTGCTGCGGGCATCGTGCCGAGTAAAAGTATCTTTACGAAGCATATAATTTAAAAAAGATAAGTTTACTTTAACCAACAGCGCCTTCCATCTCGAGTTCGATCAGTTTGTTGAGCTCGAGTGCATACTCGACAGGCAAGGCTTTGATAATTGGTTCGATAAAACCCGCAACAACCAGGCGGATAGCCTCTTGCTCGTTGAGGCCGCGTGATTGCAAAAAGAAAATTTCTTCTTCGCCGATTTTGCCAATCCGGGCTTCGTGCGAAACAGTAACTTGTTCATTTTTAATTTTAAGTTCGGGAATGGTATTGGCGATGGCGTTTTTGCCAATAAGGAGTGCGTCACAGACCATGGAAGCGTTCACGTGTTCGGCTGCTGGCGTAATATGAATGAGGCCGCGAAAGGTATTGATGCCGCCATTGACGGAAATGGATTTGGAAACGATTGTCGAACTGGTATTGGGAGCGGCGTGAATGGCTTTGGCACCGGTATCTTGGTTTTGACCGGGACCGGCAAAGGCAATGCCAAGGCTGTCGGAGTGAGCGCCGCGACCGCGGAGAATTGACGATGGGTAGAGCATGGTGACACCTGAACCCATATTACCATTAACCCATTCAATCACGCCGTCTTCGTCAACCAGCGCTCGTTTGGTATTAAGGTTGTAAGTATCTTTGGACCAGTTTTCAATGGATGAGTAGCGGACGCGAGCACCAGCGTGCACAAAAATTTCGACGCAGCCTGCGTGTAGCGAGCTCATGCCGTAACGCGGTGCGCTACAGCCTTCGATGTAGTGGAGTTTTGAGCCTTCGTCGGCAATAATAAGGGTGTGCTCAAATTGTCCACCCTGTTTCGCATTCATGCGAAAGTAGGCTTGCAGCGGTAAATCAATCGTAACATTTTTGGGCACATAAATAAATGTGCCACCGCTCCAGACAGCGCCATGAAGCATGGTAAATTTGTGGTCATGCGCTGGCACACACTGCGTCATGAAATATTTTTTGACCAGGTCGGGATATTTTTGGACAGCAGTGTCCATGTTTTCAAAAATAACGCCCTGCTCAGTCCATTGTTTTTTAAGGTTGTGGTAGATGATATCCGAATCGTACTGGGCACCAACACCAGCTAAAGCTTTTTTTTCAGCCTCAGGTATGCCGAGGCGATCAAAGGTTTTTTTAATATTTTCCGGCACATCTTCCCAGCTCGTGCTTTCACCTGTGTCGGGGCGGACAAAATAGGTGATAGCATCAAGGTCGAGTTTGCTAAGGTCCGGGCCCCACGCGGGTAGAGGCTTGTTTTTGAACAATTCTAAAGCATGGAGGCGTTTTTCAAGCATCCAATCCGGTTCGTTTTTTTGAGCTGCAATTTCGCGCACTAACGCTTCGCTCAACCCTGGCATAGCCCGATATTGGCTTTGTTCAGGGTTGGCATCATCGTAGAGCGAGCGATCGTCAGTAATTTTTGCGACGTTGTCTTTGCTAATTTTTGCCATTGGTATAGAATAGGGATGTTTAGTGTCTCTAACTGGTTAATCTTAGCTAATTTTAGCGATTTTGTCAATCTATGACAGCTTCAGCACCCTTGTTCAGCCTTACCTTGACGCATAAGGCCGTTATTGCCCGCGATGTCATTGAAATGAGATTCGCAAAACCGCCTAACCTTGTTTTTCGAGCTGGGCAATTTTTACAGTTTCATATCCCTACCGAAACCGGGGTTTTGCTCCGTAGCTATTCTATTGCCTCACCATCGGCTGAATCATACATCGATCTTTGCGTAAAGCTTTTGCCTGAGGGTAGGGCCTCACAGTTTTTTGCCAAGCTGCAGCATGGTGATGTGGTAAAAGCTCAGGGACCCGAAGGTCATTTTGTCTGTAAGGAGGAGCACGCACCGCACAAGATATTTATCGCGACGGGCAGCGGTCTTGCTCCTATGGCCGCGATGATTCCAGATGAGTTAACCCGCCGGGTTCCTGGCGGTTCGGTCCAGCTTATTTTTGGGGTACGGAGCGAGGCTGATATTTTTTGGGCAGAGCGTTGGGAAAAGTTAGCACAGACAGACTCTCTTTTTACGTATAGCATAACTTTGTCGCGACCTGATCAACCCACCGGTTGGCAAGGACTCGTTGGGCGGGTTACCGAGCATGTTCCGCACCATCACCTTGAAGCAGAGTACTATTTGTGTGGCAGTCTTGAGATGGTCAAGGACGTGCGTAAAATATTGGTAGATAAAGGCGTGCCTACAAAACAGATTCATTTTGAAATTTTTTAATTAGTATCTACTTACACTATGAGTCATGAAACTCCAGGTGCCGATGGCGTTGTCTTCGATAAGCTTATTATGAGCGAAAGCCGGAAGCAAAAACAGATGGGGGAAATAATGAGTCTCGCTATGCAGCACTACAAAGGGCGTGATTTACGCCAAGATAACGAGAGTGGAAAAGTGTATATTCAAACAGACCAAGGTGAAAAAGAGCTCTATTTGGAAGAAGGAAAAATTTGGATGCGCTAGTTTTTTAAAAAAGTGCATAAAGGCCTTGACAAAAGGTCTTTTTGGTACTATACTTTTGGCGTCTTTGAAAAAAGATAGAATCGTTCTTTACATAAGAAATGGAGAAGCAGGGCTCCCTGTTTGTGAGCGTTCCTGAATACGAAGAAAGACAGTCAAGTGTGGCTATTTTTCTCTGTATACGGGAGCTCCCCGGAGCTTAAAGCCCTTAATTCGGGCTTTCCCTACTTCACATTTCTTCAAGCACAAAAGGAGATCATCCTCATGCGGACGCATGTCTTTGCTGGTGTCCTAGCGTTGTTCGCCCTTTTTGGCGGGTCTGCATTTGCGGCGTGTCACGAGACGAACGAGCATCACGCAAGGTTTGAGGTTTCGCTCAGCATGGGCGGGACTGTCTGGTTCAATCATTCACCGGAGGCAACATTTGGCCTTGTTGTGGGTCACGCTGTCAGCCGCGATGGTTGTTGGTGGTTGCGGGGCGCGGTTGAGCTGTACAAGCCTATCGGAATTCATGCGCCTGGCCTAGCGGGAATCGTCTCGCTTACCAGACGCGTGCACCGCCTCGCTGAAGTTGGCTTCATGGCTACGGCTCTCATGCCGTTGTCGAGGGACGCTTACCATAATCTTATGGGAGCCGACCATTCGTCGCGCGAACACCCGATTCTTGCGGGAGGACCGCAATTGAGGGTGTGGCCCGGACCGCTCTTCCCAACCGCTGTAATCAGCCCACTGCTTGGGTATGGGCTTGGCAAGGCAGTGGTTGCTGGCGTTTCAGTTGAGTTTGAGTTCGACATTACCGGCCTCTTCACGGGGCGTTCTGTACACCCTAGGCCGTGATCTTCTTTTCCGTGCAAGAGTTCCACGGGAGCTTTCCAGCTCCCCGGTTACCAGAGCATATAAACTAATTGTTTGTTCTGGCAGACTGCACTCGTAAAAGCTTGATTTATTTAGCACTTTGTGCTAGACTTGCGCTGTACCCACGTAACCTTAATTTTACTGCTGGAAGCAGTTTTTTTGTTTAACATCGTATGAAAATCCGTAACGTCGCGATTATTGCTCACGTTGACCATGGTAAAACAACGCTGGTTGACGCTCTTCTTCGCCAATCTAAAACTAAACTTGATAAGGAATACGCCGAAGTGACCACCATCATGGATAACAACGATCTTGAAAAGGAGCGTGGTATCACGATTTTCTCAAAAAACGCTTCAGTTGTTTGGGGTGATCCGACCAAGCCGGAAGATTTAACCAAAATTAATATTATTGATACTCCGGGTCACGCTGACTTTGGTGGTGAAGTGGAGCGGGTGCTTAAAATGGCCGACGGTTGTTTGCTTTTGGTTGATGCCAAAGAAGGCCCGATGCCGCAGACTCGTTTCGTGCTTAAAAAAGCTTTACAACTTGGTCACCGAGTGATTGTTGTCGTAAATAAGATCGATAAACCTGATGCTCGTATTCAATACGTGCTCGACAAGACTTTGGAATTATTCTTGGAGCTGGGAGCAAATGATGATGTTGCTGAATTCCCGGTTGTTTTTGCTTCGGCTAAAAATGGTAAGGCTGGCTTTGAGCCTGACCTTGCTACTATGACTGATATTTCTCCGATTTTTGAAAGTATTTTGAAAAATGTTCCGACACCGACCGGTGACCCAAGCGCACCACTGCAGCTGCTTGCAGTTTCAACCGTGCCAGATAACTATAAAGGACGTATTGCAATTGGCCGTGTGTATAATGGCACCATTAAGGCAAACCAAGATGTCATGCATATTGCTCGGGACGGAGCCCTGAAGAAATATCGCTTGACCGCGCTTATGACGTTTGAAGGTATGAACCGGGTGGAGGCCAAAGAGGCTGTAGCCGGCGACATCGTGGCTGTAGCGGGTATACCAGAAATTACGATCGGTGAAACGCTGGCCCAGGTAGATAATCCGATTGCCCTTCCAACACTCACGATTGACGAACCAACGGTGAAAATGACGTTTGAAGTTAATGATTCTCCGTTTGCCGGTAAGGAAGGGGAATATAGTACCTCACGCCAAATTCGCGAGCGCCTCTTTAAAGAAATGGAAAATGATGTTGCTCTCAAAGTGGAAGATGGCCCAGAAGGTAACTGGATCGTGTCGGGTCGTGGTGAACTGCACCTTGCTATTTTGATTGAACGCATGCGCCGTGAAGGTTTTGAATTCCAGGTTTCTCGTCCGCAAGTGATTCTTAAAGAAATTGATGGTAAAAAAATGTGTCCGTACGACCAGGTATATATGGAAATTCCAGAAGCCTATTCGGGTGTTGTGATGCAGAAGATGGGCGAGCGCAACGGTCGTATGAACGATATGCGCAGTGAGAATGGTATTATTTTTTATGAATTTATCATTCCGACCCGTGGCCTCTTTGGTTACCGTACAGAATATTTAACCGATACGAAGGGTATGGGTATTATGAATACAGTATTCTACGGTTATGACGAAGATCCGGGTAACTGGAAAGAGCGTAATCAAGGTTCCTTGGTTGCCCACGAAACTGGCGAAAGTAACCTATACGGTTTGCTTGGTGTTCAGGATCGCGGTGAATTGTTTATTGGGCCGAACGTAGAAGTGTACGAAGGTCAAGTGGTCGGGCAGAATAATCGCGGCGGTGACCTCCGTATCAATGTCTGTAAGATGAAGCAATTATCGAACATGCGCTCGAAAGGGGATGGTAGCGCCGAACACTTCAACACTCCTCATACGATGGACTTGGAAGAGTCGCTTGAATATATTGGTGACGATGAGCTGGTTGAAATTACCCCGAAGAATATCCGTATCCGCAAGATGATTTTGAACGAGAATGAGGCTCGCCGGAAAGCCAAGAGTGCATAGTAAATAAAAAAACCACCCCTTCGAAGGGGTGGTTTTTTGTTGTCCGTTTTTCAAAAAAAAGCTATACTAAGGTACTCTCTTAATCCATGCTATGAAAACAAAGATAACCATTTTGGGGGCAGGTAATATGGGGACGGCGCTTGCTCGCGTGCTGGGGGATAGCGGACATGCTGTAACCATGTGGAATTACGCAGGGGATCCTGACCCGCTTAACCAGATAGCGGCTTATCATGAGAATAAAAAATATTTGCCCGGAATTACCTTGTCAAAGAATATTTGTGCTGAACATGATTTGGCCGATGCGCTTCGTGGCGCGCGATTAGTTATTTTGGCAGTGCCGAGCAGTATTGTGGAGCGACAGTTAGAAGCCGCGACCCCTTTCTTGCCTGCCTCTGCCGTTCTTGTAGATGTAAGCAAGGGTTTTACTGGTGTTTTTGATAAAGAAAAAACGGTGTTGAGTACTGCTGCCCAAAAATGGTGGAATAAGCGGATTATTATTTCTGGACCTGCAGTTGCGGCGGATATTGCCAAGGGAGGCTTCACAACTATGTCGATAGCCGGTAAAAATAAAAAAGATATTATTTTTGCGCAGCAGGTGTTGACGAGCAGTCATCTGCATTTTTTGTCGACAACTGATGTGCTTGGCATTAAATTGGCAGGCTCGCTCAAAAATGTGTATGCCATCCTTCTGGGGATGGCAGATGGGCTGAATCTTACTTTGAATACAAAAGCATTCCTTGTGGTGCGCGCCCTGGAAGAAATGTCGCTCCTCATAAAAAAATGTGGCGGGAAAGCAGAAACACCTCACGCGCTTGCTGGACTTGGCGATTTGGTTGCTACCGGATTATCACCCGTTAGCCGTAACCGCCGTTTTGGTGAATATTTAGGCCAAGGATTGGATCGGGTTAGCGCAGAAAAAGCAGTGGGTCAAGTAGTTGAAGGTGTGCCAGCAAGTGAAGGTGCTATGAAGCTGGCGCACAAGCATAACATACGGCTGCCGCTTGTTGAATTGGTGTACACAGCTGCTTGGAAAGGGCGCAGTCCGGTAAGGTTGTTTGAGAAAATTTTGTCCAAAGACTATGTTCAAAAAAAAGGCCGTAGCCGATAACCACTTGCGGGTTATCTCGATCGTGTTTTTGGTCATTGCCCTCTGGGTACTGGGTCGGCTTTTTTTTCTGCAGGTTTTGCAGCATGATTATTACAGCTTGTTCGCCCTTAATACGCATGAAATTTATGAAACCCTCCATCCGCAGCGTGGCACTATTTATGTTCAAGATGCCGCTGGTGAGGAGTACCCGGTGGCGGTGAACAAACAATTTTACCAGGTGTATGCCGTGCCAAAAGAATTTGAGAAAGGCACTGCCTCAACGACAGCTGCTCAACTAATCGAGATCTTGGGCATAACCGACCAAACAAAAAAAGACCGTTTATTTAACCGTCTTAGTAAAGAAGATGATCTGTACGAAGCAGTTGAGCGAAAAGTGCCCGAAGAATTGGCTGATAAAGCAACGGCGCTTAAAGGTGTACATAGTACGCCGGAACAATACCGTTTTTATCCCGAGCAAAATTTGGGTGCGGCAGTTTTTGGTTTCTGTGGTTTGAATGATGATGGTAATAGTGTTGGGCGTTATGGCCTGGAAGCGTATTGGGATGATAAATTGGCTGGCACACCAGGTTTCCGAATGGGAGAACGCGGCGCCTTTGGCAGTTGGATCACGACGGCGGGTATGACGCTTAACCCTTCGCACAATGGCGCTGATTTGCTCCTGACGATTGATCGGACATTACAATATACTGCCTGCAAGAGGCTTCAGGAGGGCTTGGTCGAGTTTGGTGCCCAGCGGGCAGCACTCGTTATGATGGATCCGAAGACCGGTGCAGTATTGGCGATGTGTAGTTTGCCGGATTTTGATCCGAATAATTTTTCAAAAACACCGGACATTGACGCTTTCAATAATCAGGCGATTTTTACTCCGTATGAACCTGGTTCGGTTTTTAAGCCGATTACGATGGCGCTGGCGATCGATGCTGGCTTGGTGCGCCCGGAAACGACTTTTACTGATCCGTGCGAGCGAAAAATTGACCGTTTTACCATTCGCAACGCTCTGCGCAAATGTTATGGTCTTCAGACAATGACCCAGGTATTGGAAAATTCGATTAATACTGGCATGATTTGGATTCAAGAAAAACTTGGGCGTGCTGCATTCCAGGCTGGGGTTGCTAAATTTGGTTTTGGACAAAAAACAGGTATTACGCTCAGCACTGAAATTGCCGGGGATATTTCGTCACTCGATAAAAAAAATTCGCCTATTTACGGTGCGGTTGGTTCGTTTGGTCAGGGGCTCACAGCGACTCCTATCCAGTTGGCAACAGCCTATTCAGCGCTGGTTAACAATGGTAAGCTTCCCAAACCCTATATTGTTGAGGAAATCCGTTATCCTGATGGGAGCACTGAAAAAACCAAGCCTTATATTATCGATACGGTTATTTCAGACAGGGCATCGCAGCTAATCCGCGGCATGCTGGTTTCGGTTGTAGAGAATGGTTCAAGTTACATAAAGACAAAATTACCTGATTACTATGTGGGTGGTAAAACTGGTACGGCTCAGATCCCTGGCAAGGGTGGGTATACAGACGAAACAAACCACACCTTTGTCGGGTTTGGGGCAGCAAACGACCCGCGTTTTGTACTTGTGGTAAAATATGAAAAACCAGCCCGGCAATGGGCAGAATCTACCGCTGCTCCAGTATTTAAAGATATTATGCAGTTTGCCCTGCAGTACTATGGTATTGCGCCCGAGCGCTAGGGGGAGAAAAGCGAAAAGGTAAAAATAATATTTTGAGTTTTTAGTTTTACGTTTGTATTATGTCAAAAACTTTCTTGCAAAAAATTCTCGCGACGCTTTCTAAAAAAATTCTCGCTAAGTATAAGCCGAAAGTGGTTGGTATAACTGGTTCGGTTGGTAAGACCACTGCCAAAGAAATGACTGCGGCGGTTTTGGCCGGACGTTTCCGTGTTGGCGCAACGAGTAAAAACAACAACAATGAAATTGGCGTACCGCTTGCAATCATTGGTGTTTACAATGCCCCCGGCTCATCATTTTTTGCTTGGGCGGGCGCTCTCCTGAAGGGGTTGGGTTTGCTTGTGTTTACCAGTAAAAACTATCCCGAGGTGCTTGTTTTAGAAATGGGCGCAGATAAACCGGGTGATATCCGGTATCTGGTTGATTTGGCGCCATGCACCGTGGGTGTTTTGACGTGGATTTCACATGCGCATACGGAGTTTTTTAAGACCCTCAAACAAATTGCGGAAGAGAAGAAAAAAATTGTTTCACATCTCGATAAGACGGGCTGGGCAGTCTTAAATTTTGACAACGAATTAGTTCGTGAGACGGCCTCGGCAACCAAAGCGACTGTTATTTCTTATGGGTTTAAGGACGGTGCTGACCTGCGCGCGACTGACCTTAGGATTTTGTATGACCAGAGTACGAATTGGCCAAGCGGTATTAATTGTAAAATTAATTTTAAGGGCCACAGTGTGCCTTTGTTTTTTCCAGGAGTCATTGCTGAGCACATTATTTGTTCGAGCTTGGCTGCCCTTGCGGTTGGGGATGTATTTGGTATTAATTTAGTTGAAGCAGCAGCTGCTCTGACCTCGGCTGAGCCGCCCAAGGGCAGGATGCGGCTTTTGAAAGGCGTAAAAGATACCTTGCTTATTGATGATACCTACAACTCAAGCCCCGATGCTACCAAGTCGGCGCTTAAGACCTTGGCTGGGTTACAAAAATCTGCTGGAAAGCGCTATGCCGTTTTGGGAGATATGCTTGAGCTTGGCGCAGAGACTGAAGCGGCTCACCGCGAAATTGGTTTTGCCGTAGCTGAAGGTGATATTGATTATTTAATTACGGTGGGTGAAGCCAGTAAAGCGACGTGCCGAGCCGCGGAAGAAGCCGGGTTATCAAGCGATCAGATAGCGGCCTTTGCAGATAGTGTTTCGGCGGGCAGATTTTTGCAAGAGAAAATAAAAGAAGGGGACATGGTTTTGGTTAAAGGTTCGCAGGGTATTCGGATGGAACGGGTAGTTAAAGAAGTGATGCAAGATCCGCTTGAGGCTGAACGCTTGTTGGTTAGGCAGAGTAGGGAATGGAAGTAGTTTTGGGTTGACGATCTTGATAGATTATGGTATTTTCCTTCTGCTTAAGCGCTTGCCTTGGCAAGCAATTTGGCCCGTTCGTCTATCAGTTAGGACAGTGCCCTCTCACGGCGCAAAGACGGGTGCGATTCCCGTACGGGCTACAAAACAGTGCGCACAGAGGTTCCGAGAGACCGGGACGGCCTTATAGCCGTCCCGGTTTTGTAATTGCTTCAATTACTTAATTAAAGGCATGCTAGGTTTGTTATAAAATTTAAGCTCACGCAATACAAAAGAATCCTGGTGGTCGTCTTATATTTGTTGGCTCTTTTGCTATTTATAGTTTTATCGGTGGTAATCTCAATAGTTTAGTTTGGAGCAGTAATTCTGACTCAAGTATTTGGTTTTATTCAGGAGCGTTCATGGTTATTTTGGGCGGTTCCAGGCTCTGTTCGAAAAATATGGAATCAAGAGTTGTTATTGTCTGATGCTCGAAAAAATTTGGCACCAGAAGAATTAATAGTTTTTGAAAAGATATATAACTTCTGTAAGAATAATGGTGCAGAGATAAACTTTGGTACCGGCTCAAATGGATCTTTTAGTCCAATCTTTTCTGTACTTTCTAAAAAATCTCTTTTTACCCTCTCTACGAGAAATCGTCTTAGGTTTAATTTTAAATGGGTGGCAGCTGATAATCCACGTTTTGCTTATAAGCTTGGTAAGATGTTTTACGAAGCTGGATTTAAATTTCCTCAGAACTATGAGGAGCTACATCCGAGTTTTTCTGCCCAAGAGTGGTCACATATGGCTGATCGTATTCCAGTGATTATTGGTAGGTTGTTGTAACAATACAGAAATTGGCGATTAAAACGAGGCCAGTTGCCTCGTTTTACCTTTACTAAGTCGATAAATAGGCGTAGATTAAAGAAAAATTTAAGCTATTCGTAGAATTTATATGAAGTTGTCGGATAAAGACCGTTTTTTTCTTTTGCAAAGATTATTTTCTCAAAAAGGAGAAACTCCGCTTTTTCTTGTTCATCATTATGATGAAAATCTTTTAAATGATATTAAAACGCTTAAAAATCGTCTTCGCAAAAAAGGAAATTTTGTCATAGAAACCTACCAGGGTGAACTTGAGAAGCGAGTTATCTCGGGAGCATCAGGAGTTGTAAAAGAGATCATAGACTATACGGCTTATGCTGCTACTATTCTATTTGACGTTACAAAAGTAGCCGGAGAAGTATATGGAATATGGCAAGCAGCTTTTGCCTTTAATAAATTTATCGAAAAAATTTCTTTTGAAAAAGACATGCTCCTGATAAACGAGATTGAAAGGGAAAATAATTTTCCTTTGCAAGTTTGTTTTATTGTAAACAGCAGAATGTCTGACCATTTTAGATTAAAGGCCCTTAATGATATAGTTGCCACATCCAACGCGGTTAAGGATAATATTCTACAGTATAAGAACATAGAAATAATGGTTTTAAATTATAATATTGCTAGTCAAATTTGGGATCTTGAAAACCCTAAATTTTTTTTACGTAACCATGGAACAGTCGCAATTACGACACAACGTACCGGTAAGATTTTTGGCTTTTTCCTTGCCTCAGATGTTTTTGAAGGTCCTTATAATAATTACTGGGAATATATAAATAATACTGATGTTTCAGAAAAGGCCAAGAAGAATGCCTTAATGCTTAGACACTCTTATTATCAGAAGCTTAGAAGTGTGGGTGATATCCGGTCAGCTTTAAAAACAGTCGGTGCGGCTCAGGTTTGTGTTTATATGTATGATAATTTTTTATCACCTCTTGAAGGAAGAGTTTCTTTGCCTGCTGAAAACGCAAAATATATTGGCGGTCACGCGGTAAGTGTTATTGGATTTGATGATGAAAAGAAAGAATTTACTTTCAATAATAATTGGGGTGAAAATTGGGGAGATAAGGGGCGAGGTTATTTACCTTATGAATATGTTGATAAATACTTGATGGAAGCGTGGGCCAATTCGCCATTATTTAACATAAAATGGCGTTTAAAACGATTGGCTAATCCTCTTAGATGGCCTTTTCAGGTTAAAAGATTTATAAAGGCTCTAAAGGAGAAAAGTTTAGAAAAAGTGGTTAGAAAAGGGCGGTTTATAGACAAAAGGCGAGTTTCGGTAAAATATGAAGTAAAGGTTGTTCGGTCTCTAAATCAAAAGGGATATTTTTATGTAATTAACCTCTTTAATACTAAAGAATCATTGGCTTATGGTGCGTGGTGTCACTTCAATTTAGACCCCAGAAATAACTATGTTGAAATTGAAGAGCTTTTTGTGTCTGAAGACTTTAAAGGTTTTGGTTGGGGTAAGTTTATGATCAATCTTGTTGAGGAATATGCTCGTAGAGAAAAAATAGAAAAAGTCTATGGATGGGTTTACATATATGATGCATTTAATGAACTTTTAGCAAATTTTCTAAAAAGATTTTATGAAAAAAAGGGTTATCAATGCATAAATGACACGGGTGCGCATGTTGGCTCCTTATTTCGTTTTGAAAAGTTTCTATAAAGTATGTCAAAATACACTGATACAAGTAAAAAATTTGTTGACAATCTAATTAGGGATGTTCTTCCGATCATGCGTCAGGAAATGAAAGGATGGGTAAAAGGAAAGGATCTAAAAATTAGATATTCCGATAGAGAACAATTTTTAATTTCTCTAGCAAGATATGTGTCAAAAATTGATGGGTGCCTACAAAGACAGCAAGTCTTTCCAAAATTAATTCAATCATACTCGGCTAGCTATGAAAAATTAGGATTTTCCAGGGTTGCACAACTTATTTATCATATAGAGAATTATCTATCGGAAGTTTATATTTTTCACGAAAGAACCATTGCTTTTTTAAAATACTTAAAAAAGGAGTGTAAAAAAATAGGCGAACAAGATTTAATGATTCTCATTGAGGATGTCACAGGTGCATTCGTTGAAACATTAGAACCCATCATTAGGACGAGGGGTGTGCATACTCATGTGGAGCGTTTTTCAGACGAACAGTTATCTGATCTCGAGACAATTGATTTAGGGTTTCAGTTGGAAATGAAGAAAAATAAAAAATCTAAACAAATACACTATTTTAAAATGGCGAGAAAAATAAAACTTCTTGCTGTTAGAAGAAAGTGGAAGAGTACTTTTAAAAAAAATTATGAAGTTTTTAAGGAATTGCTAGATCAAATTTATTACATTCTAGATAAAAAACGTATTATTAAAGTAATCATAGATAAAAAGTGTAATAGTTAAGATCGGTTTTTTATACTGTCCATCGTGTCCGTCGAAAAGATCTTCTCTTTTGTTCTAGTTTTGATAAAATAAACCCGACCGAGACGGCTAATTCAGAAAGGGGAGGGGGTCCCTAAAAACCCCTCAACGGTCTGCCCCCTGTGGGTGTGAGACCGGAACGTCCTACTTAATAAAAAAACAGAGATCACTCTCTGTTTTTTTGTCACGCAGTAAGGAATAAACCCCTGACCTGCCAGCGTATCCAGACCTGGATACGCTGGCAGGAAAAGGCAGGGGTTGGTAACGCATCTATCGGAGCGAAGCTCATTTGGTCATGAGCGTCAATCGCCCCTCGTTGCCCGAGCGAGCAAAAGCTTTCTCAAGTAGGTGCATCATGCTGAGACCGACGGTCCACCCGGGGCCGCTTTTCGTCTCAGTCAACAGGACTTCTCGAAAGGGAAAATGGTTGAATCCGTTGTTGTGCATGACTACATTGAAACGGTCGCAGTAGGGCTGTCCTACTTCAAACCGTTCCGTTGCTTCAAGCCAGACTGCCCGCCCAGTGTTGCTGGCCTGGCAGATCGCTTCCGACAGGGGGCGGTAGACTTCGCGGACCTTTTTTGCTAGCTCTTGGCCGCTCAGCTCCATGAAAATCAAGCCTATCGGATCGCCGTCCCTTTGGGCGTCGCCCAGCGCAACTGCAAGTGGGCGCTGGAAGTAACTCTCTTGCATATCGAGGGCGAAAAGCCCGGCTTGCAACTCATCTTGGGACAGGCTGCCGTTACCAAGTCGGGTAATCATTTTCCACGCATCAACAAACAAAATTCTCACCGCCATGGACGACCTCCTGGTTGCTTTTTATTTGCAGCATACCCTACCATAAAAAACGCTTCGTGTCTAGGTGTAAGGCCTGGCATTATTTTAAGCTATCTGTTATATTTTCAACGTAAATTAACCTTTTATCCATCACATGAAACCAGGATTCGATTATAATGTGAAGGTTGGGGCTGGTATGATTTTGATAAATTGCGTGCACTGTTATTTGGTTGTGAGTCGAATTATCTGATAGCATGAAGACGGTAGAGTCTGCTTTAGTGTTTAAGGAATTAATCGTGTATGTCAGAATACCGGGGGCCGGAAAGGCCGAGGACAACCACAAAAAATTATGAAAAAGATGATAGCGGCTCTGTTCCGCTTCCTTTTGATATTTCAGTTTCACGGGAAGAATATGATCGGATTACTACGTCTGGCCCTGAGGCGGACTTTAAAGCAATGATTGGTGAACGTAGTGTGCTGGCTTTTGATGAGTTTAAAAAATTAGTGAAGGATGCAGGTTTGGTGCATTTTAAAGCGGGTACGTACCATACGCCTGATAAGCAGTTGTGGTTGTATGCTAAAAAAGGTTTTTATTCCCGCACGATCGAGCAAGCTCAGGCGGATAAAATCACCGCCGAAGCTTTGACTGAGCGTGGAGTCGTTTTTCCAGGAACCAAGTGGGGAATATATCAGACAGAAAATGGTAATTACCATTTGTTTGCTTACACTCGTGGCCTGAAGCATTCATCGTCAGATGCGGCTGCTTTTGATGTAAGTATTTTGATGGAAGATTTATCTGTTCGGGTGGGCATCAAGGATCCGGATACGGGAGAATTTTTGAAGGATGCTCGCTATATCAGCAATTTTAATTATCGGGAAGCAAATCATTCCCAAAACTGGGGTTTTTCACCAGAGTTGGGTCAGTACTTTCCGGTTGATGTAGAAGTTATTGAGTTTGAGACTGCAGATAATCGCGAGGCGCGTAGAAGTGAAGAGTTGGCTGTGTTAAGCCGCTTGGCCGGGCAAGACCAGAACATTTAGTTTTAAAAAACAGAAGCACACCCTTGCCTTTAGCAAGGTTTTTTGTTTTTATGAATATTGCTGTCCTTAAACCCCTGTGCTATAGTCCAAATCATGAAACTCATCGAATCGCCTGTTTCCTATCAATTTCATACGACCACGCAAGCGGCTTGGGACGCTATGTACCAAACCTTGCTTAAGGCTGAAAAATCGATTTATTGGGAGGTGTATATACTGACTGATGATTCAGTTGGAAGGCGGTTTATTGATCTTTTGTGCGCCAAAGCTTTGACTGGTGTTGATGTAAAAATTATTGTTGACGGGCTTGGTAGCGTTGCTCTATCTGGGGCAGCCGAAGCGCGACTGAAGGCCTCTGGCGTCTCGGTTGTTTGGTATAACAGTATTAGCTTTAAACCCAACTTATGGTTGTGGGTTCGGAATTTATGGATACGTAACCACCGCAAGATTTTAATAGTTGACCAAGGAACCGCCTTTATTGGCGGAGTAAATGTTGATGCTATGTCGACTGCATGGGATGACCTGCACCTCGAAATGGAGGGGCCGATCGTGCAGTCATTGACCCGTGCGTTCGCTAAAAGTTATATCCGTTCGGGGGGTGACAGGGAGGCGGTCGCGCCGTTATTGAAGCGGACTCGCTTGTTCGATCTTGAAAAATTGCGTAATAAAATAAACGTTTTAATGCATACGCCTAAATCGCTCCGGGCTGTGTCGTCGCTCTGGTATTTTTATCGTTTCGCTATGGAGCGGGCGGAGCGGACCGTAACGATGTTAACGCCTTACTATGTTCCAGATAAGCGTTTTTTGCGTCTGATTAAAGAAACAAAAAATCGCGGAGTAACAATTAATATTTTAATTCCCGGCCGAAGCGACCATCGTTTTATGGAGTATATGGCTGAGTCGTTTTATGAGTTGACTGCGCGTGCCGGGGCAAATTTATTCTTACTAAAGAACATGAATCATGGTAAGGCGTTGAGTGTCGACGGACGTCTGGGGTTTGTGGGGAGCGCGAATATTACGCCGCGCAGCTTTTTTTTGAATGAAGAGGCGGGGGTCTATTTTACAGATAGGCCAATGGTGGCTGACTTAGATCGAGTGCTTGAGGCTTGGCGAAGCGGAGCAGAACGGGTTGTTGTCGCGCAGAACCGTAACTGGTATGACCGGTTGCTCCGCCCAGTAGTCGCTTGGTTTAAAAATTATGTCTAAGAAAAAAATTTCCCTTACCTATAGCGGTCCGGTTCCGTTGGCTGAACGGATGCGCCCGCGTTCGTTCCTCGAGTTCGTGGGGCAGAAAAAAATTGCCGGACCAAAAACAATTCTTCGTCGCCTGATTGAGCAGGATGAATTGACGTCGCTTATTTTTTGGGGTCCCCCAGGAGTAGGCAAGACGACCTTGGCCCAGCTGATCGCTGTGGAAAGTAAGGCCGTATTCGTGAGTGTCTCCGCCGTTTTGAGCGGCAAAGATGAGCTTCGGCGTTGTCTCGACGAAGCGCAGGAGCGACGGGAAAAAAATAATGAACGAACAATTTTGTTTGTTGATGAGATTCACCGGTGGAGTAAAGCGCAGCAAGATGCCCTCTTGCCGGCAGTTGAGCGGGGAGTAGTTACGCTGATTGGGGCGACGACGGAAAACCCCTCGTTTGAAATTATCGGCGCTTTGTTGTCGCGTTGCCGAGTGATTATTCTTGAAGCGCTTGCCGCCGCGGAAATTGTTGTGATTTTAAAAGAAGCCCTGGCCGATACGGAGCGAGGTATGGGCGCATTTGCGGTAGTGGTTGAGGATGAAACATTGCTTTTACTGGCAGACCTAGCCAACGGGGATGCCCGGAGCGCTCTTAATGCCCTGGAAATTGCCGTGAAGAGCGCGGCAAAAATAGCAGGTAAAAAAACTGTCATTACCAAAGAAATTATTAAGGAAGCGCTGCAACGGACACACTTAATTTTTGATAAGCAGGGGGAAGAATTTTATAACGCTATTTCAGCGCTCCACAAGTCGATGCGCGGATCGGATGCTGATGCGTCGCTCTATTGGTTGGCGCGGATGCTCGAGGGCGGGGCGGATCCTTTGTATATTGCCCGGCGGGTGCTCCGGTTTGCGAGTGAAGACATTGGCATGGCCAACAGTGAGGCGATGATCCAGGCGAATGCGGCGTATGATGCCTGTCACAAGATCGGGTACCCCGAATGTAGTGTGCATTTGGCGCAGGCGGTAGTGTATTGTGCTAAGTCGGCAAAATCTAACGTGCTGTATAGGGCGTACAAAGCAGCAGCTGAAGATGCGCGCAACACTTCTCGTCTTGGCGTTCCGCTTCATTTACGTAATGCGCCGACGAAGTTAATGAAAGATATCGGGTACAGCAAGGATTATAAATATAATCCTGATTATGAGGGTCCGGTGGAGCAGGATTATTTTCCGAAGGAATTAAAAGGAAGGAAGTATTTAAAAAAATAAATCCCGATTGAATCGGGATTTATTTTTTATTCCTCGCTCACGGGGTGTCATTGCGAGGAGCGAGTTGAGTGTGCGGTTGAAACGTGTGCGGCGATTGATTTTATTCAATTATTATTTTTCTTTCGTCACCACTGACGTGTTCGAGGGTGATGGTGGTGACGGTTTTATTTTTGAGCAGGTTCTCGATTTTTTCTGGCCATTCAATTATGGTGATACTGCCCGGTTGCCCCAGGTAATCTTCTACGCCGATTTCAACAAGTTCTTGTTCATTTTTTAAACGGTAGGTGTCGATGTGTATCAAGTTGGTAGCCTGTCTGCTGGTAGGCATGGTTTGTAGTTTGTTTGTAGACGGGATGTTGTAGACGTTCATGAGGGTAAATGTCGGACTGGTAATGTCTTCAGTGATACCAAGCCCTTCAGCAATACCTTTGACGAGCGTGGTTTTACCGGCACCTAGGTCGCCGTATAAACAAAGAATCGTGCCACCCTGGAGGGTGGTAGCGATGTGGTGGCCAATTTTTTTGGTTTCGTCGCTTGAATGAGAGATTTTTTCCATAGTGGTATATTCCAAAAAAGTATAGCATTCTCGTTTTAAAAACGAAAGACCCTCCAGTTCGCGAGGGCGAGCGGAGGGTGGATGGTGTCGGGAGATCGTTGCCTAGTCGTTCGGCCTGCAGACGAGCTGGCCACTGCTCTCCGTGACCGTCACCTCTTGTGCAGAGCAGGCCGCTGCACAAGCATCGTCTCGCCTGACTGAAGGCGGGACGCATTGGGGCGGTGTGAAGCCTGCCGGAGGCGGCTCGGGGTCGAAGGTGCACAGCATGACGCCCTCGGGTTGACCCGGCATCTGGCGGCCCGTTTGGCCGTCTAGGCACTGGTCAATCCAGGGGCCACTCGGGTACTCCCGCTGCGGGAGATAGGCCCGCGCTTCGGTGTTCCAGAAGTAGTGCCCTGGTGGGAACTTGCCGATCGGCACTGAGACACCTGTCTCTTCGACAACTGGTACTGAAGACTTGGGCTGCGCGGTGAAAAAGCTGCACCCCGAAGCCAAAAGGCAAAGCCCAAATAAACCCGTTCTAATTCGCACTGATTGTCTCCTTGGCTAATGGCCCCCCAAAGGGCCGGTTGGTGTTTTTGCCGCTCGATACAGCTTGAGCTGCATGGAGGGGTAAAAACAAAACAAGAAAATAAGCGTACCAGATTTTTGGCTTTTGTCAATGGTTTTTTCGCTATAAAATGAAAGCCTCCAGTCCGCAGTTGCGAAATGGAGGTGGGCTTGTGGTCTGAGCGAACGCGGGGGGGTGGGTGGCGGCCTACAAGTGGCCGGGCGGCTGGCCGCAGCGCCTGTCCTGGTCAGCAACTTCGGGGGGCGGGCACGCGTCGGCGCAGCCGAGCGTGCCACCCGAGTTGGTGATCACGCGCGGGGGCGTGCACAACCGGTCCTCGATGAATGGCTCGATCTCGCTCGTGTCGACAGGCGCCAGGGCCTTCTTTTTGCATCCCATTGCGTCCACTCCGGGGAGTGTGCCTGCGATGGCGTACTCCTCGTAGCCGCTGGGGCACACCATCAATCGCACCCCCTCATCATCCAAGATGGGGATCAGCTCGAAGTTGCCCGTGAGCATGTACCGTCCGGCCTCGTGGATGTGGAAAACCGGAGACAGTGGGGTGGTGGGGCTGGGCTGCGGGATTAGTGTGGCCGTGGCGCACCCGCCAAGGAACAGAGCGGACGCCAGAAACAAGGTCTTTGTCATGGTCTTTCCCTCCCAATTGATGGTTTGGTCTGTATTCCTGCCTCTTTTTAGGCTAAAAACCTAAAGAAAGGTCGAAATACAGCCGACAAAACAGAGTAACACATTTTGAGGGTTTTGTCAATGGTATTTTGTGGCTAACTAAAGGCATTTACCTGCTTCTGGGATTTGCGCTCACCAGAGGTTTTTAGTATACTAATGGTCTATGAGCCTTACCCCTGAAGAAATTAACAAAGTTGCGACCCTGGCGCGTTTGCGGTTAACCCCGGAAGAAGCAGTCAGGCATGCGGATACTATTTCTGCTGTTTTGGAGTATATGCAGATTTTGAACGAAGTTGATACGTCAAAAGTGGTACCCACCTTTCAAGTAACGGGGCTGGCTGAAGTCATGCGCCCGGATGTTGCCGTACCAGGAATGTTGTCAGAAAAATTGATTGCGCAGTTTCCACAGATCGAAAATAATTCTCTGGTGGTGCCGGCGGTATTTGAATAATTGTTATGTAGCAGAGTAGGCAGAGTAAGTACTAAGCAGAGTAAGTTTGCCAAGTGTTGCTAATACTTATTCTGCCTACTCTGCCTATTCTGCTTAGTACTCTATTATGAATCTTAACGAACTTACATTGCGACAAGTACAGGAAGGATTTAAAAATAAAAAATTTACTTCGGTTGAGGTAACTACTGCTTGTTTGAATAGAATTAAAGAGCGCAATCGAGAGATTAATGCATTTATTACCGTTTGTGAAACCGAGGCGCTTGAAGCAGCGCACCGCGCGGACGAAATGATTGCGCGGGGTGAGGGTGGTGCGTTAACGGGAATTCCGTTTGCGGTGAAAGATGCTATTTGTACAGCCGGGGTGCGGTCGACTGGGGCGGCAAAAATTTTGGACAACTATGTTCCGCCCTACGACGCCACGGTAATTAAAAAAATTCGTGAGCAGGGTGGAGTACTCCTTGGTAAAAATAATTGTGATGCGTTTGGGCATGGTGCGAGCAACGAGAACAGTATGTATGGCCCGGTAAAAAATCCCCATGATCTAACTAAGGTTGCGGGTGGATCATCGGGTGGCAGTGCTGCTGCAGTCGCTGATAACATGTGTATTTATAGTGTTGCAGAAGATACTGGGGGATCGATCCGCCAGCCTGCCAGTTTTTGTGGTGCGGTCGGACTTCGCCCTAGCTATGGGCGCAATTCGCGCTTTGGAGCCATGCCTATGGCTTCGAGCCTTGATACAGTCGGTCCAATAACCAAAACAGTAGAGGATGCTGCCGTTGTTATGGAGGTAATTGCTGGTGGTGACCCTAAGGATGCGACAACGGTTCCGGATACCGTACCGAGGTATACCCAAGATTTGGGAGTTGATTTTAAAAAATTGCGTGTTGGTTTGCCAAAAGAATATTTTGAAGTTGAAGGTATAGACCCCGAAGTAAAAGTGGCAACAGAAAAAAAGCTTGCTTGGCTCAAAGAGCAGGGGGCTACAATCGTCAATGTTAGCTTGCCGCACACGAAGTATGCTATCGCGGTGTATTATATTTTGGTGCCGAGCGAAGATAGTTCTAACCTGGCTCGCCTTGATGGTGTTCGTTATGGTCAGCGCGCACCCGAGCCTACGCTCTACGAAACATACGCGGTATCGCGCTCCGAAGGTTTTCCTGAAGAAGTAAAGCGACGTATTTTGATCGGTACCTATGCGCTATCAGCAGGGTATTATGATGCGTATTATAAAAAAGCCCAGGCGGTGCGAACATTAATCATTCAAGATTTCGAAAAAGTATTTAAGGACGTGGATGTATTGCTTACTCCAACCTCGCCGTTTCCTGCTTTTGGAGTTGGCGAAAAAGCAGTGGATCCGTTGGCATTGTATTTGGCGGATAGTATGGTTAGTCCGGCTGCCATCGCCGGTATCCCTGGTATTTCGCTGCCCGCCGGCAAAACTGCTGCTGGTTTACCTATCGGCGTGCAGCTTATGGCCCCGCGCCTAGCGGAAGCAGTCTTATTTTCCGTTGGTGTGGCTTTAGAAAAAAGTATTTAACTACATTTATATGGAGGCATCTTCCAGTGTACCTATCCCACAGCACGAGCTAACACCGGTTAACCCAACGACCACGGCTGGTAAGGCGGTTAACTACCGTGACAGTTGGCGTATTTTTAAAATTATTGCTGAGTTTGTTGAAGGTTATCAGTTCCTCAGTAGTCTCAAGCGTGAAGTAACTATTTTGGGTTCAGCCCGGCTTAATTCCAATAATAAATATTACAAAACAGCTGAGCGGTTAGGTAAGCTGCTCGCCAAAGCTGGGTTTACGGTTATTACCGGAGGAGGGCCGGGGATTATGGAGGCGGCAAATAAAGGAGCCTTTGAAGCGGGTGGTGAAAGTGTGGGGCTCAATATTGAGTTGCCCTTTGAGCAGCGTATTAACCCGTATGTTAAAAAGGCGATTGCTTTTGAATACTTTTTTACACGTAAAGTAATGTTGACGTCACCGGCGAATGCGTTCGTGTATTTCCCGGGTGGTTTTGGAACGATGGATGAACTGTTTGAGGTGATGGACTACATGGAACAGGGGTATATGGTGCGTTCGCCGATTGTTTTGGTGGGGCGCGAATTTTGGCAGCCGCTCGTTAAGTTTTTGCGGCACCAAGCTGCGGAGAATATTCATTCTGCCGAACAGGCTGATATTGATTTTTTATTTTTGGTTGATACGGCTGAAGAGGCGTTTGAATTGATTAAAAATTCCGGTGACCGGCCTAATGTGGGCGATATCCACACCGAAGGCGGGCCTTTTTATAACGATGGTACCGGTTGGCGGGTGTTCCGGATGATGGCGGAATTGGTTGATGGCTTTGAATTTTTGACGCAGATCGATTGTGATGTGACTATTTTTGGTACGAAGAGTATCGCCCCAGGCTCAAAGTACTATGATGCTGCCTATAACACGGGTAAGAAGCTGGCTCAAAATGGTTTTAGTGTCGTGACGGGCGGTGGAGCGGGTGTGATGGAAGCCGCAAACAAGGGCGCGTATGAGGCGGGCGGCGAAAGCGTTGGTATCGGTAGGCAGATTGAAGGTGAGGATCGGGTGAATAGTTTTTTGACCAAAACCAAGAGTTTTTATTTCCCGTTTATCCGCAAACTTATTATTACCTCGCCGTCTGATGAGTTTATCTTCTTCCCGGGTGGTTTGGGTACCCTGCACCAGCTCTTTGAACTCCTGACTCTCCAGGAAACCGAAAAAATTCAACCAGTTCCAACGCTTTTGTACGGTAAAGAATATTGGCAGCCGCTCTTAGATTTCATCCATTCACTCTATAATGTCTACGGTACGATCAGCGAAATGGATGAGGCGTTTATTAAGGTTATTGATTCTCCGGAAGAAGCATTGAATTACGTTGGCAGGTAGGTTGTCCCAAGAATTTTTTGTTACATTAGACGACATGCATTACATATAGTCATGATCCCATTTTTTGAGTACACCACAATTCCGCTCGGCCCCATCACCCTTCAGGTGTGGGGTTTGTTGGTTGCGCTCGGCATGGCTGTGGGTCTCTGGGTGTTTTATGCGCGCGCTAAACGCCGCGGGCTCGATACGCAAATTGTTCTTGATTTGGGGTTATATATGGTGCTTGGCGGGATTATTGGTGCGCGGTTGATGCATGTTTTTGTATACGAACCGGCGTTTTATCTGGCTCATCCCGCGGAAATAATCGCGTTTTGGCATGGTGGGGCGTCATCGCTCGGTGGTTTTGTGGGGGCAGCGTTTGCGGCCATTATTTTTTATCGCACCAAGCAGTTTACCTGGAGTTCGTTTGTGGAGTATCTGGACGTTGGTACGCCCGGGTTCTGGCTTGGTTGGGCGATCGGGCGCGTGGGGTGTTTTTTGATCCACGACCATCCGGGGACGTTGTCGGATTTTGTGCTCGCCGTGCAGTTCCCTGGCGGCGCCCGGCATGACTTAGCCCTCTATGAAATATTTTTGGCTTTAGATATTTTTATTGTTTCCTGGATTTTGTCTGCGGTCTTTGTTAAAAGGCGGCCTGGTTTTGTTTTTATTTTTGCTACGCTTCAGTATGCGGTGGTACGTTTTTTCTTGGATTTTTTGCGCACGGTTGATGTGCGATATGCCGGGTTAACGCCAGCACAGTGGGGGATGATGGGGGTTGCTATTGGCTTGACTTTGGTAATTATCAAGAGTACAGTAAGGCAACCAAAATAACACTTGGAGAGTTCGCATAGTTGGTCTAGTGCGCACGCTTGGAAAGCGTGTATACCGAAAGGTATCGAGGGTTCGAATCCCTCACTCTCCGCACTGAATACTTAGTATCGGAAGACCCGAGTTACCTATACGGCTGGGGTTGT
>CAZWKA010000004.1:0-106709 GCA_964634875.1 uncultured Gammaproteobacteria bacterium
TGGTGAGGGACTGGTCAACAAGCCAGTCTTTAAACATTTTGAGGAAGTTGTAATAGTTCTTGGTTGTAGTGGGGGATAAACCCTTTTCAACCTCGCAATAATCAAGAAAATTAGGAATGTGTTTGGAGAGTGGGGTAGAGGATTTCTGCATATATGCTTAGTGTAGCATATTTTCGAGGTGATTTGAATATTAAACGACGTTCGAAGCTACCTCTACAACTAATATCACAATACAAATAAAAAACAGCACACGTTTTGTACTGATGCTGCTTTCTCCAGTGTGGGAAGGGGGAAGTGGTGCCGTTAAAAATGAATTAATTTAACGGCACGCACTGAGTGGGGGGGGTCGACCTACTTATACGGAACAAGCTCGGGCGGATGCACGTCCGGAGCAACCCAGCGCTCGCCAGGCGCAACTACGGGTCGTCGATCGGCGAGCAGAGACCTACGGCTGCGCTTGGAGCGGGGCAAGAGCGATCCGCTTTTCTGGGGGTGTGCAAGCCGTTGGCTTTGACGAATATTCCAGAGCGCTGCCGGCACGTCTACCAGTGACACCGGGCGCGCCTGACCCTTGGGCACCAGGGCTTGCTGGAGCAGGCGGGTTGTTTCTTCCTGTGACTTCGTTTGAACTCCGAGGAGCTCGTTGGTTTTCACCATCACACCCGCCAGATGGTTGATCCGACGATCTAAGTGATCATCTCGCTCACTAACCATTCGCCGAGTCGTGTAGCCCGCTTCCTGGGCACTCTGAGACGACTGGATGATGTCACTGCTTCGCATCCAGAGGGATACGAAGCCAAAGGTCATCAGCACCATGAACACACCGAACAGTATGACGAGGTTGCGCTCGCGCACCTCGGCACCGCGCTCGCTACGCAAAGCGAGGTCATAGAGAAGGTGTACGACACTGTCTCCGGCAACCGGGGTAGAGTGTTCCTGAGCAGAAGCGTGAGTTTGATCCGGCATAAGAAGCCTCCTGTGGGGAAAAGCAGAAACCGCGTGAGTAAAACAACACTCGATAGGTATAGTTGGTTGTTTTCGGATGTTTGTCAAGGAAAAGCAGTATGCGTTCGAACTAGCTTAAAGACAATTAGCACTAAATCTTCCAAGAAAAATTTTACAATTGTACTAGTAAGCGACACCCGCAGTAGAATAAAAAGAAGAGCTTTTGAACAAAAGCTCTTCTTTAAGACGGCGCACGCAGGACGAACGCGTGGGCCGGGAAATTGTGACCTGTGAAGGATGCAGGCTAGCGACAGCGGTCTGCGAGTTCAGCACACAAAGCACCGGGGGCAGTGTACCGCTCCACGCAAGCACTACAAGCACCGAGCGGCGCTGAACTACCACAACCAAGGCCCCAGTAGCCGATCGAGCACGTGGAAGAAGACGCAAGGCATGCAACCAGGTAGCTGTAGGCTCGGGCAGCCTCATCATCTGCATGCAGTTGGGTCCCGCAGGAGTCCCAGCAGGCCCGGTTCTGACACGCTACGCCGCAAGCCATCACCTGGGTCCAGCACCGACTTGAGCTCATGTCCGGGTTGTTGGGCATGCTAGCATCCGCAGTTGGTCCCGGGGTAAAGGTCTTGAGCGGCGTAACCGGCGGCGGATCAAGTTCACAGCCAGCAACCAGAACGGCTGCGCCAAAGAACATTTTTTGTCTCATGTGACCCTCCAGTTACCTAGACTATAAAGTGAAAGAGAGAAATTGGCAATATGACCGTAATTGATACGTAGACTTAATTATAAGCACTATTTAGATAGTATCAACGTCGCTTAATCTATGTTATACGACGTTAAATATACTCAGAACCTTGCAAACATTGCTCCTCCCCCTCTGCCCCTAACTACCATACGCAGTCTTTTCAGCACTTCGGCCTTCAACGTACCCAAATAATTTCTAGAAGTAATTCACTAATAATTCCTATGGATAAAAAATCTGGAAATTATCAAATGTCTGGCCTTAGTCATTTTTAGCGTACCCACTTCCCTACTTTGCTTTTTTTGGCTAAAATAAGCCTTTTTATAACAAAAAAACCTCTAGAAACAGGCTAAAATTGGCTAAGATTAGCAAAATTTACTTCCAATAGACCCGCTCCCCGTAACGCAAATCAATATACTGCGTCGGTCGATTCGATTCTAGAACCATTTTTAAATTAGAAAACTGGGCTTCTAGATCATCGTTCGGCTGGAAATAAATGACCCAAGGCTGGCTCGTATACACTACCAGACCACCGCTTGCAGGTTGAAGTTTAAAATATTTAACAGTCGTAATATCTCGTTTCTCAAGCATCTCTTCAAAATCAAGAGCTGCTTTAATCGCCCGCGGAGACACAATTGTCGACTCGTTATCCGTCGAAGAAACAAAACTTGCATCCATCAGTAGAGGTAGGTTACCAAAAAGGTTTCTAATTTTTAAATAGTTAGGCGGCTGCCGTGGAGGTGTAGCGACAATCAGATCTGGAACCGCACTTGGCGTCGTTGTTGGGGTTTCTACAGGCACCTCGCCCAAGGGGGCGTTATGAACGAGGGGATCATTAGCCGTTGAGGTTGAAAAACCAGCCGCAGTTTCTTCGCCTAAGAATTTTATGATCGTACCGTTCTGGTCAAGCAAAAAGTATTGCCCACCATTCTCATAGATGAGACTCGATATTTTTTCTTGCATTTCGATATGCAACTCGTTAGGGAAAACTTTCGTGACTACAATCGAGCTAACAGCAAACTTTTTCTGAATATCATCTTGGATGGCAGACGAGCTTAGCAAAAAATAATTATCACTTGGTACCAGGGGTAAGCGGTTAGAAAGAATGGTGTCACGTAAATAACTATCCACCTCATCCTTTTTAAGGATCTGTAACCCGTAAAAAACAACTTTAGTTACTCTGAAATAAGGTAAAAAAATAAGTAGTCCGAACCAGGTCGCCAAAAGAAGTGGCAACAAAGCGCGCTTGGCAATTTTTAAGTAACTGTTAAGCCCTATCCGCGCCCCATATACGCCCATTCGTGGACGGGCAAAAAGCGGCTCTGCAGCGTGGCGGACACGTCGGCCGCGCTCTTGTCGCGAAGGAGATTTGGGTGTACGCGAAAACCAGCCCCGTTTAGGACTGCGATACGTACGGTGCGAACCTCCAAATTTTTTCATACGTTATATGACTATTCTTGGCAGCACGGGATTGATACGGGCAACAATCTCGTAATTAATTGTTTTTGCCACGCTTGCCAGGTAATCAGCTGTTATACAACTTTTTGGTTTACCTCCAATAAGTGTTACAATCTCACCCGCAGCAATGTTTCCTGTGACTGTGGTGAGGTCAACCATGGACAGATTCATGCAAATTCTTCCAAGGATAGAGCATTTTTTACCTCGCACAATAACTTTCGCCTGATTCGAGAATAACCGGTCATACCCATCATAGTACCCTACTGGAATGATGCCTAGAACTGTTTTTCGCTGCGTAACAAAGGTTCGGTCATAACCAATACTTGTTCCTTTGGGTACTATTTTTACTTGTAACAGCCTTGTATACCAGCTCAGGGCAGGGCGAAGTGAAATTCGTTGTTTTGTAGCTGGGCTTGGATACAGTCCATACAGACCAATACCGAGTCGAACTGCCGTGGTGCGTGTTTTTTTAGTCAGCATTATTGCTGCGGTACAACTGACATGCCACTGAGTAATACTTGGATACAGCGGTTCGAGCTCCTGCTGCACACTATTGAAAACTGAAACCTGTTCTTTCGTAAATTCGGAGTCGCTTTCGCTGGCGGCTAAGTGCGTCCACACTCCTTCTAAAACCAGCGATCTTAAGGCGACAAGGTTTTTTACAAAAGCACCTACTTGCTCAGGCAAAACCCCTACCCGCGACGTACCGGTGTCGATTTTTAGATGCACCCGTACCGAGCGTTTCTGCCGAGCAGCAATACGTTCTAAAAAAAGAGCTTGCTCCTTGGAGTAGACAGTGAAAATTACTCCTGATCGGATTGCCTCAGCAATTTTTTCTTTGTCTAGTTCGTAAAAGCTTAAAATAAGGATTGGTTTTTCAATGATTCTAGCCTTGATGAGCGTAAGCGCTTCATCGAGACTAGCTACACAGAGCCTGTCGACCTCCCCACTCTTCGCACAAAGCTTTGCTACTTCTAAAAACCCGTGCCCATATGCGTTGCTTTTGATAACTGGCATCAGGAGACTATTTTTACCAACCTTTTTCTTAAATGCCCGCAAGTTATGCTGGATAGCGCGCGCATCAATTTCTAGCCACGTAAGCATAAAAAACGTCAGGTCAGTGAATGACCCTAGTATACTCCTTTTTTGCTTTTTTAGGAACTGTGGATACCTGGCTCAAAAAAACAAAAAATCCCCTATTTGGGGATTTTTTTTAGGTCGCTGAGTATGTCCCTAATTTCCGTTAAAAGCTGCTCTTGCTTGGGCGGCATAGGTGGCGGCAAAGCCTCTCGTTTCTTGCGGAAGGTATTAATTGCCTTCACAACGGCAAAGATGGCAACTGAGACAATTAAAAAATCGATCAGGTTTTGAATAAACATGCCATAATTTAAAGTAAGTGCGGGAGCTGCCCCTTCAGCTGAACGAAGTACAACCTGAAGATTCTTAAAGTCGATGTTTCTAAGCGCTAAACCTAGGAGCGGAGTAACGATGTCGGCAACTAGAGAAGAAACAATCTTACCAAATGCACCGCCGATAATAACACCAACCGCAAGATCAATAACATTTCCTTTAATTGCGAACTCTTTAAACTCTTTGAGTATCGGCATACACTGCTAGGTCTAAGCTAAATTAAATTTTGTCAAAACCAGTATATTTGCGTAGTACTTCAGGCACAACCACACTACCATCTGCTTGTTGAAAATTTTCGATAATCGCAAGCAAGGCACGGTCGGTAACGGCGGTTCCATTGAGTGTATGCAAAAATTCCCTGGCCCCCTCCCCTGTTTTATACTTTACATTACTACGACGAGCCTGATAGTCAGTTGTGTTACTGGTAGAAGTAAGTTCGCGGTAACGTGCTTGTCCCGGGAACCAGCCTTCACAATCATATTTTTTTGCTGCTGGAAAACCAAGGTCACCGGAGCAAATATTTACCACCTGATACGGTAAACCAAGCGCTTTAAGCAGCGCTTCTTCATGCTGTAAGATTTCTTCATGTAAATTCCAGGAATCTTCTGGTTTTGCAAACACAACCATTTCAACTTTATAGAACTGATGGACGCGGAAAATACCTTTAGTGTCCTTGCCGTAACTACCGGCTTCCCTTCGAAAACAAGGGGTAATGCCTAAATATTTTTTAGGCAATTCTTTTTCTTCCATCACTTCCCCACTATGCATATAAATCAAGGGCACTTCCGAAGTACCAACGAGGTATAAACCGTCATCATCGGGGTTCACTGAATAAACTTCGTTCTTGTCAGCGGGAAAAAAACCAGTACCATACATCGCTCCTTCTTCTACCAAAAGCGGTGGCAAAACAAGTTCAAAACCTTTAGCTACCAAGGTATCGATCGCGAATTGCATGAGCGCTCGTTCAAGTATTGCCAATTTTCCTTTTAAATAATAAAAACGAGATCCGGCAACTTTCGCACCACGTTCAAGGTCAATAAGGTCTTTGACATGTTCGACTGCAAAATGTTCTTGGGGTTCAAAGGTAAACTGAGGCTGCTCCCCTTCTGTGCGCACAACTACATTACCACTTTCATCTTGACCAACAGGTGTAGATTCATGATTCAAGTTTGGGATGCGAGCCAGCATTTTGATTATTTCACGTTCTTTCCCGCCTACCAAATCCTCCAAACCAGAAACTTCTTCACCCAGCTTGCGCATCAACTTAATCTCTTCGTCGGTGGGTTTTGTTTTAGAGCGCTTATTGCGCTCTGAACGCAGTTTGTCAATCTCTTGCTGCAGACGAATACGTTCATCATCAAGAGAAAGAAGCTCTCCAAGGTCAACGGTAGCATTTCTCGAACGGTTATTTTTATCAACTAGCTCTTTATTTTCGCGAATAAATTTTGTATCCAACATAGTCTAATCTATAAATTTCTTAAGTATCTTAAGATTTTTTCCTTGAAAACATTTTGTATTCAAGGGCAAAAGATCAAGTTTTTTAATTTCCTTGAGACTGAACCAACCTGTACCTGCTGATTCTGCTGGAGCCGGAGCAAGTTTGCCTGATACAACAGAACAAATATAAACCACCAAAAAAACTTGATAGGGAAAACTACCTTTTTTCTGACTGGTCGTCAAGATCTCGGGTAACTGTTCTTGAATCTGTACTTTAAAACCAGTTTCTTCGGACAATTCCCGTTTGAGGGCGCTTTCAATAGACTCACCATTATCAACTCCCCCACCAGGAAACTCCCACTTATTATTGAATTCAGGTCGACTGTCGCGACGTTTGTTTAGCAACAATTTACGGTCTTTAACAATTGCCCCCAGCGGAACAACAATCTGTTTAAAAGCAAAATAGCGCAAGAAAAATAATTTAACTTGGGCCATTGCCTTGCCCCGATGACTAATCGTATTTTTTTCTTCAGCGGTAAGTTCAGCAAAAGTTTTTTTAAGTGGAGGGTAATAAAAAATTGAATCATATCCCATCCCTTTTTCAAAACTACCCACTATTTTTTTCGTTATTACACCCTGCACCTCCCCATTAAATACCATCACTGCCTCGGTTGAGGGGTCATACAAGCAAGCCGAGGTTTGGAAATGGGCACCTCGTTTAGAGCTCGGAACGCCACCTAATTTTTGCAAAACCAGCTCATTACGTGCTTCAGGAGTGGCAGCAAACCGTTTAGCCTTTACCCCCGGCAATCCGCCTAACCGATCAACGTGGAAAGCCGTATCCTCTGCAAGAGTCATTAGACCTGACTTTTTACCATAATACCGAGCTTTGTGAACAGCATTCTCAAAAGTAGTATCAAAAGGCTCGTCCGGCTCGTCCTTATCAAGCTTAAGCTCTACCAGGTTCACAAAAGTATGTGGCAGGTCTGCAAAATAAGAGATGCATTCTTTAAATTTTCCGGGGTTAGTGGTTGCTACCAAGATCTTCATATTTTTTTAATTTTGAGCTTTTATAGACCTCTGGTTTAAACGGCGAAAGCCGGACTATCTTAACATGGTCTTCAAGTGCAGCCGATAATTTATCGATACGTACTTTTTGATCATAACCAAGCGCTACGATGTCCGGCTTCTCTTCGTCTATGACTAAAAATTTATCGCCCAAATTGCCCAAGCGTACTTTATCAGCAATACCCAGTTTATCAACGTGGCTAAGCCGAGTATTTTCATCATGCAGGGGTTGGTGTCTTTTTACCGCCTTAACCGTCTCATCGCGCGCAATAATCACCACCAAGTAATCACCGTAACTTTTTGCTTCTTTAAGCATGTGGACATGTCCGGGGTGAACGAGGTCGAACGTTCCAAAAGCAACTACTTTTTTCATAGGCTCATCGTCAAAATAGCACTTGTGCCGACACCAGGAAAACTGGCTTACTTTTCCGGCCGAAGCGTTGGGAACAAGATAACCTCTTTGAGATTTTCCGCATTTACTAAAAGTTTTACTAAACGGTCAATACCCATGCCAAGTCCTGTGGTTGGCGGCATGCCATGTTTAAGCGCAATTACAAAATCTTCATCATATTGCATTCCCTCTTCATCACCCTGCTCACGAAGGCTTTCTTGCTCCCTAAAACGTTCTTCCTGGTCCAAGGGATCGTTGAGCTCAGAAAAGGCGTTACACAACTCGTTACCCCCAACACACAGAAGCTGAAAGCGCTCCACATAGCGCGGGTCATCAACCTTTCGTTTTGCTAGCGGTGAGAGCTCTACAGGATGGTCAATTACAAAAATAGGGTTAATAATATTGGGACGCGCAAATTTTTTATAGATTTCATCAATAATTTTTCCTCGGCCATCATACCCTTCTACTTCAACTCCCAATTTTTTTGCGACTTCATATATTGTTTGCTGATCGGGAAATTCTTCAATATCTATCTTGGCAAACTCTTGTATAAGCTCGCGCATTGTTCGCCGTGGGAAAGGTGGAGTGAAATCAACCTCTTGCCCTTCGGCAGTAAAGCGAAGCGGCAAACCTGCTGAGGTAATTAACTTTGGAAGCAAATCTTCAATTAAATCCATAGCCTGGGTATAATCCGCGTAAGCCCAATAAAATTCTATCTGAGTAAACTCAGGATTATGGTTTTGGTCGATGCCTTCGTTACGGAAACAACGCGCAATCTCGTACACCTTTTCAAATCCGCCCACGACTAAACGCTTTAAATATAATTCCGGAGCAATTCTGAGATATAAACGAATGTCGAGCGCATTGTGATGGCTTACAAACGGTCGAGCATTAGCTCCGCCGTACATAGGCTGCAAAATGGGAGTTTCAACCTCATAGAAACCTTTTTCATCAAAGTAATTACGGATTTCCCGAACCAAAACGCTGCGGATTTTTGCAATACGCATTGATTCCTTATTAGCTAAAAGGTCGAGGTAACGCTTACGGTATCTTGTTTCGACGTTAGACAAGCCATGCCATTTTTCTGGTAGCGGCAAGAGAGCCTTGGACAAAAGTGTGTATTTTTTGACAAGCACTGTCGTTTCCCCCTTGTGAGTAACAAACATTGCCCCTTCGACCTGGACAAAATCACCAACATCAAAATTTTTAACAAAAAATTTAAACATTTCTTTGCCTAAATCCTTTTCAGAGATTGCAATTTGGAGGCGCGCACTGGCGTCTTCTAAATGTGAAAAGCATAATTTTCCCATTTCCCGCTTAGCAACCAGACGACCCACTACCGTCACATCTGTATCAACCGGCAGCTCAAGAGCATCTTTTAGCGAGCAGGAGAAACTACTGCGGGCTGGATACGGATCAAGTCCAACCGCTTTAAAAGCCGCTAGATGCTGCAAGCGGACTTCCGCCTCATTTTCCAAGGATACTTCGGGTGTCACATCGTCCATACAGGCACAAATTTTATAAATAGTGTTCTCAGTATACCCCAAAATGAGCCAAAAGGTCAAAAAAACCGCCCCACAGACGGGGGCGGTCAACACTTGCTTGACCTACTCTATACCAAGGATTTCATAGACTTGTTGGCCAGCAGGAATGGTAATTGTTATCTTTTCACCAACTTTATGGCCTAAGAGACTGCTGCCCAGCGGGGATTCGTTCGAAATAAGACCTTTTGCAGGACTGACTTCCTGGGGCCCAACAATCGTATACTCCTTTTCCATCGCATTAACCTTAACTTTTACTTTGCTGCCCACCGCTACTGAGCCAGTTTTTTCGTGTCTAATCAGCTGTGAATTATTAATAATCTGCTCAAGCTCAATCACCCGCCCTTGCGCCCATGCCATGTCTTCACGCGCCTGATGGTACTCTGCATTTTCTGACAAGTCACCTTGCTGTTTGGCTTCGTCAATCCGTTTGGCAATATCCGGAATAGTCTGGTCCTTAACCGTAACATATTCTTTTTTAAGTGTTTCCAAACTTTCTGCGGAAAGGTAGTGGATGGAGTCTGCCATACGTACGTTCAAAAAATAAGTAACCTAGTTTCTCAAGTTTTTTATTCAAGGCTTTATTAAGGCAAGTATACCACGCACTGTTAGCGTGTCAAATATTTTTTACCCCACCATGCCAAAAATTCATTGGCAATAGGCATGGCCGCAACCGATCCTTCACCACCTTCCTCAACAAGCACAGTTACCACGATTTGAGGGTTATTAAGCGGTGCAAACGAGGTAAACCAGGCATGAGTGGGACGGTTACTATTCCACTGGGCCGTGCCAGTTTTACCACCCGCACTAAAATTCAAACCTTGCAATAATTTACAACTGCCATAACTTACACAATCACGCATACCATTCCTAACTATACCGTAATTCACAGTTGAAACACCGGCCTGCTTCCCCACCGGGCGAGGCACAATATTCTTCTCTTTCGTCAGCGGATCAAGAATTGCTGAGACCAAATGAGGGGCAACAATCTTACCGTTAGTCGCTATCTCCGCTGTCCACAACGCAACCCGAAGCGGCGTTACTAGGATATCACCTTGCCCGATGGAAATATTATATGTATCACCGACATACCACGGCTCTTTGATTTGCTCCATTTTCCATTCTTTGCTCGGCAAAAAGCCGCTGCGCTCACCAGGCACATCGATACCAGATTTTTTAGCCAAATTAAAATTCTGAAAATAACCCAGGAGCGTATCAGCACCCATGCCGGTAAAATTCCCATACCCTCCGCCAACATAGTAAAAAAAGGTGTTGACCGACCAGGCTATCGCTTTAGTGACATCAGTAATTCCATGCCCGCCAACTTTCCAATCTTTAAAATTATGTCCTCCAACATTCAATCCGCCATTACTGGTAAAAGCAGTTTGGGGGTTAACAATTTTTTCCTGAAGCGCTGCGGCGGCAACAATTAATTTTATGGTCGAACCAGGCGGGTAGGTGCCCGAAATCAAACGGTTAAAAAGCGGTAGATCAGGATCAGTAGAATACCGCTCATAGTTAGCCGTCGAAATACCACCCGAAAAATCATTATTATCAAAACTAGGCCAGCTGACCATGGCTAAAATTTCTCCTGTATTCGGATTAAGAGCAATAGCAGCTCCTTTAGTTTTTTTATTTGTGCTCAGGCTTTTTTTAACTGCCTCTTCCAGCTTTTCCTGGGCTTCAATATCAATAGTTAAAACAATATTCTTTCCCGGTTGCGGTGGGTCAATTGCCAGAGCATTACGTTCTTTACCGCGCGCATCAACTTCAATTTTTTTAGTCCCATACACTCCTCTTAGCTCACGTTCATAGGTTTTTTCAAGACCAGTTTTACCAATTGAATCTGACAGCTGGTAACCTTCATTTCGGCGATCGGTAAGTTCTTGATCGTTAATTTTACTTAAATAACCAAGGATATGGGCAAAACTTGGAGTACTACTCGGCGAACGAGTGTCGCTTACCGGGTAATACCGCTTTGAAGCACTTTGGATCAAGATACCGGGTAGATCAGCGTTCTCAATATAGAGCTTCAGTGCCGACTGGTAATCCAAATTTTCTTTAATCACCAGCGACTGATAGGCATACGAATTAAATTTAGTGACGTTTTTCTTGAGGTCATCAACTGAAATGCCGCTAATAGCGGCAACGCGGGCTAGCAACGCTTCACGCTCCTCTGACGAACGTGGTAAATCAGCTGGAATAATGCTCAGAGTAAAGCTTGGAATATTTTGGACGAGTTCTTTGTTAAATCGATCATAAATAATGCCGCGCTCCGAGGGTACTGGGAAGGTCCGGATACGATTTTCTTCGGCCAAGGTACGGTAATGCTCCCCTTTAATGATTTGCAGGTAAAACGTTTTGGCCACGATTAGCAAAAAACCAACCGCAAGGAGAGCCGAGAAAATAATTACCTTACGACCGCGGATACTTGTCCCTAAATATGACCGGGTATGGGGGGTGGCCAAACGCTCGTTAACCTCTTTCTCATAATCCAAAGATTCCTCAACCCAAGCCAGGCGGTATTTACCTTTAAGGTCCGCCCGATGCGAAGTATTTTCTGAAATTTCAAAAAGTCCTTTGTCTTGGCTCATAGGGTTTAAGTAAGTGGGTGTAGTTTGACGTACTGCGGCTGCAAACGTTTAAAAAAGCGCTGACTTAAAAAATATACCATAACCAACAAAACATTTGTCAAAAAAATTTCCGCCAACCATTCAAGTGCAATATTACTTGAAAAAACAATTCGGTAGTGTAAAAAACTCGCTATACATAAGAAAAGTAAAAATACCAATCGGTAGACCGTCATTCCTATCATACCGACTACGAAAGCAATGGAACTTGAATGGTTGGTAAATAGAACTACCAACAACCAGCTGGCGACTAAAAGCCCTACAATAAGCGACAGGCTATTGAGCCCAAAGGGAAGGGGTGAAAATAATTCAATTAAAAAAGTCGGCGGCAAGACCACCCAAAGCACGCTCGTGCTATTTGTAAATAACATCAGCCATACCAAGCTTAAGAAGATAATATTAATCCTATTGAACGGAAACGGAAAGAATTCGCGTACAGCCACCTGCAGCAGAGTAATTGCGGTCATGATAAGTATTGTGACACAGACTTTAAAAACCCAGCGCATAAATTTTACTTCAAAGAAGAGATTACTTATGGATATCAGTCAGAACACTTACCAGCGTTAATTTAGTTAAATTGACCACAGGAGTTAAAATTGCTTGCTGAAAAGGCTGATAGGCTTCATTTTCGATCACCGACACCGTGCCAATCAACAGGCCGCGCGGTATTTTGTCCTCCAGGCCCGACGTTACAATCTGATCACCGATATGTACAGTTTCGTTACGAGGGATAAATTGCATTCGCAAGCTAATACCATACCCGCCTTCTACTACACCCTGGCTACGCTCTTCGTTTAAGACTGTTGCCCCAATTTTACTCCGGCTATCATTAATCAAGCGCACCATTGCAATTGTCGTTTCTGCCTTAATCACTTTACCAATCAAGATACCATTTCCTACAACCACTGGCTGATCTACCTGAATACCTGCTTCCGTTCCCTGGTTAATGACCAGGGTCTGTTCAGCACCGTCTAAATTATTACCAACCACCTCTGCTGCAACAGTCTGCACCACCTGTTTTTGCTTAAAACCAAGCTGTTGACGTAATTCAGCATTATCTTTTTCAAGAATTTTTAAACGTGCTTCAAAGACATTCGACTCCCCCGCTTCCACCAAGCAGAGGTTGTACGCACTCATGAAGGATTCTTTGTCTCTAAAAAATTGATAGTCAGTCCCGGTTTGCACACTAAACGAATGAACGGCTGTAAACGGGGCAATCAGGAGAGAGCGTAAAAAATTTTCAATGGAAGAAATAAGCCCGGTGTAATGAAGACCGATGATGAGCAGTAATACTACCCCAATATAGGGGTAGGTTTTCTTAGAACGTTTTTTAAACATACCTGGTTACTGTTGGTTAGTCGGCCAAACTGCAACTTCGCGAAGGAGTTCAGGCTCATCAAGCAAGATACCGGCGCCACGCACCACCGATGTCAAAGGGTCATCTGCTACCCGCACCGGAATTTCCAGGGCTTTGCCTATAAGACGGTCAAAACCTCTGAGCAACGATCCGCCTCCTGAAAGCAAAATACCGCGTTCGTGGATGTCGGCCACCAATTCAGGAGGTGTAACTTCCAGTGTCGCTTTAATGCTTTCCACGATCGTTCGGAGCGATTTGATCATTGCTTCACGGACCTCCGAATCATTGATCATGACTTCGCGCGGCAACCCGGTCACCAAGTCGCGTCCGCGCATTGGAAACTCCATGGGTACAGGCAACTCAATGGCCGAACCAATTTTAATTTTAATTTCTTCAGCCTGGCGTTCACCCAAAAACAACTTGAAGACGTCCCGGGCATACTGAATAATATTGCGATTCAATTCATCACCAGCAATTTTAATGGATTTTTTGGCTGCAATACCACTGAGTGAAATTACGGCTATTTCCGTTGTCCCACCGCCAATCTCGATCACCATATTGCCAATCGGATCCCTTGCCGGCATGCGCGAACCGATCGCTGAAGCCATGGGTTCCTCCACGATCCACACTTCACGTGCCCCAGCATTAGTAATCGCGTCCGCAATAGCCTTACGTTCTACTTCGGTAATATTGACCGGAGCCCCGATAACCACCTTTGGCTTTGAAAAAAAACTAAGCCCGGTGTCTTCGTAGACCTTGTCCATAAAATAACGCAGCATTTTTTCGGCAACCTCAAAATCAGAGATAATCCCATTGGTTAGTGGGCGGGTAGTGACAATATGCGGAGGCGTTTTACCTAGCATTTCTTTGGCTTCGTTCCCGACAGCTAAAATTTGCTCGGTGCGCGTATTAATTGCTACGATACTTGGCTCATTGATCACCACTCCCCGTCCTTTCACATACACTAGTGTGTTAGCGGTCCCCAAGTCAATTCCGAGTTCTTTTCTGAATCGTCCGAATACTTTAGGCAACATAATCATTATTACTAAACTTACGGTTGGTAAAAACAACCCCTTCAATTACCGCAAAGAGACCCAGTAGGATGATCGCATTCCACCAGGCCAAAAGGCGCGCATGGGACAACAGCAGTGCGGCGATGATAAAAATAGCCACAATAATGCTCTGACGAAAGGTTTTCTTAACGTGTCGGAAGATAATTTCGTCATTACGGACAAGCGCGCGACGAACCAAGAAACCAACAACCGAAAAGGTACCCAGAATGGCTAAGAATAAGCTGAAATAAAAGAACGCAATGACACCAAAACCTGCCCCGGTCGGGTTAATGCTCAAAATTATAAAAAAGAGCGCCGCCCAACACAGAGCTGTTCCCAAAGACATTAAAATAAGATAATGGCGTAAATGCATAGCTTCTGGCAGGTAGTATATCAAATGTGCCGGGTACTGGCAAACCCTTTAAATAACTGCTTTTTAGTCTAAATAGCGGATTTTAGTGACTGCTTCCTGACCTAATTTTTCGTTAATCGTACGGATGATTTCTGCTTCCCGGAAACGAATTTCTTGGGCAATTACTGAACTGAGGCAAGCAATGGCCAAAATCCGATGTTTTACATAAAGCGGTTTAGCGTATTCCTTAATTTTTTCTCCCCAAGCATCCACCAAGACTTTTTCGGCAATTTCAATAGCCATGGCGGCTGATACCCCTTGAAAAATCCCTCCGGCATTCGCATGCCTCTCTAAGATACTACCAATTAACTTCATAGAACGCGATAAGCACAAATATCTTTATACGGGCAGCTACCACAAACAAATTTACTAGGGGTAGGACTAAAATCCCCGGAACGAATCTGGCCAATCGTCTCGATTAACTTTTCCTTCAAAGTGGCCAGCTCTTTTTCGGAGCCAACAAAAGAAATCCGACTGTTATCATTCAAATAATAAAACGTTAATTTTTGCGTTGTGCCTAAATGACGGTATTGTGGTAATTCTTCCGTAGCAATTTGGTAAATCAACAGCTGGTCTTTATCATCACCGACAATCTTCTCTTTGGGTTTTCCGGTTTTATAATCAATAATTTCAAGCGTTCCATCGGGCAGCTGGTCAATACGGTCAATACGTCCGTTAATTAAATACTCCCCAACTTTAATTTTGAAACTTCCTTCCAGGGTAACGGGAATATTCCATTTTCCCTCGTGACTCGTGTAGAAGGTCCTCAAAATTTCTTTTCCTTTGGCATAATATTCTTCTCGTTGGTGCTTATCTTTGTACCAATCTTCAATCCAAACGCTTTCATATATTTTGAGCAGCTCATCAAAACTAGGAGTTTTGATTTCACTAGCTACTGTATCGACTGCGGCAGCGTTAAACAAAGATACCTGCTTAAGACTGTTTAGTTCCTGCATACGTTCGTAGAACTTCTGAAGCGTACTATGCATTGTTTGTCCAAAGCTAAAGCTAGCATTTCCTGTTGGTTGCGGCAACTTAATGACATGTCCGAGTTTATATTGGTACGGGCAAGTCTCATAGCTCTTAAGCTGGGAAAATGAAAAAGTAGCCGGTTTATCACACATAAAAGGAGCCAATTTTTCTGGCTGCGGAATTGCAAAAGATGGTGTTTCTTTAACAAAAAGTTTAGTCTCACCATTAGCACACTTCATCTCATGAAGAAAACGACTTACTTTCTTGGCCCGGACACCGCCATAGTCACTGGCACTCGTGCAGTACAACCGATCTTTAGCGCGCGTTACAGCCACATACATCAGACGCCGCTCTTCTTCATAGTGACTGTCGCCACTCGGCAACTGTTCTTTAATAAGCGCTAAAGGCAACTCAATCGCTTCACTTCGCCGACGAGTAGGAAAGCGCTCTTCCACAACATTTACTACAAAAACATATTTAAATTCCAAACCTTTGGAGGCGTGCACTGTCATAACACGGACCGCTTCGTGTGTAACATCCAGATTTTGTTTAAGACTTCCTTCGTCTCCTGACTCCACAATATGGTTAAAATGATCTAAGAAACCGGCCACGTGTGCTGCGCCAGGATGAGAAATTTCGTACGCTGTAATTTCTTCCAAAAATTGGGTCAGCAGAAGTGCTTGACGGCTAATTGACATGCGCCCCGCAACATCTTCATCAACTAAAAATTGTTTGTAACCACTTGCTTCAAGGAAGCCTAAAAGCAAAATAGAAGGTTTTTTCGCGGTCACTTCTCGTGCTCCTGTGTTTAAGAAGGAACGAACACGCTCAATAACTGCGACCCCTTCTTCGGATAGCCCAAACTCTCGAGCACGCTTCAAAGCTTCGGCATAGGGTACGCTTTTTTTCTTTGCAAAATACGTAAATTTTTGTAAATCATGCGCACTTAAATGTAAAAACGGCATGGTAATTAAACGGTAAATAGCCGTAGAGTCTTGATTGTTAACGATAGCCTTAAAAAAATTAAGGCAGTCCAAAATACTACTCTGGCTATAGAGGCCGCTGGAAGCCAAAAATTCGTACGGTATTCCCGCTTTAGCAAGCGCGTCGACAAACGGATCAAGGTGACCATTCGCCCGCGCTAGCACCGCAAAATCAGACCATGACGTTTCAGGATTAAGGTTTTTCAGTTCGGCAATTTTTTCTATAACCGCCCCCACTTCTTGGTCAGCGGAGGCGACACTGATGTGTTCGATAAGACCCTTTTCGGTAACAGGCAATTGCGCACTCAGGTGTTTGTCGATATTTAATTTTATTTCTAAACGGTCAGGGTTATTATTCTGGATCAAACAATAGGCTGCATCGAGAATAATTTGCTGGGAACGGTAATTATCGGTGAGGACAATATTTTTAGCATTAGGAAAATCATCCTTGAAACGCAAAATATTGGAGACCGACGCGCCGCGAAAAGCATAAATACTTTGGTCGTCATCCCCTACTACCGTCAACTGGCTCTGGTCATTCGCCAAAAGTCTCACCAGCACATACTGCGCCCAATTCACATCCTGGAACTCATCTACCAAAATATACTTAAAATGCTTTTGGACTTTGGCCAAGATCTGCGGGCGTTCACGAAACAGTTTTACGGCGTAAAATAATAAATCACCAAAATCAAAGGCATTATTTTCGAGTAGCACCTGGTTATAGACGTGATACGCGTTGGCTACTTCGGTGAGGCGGTTTTTCTCGACCGCATTCATATCCCCCGTTTCCATCGCTACGCCTTCGGCATAAGCTAGATACTCATCAGGCGTGACAAGCTCATCCTTACACTTACTAAAATGCTTGATGAGCTCATGAATATGGCGTTCGGGATTCGCCATGGGCCGATAGTAATTAAGCTTAAAACGATCCAGTCGTTCACGGATTAAAAGCCATGTTTCAGTAGTTGTAAGCAATTTAAAACGATTAGGAAGACCTATGTCCAGCGCATAATCTTCCAAGATGCGCTGACAAAAAGAGTGGAATGTCGAGACCTCTATTGAAGAATAGCCAGAACCGACCAAACTATCGGCGCGCTCACGCATTTCGCCAGCTGCTTTGTCAGTAAACGTCAATGCCAAAATCTCCTCTGGGAGGGCAAGCTTTCGTTCAATAAGGGAAGCGATTTTTTGCGTAATAACGGCTGTTTTACCAGTTCCCGCCCCTGCTACGATCAGGAGGGGTCCACCGACGTAATCGACCGCTTCTTGCTGCGCTGGATTAAGTGTTTTCATAGAAAGTATGGCTAGTATATCGCAGCCGCCTTGGAAGAGCAATCCTAAAATTGTAAACTAAAAAACAGGTGTTTACACCTGTTTTTTAGTTTACAAGACTACATTTCTGCTTTATTCCTGAGCTGCCCACATGCTGCAGCAATATCTTGCCCCTGTGAATAGCGAATGGTAGCAGTAAAACCAGCTTTCATAATCTGTTCATGCCAGTGCACAATCTGCTCATGTGGCGTACGGCCAAAAATACTTTTGTTATCAACAACTTCGTCAGAAATATTATTATACGGAATAAGATTAATACGAATATGCGGCATACGCTTCGCAAGGGCGATCAATGCTTGCAGATGCTTTTCGTCATCATTAACGCCGCCCAACATAATATACTCTAGTCCAATAAAATGTTTACGACTAGGGAAGCGCTTATCGTAGGCATTGGCCCACTTCACCACAAACTCCAAAAATCCAGCCGGGTTAGAAGGCATAATTTGTTTGCGTGATTCTTCAATTGCACTATGGAGCGACAGTGCCCAGCGTACGGGCGGAAAATCATCAGTCAACATTTTTTCCATGGCTGGAACGACACCGGCAGTGGAAACGGTAATTTTAGTTTCTCCCAAATCGGTATTTTCTAGTAAAATTTTAATTGCTTCTTTTACATTTTCGTAATTAAGCATTGGTTCACCTTGACCCATGAATACGATATTAGCAACGCGCGCACCTTCCCCAACCAAAATTTTCTGGGCATAGCGATATTGGTCAACAATTTCTTGAGCTGACAAATTACGCTTAAAACCCTGCTTCCCCGTAGCGCAAAAGGCACACTTCATCGGACAACCAGCTTGGCAGGAAACGCAAATCGTATACCTATCCGGGGCATTGTCCCCGGCATCTTTTTTAATATTTTCGCGGCCCATGATGACCATTTCAACATACTGCTTGTCATGGAGCTCAAGAAGGACTTTGCGAGTATTATCTTCTTTACTCGTTAAAAGTGTGTGGGTATTTACCGAAAACCACGGAAAGCCTTTAAGCTCTTCGCGCAGGGTAACGGGTAATGTGGTAATTTGATCATACCCGGAGATATTCCAATCAAACCAAGCCTTTTGGACTTGATTTTGGCGATACTTTGGCTCTTTAGAGAGAATTTCTTTTAGAAGTTGGTATTGAGAAGCCATAGATACTAGATACTACCAGAATCTATTAAAATAATCAATAAAAACACAGAAGCCGGCTTTGCAAGCCGGCAGTTATCTGGTGGTAAGAAAATCGGGATTGAGCTTGCCCTCACAAACGGCAAACCCGCATTCTTTAAGGCGCACCATGGGCTGGAACCATAGGAAATAGCTGTACGTATAGGTCAAATATGCTTGCGGCCAGCACTGGTAGATTTGCGGATCAGTACGACTATCGTACCGGGACACCCGATACCAGTAGCTGCCCGCATGCCGCCAGACCACCGACCAGAAGGCAGCATTACCGTCTTCAAAAATCCGCTCACCCCCATAGCTGCAACGCCAATCATAGGTAGCCACAAACAACTCTTCGGAGGTGAGTTCAACACACCAGGGTGCAGGTGTTTCATACGCACACTGATCCTGGGCACGCGCTAAACCAAAGAAGGACATGAGAGCCATGAGGCCAGCCACAAGAGCACCACGACAACGAAGACACATTGGTACACACCTCCAGCATAACTGCCCGGATGCTACCAAAACCACCTTTTTTTGTCTAGGAGAAGGATTAGGCAATAAACCCACCCGCCTGGAGACCCCACAGGTTTTTGTACATTCCTGATTTTTTCCTTAACAGTTGCTGGTGCGTACCATTCTCAATTATTTCACCATTATTTACAACAATAATTCGGTCCATTTTCATGATTGTCGACAGCCTGTGCGCCACAACAATAACTGTCTTGTTTTTCATTAAATTATTCAAAGCATCTTGGATCAAAGATTCTGATTCAGAATCAAGACTCGAGGTAGCCTCATCAAGGACTAAAATTGGCGCATTCCTAAGGATGGCTCGGGCAATTGCAACACGCTGACGTTCGCCACCCGAAAGTTTAACTCCCCGCTCACCCACAAATGTTGCATAGCCTTCTGGGAAGCTGCTGATAAATTCATGACAATGCGCTTGCTTTGCAGCTGAAAATACCTGCTCATCAGTTGCATCAGGTTTTCCGTAACGGATATTTTCCATAAGGGTACGATGGAACAAGATCGGATCTTGCGGCACCAAACTGACCGCTGCCCACAGACTTTCTTGGGTAATATGATCAATTTTTTGGCCATCAATCATAATTTTTCCTCTTGCTACATCGTGCATGCGCAAAAGCAACTTAACAATTGTTGACTTACCTGCCCCAGAAGGCCCAACAAAAGCAATTTTTTCACGCGACTTAATGAGCAAATTAAAACGAGAGAATATCTTCCGGGTAGTGTGGTAATAAAAATCTACTTCTTTAAATTCAATCTGACCCTTGGTCACCTTTAACTCTTTAGCATTGTGGACATTCTGGATCTCATGCGGCGTAGAGAGCATAACCGTCATTTCTTCAGCATCAGCCAAATCAGAGTACACATGACGAATAATTTTGCCAAAGTCCCACACCTTATCGAAGATGATAATAACGTAGGATTGAATAAGTACAAAGTCACCAATTGTTAAAATACCTTGTTGCCAAAGACGGATGGCCAGATAAAAAATCCCGGATTCTAAGACAATAACTAAAAGTCCCTGTACTCCATCGAAAATATTATCTAGCGTCCAGGTAAATTTACGTAATTTCCGGACTTTTTCTACAGCCGCAGCAAAACCACTCACTTCCCGCTCATAACCGCAAAATAATTTGACGTTGACGTTGTTCGTGATCGTATCTGCCAATATACCCGTTGAGACAGTTTCGGCTTCGTTACGCTGAATATCGTACTTAAGTTTATATTTGGTCAAAAACCAATTAATTACCAGAAAAATAATGATCCAAATAGCAATACCCAGGCCAAGCCAATGGTTTTTACGGGTTAAAACATAAAAAATTACCACCATGTTAGTGATGAGCGGCAAAAGATTGAAGGTTATGCGATCCGCAATTCCCTCAAAAGCCCGGGTAAACCAATTTACCCGTTTTACCAACGAACCAACAAAATTATTGTTAAAATAGGTAAAAGAATGTTTGTGCAAGTATTCAAAACAAAGCCGGGATAAATCCGCCAAAACAAGCGGTTGATAACGGGCGTTGGCAATAAGGGCAATGCGCCAAAAAAGCCACCGCAGAAATTCTAAACCAACAATTGTTGTAAGTGTTGCAACCAACATGGCCACTGCGCCGGCAGCGGTCGACGAACCAGACAAAATATCAAAAAAAATTTTAAAGTAGAGCGGCACTACTACACCCATAGCAGAGGCACCGACCGTAAAAACCAGCGAAAGTGCTGCCAGGCCTCGATGCTCCCAAGTTTTTTGGGCATAAATCGCTAAAGTCCGTTTGGTATGGGTTAAATTAAGTACAGCGGCACGCATGAAATTTATTTTAAATAAAAATCCTAAGACACAGTGTCTCAGGATTCAGTATATCAGAAAAAAAACACCAACGCTATCGACCTTAAGGAAGACGACGGTATTTTTTTCCAACTTTAAGGCGATTAAGTTCTTTTTCGAGGCTTGCTTGGATACTCGCATACTCTTGTGAATCTGCTCGCACCTCACTTTTCATAGTTTCGAGCGCTCGATCTCTTGCTGCTTCAGCACGAACAAAATCAATTTCCGTAGCATGCTCTGCAGTATCTGCAAGAATGACAATTGAATTGTTCGCTTTAACTTCAGCAAAACCACCTGAGACGGCAATTACTTTTTCTTGTCCATCTTTTTTATATCGAAGCTCTCCAGGTCGTAAGACAGTTACTAAAGGAATGTGGTGAGCCATAATTGTAATTTCACCAGCACTCGTAGTTAAGCTTACCTGATCAACTTCATCAGCGAACACAATTCGTTCAGGAGTTATAATTTGAAAATGCATATGAATTTGTCATTGCGAGGAGCGCAGCGACGCGGCAATCCCCTGGATTACAGGAATATTTATTTATAAGTATCAAGTTTTGGAACCAAGGGGATTGCCGCGTCGTCGCTTGGGCTCCTCCTCGCAATGACAATTACTACTTCACGTCATCAATACTACCTTTCATATAGAACACTTGCTCATTCTTGGAATCATGCTTGCCTTCTAAAATTTCACGAAAACCGCGAATTGTTTCTTTGATCGGTACGTATTGACCAGGAATACCAGTAAACACTTCGCCAACAAAAAACGGTTGCGACAAGAAACGCTGAATTTTGCGGGCACGCGAAACAGTGATTTTATCCTCATCGCTTAATTCTTCCATGCCCAGGATAGCAATGATATCTTGCAGATCTTTATACCGCTGCAGAACTCGCTGCACATCTAGTGCCGTGCGATAGTGTTCTTCACCAACAAAGTTTGGGTCGAGGATCGTGGAACTGGAGTCAAGCGGGTCAACAGCCGGATAAATACCCAGCTCAGCAAGTGAACGGTTCAATGTAACTGTGGAGTCAAGATGGGCAAAGGTTGTTGCTGGAGCCGGATCAGTCAGATCATCTGCTGGTACGTAGACCGCTTGTACCGAGGTAATTGAACCTTTTTCAGTTGATGTAATACGCTCTTGGAGCGCACCCATTTCACTCGCCAAGGTTGGCTGATATCCTACCGCTGATGGCATACGCCCAAGGAGCGCAGACATTTCGGAGCCTGCTTGTGTAAACCGGAAAATATTGTCAATAAACAAGAGCAGGTCACGGCCTTCTTCATCACGGAAATACTCAGCCATAGCAAGCGCCGTTAATGCAACGCGAGCGCGGGCGCCGGGCGGTTCATTCATTTGACCGAAGACAAGGGCGGTTTTAGCAAGCACACCTGACTCTTTCATTTCACGATAAAGATCATTACCTTCACGACTGCGCTCACCTACCCCAGCAAACATCGAATAGCCACCGTGTTCCTGGGCAATGTTACGGATTAGCTCCTGAATAATAACTGTTTTGCCCACACCGGCTCCACCAAACAAACCAACCTTACCACCCTTGAGGAAGGGGCAAATAAGGTCAATGACCTTAATACCTGTTTCTAAAATTTCAGATTTAGTCGATTGCTGTACAAAAGTTGGAGCCTTGCGGTGAATAGGGTATTTCTTTTTTGATTTCGTGATGCCCAAATTATCAATTTCGTTACCGGTTACGTTATACATGCGGCCAAGCGTCGCTTCACCAACCGGTACCATAATCGGGCTACCAGTATCAGTAACTTTCTGACCGCGCTTGAGGCCATCAGTCGTACTCATCGCCATCGTGCGCACGATACCATTGCCGAGATGCTGCTGCACTTCTAGGGTAAGTTTTTCACCGTTTGCTATTTCAACCTCCAAGGCGTTTTGAAGCTCAGGCACCTTCTCTGGAAAATACACGTCAACCACGACACTGATTATTTGTCTGATTTCTCCGCTATTCATATACACAGTTAATTAGTTGATTATTTTAGTTGTTTATTGGTTGCGCTTGTTAATCGAATACAATGTACTAATACACCAATAAACTTCTTACTCCAAAGCAGCCGCCCCACCAATTACCTCCGCAATTTCCTTGGTAATTGCTGCTTGACGGGCATTATTAAATGTCGTATTTAATTCTTTAATCATATCCCCTGCCGCGTCTGAGGCGCTTTGCATCGCCACCATACGAGCACTGTGCTCAGATGCGTCAGATTCAAGTACCGCTTGGTAGAGCTGCATTTCAATAAGTCGAGGCAATAACATTTCCAGAACCTTAAGCGGATTTGGTTCAAAAATAAAATCAGTTGGTCGCCCCTCACTTTTGTTATTTTTTTCAACAATAGTTACATGATTTTTTTGTTTTATAGGAAAAATTGGTTTTATAACCGGTACTTGCTTGATAGCTGAAATATATTCCATGTACGCAACACCAATTTGGTCATACTTGGCATTAATAAAGTCAGCGGCTGCCATTTGTGAAAGTGGCAAAATTTCAGCGAGCGCTTTCGTAACGTCTACTTTTTCAAACTCAGCAGCAATAGTATGTCCAAAATTTTGATAAATCTTGCGTCCTTTTTTACCCATTACCAAAACCTCTACATCAACATTTTTTTCTTTTTTAATTTTATTAATAAAAAGATCAACTTCCTGCACTAGTTTCGAACTAAAACCGCCAGCCAGCCCACGGTTGCTTGTTATCAGAATAAGACCCATTTTTTTAACCGCACGTTCTGCTAAGAGCGGGTGGTGCCGGGGCCCAGCTTTACGTGTGACATCCTGGAGCATCTGCCAGGCCAACTCAGCATAATTTCGGGTCGCCGAAGCGCTAGCCACAGCGCGACGCATTTTGACAGCGCTAATCATCTCCATTGCCTTGGTAATTTTTTTGGTATTGGCAATAGATTTGATACGGCGTTTAATTGTTTTTGTTGATAAAGCCATAAATTTTAAAGAGTGCTATGGTCAGGAGGGGGGGGGTACGAGTAATGACAAACTTGGTTTTATTTCCGAAACTCCTCCAGTGCTTCTTTTAATTCTGTTTCAATTGCTTTGTCCCAGCCACCTTTACTAATCCTGTCAAGCAAAACACCTTTCGACTTGTTCATGAATACATGCAAACGGTTTTCCCAATCGCGAATATCCTTTACAGCCACATCACTCGCATAAGCATTATTTAAGGCATAAATAATTACAACCTGATTAGCTACCGGTACTGGCTGGTACTGAGGTTGCTTCAAGATTTCAACCAAACGCTGACCAAGATCGATCTGTCTTTTTGTTTCAGAATCAAGGTCGCTGGCAAATTGCGCAAAGGCTTCCATTTCACGGAACTGGGCCATATTAAGCTTCATTTTACCCGCAACTTTCTTCATTGATTTAACCTGGGCAGATGACCCAACACGCGACACCGAAATACCAACGTTTAAAGCCGGGCGGATACCGCGAAAAAATAAATCACTTTCCAGAAAAATTTGACCATCCGTAATTGAGATAACATTAGTCGGGATATACGCTGAGACATCGCCAGCTTGTGTTTCAATAATGGGAAGTGCAGTAATCGAACCGCCGCCCGACTCACTATTACGACGGCAAGCACGCTCCAGCAAACGTGAGTGGAGGTAGAACACATCTCCCGGAAATGCTTCGCGACCGGGTGGACGCCGCAATAAAAGTGAGATTTCACGGTAAGCCCAGGCTTGCTTAGAAAGGTCATCGTAAACGACTAAAACGTCTCGTCCGTTGTCCATAAAGTATTCGGCCATCGCGACACCAGCATAGGGAGCAATATACAAAAGCGAAGCAGGATCAGACGCGCCAGCACTCACAACAACAGTGTATTCCATTGCACCCGCCTCTTTAAGCTTGGTAACAATGCGGGCTACTTTGGATTCCTTTTGCCCAATGGCCACATATATACAGACCATATTTTGACCTTTTTGATTGATGATCGTGTCGATCGCAACCGCGGTCTTGCCTGTCTGACGATCACCAATAATAAGTTCGCGTTGTCCACGACCAATTGGAATCATAGCGTCAATGGCCTTTATACCGGTTTGCAGCGGTTCTGTAACCGGTTCACGCGACATTACGCCCGGAGCAATCTTTTCAATGGGATAGAACTTCTTTGAAGTAATCTGTTCACCTTTATCCTTAGCGATTCCAAGCGGATTCACCACCCGGCCGATTAGTTCGTCACCAACTGGAACAGACAAAATACGACCAGTCCTTTTTACCACATCACCCTCTTTAATATGGGTATAGTCGCCCAGAATTACAGCACCGATAGTTTCTTCTTCAAGGTTTAATGCAACACCAAAAGTGTTATTAGGAAATTCAAGCATTTCACTAGCCTGACAGTTCGTTAGGCCACTAAGACGAGCAATGCCGTCGCCAACTTCGAGCACAGCACCAACTTCTTCTACCTCAACCTTTTTCTCAAAAGTACTAATAGTTTTTTTAAGTTCTTCAACTATGAAATTCATTGACATACTTATGCGGTTAATTGAGTCTTTAAAAGCTGCAGCTGCTTTTTGATGCTTCCATCTAAAATAATATCTTCAGCAGTAATTATTACTCCACCAACAATATCCGGATCAATACTTTCCACAAGCTCAACTTTTCCACCAAAAACACTAATAATTTTATTTTTATTTTTTTCCGCAAGAAGTTTGGCTGTAATTACTTTTAGTGGAATAATTCCGTTTTCTCTTTGGTATATTTTTTCAAAATGTTCCAGGATAAGCGGCGCTTTCTTAAGCTTGTTATCGCGTACCAAAAGTTTAACGAACTCTTGGAGAGCCTCATAAACATCAGCCTCTTTAAGGTCTTTCGTTACCTCATACAGGGCTGCGGCGTAATCTTTATAATTATTTTTCTTCGGCATACCTTATTTTAGAAACCATTTCTTCAACTAATTTTTGATCTTTTGTTGAATCTAATTTTTCACTAAGCATTTTTTCCGTAGCCGCAAGCACCATATCGGCGGCACTATTTTTTATGAGTCGAATAGTTGCATCCCGCTCGGCTTCAATGGTGCGCCGTGCTTGTTCTGTCAAAATCTCAATATCTGCTTTTGCCGCCGCTTTCATGTCTTCGCCCAGCTCGGCCGCCTCGACACCGGCCTTTTCAATTATTTTATTAGCCTCAACTTTTGCCGTATCAATCCGCGCCTGGTAGTCACGCTCTCCTTTTGCCATTTTATCTTGTACTTTTCGGGCATTTTCAAGACTCTCGTCAATTAGTTTTTGTCGTTCAGCCATTTTTTTAGTTAGCGGCTTTAAAATAACGAACCACACAACTCCCGCAACAATTAAAAAGTTTACTAGCTGCGAAATAAATACGCTTACATTGATGCCGAGCGACGCAAAAACGCTTTCATCGGCCACAGCGGTTTCGTGCGCTGCAGTATTCTCCTGAGTTGTCGGGAGCGTGGCGCCACTGGCAACATCAATTAAAACCAATTTCATATACAGATGACTAAAATAATCCAAAATAATTGGACGTGTGTTTGCGGCGCACATCCAATCGATCGGATTACCGTAAAGTTAGTACAACAACCAGAGAGTAAATAGCGATGGCCTCGGCAAACGCTGCGCCTAAAAGCATTGGCACAAAAATCTTACCACCAGCTTCGGGATTGCGACCGATAGCTTGCATGGCGGTGCTAACGATTTTGCCAATAGCATAAGCGGGAGCCAAACCACCAATGGCAATGGTTGTGCCCTTGATGATAGCCAAGACATTTTCATGGGAAATACTTTCCATAAAAAAAATGTTAGCGGTAATAACGCCCGTTATTAACGACGAAAGGTACGCTTTGGCACGCGTTACATGCACCCCTTACGTCACTTACCGATTAATTAATAGGACAGTTTACTACTTCCACAAATAGTAAACTATTTTTTATAATTAATGATCTTCTACTTGGTGCGGTTCGGCTGAAGCAACCGTCATATACACAATGGTGAGTATCGCAAAAACTCCCGCCTGAATCATACCCACTAAAAGCTCGAGCAGCATAAACGGAGTAGGGATCACTGCAGCAACCAAGCCCGTTATAACCGTGAGCAAGACTTCTCCGGCAAATATATTACCAAACAAACGAAGCGACAAGGAAAGCACCTTTGATAACTCACCCACAATCTCGATTAAACCAACAGCAAATTCGACCAGTGCAGTAAAAATAGCAATCGGCCCTTTACGTAAACTTTTTAGGACAGACCCGATTTGGATAAATTTATTAAAATGAGTAAAGATGCCTACTGTAAAAAAACCAAATAGATGTGAAGAAATAACCGTAACTAACGCCATAGCGAGCGTCAGATTTAAATCAGTGGTGGCCGGACGTAATAAAAAGGAGTGACCAAAAGTAATACTTCCTGTTCCCGGTAAAAGGCCGAGCCAATTTGAAAGCAAGATAAAGAAAAAAACAGATCCGGCTACAGGCAAAAAACGTAGTGTCAATGCACGATTACCAGTAACCTGGTCAAAATACCCAAGAAGAATTTCTAAAAAATATTCTACTCCATTCTGAAACTTTCCAGGCCTGACCGAAAGACGTTTGCGAAGCGCTAAACCAACGACCAAAAAAATAAAAAACGCGAGCCACGCGTTTATAATGGTATTGGTGATAGTGAGTGGACCCCACTGAAGTAGAACTTCCGGGGCAAGCGTGGGAACATGAGCTTCGGTCATACTGTAGACATAAGATCATTCTTTCTTAACAAGTCTATCGTACTGTTCACCGTATTTTTTTGCTTTAGTATAAATTATTTTTCCAGAAAGAACTGCAGCCAATAGAAAACCGCCCAGCATTCCAAAAGGAGAAAAACCATAACGCTGCTCTATAGCGCGACCCAAAAAAACAAAAAAGACTACAGGGATGGCAATGTTGGCGCCAAAATCACCAGCGATTCTAAGGGCTAAAAGGTAATACTCGCGATCCGATGAATCAAAAGATGAATTTTGTTGCTTTTGCTTCATAACAATGAAAGCATACTCCGCTACACTTCGAATGTCAAACCAAACCTTATTTTGCTCTAAACAAACAGAAACAACTATTTTACTCAGTAAAAAATAGTCAGTGCTAAAAAAGCTTGTCAATTCCAACTGAGAAAACAAGCGTTAAAAATGTTGACCCGGCAATTCCGGCAAAAATGAATGGCCAGGCTTTTTTAAAAGGAAAACCGAAGGCAACTGCAGCGGCTGCCGCCGTCCAAGCTCCGGTGAGCGGGAAGGGTAAAACCACAAAAAACATTAGAGCTGGTAAGCCATATTTTTCATAATCACCTTTAAACTTGGTATGTGCTCGAGCCAGCTGGTAGGTCCAAATCCGACTGACAATCCAATTAGGCTTTTTTTCAGCAACATAACGATGAAAAAAATCGCCAAAAAGTAAGATAAGTGTTGCCGGAACCATATTACCTGCAAGCGACAAAAAGAAGGCTTGTCCGGGAGGAACTTGAAAGTGCAAAATAGACACTGGGAGCGCCAACTGACTTTCACCAAGCGGAACCATCGCCATAAGAAAAGTCGCCAAGCGAGGTGGGAACTGAGAAAAAAAAGTAACAATAGTCTCGGTCATAGACGCTTTAAACTTTATAGCGCTTAAGCAGACGCTTAACCACCTCCAAAATAATAGAAACTGTACTAGCAAGGAATACCACTATTGCCCAATCCTGCCAGCTAAGACTAAAGGTGCTAAATGGTTTATGCAGCCAAGGCACATAGATAATGAGCACTAGTAAACTAAGCTCCCAGAGCACCGCACGGTTTAGCCACTTATTGGCAAAGGGCTTGCGTAGCACCGAGTGGTGGTCGGAACGGAAATTATAGGCTTTAAAGAATTGAATTAAAACCAGCGAAACAAAAACCATGGTCATAGTCTCGGCGATGCTTCGCCCAGAATGGCTGGCCCACAAGAAAAGGCTGATATTGACGATTGCCGACCACAGACCGCCCGCTACCATCAAAATACCGACCGATTTTGTAAAAATACCACTTTTTAGAGGTCGGGGCGGGCTATCCATGAGATCGGTTTCCGGCGGATCAACGGCTAAAGCCAAAGCTGGCAGCCCATCGGTGGCTAAATTGACATACAAAATTTGTACGGCGGTAAGCGGCAGCGGCAACCCAAGTAAACTAGCTCCCACAAAAAGACCTATCTCACCGATATTCGATGAAAGCAGGTACATGAGATATTTTTTGATATTTCCATAGATAATCCTCCCCTCCTCTACTGCGGCAACTATTGAAGCAAAATTATCATCCGTCAGGGTCATAGCCGCAGCTTCTTTGGTAACATCCGTTCCTGTAATCCCCATCGCCACACCGATATCAGCCTTCTTAAGTGCTGGAGCATCATTAACACCGTCACCTGTCATCGCCACAACATGCTCGTTTGATTGCAAGGCGCCCACAACACGTAATTTGTGTGCGGGTGAAACCCGGGCAAAGACATCGACATTCTCAACTTCTTTTTGCAATTTTTCATCACTCCAGGTGTCAAGCTCTACACCCGTAACGACTAAACCTGTTGGTCGAAGTAGTCCCAATTCTCTTGCGATTGCTTGCGCTGTAATTGGGTGATCGCCGGTAATCATCATGAGCTTGATTCCCGCCGCCTGACATTTTTTAATTGCTTCCTGGGCTTCTGGGCGTGGCGGATCAATCATGCCAACCATACCCAAAAAAACCATTTCCTTTTCAGCTGTCGCAAGCTCTGCCCTGGGTTTACACGCCAAACCAATCAGCCGCAAAGCTTGATTTGCCATTCCATGCGCTGTATCAAGTATAGTTTTACGTACCGCTTCAGTTAGCGGTACCGGACCCTTAGCTGTCATAAACAAAGTGCAGGAAGCTAAAATTATTTCAAGTGCTCCCTTACTGTAAGCAACAGTTTCATCGGTAGTACGATGAAGCGTTGTCATACGCTTAGTTTCTGAACTAAAGGGAATTTCCGCCGTACGCGGATTTGCTTCATCCAATAATTCCTTATCAATACTAAGCTTGGCCGCCAAAACTACCAACGCTCCTTCTGTAGGATCTCCTTTCATGTCCCATTGGCCATCGTTTGTGCATAAGCGCGCATCAGAAGACAAAACACCGGCATGCAGCAACTGGGTTAATGATGATGTTGTGCCAAAAGGTTTTCCGTCGACAGTCAACTGTCCTTCAGGGGCATAACCGCTGCCAGAAACGTCAAGCAAGATTCCTTCAGGAAGATACACCTTTCGAACTGTCATTTCATCTTTAGTCAGTGTACCTGTCTTGTCTGACGCAATCACCGAAGTACTCCCCAATGTTTCAACCGCCGGCAGACGCCTCACCAGAGCGTTGCGTTTTACCATTCGCTGCACGCCGATAGCGAGCGAAATAGTAACTACAGCTGGCAAAGCTTCAGGAACGACTGCCACCGCAAGTGCAATACCAAAAATAAACATTTCTAAAAATGGCTGACCGCGCAAGAGCCCAAGCCCAACAATAATAACTACTACCACTAAAGCGGCTCGAGCAATAGTTTTGCCCACTTTATCCAAATTCTTTTGGAGCGGTGTTTCTGCTGTTTCTACTTTCTGTAAAAGCCCGGCAATTGCCCCAAACTCTGTTTGCATACCAGTTGCAACCACCACCGCATTTCCGCGCCCATACGTTGCATGTGTGCCGGCGTATAGCATGTTTTTTCTATCTCCGACCGGTAGTTTCTCCGCTGTTAAGGTAGTGTTATTTTTTTCTACCGGCACCGATTCGCCGGTTAACGAGGCTTCGTCTATTTTTAAATTTACTGCCTCAATAATTCTGGCATCAGCCGGAATCTTGTTACCGGTAGCAATAAGTATAATATCACCCGGAACAACTTCCTTGGCCGGAATTTCCACTTCTTTACCATCACGAATAACCAAAGCAGTTGGTGCTGCCATCTCCTGCAAGGCTTCCAGTGCTCGGCCTGCCCGAAATTCCTGAACAAAACCAAGAATAACTGCAAAAAGAACAATAACAGCGATCGCAATAGCTTCTGTACCATGTCCTAAAATCCCGGAAAGCGTACTGGCAACCAACAAAATAATTACCAAAGTATTCTTAAACTGCTCCAACAACAACTTCCACCACCGCACCTTTTCAGCTGCGGTTAATTCGTTGGTACCGTACGTAGCTAAGCGGTTCTGTGCCTCGACAGTCTTCAAGCCGTTGTTACTATCAGTTTTTAACTCATCAACAAGACTTAAAGTTTCACGAGTGTGCCAGACTGACATAGGAGTAAGTTGCTTATAAACAAGATAAAAATAAAAAGGTACCTGCTAAAATCTGGTAGCAGAAAGTATATCACAGAATTTTACACCACAGAATGAATGCCGTAAAGCGAAGAGCAAAGATCTTAAAACACGCCTACTTTTCAAGCGTGCTTTAGGTTAAATAATACCACAGCATTGTTCGTTGTTGCCGTCTCTACAAGACCCGCATCACATTTTTTTATTTCTGCAATTTTTTTAGCCACCTCTGCCACCATCCACGGTTCAGCGCGCTTACCACGATATGGGATTGGGGCAAGGTATGGAGAATCGGTTTCAAGCACCATGCGATCAAGCGGACAGTTTTTAACAACCTCTAGAAGTGCCTGTTGTGCCGCCGGATCACTCTTTTTTGGCGGGAAGGTAATAATACCGGTGAAACCAAGATAAAGTCCAAGCTCCAAAAGTTGCTCGGCGAAGTGCCAATTACCAATATAACAATGGATAACCCCCCTCACCTGTGTTTCTCCGCGTTTCGCGAGCTCTTCTTTCAATACATCAATCATTTCCTGATACGCGTCACGGACATGGATTGCGAGCGGCAACCCGGTTTCAAACGAGAGTCGAAGATGCTCACGAAATACTGCTTGTTGTTTGGCAAGCACCACTTCCTTAGAAACACCTTCGGGAATTCGATATAAATCCAGACCACACTCCCCGATCGCAATTGTTTTAGGGCTCTTCGTTAATTCCTTATAATATTCATAATCAAAATCCTCTTCTCTCGTAGTAAACGAGGATTCTTCTTCATCAAGATGTTGTGAATGTAAGTGCACAGGGTGCAACCCCACACTTGCGTACACTCCGTCATATTTTTCTGCCATTGCGACACCACGCTGACTCGTATCACGCTGGGTGCCAACTAAATTCATAATCACACCCTTTTCTAAGGCATGCTTAATAACCGCTTCGCTGTCGAGCTTAAAGGCATTAAAGTGTACGTGGCAATGGGTATCAACAAGCTTCATGCATTTTTAACGTAAAGAGAACGAAGCGCGGACTACAGCCGTTACTTGTTTATCAACTGAGGACGTATCATAATAACCATAATCAGAAATTTCCGTTGAGTTAATAGGGGTTACCTGGAATACTCCAACCGCCGCTGAACGCAAGCTACCAACCGCTGATCCGCTGCTAGCAGCAATTTTTTCAGCGCGTTCTTTGGCATTTTTGGTTGCGTCCGCTAACAGATCCAGCTTAAGGTCATTGAGCTTGGAATAGTAAAATTCCAGAGGGTCACTTGCAAAAATAATACCCTGGTTAATAAGTACCCCGGAATCTTTAGCAATTTTAATAATTGTATCAATATCGCCTGATTCCACAATAACAGTTTGCGTCAAATTATAACCAATAACTTTACCATTACTCCCAAAACTATCCTGTTGATACTGAGGATAAATACTTACGGGATTTATAGTAATTTCATTTTCAGCTATTTTATTCTGTTTAAGATACTGAAGAATAGTATCACTTTCCCACTTCATTCGGGCATATCCATCTTGCAGATCATCAATCGCAACTGTACGCGAAAAATTGCTGCGCCATTTGACCATATCAGAACGCACACTGATTTGCGAAGAGCCGGTAACACTGACCGTATCTTGAAAACTCTTTGAGCGATAAAAAGTTCCCGCAGCGATAAGGGCTACGATAATAAGACCAAGCGCTAATATCGTCCCAAACCGCGACAAACCTTTATTCGTAATAGTTTCCATAGAGATTGGTAAATAAATAGTATGTTATTTTTTGGTGGTGGTGGCCATGTTTTTCCAATCAAAATCTTTAGGGAGTGCTAGGCCGTTGGGCAACTTAATTCCAGACAGATCACCTACCAGATCAACAAGTTCCTTCGGCAACAGCGGCCACAGAAATGACGCTGCCTGCATTGCTTTGGGCGCCATGCGAGACTCCCCAAGTTTCGTCATGAACCCGCTACTGGGAGGATACCGGGTGATAAAGAAAATAGCAATTCCGACTACTAGAATACCTTCAATTACACCAACAATTCCACCTAAAATTTTATCAATAGTACTGAGGAATGGTAGACGAGTGACTATACCAACCGCCTTATCAATAAACCAAAATATGAGCCCAATCAGTCGATTACTAATTATAAAGAGCAGTAAGAAGACAACAATCCGAATAAAGTTTGGCGACCAGCCGGTAAAGCCAATTAAAAGGTCGGTCAGTGGAGTATAGTAGCGCCCCGCAACATAGACACCGAGCACCGTGCCAAGAAGCGATCCTAACGTCTTGATAAGCCCCGAACGAAGCCCGGATAACGCAAATAAGGCGACTACGACGATAATTACTATGTCCCCCACTGGCATATGTAAAAATTAGAAATAAATACTTTTATGCTGCCAAAACCTATTTTTCATTTTTCTCTTCGAGTCTTGGAAACAACATTGCCGTTTTCTCGATTTTATTCCCAACCACTAATCCAACCCATTGGTTGAGCTCAGCAAGTGGTTTGCCCAATTCTTTTTCTACCTCAAGACCAAGTTGACGGAAAATACTTTCCGCGGTTTCCGGCATAACTGGCCACACCATGACCGCGATATGGCGAAGACTCTCTACTAGATGGTGGAGAAGATCATTAACCGCTTCGGTATCCCCCGCTTTCGCTAGTGCCCACGGCTGCTTATCAGAGATTAGTTGGTCGCAATGGGTAACAAATTGCATTACTGCCTCCAGGGCATGGTCAAAACGCCAGCGGTTCATACCCTGTGTGTACGCCGGCCAAATTTTGGTGCTTAAAAAATCGATTAATCCCTGGTTCGCCACAGAGACTGTCGGAACGACGCTCCCACAATATTTCTCCACCATCGTTAAGATACGGTTGGTGAGGTTACCAATACCATTGGCCAAATCGCCCTGGTATCGGTTTAAAAAAGCCGTTCTCGAAAAATCACCATCATTATCAAACGGGATCTCACGCATTAAAAAATAGCGCACCGCCTCAAGAGGGAATTCTTCCACCAACTTGAGCGGGTCAATAACATTACCGATTGTTTTACTCATTTTTTGACCTTCGACGGTGATCCAACCATGGACAGCAATTTGTTGTGGCGGCTCTATTCCGGCAGCCATAAGCATTGCTGGCCAAAGAAGGGAATGAAATCGGTTAATCTCCTTACCAACCAGATTCGTACCTGGCCAAAACTTTTTAAACAGCGACGCATCCGCACTACCATAACCGAGTGCCGTAATATAGTTTGTCAGGGCATCAAACCACACATACATAACTTGCGCTTCGTCCCCAGGCACTGGCACCCCCCAGGATAACTTTTCCCGAACACGTGAAATACTGACGTCTTCCAGCCCCGCTTTTAGCATGTTGTACATCTCATTGTATTTGCTGTCGGGATAGATAAAATGTTTATTTTTCTCAAATAAAAACAAAAGTGGCTCCTGGTAGCGGGTCAAACGGAAAAAATAATTTTCTTCAGTCAAAAGTTCCGGGACGGTATGGTGATCAGGACATTTGCCGTCCACCACGTCTTTCTCGGTCTTAAAGCTCTCACAACCCACACAATACAGTCCGGTATAGGCTTTTTTATAAATGTCACCATTTTCGGTAACTGCTTGCCAAAATTTTTGCGCACCTTGTTTATGTCGCTCTTCGGTGGTGCGAATAAAATCATTATTGGAAATATTCCACGTATCCGCCAGATTTTGGTACAAGGCTGACATAGCAGCCACATGCACCTCCGGACTTCTGCCAGCATCTTCGGCTGCCTTAAGGATCTTTTGTCCATGCTCATCAGTACCGGTAACGAAACGTACGTCATTACCAAGCAGTCGTTGGTAACGCGCCATCACATCCGCATACAGCATCTCAATGGCATGCCCGATATGCGGCGGTGCATTACAATAAAAAATAGCGGTAGTAAGGTAATATTTATTTTTTTCCATACAGAATTATTGTTTGGCGTTAATAATGACAACAAATTCACCTCGATCATCCCCCATTTGTCCGCTTATTGTGGCAACGGTACCGCGGTACACTGTCTCAAATTTTTTAGTGAGTTCACGGCAAACCATAATTTCACGATCCGTCGAAAAAAAACCAGGCAACTCAGCCAAACATTTTTTAATCCGATGCCCTGATTCATAAAAAACAATGGTATACGGGCTCTCAGCCGCTTCTTTAAAAAACTTCTGCCGTTTTGTCTTGTGCGGTGGGAAGCCTAAAAAAACAAACTTATCCGTAGGGAAACCCGAAATAGACAGTGCCGCAACGGCTGCACACGCACCCGGTATTGGCACCATAACACTGTCGGGTACCGCTTTTAAGACTGCCCGGATCAAAACGTTACCCGGGTCACTAATACCGGGTGTGCCAGCATCGGTCACCAAGGCAATATTTTTTCCTTCATCCAGAAGAAGTTGGATTTCCTTTATTTTTTTAAGGTCGCTATGTTGGTGATAACTAAGCGTTTTAGCGCTAATACCAAAATGATCAAGTAAATTCCTGGTAACCCGGGTATCTTCACACAAAACCAAATCTACTGATCGGAGCGTCGTCAAAGCCCGTTCGGAAACATCTCCCAAATTACCAATAGGCGTTGCTACAACAAATAAGATTCCCTGAGCCATAGTGGCACTATACTAGCAAAAAAGCCTTAAAACGTAAAGTTTGTTCTTTGGCTGCACTCCTTCCTTTTTTAGCGGCTGCGTGCTAGAGTAGTTTTACACTTAAAAATGTATGAAAAAAATCATCTTTGCCCTCACGCTTTTAGCCTTCTTAGGCGCTCCTTACACAGCCCAGACAGCTGAAGTAGCTGCTAAAAAGGCTGTTACAACAAAGGCCGCAGCCAAAACTACACCAGTCAAAAAAACCATTACACCAACGAAAGCTCCGACCAAAAAAATTATTCCCGCTACAGCTAAAGGACAGACCGCTCCCCCACCGACTTATTTTGAACTCGTTAAAAAGGCACAACAGGAATATCTAACCGCCAGTAAAAAGGCGAAAGCCAGTAAATCTAAAGCTGGACTAGAAGCAGCTGAAAAGGCGTATAGTCAGGCACTGGAAAAAGCTTCTGCACTTCTCGGTGTATAAGAAATAATTAAAAAAGACCGATTCTATCGGTCTTTTTATTATCTCTTATTAAAGCGCTGGCGGAGTGCTGGGCGGCGCACTTATGAGCGGAACGTCGTTCTCAAGCGCACCGTTAAATGCCTTTACAACATACACGACAATACTCTGTGCGCTCAGAATAATGACCAGCCCAATAATCGCATTGAAGAAAGTCCGTTTGGCTGCACCAGTCCGTTCACTATTGCCACCAGCAGTCAAAAAAGTAAAGCCGGAAAGCAAGATCATAACCACAAAAATAATACCCAAAAACCCCAATGCCACCCGGATCAAGCTAGCAACAATCATCCGGGGATCCGTGCTTCCTAACCCTAAAAACTCGCCCAAAAGATTAATCCCACCCATAACGGTCGTGTCGTGAGTCGGAACAGATACCACCGGACCGGGTTCAATTGGTGGCGCTACTGTAGGTTGCGGCTGCGGCTCAGCAACGTCAGGCTGCGGGGTAATCGGCGGAATATCAGTTTCATCCGCTGCCAACTCGGGTTCGGCAGTTTGAGCTAAAACGAAAAAACGTGGCGCAGCCAAGCCAACACAGACAAAGAGTGAGATGCATATAACGGCTAAGACTTTTCGAATCATACGGAAAATATCTAACTCAAAAAAAGAAACAACGTCAGGAATGCGTTGCCTTTGAGGCACTAAGAGCGCATTAAAATCAGAAAAAATGCATAATGAAGCTACTAAGTTCGACTGTCCAAGCCCATCCGTCCAACCAACTCAACTAGCCGGCAGAGCTTAGAGCAGCGAAATTGTTCACCTCTATTACACACTCATTTCTGATCTTAATGAACGTGCCTCTCTAGGTACCGTACTCCCCTCATTAAAAAGTACAAGTGGATAACTTTTTACTGCTTTAAAATCTTAAAACTAGTTCATGCCTCAAGAAAAAATTATTTTTCTTTATCAGCTTTAACGCGCAACTCACCGACCGCTTTCAAGATAGCTTGCTCCTCTTTTTGTGCATCAGTATTTTTAGCAAAACCGTTACTATAGCTTGTACCGGCCACACGCCATGTCCCTTCTACTTTATTGAAAACGAGAACGCTCACTAAAGTAAAATTTTTATCTTCGAGGTCATCCAAAAAATAGTAATAAGCTCGAGTAGCACTTTTTTGTTCGACTGAAATAAATTTTGTTTCGGCAAGTTTTGGATATGAATCTTGTAAATAAGGCAGTGCCTGCTTCCACTCATCATCGCTCGGGACTGGTGTTTCTTTTGCAGGATCAATAAAATTTAAAAAGCTTTCTTTGTTACCAGCGGCTAAAATAGCAATGAGTTCCTGGTATGATGCCTCAAGTTCAGCGCGTAATCCTACGTTAAGTGTTGGAGCAACAGCTGGTTTTTTAGCAACCATCACTGTATCAGCAGTAACGTTGGCAGCCACCATCGCTCCATTATTTTGGGGAGCTTCATCGGTTGGTGAAATTGGAGTCTCATCCGTTGGCATACCATCCTTTACGGCTGAGTTACCCTCAATTTCTTGGGTAACCTGCGTACTGCACCCTGCCCCCACAAGCATAAAAACTACAGCAAACACCACACCTGCACGAATTAGTTTTTGCATACATCATTTTAATAATGAGGGAATAAAGTACAAAACTTAAAGTATCATAACATGCCTTAAGGCTAAAATCAAAAAACCTCGACAGCACACCAGAATCAGCTTACACCATACGGCGATAGTTCTTTGCATTTTAAAAACTAGCTTCCGACGACGCTAAAAGAGCTAAGGGGAATTTCAAATAGTTTAATTATTTTTTCATTTTGCGGATTACGTTTTAAAAAAACAATGGTGTAACGATTAGCAAAAACTGGAGCCCAAGCCGGATCTTGAAGACGTCTAATAATAAAAGGAAATGTCCACGGTGATTTATTTGAAAAAGAATACACCAGAGCATTAAAGCCATACATCTCGTTCACCTCTTTCCAGACCTCTTCATTCTGATGGAGAGGCGCATAAACCTCGTTGTAGAAAGCAGCCCGGTATGCTTCCGGACGGTTATCAACAAAAGGGCGGATACGGGGGAACACATACCAAATCAGATAACTTCCGCTATCAAAATCGTTGAAGAGCGGCCCCGCAATGCTCTGCTGCCTGATGAACTCACCTGCGCCGGCGGAGTCGTGTGCTACTGTAATTCCCAGCGCCCTGTACGACCTGATTATTTCCGCACGATTGATGAAGAAGGTGCTGAGGAGGACGATACCTATACTCAAAAACCAGTTTCGGGACCGGACATTGTTTAGAGACGGAAACAATCTACTACATTCAACAATTAGCAGTCCGGCAAATGGGATGCTAAAAAAACCAAACAGCGCAATATTACGCACCATCCGCCAGGTAAGCACGAAAAAAACAACAAAAAGAATGACTTGCAGCCATGGTACAAGAGTACGTTTTTTAACAAACAACAGTACTGAGCCGACTACTAGCAAAATACTAATACTTTTAAAAATAACAATCGGCCCATGCCAGGGATAACGGGCTGCTACTGCTGGCAGGGGTAAATTTTCTTGGATTTCAAAACCATACCCTTCTAAAATAGCGAGCGGATAAAACAGGCCCGCGCCTCCCGCGGGATTAGCAAGCCCTACTAGTACTACAAACACCAGTAACAACCCCAACGAGAGTCGTTCCTGATGCTGGCGAAGTGACGAAAAAACACTTCTTAAAAAATATAGCCCTACCAAGCAGGGGCCTAAGAAAAAATAAATATGGAGGTTTACCCAAAGTACTTGGATGATGGGAAGAAGAAGTAAAAAAGCATTCTTTAAGTTGCCTCGACGGTACCTCTCCAGAATATAATAAAAAATCCCAACAAATAAATAGCTAAATATTTCCGGACGGATCTCATTGCGTTCAGCCAGAAGCGGAACAATTAAAAATCCAGCAATTAAGGCTCCGAAACCCCGTTTATCGACCGGGATCACCGCCCAGAACAACAGAAGAGCAGCAACCAGAGTACAAGCCGAAAAAAATATCAGCCCAGTATAACCCGCAAGCTGCCACACTAAGAAAAAAATAACACCACTCCCCCAATGATGGTTAATAAAGGGCGCGTCGCTAAGGGTCGCAGCATAAAAATTTGTCCGTAAAATAGGTTCAAGCGACTCTCCTTGGCGGACAGCTTCGACAATGATTCTTCCATTCTGCAAATGCCGCCCCAAATCCCCGCCACTAATATCAATTTGATGGAACAGAAAAAAAGCATACCAGCCAACCAAAAAAAGCAGGTATAGTACGGACGGTTTCCGGAGAAGAGAAAATTTTTGTTGTAGCCAGTTTAAAGATACGGTGATACCCACATTTATTTTTTGGAAGCAAAGGCGTGTTTACCGCTCCGACGGGAAAAATGCCAATATACTACCGCGCTGAGCAAGGCTGAAAAAAAGCACCAGACGGAAATAGCATTTTCCTTATACTGATACAGTGTAAATAAAAGCGACCCTAAAAGGACGATACCAAATACCTGAACTGTTTTTTTACTCGACACTGCCCCCGATCCAACAACCACAAGCACATAGGCTGCCCACAGCAATTCAACATAGGGCGTCACAATGGAATACTGGATGCATTTGTTGAGAATAAAAGCGGTTGGCGGATAAAGAAAAATTCGATAGAGTAAAAAGCTTCCCACACCGATACCCGCTAAACTAACGACCATAAGAATCTTTTGCCGGAGCACGTTGTTTTCTAACAGTAAAATTGCAATGGGTAAAAATATTGGCCAGACACAAAGGGCAAAAATGGAATAAACAACAGCAAAAATATGCTGCGCCGGCAGAGCCCAACCAAACGAAAGCCAGACAAAGCCTTCGATAATTTGCTGCAAACCGAAAAGTAACGGCACGGCGGCAAACGGAATTTCATGGGGTGATTTTGCTTTTTTGAGTGTAGCCACCCCAATAGTGCTGAGAGCGACACCAGCGGCGAAACTGGCAACAGGTGAAAAACACATAGCATTATATATGACCACAGTTTAGCATTAAAAAACGCAAAAATCAATCTTTAAAAAAAGCCCTGGGTAGCCAGGGCTTTAAAAATACTTATTGCTGAATTTTTTGCATGAGTTTGCTAAACGACGGGCGAAGTTTAATTTTTTCGTACCAGGCCAAAATATTCTGGTAAGCACCAAGTTCCATAGTGCATTGCAGTGCTGTAAGCACAATTGAAGCCAAGCACACATCGGCCACCGTAAAACTGCTACCAACCACAAAATCTTTGCCTGCCAGATGCGCATCAAGCACTTCAAAGTACCTGACCACATCGGCCCGACCCTGGTCTGCAGCCTCTGCCGTACCCATGCTAAACATCATAAAATATAACACCGGGTCAATATTACGTTGGAGGTGATTAAGACCCCACAGCAACCACTGCGAAACAAGTGCCCGCTCTTCAATTGTCGTACCAAGCATTTCGGGACGGTATTTTTCGGCGAGATAATTATTGATGGCACACGATTCCCATAGAACAAACTCACCATCAATCAACGTCGGCACCTTGCCATTGGGGTTAAGTTTTAAATACCACTCAGCCTTATGTTCTTTTTCTTTAAAATTAAGCGACTGTTGTTCATAAGGAACTGCTAATTCTTCAAGCATCCAGATGCAACGTGCCGCGCTGCCTTGAGCTGAGCCGTAAATTTTGATCATACCAAAATGATTAGGTGAATAAGAAAGTAGCGTACGCGATACACTGACTGGCGTCAACTCGCACAACTCACTTTTCAGTTAAAAAAGAAGAACGCGACCCTGGTGGGTCGCGTTCGCGTGTTCGAGCGCAGCTCGCAGCGTTGGCCGCGAGTGTGCGCTACAGGTTGGCGCCTGGTGGCGCGAACCTACTTCTGCTTCTTGCCCTTCTTGAAGTGGTTGCCGCGCCCGCCTTCGTTCGGGATCTGCGCCTTCTGCGCCGCCCCATTGGTCTTGGCCTGCTGCGTCTTGTCCTGCGCCCTCTGGATCACACCAGCGAGCATGGCGAGGACCTCGGCCTGGAGCTCGGGGCTATCGGCGCGCACGAGGTCCGTGCGATCCGCGTCGTCCGCGAGGTACTTGTCCTCGCAGCGGGAGGCCACAACGTAGATGATGGCGCTGCCCAGGCGCTGCGGGTACGCCTCGTCGCTGGTCTTGAGGCCGACGAGCGAGGTCAGCTGGCCCTGGGCGGCCTCGTGGAAGAGCCGCTCGCGGGAGTGGCTGGGCTCGCCCTTGGCGTCCATGGTGTAGACGCGCATGACCTTGTGCGTCATGCGCTCGACCTTGGGGTCGTTCGAGGACGTGCCGATGACGAGCGCCAGCGCGCGTCGGACATGGTTCGTGAGGTTCTTCTTGGCCTCGGCGAACTCGCCGATCCGGCGCTCGTCCTCGGGCGAGAGCGGTGTCTTCTCCTTCTTCGTGGTGGCCACGGTGGTGGCCGGAGCCGGGTAGTTGTCCCACACCCAGCTGAACGCGGCGTCGTCCCGCATCAGGTCGTAGACCCGCTGCTTGGTGGACCCGCTGGCGAACATCTCGGGCGGGCTGACCTGGAAGAACTTGGTCATGGCGATGTTGACGCCGCCGTTGATGAGGTCGAGGATCCGACCCCGGTGGACGGCGAGGGCCTGGCGGCGGCCGGTGTCCTGCTCGCCCGTGAGCTCGAGCTCGATGCTCATGTCCTTGACGACATTGAGCAGGTGGAAACGGATCGCAGCGAGGGTCATGCAGTCCTCGTCCTCGCCGATCGCCTGGAAGGTCCAGAGGGGCAGGCACTGGATGCCCACGTTGTGGATCTTCAGGTTGCGGACCCGGATATCCAGCAACCGCGCGAGGCGGAGGCGCTCGACCTCGGCCTGCTGATCCTTCTGGCGCTGCTCGGCTTCGGCCTTCTCGGCGGCGGCCTGGAGGTCGCGGGCGGCGACGCTCTTGAGCTTGGTGCTGGCGCCCTTGGCCGCGATGTGGTGACCCTTGACCTGGATCTCGAGCTGCTGGAGCTGCGCGGAGAGCTGCTGGTGCTCCTTCACGTAACCCTGGAACTCCTCCAGGATCTCGCTGGGGATCACACCCCCGTCCTTCTCAATCTGGGTGATGGCCTCGTCGGCCGGGACGATGAGCTCGTCGAGCTCCTTGACCTGCACGCGCAGCTGATTGATCTGATCGGACAGCTTGTCACCCGCGCTCTGGCAGCCAAGCTGGATGCGGAGCAAGAAGTCGCGGGGCGACGAGATGACCTTCCCACCATCCGACTGCCCGGTGGGGGCGTCGGCGTGGATGGCGGCGGAACCGGACAGTGCGGTGGACTGCGACATGAGCCTCTCCTTGGACAATGGGACTCTTGGATCTAGGGCACTTCGCCTTTTGATCCTGAACCCCCCAAAGCGTTGCACAAAACTTCTGCACTGCTGCGGGGGGTTCAAAATATAAGTATGTTTTAGTGTAAAAGAGCGACCTCACAAGATAGCACAAAAATCACCTTTTGTCAAGAGTAAAAAAGACTTATTCTAAGCCAAAAAGATTGTAACCGGAACCGAACTTTTACACTTTTGTAACTAAAAATAGCCAACTAGCAGTTTTTTTGCTAAAAATAAACCTTTTTAAGCCCGGGCCCCTTGACATACCTATGTATGAGATGATAGAAAAATCATCGTCAGCTCAGTGCAGCTGGCGTAGCAAGGGGTTTAAAGCAATGCGCACCGTGAATAAAACGTTCAATTTGAGCAGGGGGAATCAATGTCTTTGAAGCCGGAAATGGTGGACACCGGAATGGGCGGCCTTCGGGTTGACCCGCAAGCCCTCCGCCGACACGAGGCCGAGCAAGCGGCGAACCAGGTCGCTAGCGGCAAGCTCCTCAAGCACCGCCCCAGCCGAACCGTCCTCTTCACGCTCGCACTCCTCGTTCTGCCTATCGTGGTCACCACGCTGATCGCGATCCTGGGTCGTCGCTAGCCCCACCCCTTCCCCGGAACCTCCCCGCCACCGTGCAGGTTGAGGTACGCCAACCGGGATCTTTCTCAGTTTTCTACTCTTAGAAAATCGAGATTGGTTCCGGTTTTTTAATTGAAATAGATTTAAAACCTGCTATACTAGGCGCACTATGGAAAAACGAACTTTTACGTTTAACAACCAAACCCTGCACGTCTCACTGCGTGACGAAGCTGACAACAGCGTCTTTGCAGAAATTTTTAAATTGCGCGAATATCGGCGGGCAGAAGAAAAAATTATTACAGCCACCTCACCCATTATCGATGTCGGTGCTCACGCTGGGTTTTTCAGTCTGTACACCCGGGCACTCAATCCAACTGCCCCTATCTTCGCACTTGAACCAGAAGCGAATAACCTGGAGGCATTAGAAAAGACGGTTGAACAGAATAAGCTTGCTGGAGTCAGCATAATTCCGAAGGCGCTCCACGACCAAACCGGTCGCGCTAATTTAATGTTGGCAGCAGATAATCACAATCATTATATTGAACGACCTTTTAAGGGCGATGGCAAAAAAATTCGCGTGGCAACAATTTCTTTGAGTGAATTATGCTCACTGTATGCTATTACTAAAATTTCCCTTGTTAAAATGGATATTGAAGGTGGCGAATACGTTATTTTTGACAGTTGGGACGATAAAGATTTCGGCATGATCGAAACGATTATCCTTGAATACCACAACACCAAATCCAAAACCTACAAATTAATCGAGACGCGCCTGCGTGAACATGGATTTAGCGTTGAAGTATTCCCTTCAAAGTTTGAAAAGACCATGGGCTTTCTTTTTGCGCAAAATAAGCGAAAGTCATAAAAAAGTTGCGCTAGAAATTCTACATTCCGTAGAATTTTTTTTATTTCTGTAGTATACTTACCTCGCTTGTTACATTTTTGAATCTCACTTGATAATTTCGAGTACGTTCAAAAGTTTTCTCTCGTTTATTATGAAAAAGGAGGCTTGGGTAGTGGCTGTCGACATGGGATATGGCCATCAACGTGCAGCGTATCCCCTGCGCCACCTCTCCCCTACGGGGAAAGTTATTATCGCCAACAAATACGAAGGTATTCCGGCAAGTGACTACCGGCTGTGGCATGGCGGGCAAAAATTTTATGAAACCATTTCTCGCCTTAGTAACGTGCCTGTCGTTGGGAAATTGATTTTTGGACTCCTGGATAAATTCCAAGAAGTCCCCCCTTTTTATCCTCGCCGCGATTTATCGGCTCCTAATTTACAGGTTCGCCAAAATTATTATTTAGTTAACAAGGGCTGGGGCAAAGATTTGGTAAACTTCCTCAACAAAAGAAACATTCCCCTTATTACCACTTTTTTTACGGTCGCCTTCATGGCTGAAGAACATGGATTTAAAAACGATATCTATGTCGTCATTTGTGACTCGGACATCAGCCGCGCCTGGGTACCACTTCACCCAGCAAAAAGCCGCATTAAATATTTTGCTCCCTGTAGGCAGGTTGTTAGCCGTCTCAAGCTCTACGGTATTAAAGATGAAAACATTTTTTTAACCGGCTTTCCTCTGCCCGAAGAAAATATAGGGACAACTCATTTGAAAACGCTACAACACGACCTGGCTGAACGCATTATTAATCTCGATCCCGAAAAACGCTATCGTCAAAAATACGCCTCGACTATCAAGCAATTTATTTCCAAAATAAAACTCAACGTCAAACACAATCACCCGCTCACCCTTACGTTTGCCGTCGGCGGAGCCGGTGCCCAGCGTAAAATCGCGGATGCTATTTTATATAGCCTTAAAAATAAAATTCTTAAAAAGGAAATCAACCTGAACCTCGTTGCCGGCAGCCGCAATGACGTATTTTTGTATTTTAAACAACGTATTTGCGAACTAGGGCTTGATAAGCGCCTAGGGAAAAACTTACAAATACTTTTTGCGGTTGATAAAGAGGATTATTTTAAACTGTTTAACGAAGCGCTTCATACTACCGACATCCTTTGGACCAAGCCGAGTGAACTCGTTTTTTACTCAGCGCTCGGCCTCCCTATTATTATGGCACCCTCCCTGGGTAGCCAGGAAAAGTTCAACCGCATCTGGCTCAAGACTATTGATGGTGGCATTAGCCAAAACGACCCTCGGTATACGCATGAATGGCTTTTTGACTGGGTTAACTCCGGCTGGCTGGCGGAAGCGGCTATGTCGGGGTACCTGGATGCCCGGCAATTTGGGGTTAAAAACATTGTGGATGTGGTTTTTAATGGCGCACGGCAGCTTGATAAGAATTATCAACTACTCTAAGGTTGACAGTGCCCAACCCATTATATATACTAACGCTACTCAATTTATTCCCGGGTAGCGCAGCGGTAGCGCAGTTGGCTGTTAACCAATTGGTCGTCGGTTCGAATCCGACCCCGGGAGCGATCAAAAATAATGGCTAGAATTAGCCATTATTTTACTTTTTACTTAATTAAGTAAAAAGTAATGACTTGACAAGCGAAGACAAATCGGTTGAGAAAACAGCGGCATTAGAGCAGTATTGCGTTGCGTTTAATTTTAAAATTCTATGAAAAAAATATATTTTTTACTTCTTGGACTATTGTGTTTTGGCATGAGCGGGTGTGCGTTAAGTGGAAAGACCAATCAAAACTCTAATAACAATACCCCTTCATCAACACTCGCCTCGTCTTTTGATATTAATAATCTAGATACCTGGGATACTTTTAGCTCTAAAGAATGGAATCTTAGTTTTAAGCATCCTCAGCAATGGAAGCTAGCGAAAGAAGAGGGCGCCCAGTATCAGCATATTTTTATTTTTAAAGATGAAATAACTGATAAAAACTTATTTCAGGTCACGATCGAACCACTCTCTTTCGCACCAGTTAAAATAGAAAGTGATTCGGATGGTGATTTTACTACGAAAACACAGCAAGAAATAAATTCTTTACGTGAAAAAATTAAAAAGAGTCCGTCTTTGATCCTTGCCAGCAAGACACCTGCTCTGCTAAGCACAAACTACGACATTCCAGGTGGCGGATTCCATCGTCGTGCACAATTTTATATAAATAATGATCTGGTAACAATTACTCTTGTCTTGGGCATAGAATCACCCACCATACCTTGGGGAGAAGAAAAAAGAAGAATTGTTCAAAAAACTATAGATGATATTAACCAAGGAAATGGAGGTCCTGAGGCAAAGGAAAGCTTAGCTATTTTTGAAAACATAATTAATTCTTTAGAAATATTATAGATAAGAAAGGATCGCTGCTTACTTAGGTTAGCAACCGGGGATCTATCTACGAATATTTTAAAAAGTATTAAGAGACAGATAATTGTTCGGACAATTTTTCCAATCAATAGATCTAAACTCGCCCAACCAAGGGAGCGCAGTAGCATGAAGGGCTAATTGAAGTACGGTATCAAAGGGTTTTCTTAGCTCAAATTCTAATTTTCTTCCATTTACAAACGGGTTCTGAATTAGTAATCTAATCAGAGCTCGTTTTTCGTTAACTTCAGAACCATCAAAAATCTGTTTAACCCTACGAGAGAAATTTAATACAGTGGACAAGTGAATATGATACTCGTGGTCGGCCTTGCGTACTCTTCTGGCTCAACACTAAGACGATATTGCTTGTCTTTAAACTCTTACAGTTTTTGTCATAGTCGTCCTTAGTACCCCCCGAGTGAAGACGTGGTGAGTTCATGACTAGTATGGTATGCTCAATAGAATAATCCTATGTTTCTAAAATTACCCACAGAAGAAAGGTCCGAAAAAATTGACTTCCTACGAGGAAGCGCAGTCTTTTTCATGCTTGCCACTCATATTAATGTGGTTTTTGTAAAAGAATATACTTATATCTTAGATAGATTAACATGGTGGGGAGCAACCGTAAGTTTTAGTGTTTTCTTATTTTGCTTTGCTTATATCTATGGCTTAAAATTATCTGACACTAAAAAATTAAGCAGAGAAAAACAAGTTAAAAGAATTTTTCTTTTGCTTTTTATTTATTATATAACAACTTTTTTCAGCCATTTTTTTCTTTTTAACAGCATCTCAATCGACGAATTACAGTCTATTTTAACCTTTCAATATTTACCTCTCTTCACTGAATTCATTATTCCTTTTTTTCTTTATACTATTCTAATTTTAATTTTTTATCCAGTTTTAAAAAAAATGCTAAATCGACCAATACTATTTATTATAATTTCTCTTATTATCTACTTTTTGGGTGGGTGGCTTTATATGCTTGATGGAATGGGTAATTTTTTAAATGTTGTAAAAACTTTAATGGTGGGTAATGGGCATATTCATAGCTATGGTGTCATATCTTACTTTCCCATCTTTGTTCTCGGATTCATTGCTGGTGGAACACAAAAAAATAGCGAGGGCAACTCGTCAACTCTATCAATGTTTATACTATGTTCGATTTTATTTGTTTTTTTAAAAATTTCAGGACTTTCCGAGTGGTATAGATTCCCGCCGTCTGTCCTATTTTTACTCTATGGAGTTATTTATAGTTTTGGAGTAATATTACTATACAAATATATCAAAAGAGCAAGCATCCTAGATAAATATTTTATATTTTTAGGCAAAAGAGCCTTGTTTATCTTTTTGATTAATGTGCTCCTGATTTTAGGTTTATCTAGTTTTTTAAATCATGAAAAATTTGCCGTAAAAACAGTCTTGTTATTGCAATTTTTAATTATTACAAGCATATCTCTGGTAACCTATTTTTATGAAAAAATGGCTATTATTTGGCAGAGAGAAAAAATCTAGAAAATTTTGGTATACTTTAGTTGGACTAGTGCTACTGTTATTTTGTAGTTTTTTTATAATACTTTTTTTAAGTATTAAACCTCAAAATCTAAACGATCTTTTTTTTAACAATTGGACGTGTAATACTTTTGAGAATGACAAAAATGAGCTGGTTGAGTCAGTAAAGCCCGATAAAAAGTGGATTTTAATTGGGGATGAATTTACAAAAGAAGAAAAACTAGTAATTTTAAAAGTGAAGCTTGCTGATAAAGCAACAAGATATTTTGATCGACCGGATTCTGTAAAAATTTTTTATGAGCTGGTAAATACAGAAAATGAACAACTGACAGATAGTGTGGTGTCCGGTTATTTCGCTACGAGCTCGCTGATACATGTAGGCGAACTTTTGTTTGAGGAAAAAATAAATATAAGCAGTTTGCCTGTCGGCGAATACAGGGTCAATCTAAAAGCACAGTTTGACTGTGGTGAGTCATTGGCCTTTTTTGAAAATATTTTTATTTCCTATCCATTATACGTCGTATGGAGTTTTGATTGGGAGGGGTATGCTGTAAAAAATGAATATTTGGAAAAAATAGATGCACTTACTGAAAAACATGATAATTTTCCTCTGAGCCACGTCATTAATCCAAGGTTATTTATTACCAAAACTATTCCGCAAGCACAGCGAGATCGTATGAAAGATTGGTTGGTAGAAAGAAAAAATAATAAAGATCATAGTTTGGGTTTGCATTTGCATATGTTTTATGAAAATCTTGAGGCTGCAAAGATACCTATTCCAAAAAAAGATATACTTGATCTTGAGGCAGATTTTTATGCTTCGGTCACGACTTCACCTACGAGCTCGCCAGTAAGCTCATCGAGCACTACGACTTTATTTGATGCGAGTAAATTACAAAAGAAGCAACTGTATGATCTTGTATACTGGGGTACTAAGTATGATGACGGTTATGATATTTTGGTAACAAATTTTGGTTATCGTGAGCTAGATAAAATAGTAAAATGGTCAAAAAAACTTTTTACAGAGCTTGGTTTCGGAACACCAACCACATATCGATCCGGTGGTTGGTTTGCAGATTCAACTACCTTAGAGGTTTTACAAGACAATGGCTTTACTGTAGATACTTCTGGTAGGACAAAATATAATTTTGGTACAAATAAAATTCCTGGATTTTGGGATTTATCAATTACTTCACAGCCCTATCAGCCCAATGTGAAGGACCAAAATTCAGCTATGGCACCAAATATGAAGATATGGGAATTTCCAAATAATGGAGGTGATTCGTGGTGGTATACCGCAGAACAAATGATAGAGCGGTTTAATGCAAATTGGGGAGTAGTTGGTAAACCGCTTGAAAAAAGAACCGTTGTAGTTTTTTTAAGTCACCCAGACTGGTTTCATGTAGATGAGCCGAAAGTTGACAAGCTCTTTAATTATACCGATGCTTATTTGAATTCAAGAGACAATGGCCCAGTATCATATCAAAATTTAGAAAAATTATATACAATATGGACTCAATTTTAAGTTTTGGAATACTAAATTTTAACATATTAATTTCGATAATTTTTATTGCTATTGTAATTTTAGCTGTCTTTAATTTTGCTATTTTTGTTCTTAAAAAAGAAAAATATTATCGCCTTTTGGTTATATTAAATACGGCTAGTATTGCTTTAATTTTATTTTTTTCTTTCGTTACTTTATTTTCAAGGCCTTTTGCTCGGTTGGAAACGGTGACCGAAGGCGGAAATTTGATAGAGGCGCACCAACCGATTGAAATATCTTTTACGGTTCCTATTAACCCGGAGAATACATCTTTTCGGATGTCCCCTGAAGTCGATGGTGATTGGGTTTTCCAAAATGCCTCGCCATTTTCTTCTCGAAAATACAAAGATAGAGCAATTTTTATTCCCAAAGAATCTTTTTATCCTGAGACTAAAATTGTAGTATATATTGTGGGATTGAAACGATTGTTTCCTGGAGGTAAAAGACATGAGCAATCTACTGAGTTTTTTTCTCCCAAACTACCTATTATTACAGAGGTATACCCTAAAAACGGTCAAGAAAATGTAAGCACAAAGGATCCATTTGAAATAACTTTTGACGCGCCGAGCGGAGAATTCATAAACTGGGTGTACGAGATCAACCCACCAGTTGATTTTACTGTCGACAAATCGGAAAATAAGCATAAACTAGTATTTTCTAAACCTCTGCTACAAAATCATGAATATTCCTTATCAATCTCCAGATCTGGACGTTCGTATCGAGTTGAAGATTTTTCTGATCTTGAAAAGGGCGATGTAGAATTAATGGATAAAGTTACTTTTAAGACTACCGCTTCGCCATTAGTTAAATTTTTCGATCAGCAAGGGAATGGTGTGCGAGCCGAAAGCCCTATCAAAATAGTTTTTTCTGAAGAAATGAACCAGACAAGTGTGGCAGAAAAGTTTACCCTTAGTCCAGCAACGACAGGTAAAATAAATTGGGAAGATGGAAAAACTTTTATTTTTGTACCAGATGTTGAATTTAAAAAAGGTGTTGATTATACAATTAAATTTTTAAGTGGGATGGAAAATAAATATGGAGGCAACACCGACCACGATATAGAGCTGCATTTCAGCCCGGTGGGAGTAGTTAAAATTTTATCAATATCCCCCAAAAATGCTTCTCAGGGGCAATCTGTCGATTTATCAAGAGTGGTAATTGAATTTGACCAAGAAGTAGATCATACTTCAGCGCAAAATTCTTTTTCTATATCTCCAAATATTCCAGGGTCTTTTTCTTGGGAAGGTAATAAAATGATATTCTCTCTTAGTTCTAGTTTGGAAAATTCAACAAAATATAGTATAAAATTAAAAAAGGGTATCAAAACTGTTTATGGATTAGACTCGGCCGAAGACTATAATTATTCATTTACTACAAAAAATAAGGTTTTTTCTTTGGACATACCTTTGTATGACCAAAGCGAAACTTTTACCTGCAATATTGCTGCGACCAGAATGGTACTTGCTTACAAAGGAATCGCTCTTTCAGAAAATTCTATTAAAGTAACAATTGGTGAAGGTGTAGATCCGAATGTAAACTGGGTTGAGGGCTACGGCGTGCATTGGGGGCCAATATATAATTTTATAAGTAAATATCGCACTGTATCTTTAAAAAATAATTGGAATATTGAAGATCTTGTACAAGAAGTACAGCGAGGTAACCCCGTAATAATTTGGGGGCACAATCAGTTTAGTTCGACAGGCACATTTGAACTTGATTCAGGGGCTACTGGTTATCACGGAATGCATTCGGTAGTGGTAAAAGGTTTTGTTGGAAACGTAGAAAATCCAACTTCTATAATTGTAAATGACCCTTGGCTCGGATCAAGAACTATTAGTCTTTCAAGCTTTAAGAGCCTCTGGGCTTATATTGACAATACAGCTCTCGTAGTTTATTAAAGTAAATAATTAACTTTTAATCTTGAGTTGGATTACTTTACAAAACAAGTCCTAATTTCACCTACTAGCCGGAACCGGGAAAAAAGTAACTTAATAAGCAGTATTTTATATACTCTATAGGGGATTTGAACCTTGTGGTAATCTTTGCTGCTGATTTCACCTTAAATTAGCTAAGTTAATATGATAAAAGAGCGTAAAGTATGGACCATTTTAGCAGTGGTTGCGGGAACCACTTTATTGTTTACAGGAATTCTCATTGGAAAATCATTTTCAAAAGCAGTACCGGTAACAACCTTTCAACAAAATAGTATCGGTACAAGCTCTACCCCCTCTGCCAACATTCAAAAAAATAGTATTTTCGATCTTGCAAATGAGTACAAACCGTACTCGATCGGAGAAAGTCGAGAATTAAAAAGCGTCGACACAGCTAATACTGATTTAAACATTCAACTTGGTGTCATGCATGATACGGCAAATATTTTTGATGAAAAAAATAAAATTACATACCGATTATTTAGAACAGGATACGATGACACCCCACCAACCTACTACGCTGGCAGAATCATCGTGGAGGTGGCTGTTGCGTCAGGGGGGCCTATACAGTGGCTGTATTTTGTGACCGAGATAGCAGATATGAATAGCTTGGGCAAACTTCAAATCCAAGGCGACGATCTTATTGCAACATGCGACCAAAATAACAATTCGACAACCTGCAGCTACTCAATTACTTATCAAAGTAAAAGCTCAAAATTACTAGTAAAAAAGTTAAAATAAACACACTACACCTGTTTTTCTAAACCATTCACCCTGTTCCATACGAGCGCAGATCAAGTTTACGTTTGTTACCCATTAGTATCGTACTTTACATATTTTAAAAAAACAGATACCATGTTTGCAGCCTTGGATAGTGCTGAGTAACAAACGATAGGTCTTAATCATACACCCCTTGATTAAGCGTTTGAAACGATGATGTGCTATCAATTAAAACCGGCATTTGCTCGGTTTTTTTATTTAACACTAAAACCATGTCCTATCATACAAAAACAATCGAGGAGTTGGTGAATTCTTTTCACACTTCAAAAAATAACGGACTTTCTTCCGAAGAAGTTATAACTCGCCGGGAACATGATGGATTAAACGAGCTTCCACCCGCCCAAAAGGATAGTCTATTGCAAAAAATTTGGCACCAATTTCGGGATGCCCTGGTGCTCATCTTAATTACGGCCGCAATCATTTCATTTGTCCTCGGCGACTATAAAGACGGCATTGTTATCAGCATCATTGTTATTGCCAACGCCATTATCGGGCTGTTACAGCAAGCCAAAGCTGAAAACGCCATTGCTGCGCTACAAAAAATGTCAGAATCGACTGCTAAAGTCATTCGTGACGGGGACAGACAGACCATTCCCACACGTGAAGTTGTGCCGGGAGATATCGTTGTCATTGAAGCGGGCGATAAAATTCCTGCTGACGGACGAGTAATCGAATCTGCTCACCTAAGAGTTACTGAGGCTGCTTTAACCGGAGAATCTAAGTCGATTGAAAAACATACCAACCCCGTGCCACAAGAAAATGTTCCTCTCGGCGACCGAACCAACATGGTGTATAAAGATGCCGTGGCCACATATGGACGCGGCAAAGTCATCGTCACCGCCATTGGAATTAAAACCGAAATTGGTAAAATTTCCCAATTACTACAACAACAGAAAAAAAGTCTTACCCCTTTAGAGAAGGAACTAAACCAGGTGGGAAAAGTGCTTACCAAAATAGCGCTAATCTCAGCATTTGCCATTTTTCTATCTCTGATTTTTTTTACTACTATTCACATTAAAGATGTATTTTTTACAGCCATGTCGGTTGCCATTGCTGTAATACCAGAAGGAATTCCAACAGTCGTTATTACCGTACTTGCTATCGCTGTCACCAAATTAGCCAAGCAAAACGCCATCATACGAAGATTATCAGCGGTTGAAACGCTCGGGAGCACCACACACATCCTTACCGATAAAACAGGTACACTGACAAAAAATGAGATGACCGCCATCGAAGTAGTGGTTCAAAATAAAAATTTTTCTATTCAAGAAAATGGGCAGTGGGTCGTAAATAAAAACACCGTACAACCTCTACAAGACAAAGACATAGTATGGCTCTTAACCTGCGCCGTTCTTTGTAATGACGCGCATCTCACGAAAGAAGGAGGGCTAATGGGTGACCCAACAGAAACGAGCCTGATTCAACTGGCACTACACGCCGGCATGAACATACGCACCGTCTCCAGTCAATATGAACGCGTAGACGAAATTCCTTTTTCTTCAGAAACCAAACGAATGATTGTGGTAGTAAAAGATAGTGAGGAAAATTATTTTTCCATTTCCAAAGGCGCTGTTGAAGTTATCTATGATCATGCTCAGCAAAAAGATGCCACAACCCTGAACCAGGCCTCTACCCTGTCTCAAAAAGGCATTCGAACACTGGCTTTTTCGTATAAGGCGCTGCCTAAAAATTGGAAAAAGGACGAGACCTTCGAAGATCAGCTTACCGATCAACACACGCTGATTGGTTTAATCGGACTTAAAGATCCCCTACGCCCTGGAGTTAAACGTGCGGTTGAGCAGGCTGCCACAGCAGGCATACAAACAATCATGATTACCGGCGATCACAAATTGATTGCAGCAAATATTGGTAAGGAACTGGGTATTATACAGAATGATACCGAGGTTATGGACGGAACTGTTTTGGGTGAGGCTACTGTCGCCAATATCCAAACAATGCTCGCCCAAACGCGTGTGTTCTCTCGTGTTTCGCCTGAACAAAAACTACACATCGTACAAGCAGTGCAGGCAAACGGACATATCGTAGCAGTCACCGGCGACGGGGTAAATGATGCTCCGGCCATCAAAACCGCCGATATCGGTGTCGCCATGGGTATTTCAGGAACTGATGTGACGAAGGAAGTGGCGGATGTGGTTTTGCGCGATGACAATTACTCCACTATCGTCGATGCTGTGCATGAGGGGCGCATTATATTTGGTAATTTCATAAAATTCTTGCGTTATCAAATTTCCTGCAACCTTTCTGGAGTCTGTATTATTTTTTTTCCAACACTTTTTGGACTTGCCTCACCGCTCTTACCTATTCATATCTTACTATTAAATCTGGTTTCAGAAACCGGTCCGTCCATTGCCCTTGGTTTAGAAAAGGGAGAGAAAGATGTGATGTCCAAACCACCCCGCAAAAGAGCGGAAAGATTACTCACCCCTATACGCTGGAAAGAAATTATAGGTGAAGCAGTCCTTTTAGCCATCGCCTCACTTGGGGTTTTGTTTGTGGGCTTACAGTGGGCACCAGAGGCCACAACCACCATGACTCTGACCACAGCTTTTTTTTCTCGCTTATGGCACGCATTTAACAGCCGCTCAGAAACCCACTCTATTTTTTCGGGGTCCGTGTACCGCAACCAATCGCTGAATGTGATTGTCGGCATTACGCTGGTAATATTCTTATTTGCTGTCTATACCTCCTTGGGTAATACATACGTAAGCACCACCCCGTTATCAATGTCACTTCTTGGCGTCTGCGTAGCTTTTTCGCTTATTCCAGTCATCGGAGTAGAAGCCTACAAATTATTCAAAAAAAATCGGCAGCAATCCAAATAAGTTAGCCCTTTTACTTGTTAATCCGACCGACTTCCCGTCCGGTCGGATTTTGCTTTTGTTTACCCAAAAGTAACGAGAAGATTTATTACTTCGTCAACGCTTCCCATAACAATCCCCAAAATGATTTTTTCTTCACTTCTGCCTGTTTAGAAACCTCAGCCTTCTGAACCTCTTTATTTTCAACTTTTACGGATTCTTTCGAAGGAGCCGAGTCTACCTTGGGAGGAACGACTTTGGCTGCCGGAGGCTCCCCTACTGCTTTTGACTGTTTATATTCCGGAGCAGGGGTAGTTACTCCCCCATTCTCATTATAATGGCTTTTAACGGGTTCTTTTGGTTGCGGAAGAGCTTTAGCGTTATGACAGTGGTACTCCCCAGTAGAAAGACCCCATTTGGCACAGTTAGTCCGGCAGGTATGACAGCCATAAGCGTCAGTTCGACCAGGGTGAGCTAGAACCGGTGTCAAGAAGGCAGAGCTACAAAAAAAGGTTAATAAAAAGACTTTAAACCGCATATTTAACTCGAGATTAACGAATACTACCTTTAAACTAGCCAATCTTACCTTATATAAAACTAAATAACCATGCACGTCAACAGTAATCTTTTAGCAACCCTAGAAACGGTTTGAATCTCATGGTATTGTTAAAAACAATTAGATTAAATACATAGTATGACAAAACACCGGATCTATACCATGAGCTTCTCCAGCGTCTACCCGCTGTATGTCGCCAAAGCCGAGAAAAAGGGGCGCACAAAAATAGAGGTCGATGAAATTATCTGCTGGCTAACAGGGTACAGCCAAAAAAAGCTAGAAGTAGAACTGAAAAAACAGACTGACTTTGAGACGTTCTTTGCGAAAGCTCCCCACATGAACCCGTTACGGCGTTTGGTTAAAGGTGTGGTGTGCGGTGTCCGAGTAGAAGACATTGAGGAACCAACCATGCGGGAAATCCGCTACCTCGATAAATTAATAGATGAGCTCGCCAAAGGGAAAGCAATGGAGAAGATTTTACGAAAGGAATAAAATGTCACTAGTATTTTAAGTAGCCTAACATACCACATATGAAACGAGTTACAGGTATCGGTGGAATTTTCTTTAAAGCCAAGGATGCTCCGGTAATGCACGCCTGGTATAAGAAACATCTCGGGATCGACGTCCAAGACTGGGGAGGTACGGCTTTCCGATGGACAGATGAAGCCGGACAACCGACAGGAGGCACGACCATCTGGTCAGTTGGTGATAGCAGCAACTTTGAACCAAGCACCGCATCATTTATGGTGAACTATCGAGTTGCAGATCTACGAGGCTTGCTCGCAGCGCTTCGAGCAGAGGGGTGTCAGGTGCTCGATAAGACAGATGAGTCTGAGTTCGGTAAGTTTGGCTGGGTCATTGATCCCGAAGGCAACAAGATTGAGCTCTGGGAACCACCGTCCGGGCAATAGCAAAATTAACTACAGACTATTTTATGGAAAGACGAGATGTATTAAAAATTATCGCCTCGGGGTTGTTATCATCAGCAACAGAAGCTTGCACCCCAACTTCGAGCGGAATAAAACCTGATAGAATATTAGAGCCAAAAAAAGGTGGTGCTCAACAAAAGAATACTCGCGAACATGAATTAAAACGAGAAATACCAGCAGACATCGCTGTAGCAATTAAAAAACTAGAAGCTCGCTTTGGGTTAAAAAAAGACGAATACGCCATAATAATCGACCCTGCTTCCCAGCGATTATTCTTGATAAAAAATGGTGAAACACTTAAAGAGTATTCTGTATCAACTGGGAAAAAAGGTATAGGGAATACTGTCGGTAGCCAAAAGACTCCATTTGGAACCCATCGTATAAAAGAAAAAATAGGTCTGGGACAAAAAATTGGTACGATTTTGGTTGGGGAAGGCGATAAAAACGGCACCATTGCACCCATCATCGCCGATACTATCGACACCCCCTTTGACTACGTCACCACACGACTTATGCGCCTTGACGGGCAAGAACCGCGTATTAACAAAGGGGGTGAAACCGACTCTCACCAACGAGATATTTACATTCATGGCACCCCTGAAGAAGGACTCCTAGGAAGGCCGGCTTCACATGGCTGCATTCGGATGAAGAACACCGACATTGTGAAGCTTTTTGATGTATTACCACCACGAACTTTGGTTGAAATTTTAAACAAAGAATTTATTAACGATCATCGTATAGCTTCAGGAAAGTAAGCAGTACTTCTAATGTAATTTCTCAATGCAAAATCGCTAGACTAAACAATGCAAAACCAACCGCGGCATTATACGCCGGAAAATACCAATACACTCGCTGTAGTAGCGCTGGTCGACCAACAAGAAAAAGTGGTACCAACGGGTACGCCAAACAAATGGCGCCCAACCAATAAACGTGCAAAATTGCCACAAAAATCACCAGGCTAGTTAACCAGAGCAGCGAACAAATATATAGCGATGCCTTTTGTCCAAAAAAAATTGCGCTCGTGGTGAGCCCGGCCTTTTGGTCGCTTGCAATATCCGGAATTGCAGAAAAAAGATGCATAGCACTCGTCCAAAAAAATACCGCAATTACTATTGGCCAGGATGGCAAATGACCGCTCGTTTGAAGATAACCAATAATACCCGGTAAGCCGTACAAAATATTGGACGCAAAATCGAGCACGGGCCGAGCCTTGAATCGAAGGGGTGGTGCGCTGTAAAAATACGATAGCACTAAAAAAATACCGAACAACGAGGCGAGCATTGCTGAATGACTGAGGGTTAAAATAACAATGCACAACCCAGCAATAACGCACAGGCTTAGCCGTAGTTTTTTGCGCTCAGTCGTTTGCAACAAGTTCTCTTCATTCCCTTTTTTAGTGTTAAATTGGTCCGTATCGGCATCATAATAGTCATTGATACCATACAAAAAAATATTTGCCGGGACTAAAAAGAAAAAAAGATATACCCAAAAATATAACTCTGTAAACGCTTGCACATTTGGTGCGCCCGCAGCAAAGCCCACGACATACGTGCCACCCAGATACAACCAGAAACGGGGGCGTGATGTTCGATACAGAAAAATTAAAAACTCTTTCATGCCGATCGATTAAGATTGTACTCGAGAAGTTCGTACAGCATCTTTTTCTGACCCGCCGCCCCATCGTAAGCAGCAACTACTTTTTTTACCGCCGTAATTCGATATGACAAGATTTTGGCTATCTTTTTTTGTATGCCGTACTTCATAATCAACTCACGCACCAGCGCCACTTCATTTTGTGTCATTGAAGTATTGCCAAAAATACCTTCCAACTTTTTTCGCTCAGCAGCGCTCGACTGTTTAAATAAAAAGTAATAGTAGAGTGTTTTTTTGCCTTCACGAATATCTGACCCTACGGGTTTTCCGATCTTTTGTTCGTCCCCAAACATGCCAAGCTCGTCATCTTTAATCTGGAAAATAATACCAAGGTGTTCACCAAATTTTTCTAGCAACCGCACACTACCGGACGGCTGACCCGCCGCCAAACCACCCAGCATGAGCGGGAGTGAAAATGTGTAGCGGGCTGTTTTATAACAATACAACCGGAGTATATCTGCCTGCGAAGGCATAGTACTCACTGCCCCAGAGTACACATCCTGCATTTGGGCAAAACCAACTTTTATAATTTCTTGTGAAAAAATACCAACGATCTCTTGAAGTGCTGGTGTTTTCGTTTGCGGAAGCGATGATAAAAGATTAAAACTTAAAAAAATAGCCACATCGCCAACGCATATACCGAGCGACTCACCGACATGCCCAGCATTATGACCTGCATGCTTTCTGGTAAGTATTTCGTACTGTTTATAGAGGGTCGACTCACCGCGCCGAAGCTCATCTAAATCCATAATATCATCGTGAACTATAAGCGCTGTGTGGACAATTTCTATTGCCGCTGCCAGGCGAAGACATGCTTCGTCAGGTCGTTTTCCGGCAAGTTGATACGCCAAAAACACCATACCACCCCGCACCATCTTGCCTTTTATAATCGTAGCATAGAGCCGCCGCAAAGCGTCTTTTGACCAACGGTTTACCGGACGATATATTTTTATCTGTTCGTCAAAAAAATCTTTTAAAAACGGCCGGAGTTTATTGCTCGCCTCGGCATAGAAAGAATTCATAGTGCGTTCAAGAATAGCTGCCATATAATTTTTGTCTTGCTCGGTTTTACTTTCTTTCTAAAAATAATAAACGGGTCGCGTTCAATGACATCAGCCGTAAAGCGGTACATATCAGCAGCGGTTTTAATCGGGAGCAAAAACCGTTTAGGGATAAAAGAAAAACCCGCTTCCCCTGCTGCTTGCCACGCCCGATAACGCTTCAGTTCCTGAGCAATAAGCGCTGCAAAGTCTGGTGCACGGCATTGTGCTGACTTTTCAGTTAGGTGTTCAAAACCAAACGGACGGAGTACTTCAAACGGTATATATTGTCTACCCAGCTGAATATCTTCGGCAATATCGCGAATAAAATTAATATATTGAAAGCCTCTACCGAGAAGCTGGGCGGTGCCATACGACTCAGCGGGCAAATTCATGAGCCGCGCCATTACCAGACCAATTACTTCCGCTGAACCATAGATATAATCACCAAGTTCAGTGAACGTAGCATATGTTTTCTTCTCCGTGTCGCTTGTCATTGCCTGCAAAAATGAGTCTATCCATTCCCGGGGAATCGACCGGCGGTTCACAAGATCAACAAAAGAATCGATAATTATGTTGCCAGATACCGTTCCTGCCAGGGCTGCAGCATACTGCTTTTTAAACAAAACAAAATCGCTGAGCTTAGCCGGCACGCTGTCAACCAAATCATCAGCCACCCGAACAAAGGCATAGAAAATAAAAACATCTTCACGAACAGCGCGAGGGAAAAACAGGCTGCTCGTAAAAAAGGTTTTACTCCCCTTCTTAAATGTTTGATAAATTTCCTGATCAACCATATTTTTTTTCAATAGCTTCAGCTACCAGCCCGGAAGCGATGAGGCACATTGGCATACCGATACCAGGGTGCGTGTACTGCCCCGTATAATAGAGGTTAGTGACTTTTTTACTCTGGTGACGTGGACGGAAAACAGCTGTTTGCATGAGCGTGTGGCTGAGGCCAAGCGCCGTACCCTTGTAGGCATTAAACATGCCGGCAAAATCACGCTGACTGAAAATCTTTTGAACAACAGCGTCGTGTAGATTTTGGCCCAAAAGGGATTCCAAATGAACCAATACTTTTTCAGTATATTTTTCTCTTGTTTCATCCGTGTCTTCAAGGCCAGCCGCCACGGGAACTAAAATAACCAGCGCTTCCCCTCCGGGCGGCACGATTGTCGGGTCAGTTTTTGATGCGCACGAAACATAATATGACGGATGTTCCGGCCATTCGGGGTGTTCAAAAATAGCGTCAAAATGTCGCACCCAATCGTTGTCAAAAAATAACGTGTGATGTTCTAAGCCGGCGATTTTTCTGTCATAGCCGAGGTACAGCATAAAAGCGGATGGCGCGAGCGTTCGCCTCTCCCAATATCTTTTAGAATACGTCTGATCGCCCTTAGCCAAAAGGGTGCTTTCGGTATGGTGGTAGTCAGCTCCGGAAATAACAATATCCGCCTCAATCACTTTTCCGTTCACTACTACTCCCTTGGCTTGTGTATCACTAACAACAATTTTTTCAACCGGGCTGTTAAATTCGAACCGTGCTCCATAGGAACGAGCCAAATCTTCCAGGCCTCGTACCACAGCACCTATGCCACCGGTTGGATACCACACCCCCAAATTGAAATCAATATGAGACATGAGCGAATAAATCGCCGGCGTATTTTTGGGAGCTCCGCCTAAAAACACCATACTATATTCCAAAATTTTGCGCAGCTTATCACTCTTAAAGTAACGGCGCGTATACGCATCAAGCGATTCAAATACATGGAGTTTCCTACCTTCCACAATCATGCGGCGATTAAAAAAATCCATGAGCGATGTATACTCTTTGTACAAAAAGTCTTTCATGGATACGTCGTATTGATACTTTGACTGCGCCAAGTAGCGTGTCAGTGCGGCAGCAGCGCCAGGTTCCAGAGCTTCAAAAACAGCCATGTTTTTTTCAAGATCGGCTGAAAGGTCCACAAAGTCGTTTTTGCCATGGAAAATCCGGTACGCCGGGTCAAGACGCTGCAGTTTAAAAAAATCAGTTGGCTTTTTACCGAACTCTGCAAAAAATTTTTCAAAAACATCAGGCATCAAATACCATGACGGACCCATGTCGAACGTAAACCCCTTTTCGCGATAGACGCTGGCTCGCCCGCCGGACTGATCGTTTTTTTCAAGCACCAGTACGTCAAACCCCTTGTGAGCCAAGAGGGCTGCAGCAGACAAACCGCCAAAACCAGCGCCAATGATAACAACTTTCTTCTGCGACATACCTAAAAAATTTAAACTTTTATTGATAGTACTAGCTCTGCTTAACCGGACACTTTAACACTAAAAATTACAGCACTAGAGCGCGTGGATACGCCACGGACACAGTATACTTCTTAGCGCAATTATACACAACTGCCAGCTCGCTTTCATGTGAAATAAAATTATCCACCGCCTAATTGCTGCTTTCAAAAATTTCTGATATAGTGTATAAAATACAATAAGTAGTGATAAAGACTATTCTTTGGTACTACATATAGAAAATGGTTTCCAAAATATGACGACTATTTGTCTTAAAGAATACCGTTGCCAGGAATGCAAAAAGTTATTATTTAAAGGCGCCCTCGTCGAAAGCGTGGTTGAAGTTCGCTGTAAGCAGTGCCATAGCATGAATACTGTAAAAAGCAGCGCGCTTAACGAGCTTCTTTGTGCAGTAGTACCCTGTCCCCACCGCATCACAGTTGAAACCGCAGTAGCTAAAAAATAATTTTAATACTTTTCATTATTTTAACCTGAAGCTCTAGAAGCTCCTACCCAAGGGAGTTTTTTTATTTTTACTATGCTTTATAAAAATTTTATCCGCCCACTCCTTTTTAGACATGCTGATCCCGAAAGCATTCACGGTACCGCCCTTCACGTACTCAATACCGCGAGCAAATGTGCCCCAATAAACAAAATGGCAGCACGCCTGTTACAGGTACACGATAATCGTCTCCGAATATCACTAGGCCATCTTCGTCTTCCGAACCCTATTGGGCTCGCTGCCGGTTTTGACAAATACATTGACGCACCGCTTGCGTACCCCATGCTGGGGTTTGGCTGGGCAGAGTTCGGCTCAATAACTTATTCCGCTCAAACAGGAAATCCAAAGCCGCGATTATGGAGGCTGCCTGAGGATAAAGGATTGATTGTGCACTATGGACTCGCCAATGATGGTGCCCAAAAAACCCTGGATAGATACAACAAAACACAACCACATACGATCCCTTGCGGAATCAGCATCGCCCCGACAAACGGACTTAGTGGCGCGGCAATGGCCGAAGACTACCTTAAAACTTTTCAAACAATAGAAAACAGTGCCGATTACATCACGCTTAATGTAAGCTGCCCTAATGTCGCGGGAGCAAGTATTTTTTCCCAGCTTTCATTTATAAAACTTTTACTAACCATTGTATCTGAGAGAAAAAAAATTATGGATATTCGAAAAGATATTTTTATTAAAATTGGTCCGCGAATGAGCGACGCAGATCTGGCAAAAATAGTTGAATATGCGATCGACGCAAAAATAACCGGAATTATTGCTACAAACCTGCTTAAAGACCGTAACGATATTGCTTTTAGAAGCACACCAAGCGAACTCAATCACCCGGGGGGAATTTCAGGTAAGCATTTACAGACCATGAGCACCAGAACCATTCGCACACTTTACCAACTAGCCAAGGGAAAGATTCATATAGTGGGAGTAGGAGGTATTTTTACCGCTGAAGATGCATACCACAAAATTAAGGCAGGGGCTACTGCAGTACAGCTTATTACCGGCTTTATTTATGGAGGGCCAACAGCGATACACGCCATTAATAAAGGTCTCTTAAGACTTTTGGTAAAGGACGGTTATAAAAATATTTCCGAAGCAGTCGGCGTAGAAGCTTAAACTAGTATTTCTTATAGAAACATGTATGCCAGTCTACAAAATACAAAAAAGAAACGGCGCTATTGTTGATTTTAATCTTGACAAAATTGTCATCGCACTACAAAAAGCAGTGCTTGCCACTCAGCAGGTTCCTAACGTTTCCATTTTGACATTAGCCACAACCGCACAAATAAAGCTCGAACAGCATTATAGCAGCACCATACCTTCGGTAGAAGCCGTGCAGGACATTATTGAAGAAACCCTGATTGAAGCAAACCTGTCTGCCGTTGCCAAGGCGTATATTTTATACCGGGCTAAACGTGGCACGGCGCGGAGTGAGAAAAATGTTGTTGTGGAAGTTGAAAAAACTATCGCTGAATACTTACATCGCCTGGACTGGCGTGTCAATGCCAATTCAAACCAAGGATACTCGTTGGGCGGCATGATTTTGAACACAGCCGGTAAAGTTACTGCGAACTTCTGGCTCTCTCACATTTATCCCGCCGAAGTTGGTGACGGCCATCGTAACGCAGACATGCACATACATGACTTAGACATGTTTTCAGGCTACTGTGCGGGGTGGAGTTTGCGGGTTCTACTTGAAGAAGGATTTAATGGCGTACCGGACAAAATAGAATCGGGGCCACCAAAACATCTATCCTCAGCCGTAGCCCAAATGGTTAATTTTCTGGGTACGCTTCAGAACGAATGGGCTGGCGCTCAGGCTTTTTCCAGTTTTGACACCTATCTCGCCCCATTTGTAAAAAAATATGCGCTTGAACTAGAAAATGATATAGAAAAAGAACTAATAACTTTTCCTTCACTTGAAGCGAAAGAAAAATATATAGACCGGAAAGTATATGAATACGTTTACCAAAACATGCAGTCATTTGTTTTTAATCTCAATATTCCTTCACGGTGGGGTACACAAACACCGTTCACGAATATCACGCTCGACTGGAATTGCCCGGAAGATTTAAAATCAAAACAGCTTATTCTCGATGGCAAGCCCTTTGCTTATACTTTTGGCGAACTTGAAAAGGAAATGAATAGTATTAACAAGGCCTTTATCGAGGTCATGACCGAGGGCGACAGCAAAGGTCGAGCCTTCACTTTTCCAATTCCAACCTACAATATTACTAAAGATTTTGACTGGGATGACCCAAGAAACCTGCCATTGTTCGAAATGACTGCCAAATATGGCACACCATACTTTCAAAATTTTGTTAACTCGAGCCTTAACCCCGGCGACGTGCGCTCAATGTGTTGCCGATTACAGCTTGATATGAAGGAACTGCGTAAACGTGGTGGTGGATTATTTGGCTCCGCCGAAATGACCGGATCAATCGGAGTGGTCACTATAAATAGCGCCCGCATTGGTTATCTGGCGCGTGGAGATGAAGAAAAATTTTTTTTACGTCTTGCTCACCTTATGGAGCTCGCAAAAACATCGCTGGAAATAAAACGCAAAGAAATTCAAAAATGGATTGCTGCAGGACTGTTTCCTTACACGAAACGTTACCTTGGCTATTTAAAAAATCATTTTTCCACCATTGGTATTAACGGTCTTAATGAAGCAATCCGCAATTTCACTGGTGACCAAGAAAATATCGCCACACCCTCGGGGCAGGAATTTGCATCTCGCGTTCTTGATAGTATGCGCTCCAAACTTCAAGATTTTCAGGCGGAAACAAAAAATCTTTACAATCTTGAGGCTACCCCCGCCGAAGGTACGACGTACCGTTTCGCTAAGGAAGACCAAAAACGTTTTCCGAATATTCTCCAAGCAGGCACGAAAGACGCACCCTACTATACCAATTCGTCACAACTTCCAGTTGGGTATACTGACGATGTGTTCGAAGCACTTACCCTTCAGGACAAGCTTCAAACTAAGTATACCGGAGGTACAGTTCTGCACTGTTATATGACTGAACGCATTTCAACCGCCTCTGCTTGCCGAAACTTGATCCGTAAAATTCTGACAAATTTCAAGCTTCCTTACATTACTATAACACCGACATTTTCTATATGCCCAAAGCACGGCTACTTACCCGGTGAATGGGATTGGTGCCCGACGTGCGACACGGCACTCGGTATTTACCAGGGAGAGCGACATGACGCTGAACGTATCGAAAAATATCTAAGTCCGACACCGGCGCAATAATTATTTTTAATACTATAAAAAATATGGAAAATCAACAGTTAGCCGAACGCACACGGTGCGAGGTATGGACTAGAGTTATGGGGTACCACCGTCCGGTATCACACTTTAATACCGGCAAGAAGTCGGAACATTATTCACGCAAACATTTTGAAGAATGTGTGGCGGCCAACACTGAATTCACCGCTCAATATACTCGCACCATTTAACGAATTAACGTTATGCTAATCTCAGGCATTGAGCAATGCACACTTGTCGACTATCCCGAAAAGACTGCTTGTGTCATCTTTACTCCTGGCTGTAATTTTCGCTGCGGCTACTGCCATAACCCAGAATTTGTTTTACCAGAAAAAATTATCCAGTTGAAAAACAGTTTTATCCCTGAAACTGCTATTTTTAACTTTTTAAATAAACGCATCGGCTTATTAGATGGCGTCGTTATCAGCGGCGGAGAACCTACAACCATGCCGGATCTTATTCCTTTCATGGACACACTTAAATCGCTGGGATATCTGATAAAACTAGATACTAATGGCAATCGTCCAGAAGTGATTAAGCAAGCTGTTGATTTGGGTCTTGTAGACTATGTTGCTATGGATGTAAAAACGAGCCTGAGCGAGTACCCAGCGCTTGTCGGCCCAGGCATAAACCCTGTTGCTCTACAGGAAAGCATCGCCTTTCTTAAAACCGAGCGCGTTGACTACGAATTTCGCTCGACACTTGTCAAAGAAATTCATTCATCCCCCATTCTTAATGACATGGCTGATTTAATTTGCGGTGCTAAACAAGTTTTTTTACAACAATTCCGAAATACTCTCACGCTCAAACCGGCGTTTAAAAACTTTACCGCATTTTCACAAAAGGAAATGAAAGCGATAGCCTCCATTTTCTTAAAAAAAGCGCAAAAAGTAACTATTCGCTTAGCTTAATTTACTACAGCCAGACTTAACCCCTCTCCGACCCCTGGTACGCACACCCGAAACATGAGCGACCCTTTGCAGAGCCGCAGCACGGGCAATGCAAGCTTTTTATTTATTTTGTTACAAAAAATAAATAAAAAGCTTGAACCGCAATGTGAACACTCTTGACAAAAAACTTTACTTTACTTCGATTTTGCTTATACGATACCTTAAAGGTCGCTTTTTACTCTTAACTAATACGCTTATGAAAAAACATGTTGAGCTGACAATCTTTCTTGTCACGCTCTTGTTCGGTGCGCTGAGCCTCAATACTGCTGAGGCAGCTAACCGCCCCACACTGGTAGCCACTTCTTTGAGCGGAGATTGGGTAGAGACCCGAGTTATCGGCGAACCCAATAGCCCTGTAGAATTATCATTCTACAAGCCGGGAAATACTATTTCCACAACGATATCGAACTTAGGGTCAACCGATACCAGTGGCAATCTAACCCTGAATGTCAGCAGTGGTTTATACGGGATACCCCAGGGTGCTACAGCATCAGTAACCGTACAAGGAATGCAGTCTTCATCTATCCTATGGCCCGATTATTCCGTCAGTGGACTTACCATAACTCCCACCAGCGTACACCTGCTGCCAGGCCAAAATTTTACAGTAAACGCATCGGGGCCAGTGTATGTTGCGAGTAATACAAACACTGCCGTGACTACCGCTTCCACCACTAACAACCAAATAACGATACATGGTTTAAGTGCCGGATCAGCCCAACTAATAATCTGCCAAAGCACAACAGGCTGCCTCACTCTACCCGTCACTGTAGGACAATCCGGGACAAGCACCAGCACTACGACTTCTACAGTTACCCTAGGACAAAATAACCTTACCCTCTACAACGGCCAAAATACCAGTATTTCCATTTTGGGTGGCGGTGACAACTACGTATTCTCAAACCCTTCAACGAGCAATGCTTCGTTGTTCAATGCCATTATTAACGGGAGCGTCTTAAACCTGCAGGGAAGGGCAGACACTGGGACGGGAACTGTAACAGTTTGCGCCGCTAACGATGCCAATAACTGCAGCACTCTCACAATTACCACTGCCTCCCCAGCTTCGGTACCGCTTGTACTTAGTGGCAATAATCTTGTCCTTGCGTCAGGACAGAACCAAACTATCACTATCTCCGGAGGTGCAGGAAGTTATTACGTTTCGAGCAACTCGAACATTGGCGCCGTCGGGACAACCATTAACGGCGGAACCCTTTCACTCCAGGGAAACGGGACAAGCCCCGCGAACATTGTGATCTGCGCCCAAAACGCGCCAGCCAATTGTATCACGCTCTACGTTAACCCCGCCGGAAATATTCCATCGTCAGGTACAACCGATCCCGGACTCGTACTGAGCATTCCATTACACATCGGACAGACCTTCCCCTTTTCAGTCTGGGGCATGGGCACTGAAAATTTCACGGTAACATCAAACTCAGATTCCGGCGTTGCAACTGCGAGCGCTACAGGCAATATCCTGACCATCACCGGACGAAGTGCTGGCCAGGCAGACATTAAATTCTGTCGAAGCTCTAATGGCACTTGCGGAATAATTTCGATTACCGTTGGCACAGCTCCTTCCAGCGCCTACACCTTTCCATTTGTTCCAGCTGTAACAGTACAGAAAGCCAGTAATCGCACCATGCTCACATGGAACAAGGATACGGCCGTTACTCACTACGATGGTTACATCATATATCGTTCTGAGAAACAAAATATGCGTGGTAGCGAGATTGCGCGTATCGATAAAAACCAAACTACTTACTTCGATATGAATATCGAAAGCGCCCATCGCTACTATTATACGCCTGTGTACTATCGGGGTGGATTAATTTCGAATGCTGACACACAAGTATCAATCCAACTATAAAACCTCTACCGCTCAAAAAACCTCCTTCCTTGGAGGTTTTTTGTTAGGCCGGAAAAAGCACAAGCTACATCAAAGAATAGTTGTAAAAATTCTTCATTTAGAACATTCTTAAGTAAATTGACAAAAAATTACTCCTTGGTATACTAAAAATAATGGTGGCCTCACCGCTAACAGATTATTCAGTAATATTGTCACTATGGTGCTCAATACTTTTGACGGAGAAGAAACAAACCCTACAACTGAACCAGCTACAGAAGAAACAACACAAGCCTAACTTCCAACGTACCAAAAACACCTTCCTGTAACCAGGAAGGTGTTTTTAGTATATCTAACTATTTATAAATTCTTTTTAAAAAATTCAACGGTTCTTTTCCAAGCTACGCCAAAATTACCGCTGATGTTATGATTATCGCCGCGATATTCATGATACACCACGCTTTTACCTTCCTTAATTAGCTCTTCCTTTAAGCGACGCGAAAGCTCGACCGGCACACTTGCATCACCCGTCGCATGCTGAAGCTCAATTCGAGCAGTTATATCTTTAAGGTATGTATAAGGATCAATTGTATTCCAAAATTCCAGGTTTGTACTTGGAAGCCCATTATTCACAACAAGGGGGTGAGTCGTATTTTTTAAGAATGGGATCTTAGCATTATATGTTTCCAACATGTCAGGAAAACTCCCTACTACCCCGGCCCAGAGTGAAGCCGCTTTGATATCTTTTGAGATAACCAGCGCCCGAAGACCTGTTTCTCCACCATTAGAATGACCCCAATACCCTATCCTGGTCGGATCAACTGCCGAATGCTTTTTTAAATAAGCAACCGCCTCTAGAGTATCAATAACATATTTTTCAGAAAAATGCGCTGACACGGGTTCGCCCTCGGACGCACCATGCCCCCGCAAGTCGGGCTTAAAGGTAACAAAACCGTTTCGAGCTAGGACTGCCTGGTAGTTGGCATAATTTTTGGTGGTAGAATATTGGGCGGGCGGGATATAGCCATGAACAAAAATAATTGCCGGAAAACCATTGGCTGGTTTTGGGGCAGTGGGGATCGTCAAAAGACCATAAATTTTGAAACCATCAGCACGGTACGAAGCGATAAATTGCTGATAATCTGATCCTTCGGATACTGTTTTTTCAATCACGAAATCTCCACCCGCATATTCACGTTGGCGCAGCGCGGCAATTGCCATAGGAGTAACTTCGGAGGGCTTTTGTTCAACAAACGGGGTGATCGCTGTGGCTGGGCTACCAGCGATGTTACCCGACATGTATCGGCTAAAAAATACCAAACCGACCCCAATAAAAATAAATACTATGAGCACTATTTTTTTCTGATGTTTCATATCATTTTTATATATTTCAAGTGTAGCATTAAACCTCTCTTCTGAAAATAAAGTTGACTAATTCCCTGGATCTGGTCTACTAAAGACTAGGAGGATTTGATGAAAAAAATTGCCTACCCCGCGTTCGCTTGCGTTGCCGCAATTTGTATCAGTGCGCTCAGCGGCTACCAAATCTGTCGGCTCAGAGCCGGAACCGAAATCCAAACACACTGCAGCCAAAAACATGGACAGCCGTGCTACAGCGAAATAACGGGCGAAGTGTCAGTTGGCAGCCACTGCCGTTACCTGGATGAATCATTCCGGGAAACGGATCGCTTCACTGCTGCGACAACCTATGGCGAACTGCTCATTGGCCGAACGTTCATTGGCACCGCCAACGCTGTTGCGGTAGTCTGCACAAGAAATAACCAGCTCTTTTGGCCAGAAGCTCGCGGCCTACCTCGCCAGTCTTGGCAGGCAAATGCAAGTAACCGTCATTGGCAAAAACGTGGCGAGGAATATTTATTATCCTCTAGCAAAAAACGCTTTGAACAGGAGCGTTCGTGCCACTCTTTTTCCACAACTTCCCCACCCTCTCACAAACAGTCACCAAACGAGTCACTCGGCACCATCTAAAGTCTCTGACGTTCCTGTTAGAGACTTCTTCTTTGCTAAAAATTGATGCATCAAAAACTACAGGAGGCATATGAATTACTTTACTTACTAAAATAACCCCGGCAAATACCGAGGTTATTTTTTGAGCGCCCTCTCAAAACTACCATCTGAAGTATCCTGCATTTCCTACAAATAAGAAAGGCGGGAAAGGCTTCAGGTGGAAGCCAGAGGGGTTGTAGAATGCGAGGGCTGCGCCGGAGGTCGTGGAGGAGGGATAGTAGCCGAGCTGCGCAGATACCGCTCCGACCAACAATCATCACTTCCTTGGGCACGATAGCGGACAATTAAATTAAATCCGCTTGGGGTCAAAGTGCCACTAAGCACAGCCTCGAGCTTAATTGGCCAAGGCGGCAAGATAAGTTTCGTCTGCAGTGGACCATGGTACCATATCGTACCATTAACCGGTTTGTACTGAAGCGGCAAACGAAGCCTGTACCTGTGTAAACCGGTCTGTCTGCCTTCAGCGACTAATTGCTTATCAGAAAAAAAGATCTCTACTTCACCTAAAACAGGTGTCCGAAGCTTGTAAGCCGAATCGGTGCAGGCATTACTGGCACCGTAGGCCTGGTAACGAAACTTGAACTTGCCAAAAGGCTGTTCCTCGGGCGAAGCGGCCGAAAGCGGCTGGCCAACGAGAAGGCCGACAGCTAGAGCAATTGCAAATATTTTCTGCGCCATCATCTGCCTCCTTATCTGGCATTAGTAGACACTATTTTTAACTTTTTGTCAAGGTAAAACCAGATTAAAAAGCACGCCCCAAGTAAAAGTGGCGTGCCAATGGTAAGCAAATCAGTCCTTAGCGGAAAAAGATAAAATAAATAATCAGTGCCAAGAAAAAACCTCCACCTAGAAACCAGGCAATAAAATACGACTTAATGAAATCAAACATACTTTTCTTATTATGAATAAACCTTACAGGTACACTACGCCACCCCAAAATAAAAAGCAACCTGGCATCATTTAGAATAGTTAAAGATAAAAATTGACAAAAAGCTTAAACCACTTCATAGTTATGAAGGCTATGACAAAAAAAATTTCTCCATCAAAAAATAAAAAAACACCTTCGTTACAAAACGGACTGCGCTATGTGCATCCTGAAAAATTAACTATTACCCGGGTCAAAGTCGGTAAAAATTTTACTTATTACGAAACTGACGGGAACCAAATAACCGATGCAGACGTACTTAAGCGCATTGAAGACCTCCACATTCCTCCTGCCTACCACGAAGTCCGTATTTGTCCGTTTAGCAACGGCCACCTGCAAGCTACCGGTAAAGATGAGCGGCAACGAACGCAATATCTGTACCACCCGGAATGGCGCACACTGCGTGATACCAATAAATTCCATCGCCTGCTTAAATTTGGCCAGGTGCTTCCGAGCGTTCGCCGCACTGTCCGGGAACAACTAAAGCTGCGAGGCAGCCCCCGTAAAAAAATTTTGGCGACAGTAGTTTCGATCTTGGACAAAACTTACATTCGTATCGGCAACGAAGCCTATGCTAAGGCCAATAAGTCCTATGGACTCACCACTCTTCACAACCACCATGCCCGTGTTACTGGTGACGACATAGAATTTAGTTTTCGTGGCAAACGTGGTATTGCGCACACCATCAAACTTCACGACCACCGACTTGCCAAAATTATCCATAATTGCCAAGAGCTACCCGGCTATGAACTTTTTGAATACAAAGATAGTCGGCACAACATTCATTCAATTGAATCAACCGACGTTAATGATTACCTCAAAAGCATTTGCCGAGACGACTTTACTGCCAAAGATTTCCGCACCTGGCACGCCACAGTTTTGGCCTTAAAATACTTACTCGATCTTTCTCCTGGACAAACAACAACGGAAATCAAAAAAAATATTATCGAAACAATCAAACAAGTTGCCGCGCAACTTGGCAACACGCCGACAATTTGTAAAAAATCATACATTCACCCCGGTGTCTTAACCAGTTATAGCAACAATCGTTTGGCGGCGCTCTCCAAAGCAATAAACCACAGTAAATTTGCGCGCCTGAGTCTTACGGCCGAAGAAAAAATGACATTGATATTTTTGGAACAACACGATAAAAACATCTAAACAATTCACAACGTATCATGTGCGCATGGTATAAAAAAATAAACTTATCCACCGCACGTCTTTACATTAAAAAAATATAAGCTTACCGTACCTATAGGGAAGCATTTTTATTATTAATGCAAATTTTATGAGCAACCGTTTTAAAAAAATAAGCAGCAGCTTACTCATCCTCAGTTTTTTGGTAACCGGCACTTTATTTTCACCACTACCACCGGTAAACGCCGCAGTTCCACCGACGATTACGAGCCCAACAAACAATCAGGTATTCTCAAATTACCCACGACGTTTCGAGCTCAAATGGAATACCGTGGCTAATGTAAATAATTATACCGTCAGCATCGAATGTGATCTATGCAAGGACCCGCGCTACGACGGGTTCTGGCCTGAAGTCGCAAACTTTACCACCGGAAGCACAAGCTACACATATGATGCGCTACCTATCGACACCACCTACCGTGTCCGTGTACGAGCCAACTACTCAAACGGTGAAAATGCCTGGTCAGAATACCAATATTTTCGTTTTGCCACACTCAACCTGCCTACCCCAACACTGCAAAATCCAACCGCTAATCAAGTGATAACCGCCCCTACCCCCGCCGTAACCTGGACAAGTGTACCCCAAGCAACACGTTATGCTTTGCAATGGGAATGCAAGACCTGTGGTGGCGGAGCAGATTGGTCGGATAGCCATTTTATCGATACAAATACTGCTGTCACTAACTATCTTCTAACCTTGCCGCAAACTGCTAATGACTACCGTGTTCGCATACAGGCAATCGACATCCACTACAACCGCAGTGTTTGGTCTGATTACACCTACTTCCGTTATACTACCGGAACCCCCGGAACGACACTCCCAAACCCACCGACCATAACGCGCCCGCAAAGCAATGACGTTATTACTGCCGCCTCGGTAAACATATCATGGAATGCCCTCGCCGGTGCTTCAACATACGATGTCGAACTTATTTGCGCTGATTGCTCAATCTCAGAAGCTAACAACGATCCTGATAAAATTATTTACCGCGCTTACGGTACCAACAGCACTTCACTCACCATCACGCTGCCTTCGCTCAATCGCCACTTCACCTTCCGGGTCAAAGGCAAAGCAACCGACGGAGCACAGAGCCCTTGGGCAACCGTTAACTTTGAGACCGCTTCAACCAGCAACCTGGCAACCACCATCACGTACCCAACCAACGGGCAAATCATCCAAAACAATGACCGAAGCGTGGACATAACTTGGCAAGCTGTCCCAGGTGCCACCGACTACCAGCTTGTTGTCGATTGCGCAAACTGCAGCAACTACGGGCCACTTCCCACATCTGGTTACTTCACCGGAATTCAGGGAACCTCAAAAACACTCCAACTCGCATCGTTCAAAAACTACACTGTCATGGTTCGCCCTCGCTTTGGCACCAACGCTTACGGCGCAATCGGACCCTGGGCCACAGTAACATTTGAACTACGCGGCACAATCCCCAACCCTCCACCAACAACCGGCCTCGCCATTACAGCGCCTTTTAACGGCCAACGTATTAGCCAGACCTCCCGTCAAATCAGTAGTAACTGGCAAGGCGTCCCTACCAATAGTCAGGCAATCGTCTTCCTAGAATGCAACTCCTGCAGCGCCTTTGGCAGCGGTTGGCAAATGGTAACCCCTTATATTGCTGAATCTGGCACGACCACCACAACCTTCACCCTTCCCGAAGGTAACCGTCGCTACCGCCTCCGAATCTGGACTCCTGGCACTGACCAAAGCTATGGAAAATGGAGCGCTTACAACACCTTTACCTTCGTCCAACGATAAGATACGTGGTTCTAAAAATAAGAAAACACAGCTTTACCAAGCTGTGTTTTTGCCCCAGCCCTTGCTATTTAAACCAATCTAGAGTAGCCTTGCTGGATACCTTATTAATTAAGCTCGTTCCATGAAAAATTTTAGAGACAACAACGCTGGCGGTTTCGATCGCCCGCGCAAGCCTTTTGGCAAAGGAAACTTTGGCAACCGCCCTTTTGGTGGAGGCAACCGCAGCTTTGGCTCACAAGGCGGTGAAAAACGCGAAATGTTTGACGCTACCTGCAGCACTTGCGGCAAAGATTGCAAAATTCCCTTTCGCCCATCAGCTGGACGTGCAGTTTTCTGCAGCAACTGTTTTGACCGTGAAGGTGGCGGCAGTGCACCGCGCTTTGGCGGGAATAACTTCAGCAAGCCCAGTTTTGAAGATAAAAAAATGTTCCAAGCCACTTGTGGCAAATGTGGCACAACATGCGAAGTTCCATTCCGCCCACTCGCTGGCAAGCCAGTATTTTGTAACAATTGTTTTGATAAGGGCGGGGTTAACGCCAATAAAAGCATTGAGAACCTCAAAGAACAACTCGACCAATTGAATGAAAAATTGGACCGCATCCTCATCGCGCTTTTACCTGCGGAAAGCAAGGCAGCTGTCCTCAAAAAAGAAGAAGCCATCGGTAAGAAAAAAACCAAAGAAAAAGAAATAGATGCTGAACCAAAAGCAGTAGCAAAAAAGCCAGCTGCAAAAACAAAAAAGAAAAAATAATACTCTGTCATTTTCAAAAATACCATCCTGCCTAAGGATGGTATTTTTTATAAAAGCGCAATTATTCAACCCGCACAATCCTATACTCAATCTCCTTATTTGCCAATCGAACACATACCCTATCCCCTACTTCGTGCCCAATAAGCGCCTTACCAACCGGTGAGTTATGTGAAATAATCCCCTGCCCTGGTTTTGTCTCGGTAGAACCTAAAATCTGATACGTTCTTTCTTTGTGGCCATCAGTAATTGTAACCGTACTTCCTACTTGGACTTGTCCGTTCATCTGATGCTCGATGACCACTACTTGTTTTAACTGGATCTCAATTGACAACATGCGACTGTTAATACCCCGCAAACGCCCTTTAGCCAGCTGATATTCAGCATTTTCTGAAAAATCACCCAGCTCTGCCAAGCGTTTTACTTCAGCTGCTGCTTCGGGACGACTAACGTTTTTTAGTCGATCCAATTTTCTTTCTAACTCCAAAAATTTTTCCTGCGTGACTAGTGGGTCGGTTTTCATTTGGGCGAACTTGCCCGGCTTTCGATAGGGTATTTGCATAAGATACTATACTAACATAATCCCTTTAAAACAAAAATATCCTCTTCTGTGAGAATATTTTTGTACACCCCGAATCTCTTGCCTGCGGCTAAAAAAGATTCGGTGAGAAGCGGCAGTGCTGCAGCCTAGAAGCTGAACGAACGAGAACGAACATCCTCAGGCAACTTGTCCGGATCAAAGGCAAGAATCCGACGGATCAAGACATCTTCGCCGAACAACGCCACCGTTGCCGGATATGGCCGCAACAAATGTGGCACGAGACGCTTAAAGAGGAGCCTAACGACCACCAATTGTAGCCAGTTAAGCTGGGTCTTGAGATAGAGCACGTGCCCAACCTCGTCCACCAGAATCTCAGTCAGGTTGGTGAAAACCCAGTCCCGAGCCCCTGGATGAGCAGCAAGCTGTCTTTCTCCTTCCTCACGGAGCACCAGGAAAAATTCTACACCAACAATCTCCGCCATAAAGACAAGTACGTTCCGGACGAACGCAGGCATCAAGCTGATAAGCATCAGGAAAAACCTCATAAATCCCCGGGGATCAGTTCGTTCCAACGAAACACCGCAAGCCCCGGCCGCGTCAGCGATAAGGGCGCCGTGCTCCAACTCCTCAAGCTCAATGTAGAACATGACGTCTTCCGGATTATCAGACTTTCGCCGAGCCAGAAAAAGCCTAACTCCGAAATCTTCAGCCTGGTTTACTCCGGCAAGCGCAGCAAGCCAGAGGGCAAATCGCCCAAAGCCAGCAAGCTCACAAGGAGACCCAGCTCGCCTGGCAGCAACGTACTCTTCGTGGGGCACCACACCCGTGAACATGGGCCTCATGCCACGACGCATCCGGTTTTCCGCGCGCCGCTTCAATCGACGGGTACAAAGATCAGGTTCGCCATCACGTTCTTTGGTGACCTCCAAGAACCTCTCGGCCAGTCGTCGTCTTTTCGCTCGTGGAATAGATTGGAAAAGAAGCATGGCATACCACCTCCAATGGCTCCTCTATTAAACAGTAAACTGGGACGCTGTCAAACAAAAATTATTATAAATGGCAAGACTGTGTTATACTGAAACCATATTTTTTATAATTAAATATGAAAAAAAATAAGACAAATTCAGCTAAGAATATTTTATTCTACGGTTTCGTAGCGCTGATCTGTCTTACCTTCAGCGGTATTACCGTGGCCGCAGCAACGGGAACGCTTAGTAAAAAAACTACTGTCGTTCGCACAATTAAATTACCAATTGTTCCAGCGCTCGCCGCCAAACAAGCCGGTTCGGCTGTTGTACTTAAATGGGGCAAACCAGCGCGCGGCGTTAGCTTTGCTAATTACACCATTTATCGCTCCGAACAATCGGGCAAACTAGGCACCGCTATCGCGAGCCCTGCCAAAACCATTCTGACTTACACCGATAAAAAAGTCTTGGCGGGTAAAACATATTTCTATTCAATAAAATACGCTGGTAAAAATACCATCGCTCCAAACGGGCGACAAATCAAAATAAAAATAACACCTTCCAAAGCAGCTCCGACTATCACTGAAACAAAAACTGCCGAACCCTCATTCTCTACCTCGACTCTTAACGAACCTGTCCCAATTACAGCCAAAGAACCAGACATTTTTTCAAACGGAAACCCGATAGTTCCACCTATCAAAGACGTCAGCGTCACCGCTGCCGACAACGAACGAATAGTAACTCTTAAACAACTTCAGATTGCCCTCGCTGCTTATTTTGCAGCAACTGGAACCTACCCTGAGGGTACCGAACTGACACTCGGCCTTGATGAAACCTCGTGTCTTAATACCGATGGCTGGGGCATGGACACCGACTGCCCGTACCCTTACTTTGGCAAGATCCCTAAAGACCCTGGCGCCGGCGCTTATGTCTACAACAGCACCGGAGATTATTACACCATTACTAACACCTTAGACGGCAAAGTTCTCGGTCTTAGTGGCAACATTGTGCTTACCCCCATTGGCTTCGAAAAAAGAAAATAACCCCCTTTTGTACTTTTTCCCCACCTAGCAGTATACGCCATACTGGTAAAGCAATAACTGCTGGGGGGGGGCAGCAATTGTACCCGGCAAAACTATTTCGACACAAAAATCAGCTTCACCGTGACAGAAATTGCTGAGCACAAAGGCCCTGCAAACTGCCGGAATGTAATCAACGACCTCGTCTACGACCTCATAAAATAGTTTTGGCTAAAAACCAAGATTTTCTTGATTTTTAGCCAAAATTAATTTGACAAAAAGGCTAATATATGATAAATATGATATATCATATATCTCCTATTTAATGTTGCTATGGTTCTAAAAAAACGGGTACAGCCCAGTAAAAAACTGCTGGCCGCACACAATCGTATTCAGCGGGGCGACCGACTCTACGGCGCAGCAACCATCGGTGAGCGAGGTCAAATCGTCATTCCGGCTGAAGCCCGCAAAGACTTTGGGCTTAAGCCAGGCGACCAAGTCTTGGCCCTTGGCAATAAAGTCGGCAAAGTACTCACCTTTATTAAAGCTGATAACGTAGGCGAATTCGTGAACATGGTACTTGGCCACCTCTCGGGAAGCGGCCTCGAAGAAAACTTTAAAACACATTTTAAAAAAATACTTACTCCCGCCTCCGTAAAGAGGCTTAAAAATAAATAACTCACCCACTATGGACAAAAAATTCCTTACGAAAAAAAGAATTATCTGGAGCATTATTATCTTGGCTGTAGCCGGGCTCATTATCTTCAGCTACATCAACAAAAAGAATGCACCCAACACAAACATTCAGACTGATACAGTAAAAAAACAAGATATTGAGCAAACCGTCTTAACGACCGGACAAGTAGTCAGTAAAATTGATCTGGGCTTAAGTTTTCAAGGTAGCGGAGTTGTCCGCCAAATCCGCGTTAAAGAAGGTGACAAGGTACGCTCGGGTCAGGTTTTGGCTACGCTCGACCAAGCCAGTGCGGGAGCGAGCCTCACTAGCGCCCTTGGTTCGCTGGCTCAAGCAGAAGCCAACTACCAAAAAGTCCTTTCCGGCGCCAGCAACGAACAGATCATTGTTGCTCAAAAAGCAGTCGAAGCAGCTGAAACCACTCTCAACAATGCTAAAACAAACCTCGAAAGTATCAAGCAGCAGCAAGCTGTTTTAGTTAAAAATACCTATAACGCCCTTCTTAACACAACCCCCGCATTAGCTGCCGGACCAAGTAACCGTTCAAGCGCAAACCCTGTCATTAGCGGAACCTATACTGGAGCGGGGCAAGGCCAATACAAGCTCACCATTTTTATGGCCGGCAACACTTCTTACATAATCAGTGGTCTTGGTAGCGGAACCGGGCCAATCCCCTTCAATGCTTCGAGTCTTGTTTCTATCGGTAACGGATTATTTATTCAGTTTCCTGCTGGAACTTACTATCCAGACGACTACTGGACAATCGACATACCGAACACTAAGGCCACCAACTATCTTACTAATTTAAGCGCCCACCAAAGCGCTCTAGAAACCGAGCGTACTACGCTTAGCACCAGTGAAGCGCAAGTCAGGAATGCGGAAATCGCCCTTGAACAAGCCAAAGCCAGTCTCGCCGTACAGCAAGCCAGCGCCCGCCCGGCTGATATCGCTGTCGCTAAAGCTCAGATCCTTTCCGCCCAAGGCCAAGTAGCTGCTGCCCGCGCTGCCCTCGGCAACCTCACTTTGCGTGCACCAGCAGCCGGCACAATCACCGAAGTAGCGGTTAAAGTCGGCGAACAAGCCAGCGCCCTGCAGGCGATCATGACGCTCCAGAATATTGGCGAACTCCATGCCGAAGCCAATGTAAGTGAAGCAAATGTTGCCTCACTCAAAATCGGACAAACTGTTGATTTCACTTTTGATGCCCTTGGCCCTGACCGCCATTCCAGCGGAACAATCCAAACTATCAACCCGGCTTCGACTGTTGTTTCCGGCGTCGTCAACTACAAAATCACAGCAAGCATTCCAGATATTTCTGATATCAAACCAGGCATGACCGCCAACATGACCGTACTTGTTGCCGAAAAGAAACAAGTCCTTACCGTTCAGAACAGTGCGATTATCAGCGAAAACGGACAACGTTCCGTGCGCGTGATCGAGGATCCGATCAAAAAAACCTACCGCGAAGTTAGTGTTACTACCGGCCTTGAAGCTGACGGCGGACTCGTTGAAATCCTAAGCGGACTTACCGAAGGACAAGAAGTCGTGACCTATATTAAACCCTAGGTATGGGACTTATTAACGTCCAAAACATTCTTAAAGACTACGAAAACGAAGGCGTTGTCACTTCCGTACTTAAGGGTGTCAGTTTTACCATTGAACAAGGTGAATTCGTAGCCATCATGGGGCCAAGTGGTAGCGGCAAATCAACCCTCATGCACATCCTCAGTTTTTTGGATCGCCCAACCGGCGGGGTCTACGAGTTTGAAGGTAAAAATACCGAAGGCTTTGATGACGACTACCTCGCAGGGCTCCGCAATGAACGTATCGGGTTTGTCTTTCAATCGTTCAACCTCCTCGCCCGCACGAGCGTACTTGATAACGTAAAACTTCCCCTCGTATACAGCAAGAAAAAAAACCAAGACGCCCTTGCCAAGGCTGCACTTGAATCGGTTGGTCTTTCCCACCGCCTCAATTACTTTACGAACCAAATTTCCGGTGGTGAAAAGCAACGCGTCGCCATCGCTCGCGCCCTAGTGTGCAACCCGGCGGTTATTTTTGCTGATGAACCAACCGGGAATCTCGATTCTAAATCGGGCAACATTGTCATGAACATCCTTCAAAAACTTAACGACGAAGGGCGGACAATTATTCTCGTTACCCATGAACAAGAAACTGCCCGCCATGCCGGCCGCATCATCCGCGTCAAAGACGGACTTATCTTATCGGACGAAAAAGTAACTGATCGGGTTTTTGCCAACGCCGAGAAGGAGCTGGTTAAATAAACAATGTATCAGTACGTCACTGTCTTCGGGACTGATGTTGGGGCTGCGAGAGGAGGAATCCCTTTGGGCTTGACCTACATTTTTAAGTTAGCACACAAACAGAACGCTGCTTCGCCCCTGCGCCGTCACTCCGGTCGTAATAATACTTGATACCATGAACTTCTTCGCAACAATTAAAATGGTCTTCCGCGGCCTGCGAGCTCGTAAGGGACGGTCAGTTTTAACGATCCTTGGTATTGTTATTGGCGTTGCAGGTGTCATTATCATTATTTCGCTCGGGGCAGGGGCGCAAAGCCTCGTACTTGGCCAAGTTACCAAACTTGGCTCGAACCTCCTTAGCGTCCAGCCCGGCAAAAGCAACGAAAAAGGCCCTCCTGCCCAGGTTTTTGGAATCGTTATTACCACCCTTATCAACGAAGACGTTAAGGCGCTGCGCGACCCTGGAGCTGTTCCCCATGCTAGCGCCATAAATGCGGTTGTCCAGGGTGGAGCAACGGTTACCTGGGAAAATAAAACTGTTGATACTAATTTCATTGGCACCGACCACGAATACCCAAACGTCATCAGTATCAGCATGGGCCAAGGCCAGTTCTTTTCTGAGCAAGAAGAGCAGGGTGGGGCAAATGTCGTCGTGCTGGGCTCAACTGTTGCAGATGAACTCTTTTCTGCCAGCGGGGTTAATCCAGTTGGGCAAATTATTAAAGTCAAACGCTCGGTTTCTCCAACTAGCAGCGGCATCCCTCTTAGAGTCAGTGGCGTCATCGCCCCGCGCGGCAGCTCATTCTTTCAAGACCAGGACGATCAAATCTTTTTACCCCTTACCCTTGGACAACAGCAAATTCTAGGCATTCATCATTTACAAACTATTAACATCAAAGTTGATGTCGCCGAAAATGTTGACCAAACCATTCGGGATGTCGAAACCACACTGCGCACCCGTCACCGTATTAAAAACGATGCTGATGTTGATTTTACCGTCCGTAATATTGCTGATGCAGTGGGCGCACTCACTCAAATCACCGACGCACTACGCATTTTCTTGGTAGCTATGGCGGCTATTGCTCTGGTGGTCGGTGGTATTGGCATTCTTAACATTATGCTCGCGACAGTGGCCGAGCGTACCCGCGAAATCGGCCTCAGGAAAGCTATTGGAGCTACAGCCGCAGCTGTCCGCAACCAGTTCCTGCTTGAAGCAGGCACCCTTACCTTTTGCGGGGGTATTATCGGTATTATTATAGGCACGGGAATTTCTTATTTAGCCTCACTTCTCATGCAAAACCTTGGTTATGAGTGGGCGTTTGTAATTTCTCCTCTGTCAGTCTTTTTAGCAATTGGGGTGTCTATCTTAACCGGGGTTATTTTCGGCCTTTACCCCGCTTTCAAGGCCTCAAAACTTAATCCGATCGAAGCCTTGCGGTACGAATAACCTATGTTTACTTCACTGAAACAATCTATCCGTGCACTCGCTGCCAACAAAGGTCGGACTGTTCTAACGACGCTCGGTATTGTTATTGGTATCGCCACCGTTATTATGGTGCTTTCCGCAGGCGCTGGTTTCCGGAGCCTTATTGACGAACAGGTAAACGCACTCGGGAGCAACACCCTTTTTATCCAAACCCGCGTCCCACCAACCACCAAAAATCGCGCTGCTGCTGCCCCAACCAACGATGACGGCACCGGCAGTTTTAGCGGCATTGTTATAACAACGCTTAAACAGCGCGATTTAGATGAAGTTAACCGCTTACCTAATGTCGTCAAAAGTTACGGTATGATTACCGGCCAAGCCGTAGCTTCCTATCGTGACAATCAAAAAAATGTTATCTATTATGGCGCCTCTGCCGAACGATTTGAGATTGACCAGCATACACTTCGCTCTGGTCGGTTCTATAGTGCCGCTGAAGACGCTGGGGGAGCGCAAATAGTTATCTTAGGAAGCGCGCTGGCTGACAACCTGTTCAACCAGGACAACCCTATCGGAAAACTTATCCGTATCGGTAACCTTAACTTCCAAGTCATTGGCGTGTACAACCCACAAGGCAGCTTCGCTGGCCCCGCCGATGACAGCCTCTACGTCCCCCTCGTAACCGCCCAGAAAAAAATGCTTGGTATCGACCATATTTCCATGGCCATCGTACAAGTCGAAGATATTGCCCAAGGCGATGCTACCAGCGCCCAAATCCGCGCTACACTCCGGGAGAGTCACAACATTACTGATCCCGATAAAGAAGATTTTATTGTGCAGACCCAAGCACAGGCGTTGGAAAGTTTTAACACTATTTTTAATGGCATTACCCTACTCCTCATTGCCATCGCTGCTATTTCACTTGTCGTCGGAGGTGTGGGGATCATGAACATTATGTATGTTGTCGTTACCGAACGCACCAGTGAGATTGGTCTTAAAAAAGCACTGGGAGCAACATATTCAAATATCCTTAGTGAATTCCTTATTGAATCTGTACTTGTCACCCTCCTAGGCGGCATCCTAGGGATTGCTTTGGGAGCACTATTAGGCTGGTTGGTATCTGTTGCGGCGGCGGCAGGGGGTCTTACCTGGCAGTTCCTCGTACCCTCCTACGCCATTTTTATTGGCTTTGGGGTCTCAGCCACGATTGGTATCCTTTTTGGTGTCCTACCAGCCCGTACAGCAGCAAAACTTGACCCCATCGAAGCATTGCGGTACGAATAATACGAGTGTGTAACTATTTAAATTACTGTTATGAAAAAAACTACCCTTCTTTTTGCTGGCTTACTCTTCTGTATCTTGGCAGGTGCGGGCTGCAGACAAGCTAAGCAGCCATCCACTAACGAAATTCCGCTTGACGCCAACCCAACATCGCAGGATACAACCGTTCCAGATTTTGATATTGTTACTACCACCTATACGGGGAGTGACGAACTGGCCATCTCTGCTATCGTTGAGCCCGGTGTTACGCTCCAAAAAACTGAAACAGGTGGCACTGCTCTGGTGCCAACACCAACGTATACTGCAGCAATCAACGAATACGCAGCGGCCCGTTTTCAATTTGCTAATTGTAACGGTAACCCAGGCATTATGACTATCAAAAAAGGCACAAATTTCATGCTCGATAACCGCGATAATAAAACACATATTTTTGGTATCGGACCACGCACCTACGAGCTTAAAGCCTATGAATTCGCGTTGGTAAATGTGCAAAAAATAGGTGATTACTTTATTACCTGTGATGGTGGCGGAGCTGCCAAAGTCTCCATCCAAGAATAGAAAACCTTCTCGCTTTAATGTCTAATTCCATGCGTATGATGCAATCAACCTCCCAAACACGTTGGTTACTACTCACCGTCTTCAGCGTCCTTATTGTCCTTAGCGCCCTTTTTTACGCTACTACCCGAACTCGCGAAGTAGCCCTTCCACAAACACCAACCTCGACACCACCGACCCCTACCCCCGAACCCACACCCACGACCAGCATTGTCGTCACAACACCGCTAGCTAATGCAGTGGTAACGGGCCCCCTCATTATCGAAGGACAGGCCTCTGGCCCTTGGTTTTTTGAAGCCAGCTTCCCCGTTGAAATAAGGCTAGCGAACGGCCAGATCGTTGCCCAGGCACCTGCCCAAGCGCTCAGTAATTGGATGACCACCGACGCAGTCCCCTTTCAAGCAGTACTCCAATTTAACGTGACCAGCACCCAAGCAGCCACTCTAATTCTTCGGAACAGCAACGCCTCGGGCCTACCCGAAAACGATGCAGAATTCAGCTTTCCGATCATTCTTGAACCAACCGTGACTGCTCAACGAGCGGTGAAACTTTTCTTTTTCAATCCCAAAATGGACCAAGATGAGAGCGGAAACCTAGCTTGTTCTTCCAATGGCCTGGTTGGCGTTGAACGGATTATCCCTACCACCGCCACACCACTCCAAGACACCTTGCGTTTATTATTGAGCGGCGGCCTCACAGCCACAGAAAAAGCTGCTGGCATCACGACTGAATTCCCTTTAGACGGTGTTACACTAACCAACGCCACGCTTGTGAACGGTACTGCAACGGTTAACCTTGAAGACTCCGCCAGTAAAACGAGCGGCGGCGCTTGCCGGGCAGGGATTTTAGCACTTCAAATCGAAGCGACCGCCAAACAATTCCCTGGCGTAACTAAGGTTGAATTTAAACCTGATACTTTATTCCAACCTTAAATCTTATGCCTAAAAAGAATACTACCGAAGAATTCAAAGTCAACGGCGAAGAAATAATTGCCAAAGTTAAAGAACTTATCAAAGAAGGCAATGCCCGGCGCATCATCATCAAAAGCACCCAAGGCACAACACTCTTGGAAGTACCGTTGACGCTAGGCGCTGTTGGGGCTCTTTTAGCTCCTGCACTCGCTGCCATCGGCGCCTTGGCTGCTTTGGTTAGCAAGTGCACCATCGTGGTTGAAAAAAAGCCTCGGGTGAAATAAAAAAGCACCTACCGTTGTAGTACCTATTGAGGAGAGGCTCAAACCTTATTTTTATGGACGCACTTGTAAGTGATGAGGAGCTGGCCGCCAGGCTGCAGAGCGGTGACAAAGATGTCTTTACCGTATTATTTAACCGTTACGAAAAAAAGATTCAGCGCTATGGACAGCGTTTTTTGTATAACTACGAAGATCTCGAGGACGCTGTCCAAGAGGTCTTTATTAAAACTTACAAAAATATCCAAAGTTTTACGGTCAGTAAAAAATTTTCTACCTGGATTTACCGCATCGCGCATAATACCTTTATCAATGTCATTAAAAAGAAAGGCCGTGAACCGCTATCATTTTTTGATTTTGACGTACTTATTCAGTTACCAACCAATCCCCAACCCAGCATTGCCGACGATTTTCTCCGGCTTGAAGACAAGGAACTCATCAGCCGCAACTTGCAAACACTCGCACCAAAGTACCGCGAGCCCTTAGTCCTTTTTTATCTTGAAGAACTGGATTATAAAGAAATTAGCGAGATCCTGCACCTGCCCACCTCCACCGTTGGTGTCCGCTTGGGCCGAGCCCGGGAAGCTTTAAAAAAAATAATCCAAGCAAATGACCCAACCTATGCCCAGCGACCCTAACCACAATTTAGAAGAACGTCTTTTTGCTGCAATCAAGGACGGCCAGGTCAAAATGACCCCCCGTTGGCATTTTTTGTTGCACACTATTTTTCTTTCGGTAGGCGGGGTCATCCTCATTTTGACCTTACTCTATATCGCCAGCTTTATAATTTTCATGCTTGGGCGAACCGGCATTTCGAGCGTCCCTGGATTTGGGCTGCGCGGCTGGTATGCTTTTTTGGTCTCACTACCCTGGCTATTGATTGGTTTGTCCGTACTTTTTATCATTCTCTTGGAGGCGCTCGTCCAGCGCACTGCTTTTGCCTATCGTCGACCTGTTCTCTACACCACCTTCGGCTTAGTAATCATTGTCCTGGTAGGAGGGTTTTTAGTTGCTGCCACCCCACTTCACCGCGGCCTTGCTGACTTTGCTGAAAAAGGTCGTTTTCCTATTGGCGGTAAATTATATCGCTCATATGCCAACCCAAAAATACGCAACATCCACCACGGGAAAATCAACCAAATGTTACCTGATGGCTTCCTGCTGGGCGGACGGTACGCCGAAACCTTTACCGTCTACATGACCCGCAGTACCCGCCTACCCTACGGGGCTGACTTTGAACCGGGTGATTTTGTTGTCGTGTTTGGTCCGCATGAAAACGGCATTATTAAAGCTTATGGCATCCAGGAGGTTAAAGAATGAAATAAAAAAAACTTTCCGTGGTAATACTTTATAGACAGGCACAACGTTTGCTGCAGGTTGTGGGGCTCAAGCTCTCGCGAGACAGCCAAATGCAAACGAAAGCCACCTATAGAGTTTTTTATTTTTAAGCCTACCTTCTATGAAATACAAATTTGCCGCCTACGCTTTTCTTCCAGCTGTTTTAGGCCTTGGTCTTCTTGGGGCTAGCGCCGCCTCTGCCCACGGTATGATGGGTCAATTCAACAACCTCAGTACCGAACAAATTGCTACCCAGCAAAAAAATATGTTCCAGGAGCAAGCAACTCTCCTCGGTATTACCGTTGATGAAGTAAAAAATGCCTGGGCTGACGGCAAATCACTTCAGGAATTAGCTACAGAAAAAGGCATTACCCAAGAACAACTTCAACAACGCATGAAAGAAACCCAACTAGCCAAAACTAAAACTATGTTAAAAGGCCTTGTTGACCAAGGGATCATTACCCAGGCTCAAGCCGACAAGCGCCTAACCGCCATCCAAAATATGGCTGCCCAAAAAGGTGCCAAAGGCCGCCGCATGATGAACCGCGGCATGATGCTCTAAATACGTGAAGATTTAATATACCCCGTTCCATTCTTTCACCAGAATGGAACGGGGCTTTAAAACCTGCACACTTTAATCTTAATCGGCCTTGCTTCCGACCTACCTTTGTATGCTCGAAAAAATAAGTTCGTTTGCTAAAAAAAGAAAACTGACCACCGGCATTATTGTTATCGCTATTATTAGCACCACCTATTTTGGCATCGGACGAGTACGCGGGAGTACTACTCCACCCCGGTATATCCTAGGGAGCGTTACCAAGGGTACCTTGATCACTTCTATTTCCGGTAGCGGGCAAATCGCTGTCTCAGATCAAGTTGAAATTAAATCAAAAGCTTCAGGCGATCTGTTACAACTCACCATACAAGAAGGTCAGGAAGTGAAAGCAAATGACCGACTTGCCCAGATAAGCGCCACTGACGCGAACAAAGCCGTACGTGACGCGGCAGTGAGCCTCGAAACCGCTCAACTAAACCTACAAAAGGCAAAAGAACCAACCACCGCTTACGAACTGCTCCAAGCTGAAAATTCAGTTGCCAGCGCTGCAGCTAGTTTGCAGAAATTGACACTATCCCAAGGAACTGATTATCAAAAAGCAATCCAAACCCGAGAAAGCGCCAGCGACGCACTGACAAAGAGCTACGACGACGCCTACAACACACTCGCTACTACTTTTACCGACCTTCCTGATGTGCTCGGCGGTATTTATACCATTCTATATACCCAAGAAATTGGAGCAAGTGAAAGCACTGTTGGACCAGGCACTCTTAATGATGCCGCATTTATTAACACGATTTCGTTTAATGACTCTGCCGAGCGTGACCGCATCAACACCTTTATTATTAAAGCCAAGAGCGACTACCTCAGTGCCAAGGCAACATACGATAGCGCTGTAGCTGCGTATAAAAATATCTCGCGTGATTCTAACCCGGCCGCCATTGAAGCCGTCCTTACAGAGACAATTGCCGCCACCAAACAGTTAGCCGATGCCGTAAAAAACGAAACAAGTATTTTAGATTTTTGGGTGGAGTACCGCACGATTCACCAGATGACAGTTTTTAACAAAGTAAAAACATACCAAAGTGATATTGCTGGCTACACCAGTAAAAGCGGCAGTAATCTTTCAAGCCTACTCGGTATCCAGCGCACGCTTGCTGACAACAAACAAAGCAAACTGAACGCGGAACAAAGCCTTAAAGCCCTCGAACAAAACGCACCGCTTGATTTAGCAGCAGCAAAAGCAACGCTGGCCGAACGACAAGCATCACTTGAAAATCTTAAAAAAGGGCCCGAGCCACTCGACATTCGATCTCAAGAAATTTCTGTTCGTGAAAGAAGTAATGCACTCGCTGATGCACGGCAAAAATTAGCTGATTATACCATCCGAGCACCGTTTGACGGCGTAGTGGCCAAAGTCAGTGTTAAAAAGAGAGACACCATAAATTCTGGAACAGCCATCGCCACCCTTATTACCAAGCAACGTATTGCCCAAATCTCACTCAACGAACTCGATGCCGCTAAAGTACAAGTAGGCCAAAAAGTTACCCTCACATTTGATGCTATTGAAAACCTAAGCATTAGCGGCAAGGTCGCCGCCCTGGATACGCTGGGGACTGTCTCGCAAGGGGTAGTGAGCTACAACCTGACAATTGTTTTTGATACCCAAGACGAACGAATTAAGCCTGGCATGAGCGTGAGCGCAACAATCATCACCTCAGCCAAACCAGATGTACTCTTGGCACCTTCGAGTGCCGTCAAAACAAGCGGCGGCGTGAGTTACGTAGAAATCCTGGATACTCCCGACGCAGCTGCTACGGGCGTGCAAGGGGTAACCTCAAAAACCGCCCCACGACAACAAAACATTGAAGTGGGTGCAAGCAATGACACCTCCGTTGAAATCATTTCAGGACTAAGTGAAGGCGACCAAGTTATTATCAGAACCATCCAAACCACGGCTCAGGCGAGCAGCGCCGCAACCGCACCGAGTCTCTTTGGCGGCACCGGTGCAACCAGACCAACAGGCGGAACAGGCGCCGGAAATATTCGTTTCCAGGGTCGCTAATATGATTGAAATTAAGGACGTTACCAAAACTTACCAAACAGGCGTCATTGAATTTCAAGCACTTAAAGGTGTCAGCTTTACCATTAACGATGGTGAGTTTGTCGCACTCATGGGACCCTCAGGGAGCGGTAAATCAACTCTTATGCATATCCTAGGCGCACTCGATACCCCCACCACAGGAGGTTATTTTCTTGATCACAAAGATGTTTCAACCCTGAGCGAAGACGAACTGGCCGATATTCGCAAAGATAAAATAGGCTTTGTTTTTCAGTCTTTCAACTTGCTCCCCCGAACAACCGTGCTTCGAAACGTCATGCTCCCTTTGGTGTACGCCGGCATCCCCCGAGAAAAACGAGCGGCAATTGCCAGTAATGCACTCGCAGCCGCCGGTCTTGACGAAGATCATTTTTTGCATTTATCAAACCAACTCTCTGGAGGACAAATTCAGCGCGTCGCTATTGCCCGTGCATTGGTTAATAACCCCTCGCTTATTTTAGCCGATGAACCAACGGGAAACCTAGATTCCCGTACCGGTGAAATTGTTCTCGGTACTTTCCAAAAATTGAATAATGAACAAGGGCGCACAATTATTCTTATTACGCATGAAAGCGATGTTGCGGAACATGCTGACCGAATTATTTTTATTAAAGACGGCTTAGTTGTCAGTGACACCAAAAACCATTCTAAAAGAATAATCAAAACCGTATGAACCTGGCCGATATTTTTGAAGAGACCTATGGGGCACTCTCGGCCAACAAGGCACGCTCTGGTTTGACGGTCTTAGGCATCGTCATTGGTATTAGCTCGGTTATAGCCATGGTTTCAATCGGCCAAGGTGCCCAAGGGTCTATCGAGGCCAACATCCAATCGATCGGTTCAAACCTAATTATGATAACCCCTGGCGCACAGCGTGGAGCCGGCGTTCAGGTCAGTGCCGGACGCGGTAGCGCTCGAACCCTTACCCAAGCTGATGCCGACGCTATCGCCGAACAAATTACCATCGCCCAAGCTGTTGCTCCTGAAGTATCTGGCCGCTACCAAATAACAGCTAAAGGCAACAACACTAACACGTCGGTCATTGGCACGACCCCAGCTTACCCAGGGGTACGCAACGTTACCGTTGATGAAGGAAACTTTATTACTGATGAAAACATTCGCAGCATCTCAAAGGTTGCCGTGCTTGGCCCAACCACGCGGGACGATCTCTTTGGCGAAGGAGCCGAAGCTGTAGGACAAACTATACGTATCCGCGGCATTGAATTCAAAGTCATCGGCATCACCAAGGCCAAAGGCGGCAGCGGGTTTGGCAGCCAAGACGATATCATCTTTATTCCCCTATCAAGCGCTCAACGTTTTTTAGCAGGAGACAATTACGTAAGCACCATTAGTGTTCAAGCTGCCAGCGCAGAGACAATGACTGCCTTACAAGAAGAAATTACCTTACTTCTCTTGGATCGTCACAATATTTCCGACCCAGCGGCGGCTGACTTCAGCACCTTAAATCAAGCCGACATTGTGGCCACAGCCTCAAGCGTTACCGAGACCTTCACCATCCTTCTCGCCGCTGTCGCTGGCATCTCTTTGGTTGTGGGCGGCATCGGAATCATGAACATGATGCTAACCACTGTTACCGAACGCACCAAAGAGATCGGCCTCCGAAAAGCAATCGGTGCTAAGCGCAAAGACATTAACCTGCAATTCCTTATCGAAGCAATCATGCTCACCTTTCTTGGTGGTTTAATCGGGGTCGTGCTTGGCTGTGCTATTTCATTTGGCGTTACTTCGTTGGGCTTACTCCAAACCAAAGTCTCGTTATCATCCATTCTTTTAGCTTTTGGTGTTTCAGCTGGCATCGGTATTTTGTTTGGCTATTACCCAGCTAGGCGTGCTGCTGCACTTAATCCAATCGTTGCTTTACGTTATGAATAAAATTATTTTTAAAAACTAATATAAAAACTATGAACAAAAACATTCTCGTTGTCATGGCCATCCTAATTGTCGGTGCCGGAGCATTTTACGGAGGGTTCGCTTACAGTAAAAGCAAAACAACCCCCGCTGGACCCGGAAATGGTACTTTTGTTCCTGGACAAGGACGGGGTCAAGGCCCAGGTGGCTTCGGTGGTGGTACCTTCGTTGGACGTGGAGCAGGTGCGCCAGAGGGCGCTGGCGGCGGCTTTGTAAGCGGCCAGGTACTCTCGACCGATAACTCCAGTGTCACTGTTAAACTTCGCGATGGTGGTTCCAAAATAATCTTTTTTTCTACCAGCACACAAATCATGAAAGCAACCAACGGGTCTCCAGCCGACCTAGTCGCCGACCAAGAAATTACTGTCAGCGGCTCAGCAAATAGTGACGGCACCATTACTGCTCAAAGCATTCAAATCAGGCCAAGTACCACCGTGGCACGATAATATACTCCAAATGGCCAGCTATCGACTGGTCATTTGCCTTTTTAAACGAAGCTATGCAAAGAGCAGCCTTTCAGGTAAGCTACGTTCAAATAAATAAACGAGCATGAAAATAGCCATAATTGGTGGAGGCGCAGCCGGACTCATGGCAGCAGCAACAATCAATGAAACCAATCCAAAAGCAGAAGTTTTTGTATTTGAAAAAAACGACTCCTTGGGTAAAAAAGTCATTATCTCCGGCGGTGGCCGTTGCAACGTGACCACCGGCCTTACCGACCTTAAAGAAACCCTTACCAAATACCCTCGCGGCAATAAATTTCTTATTTCCGCTTTTAACGCTTTTCCTCCCGAAGCTGTTATTACCTGGTTTGAAAACCACGGCGTTCCCCTCAAATGCGAAGTCGACAATCGCGTCTTTCCAGTTTCTGACCACGGCACCGACATCGTCAACGTTTTCGAAACATTGTTCAAAAAATATCACACCGCCGTACTCCTCGGCCAGGCAGCGGTAAAAATAGAAAAAATCCCTAATGGTTTTTTAATACACACCAAAAAAAACCAACCACGTAAAGTCGACAAAGTAATTCTCGCTTTAGGCGGGCAAGCCTACCGCCACACCGGGTCTACTGGGGACGGGTATACGCTCGCCGAATCGCTCGGCCACACCATCACCACACTCGGCCCAAGCTTACACTCGTTCATCACCAAAGAAAAATGGCCCCGGGCGCTAGCCGGCGTTTCCATCCGACAAGCCTGTTTGTCGGGCGGTCGCACGACGGTGCACCAAGCTACCGGCCCCTTTTTATTTACACACAGCGGCATTACCGGCCCCGCTGTTTTCGCGCTCTCTTCACTGACTGCTTTTGATGACTTTAGCCCTACCAATCCCCTACCACTCAGCATAGATTTTGTTCCCGAACAATCCCACCAAGAACTCATCACCGCGCTTAAAAACAAAGCACTAGAACATCCTAAAAAATTTTTTAAAAATACCCTTCATTTTTTTGTACCCACTTCAATCGTTGAAGTTATTATCAAGGAATACAGACTTTCTGGTGAAAAGAAAAATGGTGAAATCAGCAACCAAGAACTGGAGGCTGCAGCACGTTCTTTGAAGAAAACCGCTTTGCAAGCAATTATTCGTGGTGCTGGGGACGAATTTGTTACCGCCGGTGGCGTCGAACTCTCTGAAGTAAATCCAAAAACCATGGAATCAAAACTCTGCCCAGGACTTTTTTTTGCTGGTGAAATTTTAAACATTGATGGGTATACCGGTGGTTTTAATTTGCAGGCCGCCTGGGCAACCGGACGAATTGCCGGAGAAAATGCTGGAAAATAAAAACGGGTTGACAAATACAACGCCAAGAGATACACCTGATATGGTACGTTGAAACTTATAAAAAGGAGGGTTCATGCGACAACGGCATATCTGCGTCGATACTGGGCTCTTCGTGAGCCTATACGTTTGGCTCATCACCAAATACTTTTGGCTTGACGATGAAAGGAAAAAACGTCTCCAAGCTAAAGTCATGGTGCTGTACGGCAAACCGCCAGACCTCCTTACCGATCTTGATTGGGACGCGGTCATAGCCTGGTTTCTCAAACACCTTGCCCATGAAACTTGCAAGGTAAGCATCGAGGAACCTCGTGCTGATTTATGGCAAATCACCATCGAACTACCACACCATCGCTGGAGCAGATCCATGACACGAGCTCGTCTGGTTTACGAAGGCTACGCCTACTGGGTGAACGCGAGAAAAGTGCGCAGCGCAGGATGGAAGTGTTATGTCTACGACCCAAAAAAAGGGTGGACCCGGCTCATCGTACGACCGAGGGCCCTCAGCTTGAGAGTCGTCAAGGCAAAAACAGTGGCGCAACGTGCGAAAAGTCGCACCAATGGCCCTGTAGCGCGCCATAGCCACACCTACCGAGGTATCCAGCTACGCGAAAAGACCTTGGCAACCAGCACGGCCATCGCTCAGTTCGGACCAACCTAGCACATTCCCCGAAATCTATCTTGTTCGTCCAGCGGGCACGAATTCGGGGATCAAAAAATACTCCCGATGGATTCGGGAGTATTTTTTGATCCAGGCGCCACACTTAACGCACTTTACTACCAAGTTGACGCATGCGAGCAAAAGATGCTTTAAAAGCTTCCAAATTATTTTTAACCCCAGGTGGCATATCTTCTCTCGAGAGCATTTGCCTTTGTTCTTCTAACGCAAGCATTAATGTATCGAAAAATTGCAATTCTACCGATGTGCACGGAGCATCGGGATCCACATCCATTCCTTGGAGCAAACTATCTAACTCAGGACGGCTGAGCGACAAAGTAAATAAAGGGATATCCTTAAGATTCTGACGTACCAACTTTCTGTTATTTTCAGAACCAGTAAACGTCAAACCGTATTTAACTTTTGACCCACCCTTACGCGCAGTATCGCGCACCTTTTTAATTTTTTCAGCGTGCCTTTCACCGTCGAGCTCATCAGCCACCTCGTCAAAGGTGCATACAACATTTCCGGTTTTTCGATCAATAATTTGGTGATCAACTCCGTGTTTATTATTATCAAAATTAGTGGTGCGTGCTACTAAAAACTCTTCTCCAATAACCTTGTGGAGCATAATAGTAAGCGCCATCTCCAATTTAAAACCTACCCCTTCTATTCTTTTTTTGCGAAAGCGCTCCAGCAGTTCTTCTTCACCCGCCACTCCTGGCGAAATGTCAGTATCATCCACTTCAGCATGGGCGCGCTCCAATTCTAAGGCTCGCACAAAGGCCTTATCATGTTGAATAGTATCTTCTCCCCGATCATCGGGGTTTTGTCCATTCTTAGTCCGGCGAAATGGACCATTATTCCTTTTAGTTGCCCACGCTTCCATATTAAGCGTGCCATCCGGCAGCATGAGGTCAATGGTAAGTTCTGGTGCAAATTCCCGATTAACCCTATCGGACATTTTTTTAAGGCCTTCAAGCAGGCGTTCGACTTGACGGTCGCGGCGTTCCGCTTTAGGTTGGAACGGTTCATGTTCTCGCATAGACAGGGCTTTCATGAGTAAATATTCACCACCGGAGAAATTAAACACCAACTTCTTTGTGCAACCGATCAAAAAAAGCAGTGTCTTCAGCCAAAATAAGGTCGCGAACATGTTCTAGCTTCAATACAAACATGCCTTTTTTTAAACCATCCTTAGGATCTTTTTTTTCTGAATTTTGCGAAACAGCCGGTTTTACATCTTTAAGCGCTCGGATAACCGACTCTCTGCTCTTGTCAATTTGACTAAGCGCAAAAAGTAACTTTGCTTGCCAACGTACATGCTCAGCCGCAGAAATAGGTTGCTCGGCACGCTGACGAACCACTTCGCTTCCAGCATCAACATTTCTTTTAATAAAACTAACCAGCAGACGCAAACTACTTTTATCTGCATAGGTATCATAAACCCTTTCAAGGGCGTTCATATCTTTGCTATAGACACCAAAAGACTTTAACGCATCATTAATTATTTTATTTATCTCCACTTTTGATTCTGACACAACCTTACGTTCCTGTGAGGCTTCGCTTTCTGGCTGGACGATATCACTTTCATCGGCAAGCATAACTTCATCAACCACAGTATCATCACGCCGACCTGCCGCAACTTCAAAACTCGGACCGTGTTCACTGTCTAAAAAAAGCATATATTTTTATTATGAATATGCCTCTAGTGTACCATATACGCGTAAAAAGTCATCCAGATAACCGTTCACGGTCTTCCGAGCAAGAATTACCACGCCCAACTCACCTGCGCAAACAAAAAAATGCCTCTTTGGCATTTTACTTTTAAACTGTGACCCAGCACACTCGCTAAGTTCGGGGACCAGGATTCGAACCTGAATAAACAGCTTCAAAGGCTGCTGTCCTACCATTAGACGATCCCCGAATAAAAATCCGCCCTAGGGCGGAAATACTGTAAAATGAGCCCATTTTAGACCTTAAGGTGCTTTTGCATCGCCAAACCGCTCGAAAGAACAGTTAGGAACAACACTGCGCCGCCCTGGACTAAAATCAACGTAAGGATATGTGAATGGTAGTAATTTGTCAAGGAAAAACCGGTCGGAAATACTACGCTTAAATACGGGTCAATCCAGCCAAAAGCCTTATAAATAACCAGGCCACTGATTATGAGGCTCGCCAGCGTAAAGATAGCTGATTCAACCAGGTATGGACCTCGGATAAACCAATTATTAGCTCCCACGAGGCGTTTAATGCTAATTTCGGTACGTTGGGTATAGATTGCCACCCGGATGGTGTTAAAAATGATCAGGAAAGAAATAATGGCAAAAATAAGTGATAAGCCAAGCCCGACATTTTCAACGCGATTCGTAATGTTCTGAATTGTCGTAATCGCTTCTTCATGACCATCAAAGCTCTTGGATTCAATAAGTGGACGGTACTCGGGAACATCGAGTGCGTCAATAATTTTTTTGTAATCTTCTGGTTGACGGGTAGTAACAACAAGGGTTGGACCAAACGGATTCCCTCCCAGCTCTTTGAGGGCATCAAGCACTTCTTTACTCATCTGGTGACGTTTTTGAAACGACTCCAACACCTCTTGTTTGGTAAGGATTTGTACATCGGTAACTTCCGAAAACGAGGTAATGAAATTTTTAAGGTCAGCAGTATTTTTATCAGTTGCCGTTGAAACCAAATAAAAACTAACGTTTACCTGATTCTTAATAAGACTTGCTGCTTCCGTTGTAACCACTTGCACGGACCATAAAATATTGATCGACAAAAGCATCAGGATCAAAATGAAAACAGTCATGAACGACAAACCTACATTGCGGGCAATGTCCTGGAAGGCAAATTTTATGATCCGAAAAAAAGATGTCATAGGCTACAAAACATATTTACCCTCAGCTTCGTCGCTGATCACTTTGCCATCGTGTAGCGTAATGACGCGGCGGCGCAGTTGGTTTACAACTTCCCGGTTATGCGTTACCAGCACGATTGTTGTCCCAAACTCGTTAATTTTTTTAAGTATTGTAATGATTTCTTCAGTGTTAATCGAATCAAGATTCCCGGTCGGCTCATCGGCAACAATTATTTTTGGTGTGTGCACCAACGATCTCGCAATAACAACGCGCTGCTGCTCACCACCCGAAATCTGATTAGGGTAACGGTCGTACTTTCCGGACAGCCCAACAATATCCAAAACTTGCGGCACAACTTGCTTGATCCGATGTGGACTCGTCCCAGCAACTTCCAAAGCAAAAGCCACGTTTTCAAAAACGGTCTTTTTTGGCAAAAGCTTGAAATCCTGAAAAATAACCCCAATTTGTCGACGAAGGTACGGAATATCATTCCGACCAATGCGAGTAATATCCCACCCCCCAATCTCTACCCGGCCTTTTGTGGGCTGTTCTTCGGCAATCAAGAGCTTTACCAGCGTTGTTTTACCAACACCGCTCTGACCGACAATCGAAACGAATTCCCCCGCTTCAATCAACAAATTAATGTCCCTGAGGCCCACGGATGAGGTCGTATAAAATTTTGAAACTCCTTGTAGCTGAATCATAAGCTTCCTTAGTATAGCATACCCCCTTTAAATAAAAAATCCCGCTTATGACGGAATGTGGATATCATTTATTTCCTCAGAGCCTCCTGCCAGAATCGAACTGGCGCATGCGGTTTACGATACCGCTGTTCTACCACTGAACCAAGGAGGCTTGTAATCGTGAAGATTAGTATAATCTTCACGGGTTATTGTGTCAATCAAACTACGAGTGGCGTAGAATGATTGACTGCCTGGCGACACATCAACAAGACATATCACCAGGCTTCAGACCCGTCGGGCATGAGTAGTAGTAGCCGAAGCGCGACGTCTGGCTTGTACAGAGCGCCACTGCCGGGCACCTTCCAAAATTTCTGGTTCCCCATTTATCGCCGCTGTAAAACGATCTGCCGCCGCCACCATAAAACGAGTAATATTCACAACCGAGGTCCGTGCCCGCCCCAAATTCATCGACGCGGTAACGTGGGCAGCGTACCACCAACAGCCCGCAAAGGCACGCTCCGCAAGGTCGTGGTTAATCGCCGATCCATGCGGCATCTTTAACCCAGAGCGACGAATGCTATAGACCATTTCCCAAAACGCGCGCTGCGGTGGGACACGTAGAAATCCGGTGAGGCAAAGTTCCAGGAAGGCCAGGTTAAACTTGGGTAACCCGACCGCCAAGCGTCGCTGTTGAACATCGGTTTGGACATCTCCCAGGGCACTTTCACCATACCCCGCAGGAGAGAAACCAACCACACCACCATCAGTTGCCGCATCGAGCCTTACCGACAGCGTATAGGGCATCAGCACATCACCAAGTAGCAATGGATGAAGCGAAAACCAGAAGTCGATCGGGGGACGCTGCATCATCATTCGAAAACTCCTCTGGTCCAGTTAAACCCTAAAAACAGGGGAAACTAAGGGGTATGTACCACTTTTTAAGGTTGTGGTCAAATCCTAAATTTGCCTTTTTAGTTATAAATGCTAGTATATCGGCCTATGCAACTACGTGTTTCTAAAACCCTCGTACCCGATCCTGAGCTTTTTATCAGGCGCACTGGATATGCACTTTTGCGTGATCGTAATGGCAATATCAAAAGTTTTGCCAAGCGTTTCCATGGGGAACTTTTCCCCCGCTTCCATCTGTACCTTGAAGAAAATACTGCTGAGTGGCTGCTCAACTTACACCTCGATCAGAAAGCACCAGTCTACAGCGGCGTAACCGCCCACTCCGGCGATTACGACGGGCCTGTTGTTGAACAAGAACTGGCGCGCATTGAAGGCCTGCTTCCCGGAAGCGCCCCTTCACAAAACATTCAACTATTTGGCTAAATAAAAATATCCTGGCACTATGCCAGGATATTTTTATTTAGCGATTTTTATTGAACGCTGATCGTTTTTGCCACCTGCTGTCTCTCTTCGGTCAGAGAAAAGACCACTACAACATTCTGCCCCACCTTTAACGTAGCCAAACCAACCTCAGCACCAGCTTGGATAATAATTGTATCTTGCGTGCTCATTACTACCGTTTCTGCGGCAGCATTATCAAGGAGAGTAAGATTGTTTCCTTCTATTTTGGTAATCGTGCCAAACATACGTTGCCATGAGGTCGCCTCTTTCTTTTCCATCTTCATACCGCGCCCATCGCTCCAATCCATCATAGCCCCGGAGACAGGGTACATCTTTGTGCTGCCCACAACCTTCCTATGCACGCCACCAGACATATGTACCACCGACGCTGCGCCTAAACAAAATATGAGCAAAAAGACTGCCACCACCAAAAAAAGTTTTAAAAGCTTATACCACATCGAACTGTTGGTACGGCAGCAGCCGTTTGAACAACGAGAGTCTGCTTCAGCGAGCATGACGGGTGTTGTTTTCATAATTAAAAAAATAAAAATTAATCTGTACAGAGTATACCATATATTACAGCTACTAACCACCACACATCAAAAAACTAATCCCAACTCAGTGTACTCGTACCCGTGAGTGGTATTGCCTGACCTAAAAACTTGGGCGAAACTCTAAAAAGGAGCGACCCAAAAGCCTTTACCCGCGCCAAAGATTCTCGTATCCTTCCCTGGAGCACTGCGCCAGCGTACACATGCTTATCAGCAGAAAACCCTACTGCTTCAATATCCAAACCGTGGGCAATATAAACAGCGCGAGGTAGATGAAAATTTTGCGTAACAATAATAAGTGATTCTGCCTTAAAGATGTCACGCGCCCGATACAAACTATCATAAGTATCAAATCCGGCATGATCCAAAAATAAATCCTCTGGCAACACACCGGCAGCCAAAAAATAATTTTTTAAAGCATTGACTTCATCATATTCTTTTGTCCCATGGTCACCGCTCACCAGTATTTTTTTAACCTTCTGAGCCTCGTACAGTTCAACGGCGGTACTTGCCCGGTCTTCTAAGACGCCGCTCAACGCCCCTGCTGTTGTCACCTTGGCACCCAAGACCAGAGCAGCTTCTGACTTTGGAACTTTTTCGAGGGAAGTAAATATGCTTTCTCTGGTGGTAGCAACAATACGAAAATTTATAAAAAATACCCCAACTATACTACATACAACCGCTCCACAAAATAACTTCTTGGCGTGTTTTCGTAAAAACATAGCAGTTAATCAGTTATAGGCTGAAGTTTGGCACCCATGAATTCTATCACCTTAGCATCAAGCCAAACATGGCGCCGGTTGAGCGGCCGCTTAAGCACTAGCCCCTCAAGGGTTGTGGCGCGGCTAAGGGCAACATAGAGCTGACCGGCCGAAAAGGTGCCCCGGCCAACATCAATGATCACCCGCTCAAAAGTTTTACCCTGACTTTTATGGATAGTAACGGCCCATGCCAATTTGAGCGGATACTGTGTAAAAGTGCCAACGGATTCCGACTCAATATGCTTAGAATCAGCATTATAACTAAAATTATAAATATCCCAACGATGCGGGGTCACCATTTCGACCACTCCATTTTCAAGGAGCACCGCTATCGCCCGCGGTTCTCCGTCACCTCCATCGGTAACACTTTCAACCCGTCCGACCGTACCATTAATCCAGCGTCCACCGAGATCGTTGTTAAGCATCATTACCTGAGCGCCAATTTTAATATTCAAATCCGGTGCAGTGGGTAAATATTTTTCATCAAACTTACCACCAATCTGACCTTTAAAAAAATAGTTATCAGTTTCAAGCTGGCCCAGCTTGCGCGCATTCACTTCTTCGGCCATCGCATTAGTTGTGGTCAGATACATGTACATTTCTTCAGGGGCAGGTTCAAACGCCGGATTAAGCCGTGCATTGAGCCTGTCGAACGCGGCTTGCGTAGCTGTAGCACTCCGAATACTATTTAAAAGTTCGATAAAATCAGCGTCTTTTTGACGATACATTTTTGTAAGCTCAATACGCTCCATCCTAAAGTCGGTAGCTTCACCAAATAATTCCTGCTGCCCTGGCAAAAAAACATGAGCGGAGAAGAAGTATGGGCTGGTATAATGCCCGGCAAAAATTTTTGCATCATCAGCTGTTGTCACTGGCGGGAGTTGAAACAAATCACCGATAAAAATCATTTGTACACCACCAAATGGTTTGCCAGAATACGGCCCGTGCAAGCGCAAAAATACATCGATACAATCCAAGAGATCAGCCCGCACCATTGAAATTTCGTCAATCACAATTGTCTCGAGCCGCTGATAGGTGACGACGTCGCTTTCTGATACCTTGGTACGACGCACCTTTTGAACTGTTACGTCCGGCTTAAAATGAAAAAAAGAATGGATTGTCTGTCCGGCGATGTTGACGGCGGCCACACCTGTGGGCGCCAGAACTACAACATTCTTTTTGGTTGTATCGCGAAAATGACTGAGGAGTGTCGATTTGCCTGTCCCCGCTCGCCCAGTAATAAAAACATTGTGACTGGTTTTTTCCATCAGCTCAAATGCTCGGCCAAATTCGGTATTAAAATCAAGCGTTACCAACTTTTTTCGGGGCATGCAGAGCTTTTAAAAGCTAATAAACCACAGCTTCATCGGAACTATAAAATGATTCCTTCTCGATTTTCTTCGTCCGCTTTGTTCAAAATATAGACGTCGTAATTATATTCATCGTTGCCGACAAATTCAGCTTCGCGATCAATGACCATTTCCATGGGACGACAGGCAAAACAACCTCCTTCGCCTTCCGGGCATTTAAACCGCTCAATCTGACGCGCCACCTTCATTTGGCGGCCAATTTCTAACACTTTCGCCCGCGAACTTTCAATGTCAGGCAGTGTCTTCGGGGTAAGCGTAGTACTCGCATCCAAATACCAGTAACTAGCCTTGGAGGCATGGCGCTTTTGGCACTCGTTGACGAGCAAAACATAGATCGGTAACTGCAGCGAATCCGGATCTTCTTCGGATTTACCGGTTTTAAAATCAATAATATGTACGGTGTCTGTTTCGGGCAAATACTCGAGCCAGTCAACTTTACCGCAGAGAATGATATTATCTTCTTCGGACAGCCAAAAATACGGGAGGTCCATTTGTATTTTAACTGCCAATCCGGCCAAAGGCCCCGGGTTTTGCATTACCCGCCGCAGCATTTCTTGAGCGCGCATTTTGTAGGAATACTCTACATCCGGATCCGTAAAACCGCCTTTTTTACCTTTCACCTTTTCCCAGGCACGATCAAGTTTTGCAATCAGGGACTCAGAAAAACGTGTTGTCTTCGGCAATACCGATAACGATTCAAGCACTTCATGCACTGCTTGCCCGAGCGCGAGCGCTGGCGCCATTACTTTTATTTTATGATTCGTTTTTGGGTCGCGGTAAACATGCTTTAAATAATACGCTCTCGGGCAGCGTAAAAAATCACTCGAAGAAGTGTGGGAAATCCAGGTGGCCGTAAATTTATCAGGCATACAAGCTACATTTTTCTCACGCGCCAGCTTAAACCAAAGTTGACTTGTGTATATGGAGCGGGTAACGGGAATCGGACCCGTCGCTCGACCTTGGGAAGGTCGCATATTACCACTATACTATACCCGCAAGTGAAGAGTAAAATCACGAGCCACGCTCGATGATTTTCTCTGAACGCCGCGGATACACCTTTTGTATACCCGCGAAATGAGATGCAAAGCGACAAAATTTATTTTGTCATTTTCATCGAATGAGTGGGTATATTTCGCAATATACCCGCGAAATGAGAAGCGCAGCAACATGCGTTACTGCGCCCCTCACGCAAAAAGTATTATTGTAATGTTGAAGAAGCAGTCTCAAATGGATTATGTGCAGCGCCGTATACATGAATATTTGACTTACTTGTCATATAATCCAAGTAAGTGCTCAAATTAGCATAGGCGAAAACGATATGTGCAGTCTTGATCTGCGTGCGATCAACCATTTTCTCTGTAGCAGGATCTTTTTCTTTAACTGTTTTAGTATCATCGAGTCTGATAATGTCAAAGCCATACGGTGATTCCACCAACTCCTGTGTATACTCACCTTTCTTCAGCGCTTGAGCCGCTACTTCAAACTGAGGAACCATTGCACCTTGACCAACAGTTAACCAATCGAGCTGGCCACCGTTAGGTGCCGTATCAATATCTTCACTGTACTGCATCGCCAACTGATTAAAGTCGCCGCCTGCTTTAAGTTTTGCGAGCACGCTTTCGGCATGCCCCTTCACTACTGCCCGCCATTCTTCATCGTTACTGACCGCATCAACCAGTTGGTTTTGAAGTACATACTGGGTAATTACTTTTTCGGTATATGTATTCATATCCCAACCATACCGAGTTGCCAATTCTTTATCAGCATCAGCTGGAGTTTTGAACTTCTTCAGGATTTCTTCGCGGATCTGGTTTACCTGATTCCGATCAAGCTGGATACCATACTTGGCGGCAGATGCCGCAACCAAGCGGTTATTAATCAAGCGCCACAGTACCTGATCAGATTGCTGTTCAGCCGTGAGGTTCGCGGTTGGGCCATTGTTTGCTTTGTCATACTCACTGACCAATTTGATGGCCTGAAAATCTGCAGCGTATTCACTAAATAAAATAGGCTGCCCGTCAACTTTGGCAATAGGCAAGCGAAGTACACGGGCAAACATAACTGTTGTTTGTCCAGTTGAAAGTCGCCCGTAGACCTGGTATAAACCAAGGCCAACAAACAGTACCACAACAATGCCAATGAAAATAAGTACGCCAGAAATAAAAGCACGCTTAGTTGCTTTTGCTTTAGGCTCTGGCATTAGCGGAGCAGTTTGGATAGGCCTGCCCATCCCTGCACCCATTCCTGGTGTAGATTCCATAAAAAACTAATTAAAAAATAACATGATTATTCGCGTCCAAAGAAATAATTCCACCATTCCTTAGGGTTAGAAACCTCTGGCTGTTCTGTTTGTACCACATACTCGGTCGGCTGTCTACGCGGAGCGCTAGGTGAAGTAATAATAGCCATATTTTCACCCGGCTTAACCAAATTTAAATTTTCTCGCGCCTGTTCTTCAACAAAAGCACTTGATTTGACATGCTTGAGCATCTCGAGGGTTTCCAGCTTCTTAGCTTGTAAGACTTTAGTTTCGGCTTGTAGGCGCTTAATCTCTTGTTCTACTTGGTAATCGGCATAAAATGCCCGGGCATAGGCGAATAAAACCAAAAAACACAGCACAAAAAGAACCGCCAAAAACCAGCGTGAATAAAAAACTCTTTTCCAAGTACTTTCAGCGCGCTGGCGCATACCACGAAAAGCAACGTAAAATTAACAGCAACACACGGCGTATTAAGATACGCTCAGTATAGCATTTTTTTTAGTGGCGAGCAACCGCTTGCTGCTCTGCCAATCGGCGCTCAATGGCTTCAGCCGCAGCACGAAGTTCACTGGGTGAAAATTTTGGTACCATGACAAGAAAATTACCATAAACTCCTTCCACGTCAGTCCGTTCTTTTTTATTTTGAAATATTTCGCGCTGATCTAAGATAGCTTGCTCTACCCCACTTGGATCTTTCAAAAAATTCATCTCAACAGCCCGGCCGCTTTCTTTGGCGCGAAGGACGATAGTACCATAATTACAAAAACGCCCCAAAATTCCCTGCCGACGCACTGTCGTATCATAAATATCGTCAAAGTACAGCGACGTTACCAGCTCGTCAAACCAACCGCGCCGCACAACCCGAATAACCCGTTCAGAAGTTATGACCAGCACATTAGCTGTATGGAAAAACCACGCCCGTACAATCGTTCCAAAACCGATAGCTAATCCTAAGAAAAAAACCGCCTGCCCCCACCAATCATGGCTTAAAAGCCAATAACTAAAAAATGAAACGGTTAACAATACTGCGCCCGCAAAAAAATACCTTCCCGCCACCCGAATACCGTGCTGAGCAAGGACGACTTCAATTTTTTCGTTTTCGCGTAAAGAAATCTTTTTACTGAGGGTCATATCCCCACTTAGATTGAAAGTGTTTGCAATAATTCTTTCGCAACCGTCGCATCATCCCACGGAATCTGTTTACCATCCGCAACGGCAATATACGGCTCAGTTCCTTTCGCTGTAATCGCTACCGCATCGCCAGGTTGAGCCAGTTTAAGTGCTTGGGCAATCCCCTCCCGCCGGTCGACCACAACAAATAAATCAACACCATCCTTTTTACCCATTTCGCGAGCACCAATTGCAAGCATTTCGGCAATCTCGGCCGGATCTTCATCGTAGCAATTAACATCGGTAACAACGACCACATCACAGAGTTTACCAGCAATTCTACCCATTTCTACTCGCTTACCTTTATCTCGTCCGCCGCCGTCAGATCCCACTACGCCAATGACTCGCTTAGTTGATCCAATTACTGTTTTAAGGGCGGTAAAAAGGGCTGTAAGGCTCATGGGCTCGTGCGCATAGTCTACAAACACCTTAAAGGGCTGCCCCACCTCCACAAACTGCATTCGGCCAGCAATGGACGTAACCGTTACCAGACCCTGGGCGATTTGGGCAGGAGCAATTCCTTGCGATAACCCAACAGTAATTGCTGCCACCGCATTTGCGGCATTAAATCCTCCCAGGATCGCCAGATGATAGGGCTGTCCCCCAACCTCAAAATCCACCCCCCGACTTGATGCTACAATTTTTTCAGCAAGTACATGGTGCGGTTTATCTGATGAAGTCGTTCCATACGACCAATATTCGTCAGCTGGAAACGCAGCAAAAAACTGCGCTTCTTTGTCATCGCTATTAACAATATTTATTTTGGAAATTTTTTTGCCGTTTAAAATTTTATTTGGCTCTTGCTTCAAGATTTTAAAAAGCTTACCTTTGTCTGCGCGCAAATTTTCATAACTACCATGCGCCTCCACATGTTCACGCCCGAGATTCGTAAACACGGCAATATCATAATGAACACCCAAATGACGATTCTGTAGAATTCCTTGTGACGATGTTTCAACAACAGCATACTGGCAGCCAGCCTCCACCATTTTCGCCAGCATCTTTTGAATTTGCCCTTTGCCGAGCATGCTCATCTTTTGCTTATTTGGGAATCGTTCGCTGCCAATTTGGAATTCGACCGTAGTCATGAGGCCAACCTTGTACCCGCCCGCTTCAAGCACAGACGCAATAAAACGGCACGTACTCGACTTGCCTTTAGTGCCAGTTACACCAATAATAATCATTTTTTTACCGGGCCGATTGTAATACCAATCAGCCAGTTGAGGCAAGATCCAATGCGCCAGATTCTTCAAAAACATATAGTTATTATCGCGCCACTAAATACCAAACTCCTAACCACCAAACCAAAGCGCTCGCCATAAACCAGCCTATAATACTTCCTGCGACTAATTTATAGCGCGGCCTCTTTTTTACTACATAAAAAATTCCAATCGCTGTCAAAATCCAAATGATGCACGTGGCATACTTTAAGTAGGTATCCGAAACATACGCTCCACTGGATTCAAAGAAAATAATTTCGATCACAGTAAATGCCCCGATCGGCAAAACAAGCAGTGTGCCCAAAATTTCCCCCCACCGAAAGAAAAAACAAGTGAGCAGGACTAACAATCCAAAAAAAGCTGGCCAAAACCATTTTTTAGTTACTAATTGCCAAAAATTTTCCAAACTGAATTTCATAGACACTTACTTTTGCTGCAAACTGACTTCATACACCACCTGTTGCAATTTATTCAAAGCGCCCTTAGCCTGGTCAAACTTCTGACGGTTATACCCCGTTAAATCCATATCTACCATTTCACTAATAATTTTCTCTGCGACGTCATAACATTTTTTAACCATCAAGAAATTACGTTCCGTAGCCGACTTGATCGCATAACGCAAAATTTCGCCGGGTACATCCGCCAGGCCACTAATATACAGATCAGGATCGATTTTAAAACCTTTAATTTCACCTATCGATTTTCCTTGCAGGAATTGGTTAAACAAGGCCGCTTCAGCAAATTCTTCAAGTCCAGCGCGATATGAACCCTCATTAAACAAGCGTTGGTCTTTTTGGAATTTCTTATTTACCGTCGCAAGCAGCTTGGCCGCTTCATCGAGACACTTTTTAGCTTCATCCTTATCGTCACGCTGGAGAGCAAAAATAGCGCGCTTTGATTGGTGCTGAGCATCCCCCGTCATTTTAATAACTTCCCGACGCTTTTCTGCATAAGCTAACAATTCCTCACGAACCTTACTAAAATATTTAGGGTCGATCATACCGCTTGGCTTAGAAATAAAGCTTTATTATATGGCCAAGTATACCATTTAGAGGCTAAAAAGTCTAA